>JBEKAF010000056.1:0-26631 GCA_050018355.1 Terriglobales bacterium | reverse complement strand
TTTCAGTTCCAGTGTGTCCGTGCGCCCTCTCAGGCCGGATACCGATCTTCGCCTTGGTAAGCCATTACCTTACCAACTAGCTAATCAGCCGCGACCCCCTCCAAAAGCGGATTGCTCCTTTGATCTTGCGATATTATGCGGTATTAGCCTCGGTTTCCCGAGGTTATCCCCCACTCAAGGGCAGGTAGTCACGTGTTACTCACCCGGTCGCCACTATACTCATGGATTGCTCCACTTTCCCGTTCGACTTGCATGTGTTAGGCACGCCGCCAGCGTTGATTCTGAGCCAGGATCAAACTCTCATTTGAAACCTGAGCCTGTCTGGGTAGACAGGCAACCTCCGCCTGCTGAGGCAGAGGTCCATCTTGTGAGTACGTTCAGACTTGAGCCCGAACATTTCCATCTCACGACTGGCACGTTCAACCTTTTGTCAAAGACCGATCCGCTTCCCGCCTGAGCGGTGCGCCTTCAGTCCGCGCAAACTCCCTTGCGGAAATTTGTGCGTCCTCGAAACCTTTTAAAGCTATCGCGCTTCGGCGACTGCTGTCAACCCGCTGAGATCACAGGATTTCCACCTGTTATTAACAGTGCGGGGAGTTTCCATCCAGTGCGGCATAAAGCCAGACTGAAGAACTCTTCAAGAACTCTTTGCGGGAATTCTTTACAGCGCGCCCGAAAACGCGCTTCCACTTTTGCTCGCTACAAAATCCGGCGCAGGCCGAAGCGGAAGACGATTCGAAAATTAAAGATCGCTTGGAGGCTCTGCTATTCGCGGAAACCCTTCAGGGAACTTTGTCCCCGAATGCGAACCCCGGAAAGGGGCCAATTTGGAGGCTTACTGAATTGGATGCCGAAAGCCGCCGCGAGGATTCAGCGGGCAGCTCAGACACACCAGTCACTTGTCCTCGACTCGATCTTTTATACCAAACCCCTCGGCATTGCGCAAGGGGGGAATCAAAAAAGTTACTTGATCTGCACAGCGGGATTTTTTGGGGCTGGCGGGGGCTGCCCCTGCGGCGTGCGGCATGCGTCCGAGGGCGGGCAGACTTTGCTCCGAAACTCTTGCTGCTGGAGGGGTTGCGGCCGGTTCACTCCCCGTACTTTAGGTTTTGCGGATACTCTTCGCGGACAGGAGTGTCCGCGCCACACAACCATCTTCCATATAATGCTGCTAGCCTTGATTTCCGTTCTCCAACTCGGCGTCGTCGACTACGGCGAAGGTCTGCGCCTGCAGCGTAGGCTGGTCGAACTGCGCAAGGTTGGACAGATCGGCGATATGCTACTGCTGCTTCAACACACACCCGTGATCACGTTGGGGCGTAATGCGAAAGCTGCCAACGTGCTTGCTTCAAGCGACGTGCTCGCCGCTCGCGGGGTTGAGGTGTTCGAATGCGATCGCGGCGGGGATGTTACGTTTCACGGGCCAGGGCAACTGGTGGGGTATCCGATATTTGATTTGCGGGCGTACAGCAGCTCTCAGCCTTCAGCCATCAGCTATCAGTTAGAGCCCTCGGCGGTAGAAGCAGACCCTCCGCAGCCGCGACGCAAGACGCTCGGTGCCATCGACTACGTTCGGCGACTGGAGGAGGTGCTGATCCGGAGTTGCGCGAACTTCGGCATTGCGGCTCGGCGCGTGACCGGGCTGACGGGGGCTTGGACAGACGCGGAGCCAGCAGCGAAGATCGCTGCGATTGGCGTGCACATTTCGCGCTCCGTTACTTCGCATGGCTTCGCTTTGAACGTGAATACGGATCTCAGCTACTTCAACCTGATCGTGCCCTGCGGTAGCACGGCGAAGCCCGTGACCTCGATGCAGAAGGAACTGGGGCGGGAGCTCGACTTGAACGAGGTGGCACAGTCGGTGTCGCGAAACTTTGGCAGCGTGTTCGCTAGTCAGATGCTGTGGGTGGAGACGCTGGATGCGTTGCTCGGAATCGCCGTGGGCGTGCCGATGAAAGCGCCGGAAGAGTTGCGGCGAGTGCACGGCGAAGATGATCTGTTTCTCGCCTGAAGCGCGGCGACATCATGCACGTGCGTTGATTGGCGCAAGCGTTGGATGGTCTTCGCGGCAGCGTGGAATGGATGCCTGAATAGTAGATCTTCGCTCTAGATCGTCAACACGGCTCTAGCCGGCGCAAATCGCGGACCGGTGGCCTCTCGCCGCCGGTCCGTTTCTTTTTTCACCAGCATCAGACCGCTACAGCACTTTTCCGTCGGTGTCCATCAGACGGAAATCGCCGAGTCCCAGCTCTCGCACACCGGGTTCGATCTTTGCGCAATCGCCGACAACGACGCTGATTACCTTCCCAGCCTCCGGATGGGCACTCAGCGGTGTTATCCTATGGCGGGATCACGCCGCAGGGCTGTAACCTCTTCATGTCCAATCCAGAGACGTCCAATCCAAGTATGTCCGACCCAAACACGTCCAACCCGAACACTCCTGAACCCACGCCAGCCAACGAGCCGGCCGAATCATTCCCGGCCGAATCGTTCAAAGACATTTTTTCCGAGTACGAGCAGAGTCATTCCCGCAAGAGGGACGGCGCTCAGGGCCGCGAAGGGACAGTGATTGCCGTGACCGCCGACTCCATCGTTCTCGATATCGGATTCAAGACGGAAGGCGTTCTGCCGCTCTCGGCGTTCCCGGCGGACAAGCCGCCGAAGCCCGGCGACAAAGTGCAGGTCACCATCAAGGGGCGCGATCCGGAAGGCTACTATGAACTGACCCGCGGCAAGGTCGAGCGCCCCACCGACTGGGCGTCGCTGGAGAGGGCTTTCGCAGAGAAGTCGACGATCATGGGCACCGTGACGGGCGTGGTCAAGGGCGGGTTAAGCGTGGATGTGGGAGTGCGAGCCTTCATGCCCGCTTCGCGCAGCGGAACCCGTGACGCGTCCGAACTGGAGAAGCTGGTCGAGCAGGAAATCCGCTGCTGCATCATCAAGCTCGACGTGGCCGAGGAAGACGTGGTGGTCGATCGCCGCGCCATTGCTGAAGACGAAGAACGCGCCGGCAAGGAGCGCCGCTACTCGGAACTCAAAGAAGGCGATACCGTGCGGGGCGAGGTGCGCAGCCTGACCGATTACGGCGCGTTCGTCGATATTGGTGGCGCGGACGCCCTGCTTCATGTCGGCGAAATTTCATGGCGTCGCGTCAGCAAGCCCTCTGACGTGCTCTCTGTGGGCCAACAGATCGAAGCCATGATCATCAAGATCGACTCGGACAAGCGGCGCATTGCGATCAGCATGAAGCAGCTTCAGCCGCATCCGTGGGAAGCCGTCGCCGAAAAATACAAGGCAGGCGAACGGGTGCGAGGCACAGTTACCCGCATCGCCGATTTCGGCGCATTTGTGGAACTCGAGCCGGGCATTGAAGGTCTTATTCATATTTCCGAAATGTCATGGGCCAAACGAGTGAAAACTCCGGCGGATGTAGCAAAGCCGGGCGAGACCGTCGAAGCCGTGATTCTCGGAGTGAACGCGGGAGAACGCCGCATCTCCCTCGGCCTGAAGCAGGCGCTGGGCGATCCCTGGGCCGGGGCTGCACAAAAGTTTGCGCCGGGCACGGTGATCAAAGGGCCGGTAACGAGCTTGACGAAGTTCGGCGCCTTCGTGCAGCTTACCGAAGGCGTTGAGGGGATGATTCACGTTAGCGAAATCAGCGCGGAAAAGCGCATCAATCACCCGCAAGAAGTGCTGAAGGCCGGGCAAGTGGTGAAGGCGCAGGTGCTCGCGCTCGACACGGAAAAGCGGCTCATACGCCTGAGCATGAAACAGCTGGTTCCAACCGGCCTGGATGAATACCTCGCCGAACATAAAGAAGGCGATATCGTTACTGGCCGCATGATCGAGGTTTCCGAAGGACGCGCAGGCGTGGAGCTGGGCGAAGGTGTCGTGGCGACGTGCCGGATCCCCGAGGAGCGTTCGGCAAAGCCAGCCAACGAAGACAAGCGCGCTGAACTGGATTCGCCGTCATCTTCCTCTTCATCAAAGCCTGATCTGTCGTCAAAGCCTGATCTGTCGTCGCTCGGTTCCATGCTGCAGGCACGCTGGAAGAGCGGCACTGCCGCCGACGAGACTAAGCCGGAAGCCATGCGGACAGGGCAGATCCGCAAGTTTCGGATCGCAAAGCTCGAACCGGCGACAAAGAAAATTGAATTGGAGTTGGAGTAATTCCGGACTTGCTCGGCGAACCCATCCGCCGCGGGATCGAGTTCCAGTTCGAACAGACTGCTGAAAGAATCGGGTTTCGTATCAGGGCATCGCTTTAGCGATGCCGCAAGTCGTCGAGATGAACTGCCCCTTTAGGGGCTGGGACTTTTTCCGTAGCCTGCTAACACAAGACAAACAAACGAACCCGAGCCCGCCTTGTTAGTGACGACTAACTGCCAGAGTTAACCATCATGAGCGCGAACAGCGCGGGCAGGTAGATGATCGTCGCCCGCAGCAAGCGCCGTGCGTGCGGTTTGGATGCCGCAGCCGTTGCCGGCAGTTGCGGATACGCCATTCCCATTGACACACGGAACAACGCCGCGCCCATCAGGATGGCCCCAACCAAATACACGCGTCCCGCCATTCCCATCGCAACCGGCAAAACGCTCACGGGAATCAACGCTCCGGAATAGGCCAGAATCCGCCACACCGTGGACTTTCCATCGGAATCCACTATCGGCAGCATGCGGATGTCGCCTTGCGCATAGTCCTCGCGATAGAGCCATGCGATCGAGAGAAAATGCGGAAACTGCCAGACGAACATGATGGCAAAAAGGATCAGAGTCTCGATTTCCAGTTTTCCGCGCACCGCCGTCCAACCCAGCACCACCGGCATCGCTCCGGGAAACGCGCCCACAAATGTGCACACCGGAGAAACTTTCTTCAGTGGAGTGTATGCCGCCAGATACACCAGTGCGGTCAAGAACACCAATAACCCAGTTAGTAAGTTGGCATAGATCGCCAGATAAGCGGAACCGCCCAGAGTCAGCGCCAATCCGACCGTGGCGGCGTGTGCCTTGGTCATGCGTCCCGAAGGCAAGGGGCGCAGCGCAGTGCGCCGCATCCGCGCATCCACGCTCGATTCGAGCACTTCGTTCAGCGCCGCCGTTCCGCTCGAAACCAGCGCCACACCCAACAGGGCATGGACGAGGCCCAGCGACCACGACGACACGCCCAACCGGTGCGCGCCAAAGAAGTAGCCGCACCACGCCGTAAGCACGATCAGAGTCGTAATGCGCGCCTTAGTCAGTTCGGCGTAATCGCGCAGCAGAGAAGCAAATTTTTGCAACATGGACCCCACACTCGCCCGTTTGCCCCTTCCGCCCTCATCCGGCGGTTTAACTCAAACCGGCAATCCCGAAAAAATCCCCACGGAACAGACCAACGTCAAGAGACGGCATTGGTAACGCGCCATCTCTTCAATGTCAAGCCAAAACTTAATGCGACAGCGCGTCTCGCTCGCACGATCCTCGCACCAAACGCAATCTTTGGCAACTAGCGACTGCCTGCAGGGCCGGAAACATTGAATGTCTCAGGTGGATCAAAATAACACTGATGCCAAAGAGCTGCGTCGGACAACGTGCCCGCCTTCCATTGCTGAACGGTTGGGAGCGTCGCGGCGATCATGCCGCCATCGACCGAATCGAAGATCAACACGACTCCGGATAGTTCCTGTGATTTTGCCGCCAGTTCCGCGTAGCTTTTGTCGAGGAAAGACTTGGCGAATTCCAGCTTCGCTCGCGCGCCGCTGTCCTTCTCGTTTTCCTGGATCTTTTGCACCGAGATGATTTTCACGTTCCTGCCCCGAAGTGGCTCCCAATCCCCCGGAAACGGCGCAGTCTCTTCGCGCGTCACCTGAAACAGATCGGCCGCAACGGGTTTGGTACTCGCGCCAGCCTGCGGAATATCCGAAATGCCCTCCGGCATCTCCAGGCTGGTGCGCCAGATCCATCCCCGCGACAAGCCGGATATCCGCACGTGAACCCAGTCCGCATTGAAATCTAACATCTCAAACTCATCGTGCGCGCTCGCCAGAAACAAGGTCTTGCCATTCAAACTGGGAGTCGCAACCACCGGAGTTCCTGTTTTCTTTATCGCGACCAGATTCTTCGGATGCGCCTGGTTCTTGAGCACTTCCTCCAAACTCGCCGCCTCCGCCTGCAAGCCGGTTGCTGTTTGATCGGGGGGTTTCTTCTGCGAATTGTTCGCATCCGCCAGTTGCTGAGCCGACAAAGCTTGACCCGACAAACCCTGCTCCAACGAAGACGAGAACGTGCGCCCGGTTTCCGGCAACCTCGGCATCGGCGCCGAGATGGTCGGCTCCGCAAGGCCTTTGTCCGCAATTCCTTTGTCCGCAATTGCTGGCCGCTTAGCCGACGCCGCCGACGGAGCGATCACCGGAAAACTTTCGCTGGAACTTTGGCTAGAACTCTCGCTAGAACTCCCGCCCGAACTCGTCGCACTGGGCCTCGTCGCCAGTAGATCGGTTAACTGGTCGAGAAGGTCGGATTCGAGCCGGCCATTCGAAGTCAGCAGTTGGTATCCCGAGCGAGATGAAATTGAATCCGCGTACCATGCCGTCACCTTCGTGCTCACCCGCACCACCGATCCGCCCGACGCAGTCGAGCTCACCTGCACGGCAGATTGGTAATACGCCCGCTGGTAGCGGTTCAAGGGATGGTCGCCAGGCAAAGCGAATCCTTCCAGCACCGGCAGCCTTCCCCCCATGGATGGTTGCAACTCCTGCAGCGCTCTTTCCACCGCGCTTTTCGACTGACGGTAGGTGCGCTCGTTCGCGCCTGCTGGCGCGCTGCCGCTCTGCGCCACGGCCATCGGAAGCACGGCCAGCGGAAACGCGGCCCACAGCGTGGCGCGAAGTAATCGGCGAGGCACTGGCAAACTCCGCCGCGTCATGGCACCTGCTCCAACTTGTCCCGCCGAATCCATCCGTGCTGTCCGTCGTGGGTCTCGACCCCGTACCAGTAGGGCGTGGAAATCAGAATCAGAACTTCGACGCCGGGCTCCAGCGATTTCAGCGTGCTCGCCGTGTGGAACGGAGCGGACTTGAGCGGAGCCCCGGGCTTCTTGACCAGTCGCTCCACCTGCTGGCGCAGCTCCGCAACGTGTTGTTCCAGTGATTCAGCGGGCAGCTCAGACGCCGCCGACGATTGCGGCATCGCGGATGTTGGTGACGCAGGGGATGATTGTAGCGCCGAGGTCGGCGCCGCCTGGCCAGTCGTTCTCTCACCAGTCGTGCTCTCGCCATTCGCGCTATCGAGGGACTTCGCCGTCGATGGCGGAGTGCTCAGCACAACTGTGTCGCTTCCCAGGCCAAAGTTTTGTTTCGCCAAACGTTCCTGTTTCGCTTGTAAAGCCTCGGCGTTTTCCTTTTTCATCAGCTCGACCGCTTCGAGGCGGTCATGGATGTCCTTGTACTCGCTACTTTCCACCGAGCCGTTCGATTGGTGGACGCTGTGCCGAAAATCTTCCACAAACAGAGCGTCAATTCGCAGGACTGTATTCTTGTCGCCCTGTGGCTGCACCACATACCGCACGGCCAGCGTTCCAACATCGCCGCTGTTCTTGAAATTTCGCGGATCCAGCGCCTGCTTCCGCACCTTGTAGAAGACCTTGCCTCCCTCGGTCCAGGCCGGAAACACCGGCGTAGACGTGGCCGCGACCGCTCCCGCGATGTACTCGTCTTTGTTGTATTCCTTGCTTCCCCGGATAATCGTGTTCTGCGCCACGTCTTCCACAACCTGCGCGACTTCGGGTTCCGGCAGCGGAACATTGACGATCAGGCCTGCGCCGTACTGAAGAACATCTTTTTCGCGGCCATGCGAGGGGATCGCCGCCGCAGTGAGTAGAAGAAATGCTGCCGCCACCCGGAGATAACGTGGAAGACAAAGTTCCATTCGATGAGACGCAACCCAACCATTCAGCCCCGTACCGCGAAAACTCTTGTCCCAGATCACGACCGGCTCCGTGCCCCTGTTGCAAGAGTCTTATACGCTGGATTGATCGCTGTCAACTCGCGCAGCACGCGCGCGATCCGAACGCCATTCCCCGGTTCCTCTCGGGGCGAACGACAGCAAAGACAATCCGATTCGTCCCTACAACTTCGCCTTGGGCAAAGACGACTCGCGCTTCAAGTGCGGCAACACCAACGAGGATATCTACAAGATCTTCGTGACCGGCGTGGACGGCACGCCCATGCCTTCCTTTGCTGACGTGATTCAGCCAAACGACGCCTGGGATCTCGTCCATTTCCTGCGCACGTTGCAGGTCGATCGTCACGGCAAGGAGAACGAAGTTCTGTCGGCTGCGCACGGAGTGATTCCCCCGTACGTGGATAAAAACCCGGCGCCAGCCGCCCCGGCCGATAACAAGTCGCCCGGTGGCGGCCAGTAAATGAATCTTACCGAGGGTTTCGTTCATCATAACGAATACCAAGACCCGAAGGAGGGAGTACTCGAATGCGCACGAAGCAAATGCTGCTAGCTCTTTTGACGTTGCTCGTTTGTCCGTCCCTGATGTTCGCTGGAACGGTTAGCGGCAAGGTGACCTACACGGGCACGCCCGCCAAACAAAAACCCATCGATATGTCCAAAGAACCGAGCTGCGCCAAGCAGCATGCCACACCCGTGACTAACGAAACGGTTGTGACCGGGCCCAACAATGCATTGGAAAACGTGGTGGTGTACGTTTCGTCCGGGGCTCCCGATGACGGTCAGGTCCCGACGCAGGCGGTCACCTACGAGCAGAAAGGCTGCCAGTATATTCCGCACGTTCTGGTCATGCACACCAACCAGGAACTCAAGATCACCAACGAAGACCAAACTTCGCACAACATTCATCCGCTGGCCAAAGTGAACCGCGAGTGGAACAAATCCCAGCCGCCCGGCACGCCGCCCATCGTCGAGAAATACGATAAGGAAGAATTCATCTCGGTGAAATGTAATGTCCATCCGTGGATGCATGGCTATTTCGCGGTGCTCAAAACCTCGCACTACGACGTAAGCAAGGGTTCAGGGGACTTCAAGCTGCCGAACCTGCCTCCCGGCAAGTACACCATCACCGCCTGGCACGAGGACTACGGCACTCAGACTGCCGACGTCACCATCACCGGCAACGAGACCAAAGACGTCAACTTCACCTTCAAGGCGAAAGCCTACTGACGCACCGGCGGCGGAGGTGAGCCTCTCCGCCGCATCCGTACTTAAGCAGGGCAAGCGGAGATAACCAATGGGAAAGATTTTTGCAGTCACTATTGCGATTATCGCGATTTTGTCGGCCGTCCCCATCGTGATGAATTACTGGGGACCTCCCGCGGATGTTTCAACGCACGGGCCGGCTATCGACGAGCAGATGCACGAGACCATGTGGGAAGCCGGCATCTCCTTTCTCGCCGCGCAGTTCGTCCTCGCGCTCTTCGTCTGGCAGTTCGCAGGCCGCGGCAAGAATGACAAGCTCAAAACCTTCCCCGGCGGCGCCAAAGGGCTCGTTATCGCCGCTTTCCTTTTAGTGGGAACGGAGATTCTTGCCCTCGGCGTCATCGGCCAAAAGGCGTGGGCCACGGTTTATTTTGCTCCGCCGGACAAGAATGCCCTGACCATCCAGGCCCAGGCCGGTCAGTTTGCCTTCTACTTCCGCTATCCCGGTCCGGACGGTAAGTTCGGCGCTATTCATCCCGACAAGATTGACGAAGGCAACCAGAATTTCTTCGGGCTCGATCCCGAACACGACGTTGATTCCCGCGACGACATCATTGCCGGTGAACTCGCCATCCCGGTCAATCGCCAGATCAACCTGATGATGCACTCCAAAGATGTCGGGCACTCGTTCTATGTGCGCGAACTCCGCATCCAGCAGGATTTTGTCCCCGGTCTCGACCTTGCAGTCCACTTTACCGCGACCAAAACCGGCCAGTACGAAATCGTCTGCACCCAACTCTGCGGACTCGGCCACTACAACATGAAGGCGTATTTGACGGTGCTGTCGCAGGAAGATTTTGATAAGTGGTTGAAAGACAAGGCGGCCCAGTAACCCGCCGGCAATTCCTGGCCGGGGTTCGTGGCATGGTTTCGTGGCATGGTTAAGATCACCGGGCAATCGAAACTTAGTTCAGCTCTTTACTCGAGGTGAGTAAATGTCGGAAGCAGCAATGTTGGAAACAGTAGTGCATCACGGTCCACCCCGGGGTTTTCTCCGGAAGTATGTCTTCAGCCTCGATCACAAGATCATCGGCCTGCAGTACTACGGCCTCGCGCTGGTAGCCGTCTTTATCGGGATGTTCCTCTCCTGGCTCATGCGTTTTCACCTCGTCTGGCCAAATGCCGCCATCCCCGGCCTTCAGCTCCTCTCCAAGGTGGGCGCGCCCGGCGGCCTCATGACGCCCGAGTACTACCTCTCCCTGCTCACCATGCACGGCACGTTGATGGTTTTCTTTGTACTCACCAACGCGCCCTTCGCCGCCTTCGGCAACTACTTTTTGCCCATCCAGGTCGGCGCCGAAGATATGGCCTTCCCGCGCTTTAACATGATGTCGTTCTGGGTTACCTTCTTGGCCTTCGTCGTATTGCTCGCCGCGTTTGTCGTCCCGGATGGCCCGCCCATCTCCGGATGGACCGCTTACGCTCCGCTCAGCGCCATCGGCAAAGACGCTGGCCCCGGCCTGGGCATGGGGCAAAATCTCTGGGGGATCTCGATCGCGATTTTCTGCATCGGGTCGCTGCTCGGTTCGCTGAACTTCATCGCGACCACCCTCGACCTCCGCGCCAAAGGCATGACCCTGATGCGCATGCCCGTCAGCACGTGGGCGTGGTTCGTCACCGCCTGCATCTCGTTGCTGGCCTTCGCCGTATTGCTCCCGGCCTGCTTGCTCCTGGTCCTCGATCGGGTTGCCGGTACCAGTTTCTTCATCCCCGCCGGCCTGGTTGTCAGCGATCATCTGCAGCCCCACTCCGGAGGCTCGCCGCTTCTCTGGCAGCATCTGTTCTGGTTCTTCGGACATCCCGAGGTGTACATCGCGATTCTGCCGGCCATGGGCATCGTCTCCCACATCCTGATCAACAGCATGCGCAAGCCGCTGCTCAGTCACAAAGTCGTCATCGGCTCCATGATGGCGATCGGCTTTCTCAGCTACATGGTCTGGGGACATCACATGTTCCTGAGCGGCATGAATCCATTCTCCGCGCTGGTGTTTTCGTTCCCGACTCTGATGATCACCATCCCGGCAACGGTATTGACGCTGATCTGGCTTGGCAGCCTGTATGGTTCGCGCCTCCAGATCACCGCCGCTTCACTGTTTGCCTTGGGCTTCATCTCCATGTTCGTGAGCGGCGGCGTCAGCGGATTCTTTCTCGCCCAGCCTTCGCTTGATATCTACCTGCACGCGACTTACTTCGTCGTCGGGCACTTCCACCTCGTCATGGGTGTTGCCGCCATCTTCGGCGTCTTTGCCGGAACTTACTTTTGGATGCCCAAAATGACCGGCCACATGATGAACGAAACCCTCGGCAAGATTCACTTCTGGCTTACGTTTGTCGGCACTTACTGCATCTTCATGCCCTTCCACTATCTCGGGCTAGCCGGCAACGTCCGGCGTTACTCGTCGTTCGTGGATGATTTTATGGCGCCGTTGATGCCCGTGCACAAGTTCATCACCATCGCCGCCCTCCTCACGGGAGCGGCTCAGCTGATCTTCCTGTACAACCTTGTCCACAGCCGCTTCTGGGGCCCGCCGGCTCCGGTTAACCCGTGGAACGCGACTTCGCTAGAATGGACGGTCCCTTCGCCGCCGCCGTGGAACAACTTCGGTGGCATCCACCCCGTCGTATATCACGACCCATATCAATACAGCGTCGAGGGTGCGAAGGAAGATTTCATCATGCAGAATTCGCCCGAACAGGTGAAAACTCCAGTTCGTTCATGACGTTTGCTTTGGTTTGGTTGAACGCCCTTTAGGGCTGCAGTAAGTGCGGAAAAGTAGTAGCGGCTTTGGCCGCTGAGTTTCAGAAAAGTTTGGCAAAGAGAGAGGCCCACAAGCAGTATGGCAACGACTGTTCCCGAGCCACCAGTAATCGATTCGCAGCTGCTGTCCAGGCTTTCCCCCCGAACACCCGGCGGCGGCTCCGCTGGTCTCATTCCCGGTGGCGGAGGACTCCGTGCCGTCGCCGACCGGTCGCCCGAGCCCGCCCGCACCGGCATCTGGGTCGCTCTCGCGGCGATCGCCATGGCCTTCGCTGCCCTCACCAGCGCCCTCATCGTCCGCCAGGGCTCCGGGAACGACTGGCACCACATCCTCATCCCGCGCCTCCTTTATCTCAACAGCGCGATCCTCGTACTCAGCAGTCTGACGCTCGAATTCGCGCGAAAGAAAGTCGCGAGCTACATCCGCCGCGAGGGTGTGACCCGCTCGCAGGCCATGCAGTGGCTCGGCGCCACCCTGGCTCTTGGACTCGCTTTCGTAGTCGGCCAGTATTTGGCCTGGCTACAGCTGCGATCTGAAGGACTTTATCTCGCCACGAATCCCAACAGTTCGTTCTTCTACGTGCTTACCGCTGTTCACGCCGTTCACGTTCTCGGCGGCTTGGGAGGCTTGTTACGAGTTATCTATCTCCTGCGTGCACCAGTGCCCATCCTGCGCAAGAGCACCATGGACTCGACGTCTTACTACTGGCATTTCATGGGCATGCTTTGGATTTACCTGCTTTTCGTTGTTTGGTTAAAGCTGTAACGACTGGTTAAAGCTGTAATGTCCCGCTAAAGCTGTAACTGAAACAGGAGGCTCCGTGAGTCAAGCGAATCTCGCAGTCGATCCCCACGCTGCAGGCGTGGGGGAAGGGTCACCCTTTGCGATTCCATCCAGCAAGCTGGTGATGTGGCTGTTCATCATCTCGGACGCGGTGACCTTCGGCGCCTTCCTGTTCGCCTACGGCTACATCCGCAACGCCAGCGCCGACTGGCCCACGCCGCTCGAGCACGCCAGCATCTGGAACGCCTTGCTGATGACCTTCATCCTGGTTACCAGCAGCTTGACCATTCTTCTTGCGGTCCGAGCCGCTCAAAACGACGACCGCTCCGCCGCGTTCAAGTGGACCCTCATCACCGCCGCCGGGGGCGTACTCTTCGCCATCCTTCACCTCCGCGAGTGGAGTTCGCTCATCGGAGAGGGCGTCAGAATGTTCCAGAATCCCTGGGGCGCGCCCATGTTTGGCGCCACCTTCTTTAGCATCACCGGATTGCACATGTTGCACGTGATCGGTGGCGTCATCGCTCTCACCGTCGTCGCGTTGACTTACAAAGCCGGCCGCTACTCCGCCAAGCACATCGAGATCTGGTCCCTCTACTGGCACTTCGTCGACATTGTCTGGATGTTCGTTGTGCCCATGGTCTACCTCATGAACATGAAACGTTAGCGAAACCACTACGGGAAGGTGAACTCAGAGTGAACTCTATGACCACGACACCGAATTCGACCGGAAAATCAAACGGCATGGCGACGACCTACGTTGTGTATGTCACAATTATGGCGATCGCCGTTTACCAGGTCTGCTTCGCCATGATGGCCGGTCCGCAGCCGATGCTGATGCTCATGCTGGCCATCTTGCAGGCGTCCATTGCCGTGATGTATTTCATGCACCTCGCGCAGGAACGTCAGGTGCTGGCTCTGGCCTTGATCCCGTACACGATCTTCATCCTGTTCATGATGAACATGATCTGGTCCGACAGCGTCCGGTTGCTCCACATGCGCCCGCACTGAACCGGGGAGGATTGGACAGCGATGAGGAGGAATATGAACATTAGAATCGCAACCATCACCAAGGCCGCTCTCTTGCTGCTTGTCTTCGGGTGCTTCTCGCTGCCCGCCTGGAGCCAGACTTGTGCGCTCTGCTACACCCAGGCCGCCGGCGCGGGCCCGCGCATGATTCAAGCCCTTAAAAGCGGGATACTTGTCCTCATCTTCCCGCCCATGGGTATCTGCATCGGCCTGATGGTCATGTCCTATAAGAAGCGCAACCAGTTCGGCCAGCAAAGTAACTCCGAGCGCAAGGCCGACCGCAGGTCCGACCTGGGCTGGTAGCGGCTTTTCATTGACCTCTGTCCACATAGTCCCGTCGCTTTGGAAGGTGCTTCGATTTCGGGTTGAAGTCCTTGTCCAGGGCGGGATTTCATCCACAAATGGGAATTGTGTGCCAGTGAATAAGCCCCTCCCGCAGAAACTGCTTTGATGTCCAACTTACAAGTGATAAAATTATTTCATGGCAAAAACACTAATTCAGTCCGTGGTCGAACAACTCCAGCAGGAACGTGCGCGACTTGAAGATGAGCTCCACCGCGTAACCGCTGCCCTAACTACCTTCGGGAAATTCTTCCTGCAAGGGAGCAAGCGTGGACCAGTCGCAACGCGCAAGAAACGAACGATTTCGGCGGCAGGACGCAAGAGAATAGCAGCAGCGCAGAGGGCACGATGGGCGAGGGTTAGGGCAGGCAAGAAATGAGTGCGCCGATCTTCCGCCCGCGAGGCGGAAAATCGGATCCTGCCGCATAGCGCACCCAACGTGGGGGCTTCTCCGCTATCTGCAACGACTACGAATGAAAACGAGCAACAATACTCTTAAGAAGAGTGACGACGAATCGCTTGCCGCTCTTTGAAAACTGCAATAAGAGGACGGGTCCCCATCCTTTGGGCTTTTGCTCGTTGCTCACCTGGGAAGCGGACATGCCGGGGTATTGTGCGTCGGGAACGGTCAATCCGACCGTCTGCAATGCAGATGCGCCGCCAGACTCACCCGCGCTAGCCGACGAGCCCTTCCAACTCCTCTTCCCCGATCACGCTCACACCCAACTCCCGAGCCTTATCCAGCTTCGATCCCGCGTCGCTCCCCGCCACCACATAGTCCGTCTTCTTGCTCACCGACCCCAACACGCGTCCGCCCGCATCTTCAATCAGCTTCTTCGCTTCATCCCGCGTGTGACGCGCCAGGAAAACGGTACCAGCTCTCACGCACATACTACAGCCCCACGACCCTCTGGAAGTCGCTCTCGCCGATGATGCGGATCTTCTGGCCTCGGGCGATCAGATCCTCCGCTTTGCGGTGTTTTGCACTCTTATCATGACCGGCAAGTTTCCGTATGTCTTGATCAACCAGCACCGTTGTCCGCTCGGTCACTCCAGCATCGACCTCACACCCGGCGGTTGATGCTGCATCAGCTGCCTCGCGGCGAAGCATCGATAGTGAGCCTGTAAACACCAGCACCTCGCCGTGGAGGGGACCGTCCGCATCCCCAGCGCGGGTTATTGCCGCATCTGCGAATGGATCAATCGGATGTCTTACACGTTCGAACCACTGGTCGATGCTCAAACCAGTCTCAGCGATTGCCCGCAGCAGAATCTCGCCCGCGCAGCGAGCGTCTTCCAGCGCATCGTGAGCCCTGTACTGGATGCAAAGGTGAGCCGCCACATTTGCCAGCCCGTAGCCTCTTTTAGAAAAAATCGGCCATGCCCGCCTCACTACCTTCGCAGAATCAAGCCAACGAAACTCGCGACATGGCAGATCGTTTCTCTCGCACGCACGGAGGATGGAAACTCGGTCAAATGCAGTGTGACTAACCGCAATGCCGTCCTGCAATACCGCACACACTCCCGGATAGACCTCGCTCCAAGTTGGAGAAGACTGAACGTCGCCTTCGTCGATTCCGTGAATGGAAACGTTGATAGGGTCAAAGTAGTCCTCAGGATTGATCAGCGACTCCCACGAACCACATAGGCGACCGTCTCGGAATGACGCGATGCCGACTTGGCAGATGCTAGAGAGGGCCGGATTAGCCGTTTCTACGTCAATCGCGAAGAAATTCACAGGTGGCGACTCCCCTGAGGGGCAAGTATTGGACGATCCCGGACGTTTTCGCGTTCATCGCCCGAGCAACTCTTTCAGTTCTCGTTCGGTAATGTGGCGAACTCCGAGCTTCTGTGCCTCGGCCAACTTGGAACCGGGGGAAGCTCCAACCACAAGGTAGTCGGTCTTACTACTCACTGAACCCGTAACTTTCCCGCCCTGTTGCTGGATCAGCCATCTTGCATCTTCGCGGGTAAGCGATTCAAGTTCACCGGTGATCACGAAGGTCTTCCCAGCCAGCCTATTCCCGATCTCCCGCTTTCGCGTTTCCTCGAAGCATAACCCCAGCTCCTTCAGGTCTGAAATGAGTCGTTGATTTGCCGGCTCATGCAAGAACTCGTACACACTCCCGGCGACTGTGGGCCCGATGTCGGGCACGCGCTGGAGTTCTTCGATCGTCGCACCAGTCAAGTCGGCGATTGTTGGAAAATGTTCGACCAACGCTGTCGCCGTTTGCTCGCCGACGTGGCGGATACCCAAGCCGAAAAGAACACGGTCAAATGGTTTATTCTTCGACCGCACAATCTCCGTCAGAATGTTGCTGGCGTTTTGGCTTTCCATTCGTTCCAGTAGGCGCCCCAACTGCTGCTCCGGGGGTAGTCCACCGAGACTAGACCAAAACTGCGCGTCTTCGGAACTATGCAAGTGCGCATGAACTACCGCACCGACTTTTTCACCGAGTGCGCCCTGCAGGTCTTGAAGAGAAGCTTGGTAAAACCGAGTGATCGTCCCAAACCTATCGCCAGCTATCTCGGCCCTCGTCGGTTTCCCGTCCTGCTGCTTCCTCTTTGTCTCAATAGGAATACCGGACACTCGGAATTCTTTGAGATTCAGCACATTCTGGAGAGGAATGCCGCCGGGTTTTTTCGCAGCTTTTGCAAGATCGGCGGATTGCTGACGAACGGCAGGGCACAAGAGCAAGTCCTCCTTCTTCAGCCTGTAAATATCGGCCAGTCCCTTCACAAGCCCCTGATCGACGAGCTGATCAACCAGCGATTCCCCAATATGGTCAATGTCCATCACTCCGCGCGACGCGAAGTGCAAGATGCTACCTCGAAGCTTGGCAGGGCAGTTGGCGTTGATGCAACGGTAGTCCACTTCGCCTTCGGCTCGCACAACCTTCGTCTTGCACTCAGGGCAGTTCTCTTCCATGTGGAACAACTTATTTCCCCGTGGATGCTCCTGGTCCTCGACGACCTTCACCACTTTCGGAATCACATCGCCGCCGCGTTCCACCTCGACCCAGTCGCCGATCTTTACTCCCAGCCGCTCGATCTCATCCATGTTGTGCAGCGTCGCGCGTGAAACCGTCGTTCCACCAATCGGAACCGGCTTCAGCGCCGCCACCGGCGTCAGCTTCCCGGTGCGTCCCACCTGCACCAGGATGTCTTCGATCTGCGTCACGCCCCCGCGCGCCGCGTACTTGTAAGCAATCGCCCACCGCGGAGCCTTCCCAGTGAAGCCCAGTTCCTGTTGCCATGCCGTCCGGTCCACCTTGATGACGATCCCGTCAATCTCGTAAGGCAGCGATTCGCGTTTCGCCTCCCAGCTCTGAATAAATTTCCAGACCTCCTCCAGATTTTTCGCCAGCCTTCGGTTCGGATTCACCTTGAAACCCGCCAGCTCCATAGCATCCATCGCTTTAGATTGGCGGTCGAAATAAGTTTGTCCGTCCTTCAATAGCATGTAAGCGAAGAAGTCCATCCGGCGCTGCGCGGTAATGGACGGTTCGAGTTGCCGCACCGTCCCCGCCGTAGCGTTGCGCGGATTCGCAAACACCGATAGTCCCTGCCGCTCGCGCTCTTCATTCATCCTGCGGAAGGCCGCGAGCGGCATCAGCATTTCGCCGCGTACTTCGAAATCCGCGGGCAGCGCGGCTTTCTTCAACTTGTCTTTTGAAATCGCCAGCGGGATCGAGCGCACGGTCCGCACATTCAAGGTTACGTCTTCGCCTACGCTGCCATCTCCGCGCGTGATGCCGCGCTCCAGACGGCCGGCGCTGTAGACGAGCGCCAGCGACATTCCATCCAGCTTCAATTCGCACATGTACTCGAGGTCGGTGCGCCCGCTCAGCTCATGCACCCGCCGCTCCCAGTCGCGCAGTTCGTCTTCGCTGTAAGCGTTGTCGAGCGAGAGCATCGGGGAGGAATGCTTCGCCTTGACGAATCCCTCGCGCGGCTTGCCGCCCACGCGCTGCGTAGGCGAGTCCGGCGTCACCAGCTTCGGATGCTCCGCCTCGAGCCGCTTGAGCTCGTTCATCAGCGCGTCGAAGTCGGCGTCCGAAATCTCCGGATCGTCCAGCACGTAATAGCGGTATTCGTGGCGCCGAATCTTCTCGCGCAGAGCTTCGATTTTCTTCTCGATGGCAGGACTGGACATGACTGGGGAATTATAGTGCGGAGTGGTGTGACAGCAGCGATCTCAGATGTCTAGAACGGGTTTGCTTTCCTGTTCCCGTCGCTTCGACTCATCTCTGAGCACTTGTCTAATGTTCATCACCACGAGGCCAACAGTGATGAAAATCGCTCCAATCACGAGCATCAGCAGCGGGCCAAAACCACCATGTTGGACGTAAACAGCTGCACCCCCGGCTAGAAAAAGAAAGCCCAGTACTATCTGTAGCACTGAATGAAACATGCGGTTTCTCCTTAAATAGAGACGTGTTGTTCTCGTATCGCAACGCAGCTAGTTTCTCTTCGCCTTTCGAATCCGCCCCCGCCCAAGCGCGCCGCGGCCCACGCTCGACGGAGGCTTGGGCATCCCTTCCAGCAATTCTTTCAGCACAATCGCGTTGTTATGCTCCTCGTTTCGCGACGCATACAACAGCGTGACCTGCCGCTTGCCTTCCGCAAGATGATGCAGTTTCTCCACGGCCGCGCAACCCTTTTCGTTTGCCAACTCTTTGAGATAGCGCTTCCGAAACATATGCCATACCTCAGGATTCGCGTGGAACCACTGCCGCAACTCGTTCGAAGGCGCCAGCTCGCGCAGCCAGAGCTTGACCGCCGCGTCTTCTTTCTTCAACCCGCGCGGCCACAAACGATCCACCAGCACGCGCACTCCGTCCGAGGGAGAAGCAGCCTCGTAAACGCGTTTGACGACAACGTTCATGCTTTCCGTATTATCCTACCTCTGCGCCTGTTCCTGCAGGCGATGCCCCAATCATCATGACCTTTTTGAACTGGATTTCTCCGTGCCTCCGTGTCTCCGTGGTTATACTTGCGTTTCTGGCGCTCGCGGGCTGCGATGTCGAGCGCCGCAAGTCCGACGCTGAACTAGGTCTCAACCCGCAACAGGCTGAAGGCAGAAAACTCTACGACAACTATTGCGACCGATGCCATGAACCGTACTCGTCGCGCGGCAAAAAAGGCCCGAGCCTGAAAGGCGTCTTCAAACACCAGTACCTGTCCCTGAGCGGACTGCCCGCAAACGACGACCGCATGACCGACATCGTCAAGTATGGCCGGGCCAAAATGGAAGGCTTCGGCCAGGTCATGACCGAGCAGCAGATCAAAAACCTGCTAGCCTACCTGCACACGCTCTAGCCGTGTGGCATAATCGCCCTCGGTGTCCACCGCCAACAAATCCGCGCTGTTTCAAAAATTGCCTTCGACGGACGAACTTCTCCGCCAGCCAGACATGCAGGCGCTGATCGAGCGCGAGGGTCATTCCGCCGTCGCCGAAAGTATCCGCGTCGTGCTCGCGCGCCTTCGCCAGGAAATCGCCAATGGTCAAATCGCCGACGCCCAGCTGGACGAGAAATCGCTCGACCTCGCACTCGGCGGTCTGTCCGCAGCCGTCGAACGTCAACTCCGCCAGTCGCTGAGTTACTCGTTGCTGTCGCTGATCAACGCTACCGGCGTGATCCTTCACACCAATCTGGGACGCGCGCCGCTGGCTGCCGCTGCGCTCGATCACGTCCGCGCCACAGCGAGCGCGTATTCCAATCTCGAATTCGATCTGTCAACGGGCGAGCGCGGGAAGCGCGATGTCCATGTGGATCGCCTGTTCCAAAAGCTCCTCTGCGACGTTCACGTAGGAACAGCCGCCCCCGGCTGTCCAGCCGAGCGCAGCTCGGCAGCGATCTCGACCATCGTCGTCAACAACAACGCCGCCGCGGTTCTCCTCGCGTTGAACTCGCTTGCCGAGGGCGGCGAAGTCATCGTCTCGCGAGGAGAACTGGTCGAAATCGGCGGCTCGTTCCGTATCCCCGACGTGATGTCGAAGTCGAGTGCAACGCTGCGCGAAGTCGGCACCACCAACCGTACGCGCGTCGCCGATTACGAACGTGCCATCAACGACCGCACGCGCCTCTTGCTCCGCGTGCATCGTTCCAACTTCGAAATCACCGGCTTTACCGAGCAGCCTGGGCTCGACGAACTGGTCGCTCTAGCCCGTCGCCGCAATCTTCCGCTCATGGAGGATCTGGGCAGCGGCGCGCTGTTCGATCTGCGTTCGGTCGGAATCAACGGCGAACCGGGCGTGCTCGACAGCCTGCTCGCCGGCGTCGACATCGTCACCTACAGCGGCGATAAACTTCTCGGCGGTCCGCAAGCGGGATTGATCAGCGGCCGCGCCCATCTGGTCGCGCGCATGCGCTCGAACTCGCTGTTCCGCGCGCTGCGCGTGGATAAGCTCACCTGCGCCGCGCTCGAAGCCACGCTGCTCGCCTACGTCAAACGCGACCATGACGCTGTGCCGGTGCTGCGCATGATGCGCCTGTCGAAAGACGAGATCACGCGCCGCGCGGAAAAAATCGTTTCTGCAGCTGAATCCGCGCACCTCAAGCTGGAACTCCTCGATGGCGAATCCGTAATCGGTGGCGGCGCAGCTCCAGCGGCGGTCTTGCCCACGCGCCTGATCGCGCTCACCCACATCGATCTCAGCGCCGACGAACTAAGCGCCCGTCTCCGCGCTAACAATCCGCCCGTAATCGCCCGAGTCGAGGAGGGCCGTGTGCTGATCGACCTGCGCACTGTGTTTTCAGAGCAGGATGCAAACCTTGCCACGGTCCTAGCATCCCTAACCTGAGACCTGAGACCTGAGACCTGAGACCTGACGCCTAGCCTCAGTTCCAAATTGCCAATTACAAATTACCAATTAACAATATCTCCATGATTCTCGGCACCGGTGTTGACATCGCCGAAGTTCCTCGCATCCGCGAAACCATCGAGCGGTTCGGCGACCGCTTTCTTCGTCGCATCTTCACCGACGGCGAAATCCGTTACTGCGAACAAAGAGCCCGCCGCTTTGAAAGCTATGCCGCGCGCTTCGCCGCCAAGGAAGCCGGAATGAAGGCGTTGGGCACGGGATGGAGTCGCGGCGTCCGGTGGCGCGATATCGAAGTGGTGCGCCCGAAAGGGCAGCGTCCGACCATTCAATTTCACGGCGAGGCGGCGGCCATCGCGGCCAAGCTCGGCACGAAGAACATCGCTCTCTCGCTCACCCACACTTCCGAGGAAGCCCTGGCCCACGTCATTCTCGAAAATTGATTCTCAGCTCTCAGCCGTAAGCTCTCGGCCGTCAGATAAAACCCGCTTTCCCGGCCAGAAATGGCGGCAACCATCGCGCGACGGCACGTCGGAGAACCGTGCAGAGGGAAACCGGGAACAGATGTCATCCCGGGACAGCCCCAAGCCAAACAAGTGGGAGCCTTCGTTTTGGCGCACGCTCCGCCCTTTTTCGGCCTCAAAACAATCTAGCATGCTGAAATTTTGCGGCGTTTGCTATGATGCTTCTGTCGTTTACTGACCACCTTGCCTAGCCAGAAACAGCTGAAATGGTCGCAACTACGCGTAGGACTCACCGTCCTGTTCGCGAGCGTCACGCTCGGTGTCCTCATTTTCGTAATGAGCGGTACCGGCGGATGGTTCACCCGCAAGATCACGCTGCGATCGTACTTCGATAATGCAGGCGGCTTGCGCGAAGGCGCGCCGGTGCGTTTGGCGGGTGTGGACATCGGCAACGTGACCAGCATTCGGATCGTGGGCGGCAAGCCGACGACGCCGGTCGAAGTCACGATGAAGGTCAACACCAAGTACTCTTTCAATCTGCGCAAAGACTCCGTAACTTTGTTGAGCACTGCCGGAGTTCTGGGCGAAACCTACGTGGACGTTGACAGTTCGACGGCGAAGGGTCCGGAGGCAACGGACGGAGACACGCTGGCGGCCCGCAGCCAGCCCGATATCCAGGACGTAGTTCGCGCCAGCCAGGGCACCCTGCAGAACATGGACGCGCTGCTGAAGCGAGTGGATCGCATCGTGGCGTTTATCGAAAGCGGCCAGGGTTCGATCGGGAAAGTCATTTACAGTCCGGCCTTGTACGACCAGCTCAACGCGACGGTGGTTGAATTCAAGGGATTGATGGATGACATCCAGAGCGGAAAGGGCTCGCTCGGCCCACTGCTCACCAGCGACGAGGCCTACAAGAAAGCGATTGCCGCCATCGACAAACTGAACGCGATAGTGGACGAGTTGCAGCAGGGGAAAGGCACCGCCGGCAAACTGCTAAAGGATTCCGAGCTGTTTGACAACGCGAACAAGACGATCGCCAACGTTCGCCAGTTGACCGACGACATCAATGCGGGCAAGGGTGCGATCGGCAAGATGGCGCACGACCAGGAATTCGCCGCCAAACTGCAGACGCTGATGAACAACCTGTCGGAACTCTCCGAGCGTCTGCAAAAGGGCGAGGGCACGGCGGGAATGCTGTTCAAGGATCCTGCGCTTTACAACAACAGCAACCAGATGCTGGTGGAGACGCGGGAACTGGTGAAGTCGATCCGGGAAAACCCCAAGAAATATCTGACGTTCCACGTGAAAGTGTTCTGATGTAAGGCAGTCGCTAGTCGTTAGTCGTTGGCAAGCCCGTTGGTCGTTCGTCGCTGATGGTTAGTCGCCGGGGGTCAATCGTTCGCAACACCCATTTCGGAGTGTCATCCCGAGCGGAACGAGGGATCTGCATTTGCCAACGACTAACGACCAACGACTAACGACTTCTTGCAGCAGTTCCACATCTCGATTCGAGGATCTCATGCGCAATTTCTTGAAACTGTTGACCGTCGCTATTATGCTTGTGCCTGCCTTGCTTGCACAGGATAAGCCGGCTCAGGATAAGCCTTCCCAAGACAAGACTGACGCCGCGAAACCGCCTGCCGACATTCGCTTCTCCGTCGGCATGCTCGATAAGAACATCGATCCCTGCAACGATTTTTACGCCTACGCGTGCAGCAAGTGGCAGGCGCAGAACCCGGTTCCCTCCGACCGCCCGGCCTGGGGCCGCTTCAACGAATTGCAGCAGCGCGGCGAATACATTGTGCGGGACATTCTCGAAAAGGCGTCGGTCGACCGGCCGGGCCGGAGCGCCAACCAGCAGAAGATCGGCGATTATTATGCCAGCTGCATGGACGAAGGCGCGATTGAAAAAGCGGGCACCCAGCCGCTGGAGCAGGATTTCCGCAGCATTGCGGCGATCAAATCGAAAGAGGAACTTCCGAAAGAGATCGTCCGGCTGCATCGCGAGGGCGCCGATGTGCTGTTCGGCTTCGATTCCGGATCGGACTTCAAGAACGCGAGCCAGATGATTGCCGAGGTGGACCAGGGCGGTCTGGGCATGCCGGACCGCGATTACTATTTCAAGGACGATGAGAAGTCGGTCGATCTGCGGAAGAAATACGTCGCGCACGTTGCCAAGATGTTTGCGCTGTTGGGCGACGATGAAGGCAAGGCTGCGGGGGAAGCCAAAGTCGTCATGGAGATTGAAACCGGCCTAGCCAAGGGCGCGCTGGACCAGACCAGCCGCCGCGATCCGCAGAAGATCTACCACAAGCTGACCAATAAGGAACTGGCGGCTCTAAGTCCAGCGTTCAACTGGACCACCTACTTCGAAGGCGTGGGCGCGCCCCGGTTTGATTCGCTCAATGTGATTGAGCCGGAGTTCGTCAACGAAAACTTCGATTTCTTCAGCAAAACGCTGCAGGGCACCAAGGAGTTGCGTCCGCGCTGGAAGCGCTGCGTGGGGTACACAAACAGTGCCCTGGGCGAAGTGGTCGGCCAGGTTTACGTTCAGCAGACCTTCGGCGCCGAAGGTAAGGAGCGCACGCTGGCGATGGTCGGGGCCCTCGAGAAAGCGTTGGGCGAAGATATCAAGAGCTCGCCATGGATGGGCGCGGACACGAAGACTCAGGCGCTGGTGAAACTGCAGGCGATCACCAACCGCATCGGCTATCCCGATAAGTGGCGCGACTACTCCTCGCTCCAGATCGTGCGCGGCGATGCGCTGGCCAACTCGCAACGCGCCAGCCAGAACGACATGCAGCGGAGGTTGAACAAGATCGGCAAGCCGCTCGACAAGAGGGATTGGGATTATCCGCCGATGACGGTGAACGCGAACTACGACCCAAACCAGAACAACATCACGTTCCCCGCCGGAATTCTGCAGCCGCCGTTCTATGACAGCCGGGCCGACGTCGCTCTGAACTTCGGCGGGATCGGCGCCGTGATCGGCCACGAACTCACCCACGGCTTCGACGACGAGGGCAGCCAGTTCGACGCCGAGGGCAATCTCCGCGACTGGTGGACCGCGGACGACAAGAAACAATTCGAGGAACGTACCGGCTGTATCAAGGACCAGTACGCGAACTTCGTCGCGGTCGACGACCTGAAGCTGAACGGCAAGCTCACGCTGGGCGAGAACACGGCCGATAACGGCGGCCTGCGCATCGCCTACATGGCCATGCTGAACACGTTTGCCGGCAAGGAACCGGCGCCGATCGACGGTCTCTCCGCCGAGCAGCGCTTTTTTCTGGGATGGGCCAACGTGTGGTGCCAGAATCGCACCGATGCTATCGCGCGCATGCTGGTCACCATCGATCCGCACTCACCGCCAAAGTACCGGGTGAACGGAACCGTTTCCAATATGCCGGAGTTCCGCGAAGCCTACCACTGCGCGGCGACAGCGCCGATGGTGAATCAGAACGCGTGCCGGGTGTGGTAGGAAGCAGCTGCGAGCTTCGAGTTTTGGCCACTAGATTCGAGATGGTCCACAACGCGTTTTTTGCTCGTAGCTCGGAGCCCGAAGCTCGCAGCGACTTTCTATCTCGCCGCCACGTCCGCCTGCTCGTGCGCGTGATAACTCGACCGCACCAGCGGGCCCGACTCGACGTGCTTGAATCCAAACTTCAGGGCTTCTTCCTTCAGCGAGACAAACTCCGCAGGCGTGTAGTAGCGCGTCATCGGAAGATGATCTTTCGACGGACGCAGATACTGTCCAATCGTCAGAATATCGACGCCGCGCTCGCCCAGGTCGCGAAAGACTTCGATCAGTTCATCGGTCTCCTCGCCGATTCCAACCATCACGCCGCTTTTGGTGACCGTCGCGGGGTCCCACTTCTTGGCATTCGCCAGCAGATCGAGCGTCCGCTTGTAGCGCGCGCCCGAGCGTACCGCGCGGTAGAGCCGCGGGACGGTCTCGGTATTGTGGTTGAGCACGTTGGGCCTTGCTTCGAGCACGATGCGCAACGGTTCTTCCAGACCCTGGAAATCGGGAATCAGCACCTCGACCCGGCACTCCGGCACAAGCTCACGAATCTGTCGGATGGTTTCGGCAAAAATCTTAGCGCCGCCGACGTTGTCGTCGTCGCGGTTCACGCTGGTCACGACCGCATGCCGCAGGCCAAGCGTGGCGACGGCTTCGGCGACGCGCCGCGGCTCGTCCCAGTCAATCGCTTCGGGACGCCCCTTGGGCACCGCGCAAAAGCCGCAGCGGCGGGTGCAAATATCGCCCAGCAGCATGAAGGTCGCAGTGTGATGGTGCCAGCATTCTCCAATATTCGGACACTGCGCCGACTCGCAGACCGTATGCAGGCCGAGGCCCCGCGCCAGCTTCTTCAAATTGTGAAAGTTGTCGCCAGCCGGAGCCTTGGCCTTAAGCCACGAGGGCTTAGGGCTGGGAACCCTGGGGCCAAGGTCAATCTGGATGAGCTGGGAAGATGCGGACATGACGAGAGTTGATTTTATCAGTTTGGCAGAAACCCGGAGGAAGAACCGGACCGGTGGCGGGAGGCCACCGGTCCGCGATTTGCACTGACGTTAACGTCACTGGTAGAAATCAGTCAGATACGGGTTGCTACCACCAGACGCCGGCAGGACAACGAGCTGCGAGGTTGAGATTATACGTCGAACCGGCCGCGCGGACGGACCAAAAACAGGTCGGTAACAATCCGCAACCCCCGCGCAATAACGTGAAATGGAGGTTCCGCCGGACCTCCTCCAAGTTATTGAAAGTACTGGTGGCGGCGGTAGGACTCGAACCTACGACCTACGGATTATGAGAACACAAGAGGGACTTGCAGCGTTTTGAAAGTTTTCTACTTTACTTGATTCTTCAACCGCTTGCAAGGCTGACCGTCTTGCTCTTTGTTTATCCGATATGACGGGTTCTGATCCTTCCATCATTACAATTTCATTACAGTGTTTCGAGCGACAAGGGACCCGCCGAACTCTGTCGGTGAAGGACCGCGTTTGCACGGCAATTCTCAATGAGTTCTATAAAAAGGGATGTCAAGAAAAAAGCTCCGCCTCGACCGGAAGGCGGGGAGATTTCCGCGACATCCAGCCCCTGTCACCATAGAAGACGCTCGTCTGGTGTCGTACCCCTGGGATTTGGTTTGCGTTGTTCCATCTCAGCAGCTGCATCTTCTTTAGTGGCGACGACGCCGATCGGTTTCTGAAACTGAGCAAGC
>JBEKAF010000055.1:0-27563 GCA_050018355.1 Terriglobales bacterium | reverse complement strand
ATTGTGGACAAGACGGGGACATTTCTAATGTGGTATGACAAGAGGCAGGGTACCGCGTTGACTTTTGTGAGACCCACAGGCAAACTCTCAATTCGCCCGTCCAACGCATTTGGGCCAGCACGATGAGCCCGGCGTCACCGTCGCAAGCAAGGCGAAGGCCGACTCAGGAACCGTTCGCTCTATGTCCGCAGACCGCGTCTCCTATACGTTCGATTCGACGCTGGAGACGGTGAACAACGCCGAAGAGACGGCTAGTCGCATAGCCGCCGAAGCCGGCTTTGACGACGAGGAGATCATGAAGATCTCCATGGCGGTGCGAGAAGCCGCCATTAACGCAGTTTTGCATGGCAATGCCTACGACCCGAGTAAGAAAGTTACACTCGCGTTTGAGCGTACAGTCCACGACCTTGTCATCGTCATCCGCGATCAAGGCAAAGGGCTTGATGCCAGCAGGATTCCGGATCCATTGGCGCCGGACAACCTGCTGAAAACATCGGGGCGGGGCATTTTCCTGATACGCTCGTTCATGGATGTGGTGGAAATCCACCCCTCCCAAACGGGCACCGAACTTAGAATGATCAAGCACGTCCACGGCAACCCCGCGGACTCCAAGGAGGCTCCCCAGTGAGCATGAAGTCCAGTACTCGTCAGGTGGATGGCGTCACGATTGTCGATCTCAGCGGTCGGATCACCCTCGGCGAAGGCAGCGTAGTTTTGCGCGAAACGGTGCGCGACCTGCTTTCCAAGGAGCAGAAAAAGATCCTGCTGAACCTCGCCGACGTGAACTATATCGACAGCTCAGGTATCGGCGAGCTCGTCAGCGCCTACACCACTTGCAAAAACCAAGGTGGCGAACTCAAGCTGCTCAACCTCACCAAGAAAGTACACGACCTGTTGCAGATCACGAAGCTCTACACCGTCTTCGATGTCAAGGACGACGAAGCAGCGGGTATAAAGTCTTTCAGCAAGTAGCGGGGCGCGGCGCTTGTCACCGCGAGAACTGTGGCAGGCCGGGGCCCGGCCCCGGCGCCCACCCCATCACGCCAAAACCGGGCGTGCTGGGGACCCCGGCGCTGCAAGTTCCCCTTTCGGGAAGGCGCTGCGGAAATTTTCGTCCTGCTGAGCGTAGGATCACTCCTCCACGCCTACAATAAAAACCGAGGATGCACTTCTCTGCGCCTCAGCCATAATGCGCTTTCTCACTGTGATTTTCCTGCTCGGAACCGTTCTCGCGATGAGCGACATTTGCTCCGCGCGCAATACTTCCTCGCATGACTGCGTCTCCTTCGCCGAAGCGAGCAAGCATGTGGGCACGACCCAGTGCATCAGCGGAACCGTGCTGCACGTGGAAGATGGCAGCAAAGGCGTTACGTTCCTCAACTTCTGCAAAGACCCCAAGACGTGTCCCTTCACCGTGGTCGTGTTCCCGGCCGATCTCAAAAAGATGGGCGACGTTCGCCAGCTCGAAGGCCGACGGGTTGAAATCAAGGGAACGATCCAGGACTACGACGGACGCGCCGAGATCGTCTTGCGCCGCCCCCAACAACTGGGCGAAAGCGCTTTCCGGTTGTTTCCTCCGGTGCCCACGGACTACGACGTCGAGCGCGCGGGCCACAAGAGTGCCGGGGGGTCTACGCATGCCAAGGCCGCCAAGAAGACGACTACTAAGCAGGGCGATCCCATGTCGATCGAAGATCCAGGAGAGCCGCAGTAGTGGATCGCCGCTCTTCACAATCCGCGGATTTCACACGATCCCCTTGCGTAACTCCTCCAGCGGATATTTCGTCCCCCGCCACACGATGCCGTCGTTCCAGAGGGTGTAAAACATGGAGCGCAGAAGTGTGTACATGAACAGGCTGGTGCTGATCGGATGCAGAAAGAAATAATATGGCGGGACCGGCGACCTGACCGACATTCCGCAATAAATCGCAAATAACGAAGCGAGCGCGATGGCGTAAGGAACTCGCGCCCATCCATGGGCCAGCCAGACGCCAAGAAATGGCCCAAGATTCAGAAAACCCAGACCCACTATGGAGACCACGGTTCGCGGCCATTGGAAAGAAAGCACGGCAAAAAAATTCTTGGTGAGATTGTTGACGATGCCGAAAGCGCCCTTGGCCCAGTGGATGGAAATCAGGTCCTCCCCAGAAACATTGCGCTGGGCGAACCCTGCGTTCTTGACTACCTTGCCCAGTTTCATGTCGTCGAGCACTTCCATGCGCAAGGCGCGATACGTGCCGACCGCGTCATAGACCGAGCACCGGACCATATTGAAAGCGCCCACCCCCATGTGGTCCCGCGCTTTGGGATCGGCAACTTTCCACGGTCGATGTCCGAAAACGAATAGCACCTGGAAGAAAGCGATCATCATTTTCTCACCCGGCCGCCTCATGATCATGCGCGGGAAAAGAACGACGTGGTCGGCTCGCTCCGCTTCGGCATAGGCGACGGCGCGCCGCAGAGAATCGGGCTTGAAGAATACATCGGCATCGGTGAACAGCAACCAGTCCCCACTCGCCTGCTGGCCGGCCATCCACATGGCATGTGTCTTGCCTAACCAGCCGGAAGGCAATTCTGAAATGTGGATGGCCTTCAACAAGCCGTGAGCTTGAGAACTTGCCGCAACCTCATCCATGATCTGGCCAGTGCGGTCGGTCGAGCGGTCGTTGACCGCGATAATTTCGTAGTTGGAATAATCGAGGGCGAGCAACTGCACGAGCGTCTCGCGAATACTTTCTTCCTCATTGCGCGCCGGAACGATGATGCTGACTCTGGGCTCGCCATTCGGGGTCCAGATCCTGCGGTCCCATTCGGGCTGCGCGATATCGGCGACTTGCGGCATGCCGAATGCCGCTTCCACGATGCGCGAAAACCAGGCCAGTGCGAGGATGCCGCCCGCAATCCAGTGAGCTGTTTGCCAATGCATTCTGCTTAGGAAGATGCTCCTGAGGGAACTTGCGATGCCGCCGATTCACCCTGTACCCATAATGGTGGGGCAAATCTCATGCCGTAAAACAGTATGGCGGAAGACAGCGCGATCGCGATGACCGGCCCCAGAAAGGCAAGTTGTAGCGAATACTTGTCCGACATGTAGCCGATGAGAGCAGCGGATGGCACGTCGCCGAGCAGGTGGTAAACAAAGATGCTTGCTGCCAAGGCAGCCGCGCGCACATGCGGTCCGACCGAATCGATCACTGCGGCGTTCAGCGGACCGGTGTTAAACAGCAGCAAGAACTCGGCCACGAAGATGCCCACAATCATGGGCCTGCCGCTCGCAAACAAGGCGACGCACATGGCCGGAATACCCAAGCCCAGACTAACTGCGGACACAAGGTAGTGGGCAGATTTGGTTCGCCGCAGTAACCGATCGGAGATCCAGCCGCCCGCGAGGGACGCAACCAGGCCGTTCGAGATGGTGCTCAATCCAAAAATGATGTTCGCATCCAGCAGGCTGTAACCGTGGGCGCGGTGCAGAAACGTCGGCATCCAGACCTGAAGTCCTCCGAGCGCGAACACCATCATCGCCATGCCGAGGGTTGCCGTGAGGAATGCGGGATTGTGGATCAACCCTTTCAGCGTGTCCCGCTCTGGAGCCTTGCTTTCGGGCGCATCGAATTGGCCGAGGGGCGGCTCCGGAAGCAACAGAAGCAGCAGTGCCAGCAGCACTCCGGGCGCAGCTCCAACGTAAAATGGAGCGCGCCAGCCGTACTTTGCGCCCATGACCCCGCCCAGCAGATACCCCAGCGCGGTTCCGACTGGGAGCGCGAGATAAAACACCCCCATGACCCGTCCTCGCTTTTCGACCGGAAACATGTCCGCGACAAAGGTTGGAGAAAGAATGACAAAGCTGGCTTCGCCGATGCCCACCAGGGTATGACGGATGAGCAGTCCATCAAAGTTCTTGGTGACGGCGGTGAGCAGAGTGGCCAGACTCCACACCAGGGCCCCCGCGACGATGACGCGCTTGCGTGAGAAACGTACCGAAAGCGGCCCCATGAAAGGCGCCGCACACATGTAAAAGATGAAGAAGACGCTCGTGATCAGGCCGAACGCCGCATCGCTGCGATGGAACTCCGCTTTGACGAGATCCTGTACCGCGAACAACACGGAGCGATCGATGTAATTGAGCAGGTTCAGCGCCGTCAGAAGCGCGAGCGCGGTGCGAGGATAGAGTTTGGTCGGAGCCACAGGTCGAGCGAATATAGCATGGCGCAGAAGAGCAGCGTCCGGCCCGTTTGGCACCGATTGACAGTATTAACGATTGACATTATTAACGTACAACGTTATCATTGCCCCAGTGATCAAGGCTTTCGCCAACAAAGAGACGGCCGAAATCTGGAGAACGGGCAGGACCAGGGGTGCACCACCAGCCAGCGTCACGAAACGGAAACTGGCCATGCTCGACGGCGCCCTGACGCTCGACGACTTAAAGGTCCCTCCCGGAAACCGGCTGGAGAAGCTGCACGGCAATCGGCAGGGTCAGTACAGCATACGAGTTAACGATCAGTACAGAATTTGCTTCGAGTGGCGCGGACGCGATGCTTACGATGTGGAAATCACGGATTACCATTGAGGCTAATTACCATGAGCATTGTCAGAAAAGGCACACCTAACTGGAGAGTTCACCCCGGCGAAATCCTGCGTGAGGAGTTCCTGAAACCGATGGGCATCTCCTCTTACGAATTAGCCAAGCGGCTGCACGTACCCGCGCCTCGGGTCAATGACATCGTTCTCGAACGGCGTGGCATCAGCGCCGATACAGCCGTCCGCTTGTCCCGCTTCTTCGGGACGACTGAACAGTTCTGGCTGAACTTGCAGGGAGCCTACGAAATCAGCCGGGTCAAGGCTGAACACGCGAGCGAAATTGAACTCATCAAGCCACGAGCGGCGGCCACCTCGCGCTAGATTGCAGGCGGAACAGCTCTACGAAGTTCCGCGAGGTCCGATCACTTCTGACTTTTCTTCGCCCGCGGCCACCTCGCGATCACGACGGTCGAAATCCCCCCGCGCGGACGGAACTCGCCTTTCACCTCGGCCCACACCGGCTTAGCCCAGCGGACAACATCCTCCAGCACTTGGTTCACAATGTTCTCCTGGAAGATGCCGAGGTTTCGATACGCCTGAAGATATTCTTTTAACGATTTCAACTCCAGGCACAGGCGATCCGGCACGTAGCGGATCACGATGTTGCCAAAGTCCGGCAAGCCAGTCTTCGGGCAGACGGACGTGAATTCGGGATCATCCACAACAATCTCGTATCCTGGAAACTGGTTCGGCCAGGTTTCAATTTCCGAGAAATCGTGATCGAGCCCGGCGCTGGCGTGCTCCGCGGTGTAACGGGGAGATGTAGAACGGGGAGATTTCGGCATCTAGCTATTGTACCTAGCCGCCTGTGTCTGGCCACACGCACCGCCGTGAAAATCCCGCGCTGTAGCTGACGCAAACGGTCAGCGCGACGCATCTAAACAGGTAAGTCCTAAGCGAGTATTTGCCAGCTCCCCGCAGCGCGTGGATGATATACATTGAAGCTTGCGCTTTTCTCTGCATGCCATTGAATGGAAACAGTTCGGGACGCCAGTCGCGGCGCTGGTTGGTAACAGCGCTTGCGATCCTGGCAGCGGTGATCGTGCTGGCTGCTTTCGTCTCCCACCGCGATGACCCGGTGCCGGTGCGAACCGCCGTCGTCGAGCAGAGCACGATACGCAGCTTGGTTTCCACCAACGGAAAAATTGAGCCCGTCAACAACTTCGAGGCCCACGCTCCGGCCCCCACAAGTGTGCGCCGCGTTTTTGTCAAGGAAGGCGACTCCGTCAAGAAGGGCGAATTGCTGGTCGTTCTGGATGACGCCGACGCTCGTGCCCAGGCCGCTCGTGCCCAGACACAATTGAGAGCAGCGCAAGCCGACCTGAGCGCCGCGGAACGAGGCGGGAACCAGGAAGAAGTGCTGAACCTCGAAGTCCAACTGGTGAAAGCAGGCACCGACCGCGATTCAGCACAGCGCAATTTAGACGCGCTGAAGAAACTTGAGCAGCAGGGCGCGGCCTCGGCGGGAGAAGTCCGAGAAGCAGAAAACGCTCTTGCCCGCGCCGATGCCCAACTCATATTTCTCCGGCAAAAGCAGACGAAACGATATTCGAAGGCGGAGTTAGCGCGCGTCGAAGCACAGCAAGCGGAAGCGCAGGCCACTTACGATGCCGCGCAGGACGTGCTGGCGAAATCGAATGTCCGCGCTCCTTTTGATGGCATCGTGTACTCGCTGCCTGCGAAGCAGGGCGGCTTCGTGGCGGCCGGAGATCTTCTGCTACAAGTAGCGGATCTGCGAAAAGTGCTGGTCCGCGCTTTCGTCGATGAGCCCGACGTAGGCAGACTGGCTCCCGGAAATCCGATTGAGATTACCTGGGACGCCGTCCCGGGACGCGTTTGGCGGGTCACCGTGACTGCCATCCCATCGACGGTGAAATTGCGCGGTTCGCGCAACGTCGGCGAGACGACCAGCATCGTAGATAACAAGGATTTGAAACTATTGCCGAATATAAACGTCGGAGTCACGATCGTTACTGCCGAGCACGATAACGTGCTGGTAGTGCCGCGAGAGGCGGTCCGCATGGACGACGCCAAGCCTTATGTTTTGCTGGTTGCCGGCCACGAACTCAAGCGCCGGGATGTGGAGACTTCCCTTTCCAATCTCACGCAGGTTGAAATAACACGCGGCCTCTCGGCCAAGGACGTGGTTGCGATCAGTTCGTGGAACGGCAAACCGATTGGCGACCAAACGCAGGTCAAGTTCTAGATGATCACTCGTACTTCCAGAGTGTTGCTCGCTTTACTATTGCTGATTGCCTCGTTGACCGCCAGCGTGGCGGACTCTGCCAGGGATATGCTGGCGGCCGGCCGCATCGATGAAGCTATCACCGAGTTGAATGGCCGTCTCTCTACTGTTCCGGCGGACGCGGAATCGTCGAACCTGCTCTGCCGTGCTTACTTCGCGCTCGAAGATTGGGATCGTGCGGAATCGTCGTGCAGAAAAGCGGTCTCGCTCGATCCGGACAGCAGCCGGTTCCATCTTTGGCTGGGGCGCGTGTACGGCGAAAAGGCGGATCGATCAAATTTCCTGGCTGCGGCAGGCCTGGCCGGAAGGGTCCGCGGAGAATTCGAGCGTGCGGTGCAACTGAATCCGAAAGACGTCGATGCCCGGCTCGATTTGGCAGAGTTCTATCTGGCCGCGCCGGGCATTGTCGGCGGCGGAGAACAGAAGGCCCGCGAGCAAGCGCAGTCCATTGCAACTGTAAACCCTGCCCGAGAACACTGGGTTTACGCGCGCATCGCCGAACAGAAAAAAGACGCTGCCACCGCCGAACGGGAATATCACCAGTACATCGACCTCAGCAAGGGTGACGCGGAAGCGTGGCTCAACCTGGCTCTTTTTCTTCGTCGCCAGAAGCGCTTCGACGAAATGGAGCAAGCCATCGTCAAGCTCAGCCAGTCGCCTATGCCCAAACTCGATGTTCTGGTGGAGGCGTCCGGTATCCTATATCGCGCCGATCGTAGCTATCCTTTCGCCGTGGAACTGCTGCGCCGTTATCTCGCCGCCGGCCCGGTAGAAGCAGCTCCGGCGTTCAAGGCCCACTATCTGCTGGGCATGCTGCTTGAAAAACAAGGAGACAAGGCAGGTGCTGCGCAGGAGTACCGTGCTTCCCTGTCATTGGTCCGGAACTTCGGCATGGCCCAGCAAGCACTCAACCGAGTTGCCCACTGAGGATGCCGAGATTCCTCCTGCGCCTCGTGGCTTCCCAAATAACTTTCCCAAATAACTCTCAAAGCGACTGCCCGGCTCGTGTCTGGCGCACTACAATTTGTGCGTCGCGGCGGAGCCGCGGCCTGATCCATATGTGCTGATCTATGTGCGCCTGACCCATGGGTGACGAGATGAAGGTGACGAGATGAAACTCCGATTGCCGCGGTGGTTGCACTCCACAAATCTGCTCGCCTTATTTGCGGCCGTACTGATTTTCGCGACGCGCGGCCAGGCTGAACCGCTGCCTCTCGAGCGCGCCATTCGGCTCGCACTCGCGCACAGCACAAGTTCGGCGATTGCGAATGCCGACGTGCAGCGCACCTTTGCCTCCTACCGAGAACTCCGCAACAACTACATTCCGCAGCTGTTCGTCGGTTCGGGCGTTGGCTGGACCTATGGATACCCTCTCAGCATCGAAGGGTCGGCTCCGGCGCTGGCGAATGTCGTGGCGCAGAGTTCGGTGTTCAATCCTGCACAGCGGCAGTTCCTGAATGCGGCGAAAACTGACTGGCATGCTTCTGAGTTTCAGGACAAAGACCAGCGTAATGCCGTCATCCAGGACGTCGCGGTGACCTATGCTGAACTGGCGAAGTGGGAGGCGCGACTCGTGCGCCTGCAGCAGTACGAGGCCCAGACACAGCAAATGGAACAAGCAGTCGCCGAGCGCTTGCAAGAAGGCGTGGACAGCGCCGTGGATTTGAACAAGGCAAAACTAATCACCGCTCGGGTACACCTTCACCGGGCCGAGGCGCGTGGCTCCGCCGACGTCCTTCGGCGGCACCTTTCCACGTTAACCGGTTTGCCTGTTTCCTCCATCGAAATCGCGCCCGAAACCATTCCGGCCCTGCCCGCCGTCGCCGCGGAAGAAGATCTTTCGGAAAAGGCGGTTGCCTCCAGCCCCGCCATCAAGTTGGCCGAGCAGCATTCTTTGGCGGAAGCGATGCGGGCCTCGGGCGAGCATCGCTCTTTATTGCCGTCAATTGATTTCTCGGCCCAGTATGCGCGGTTTTCCACCTTCAATCACTACGCCAAGTACTTCCCTCCGAATACCTTTCAGCAGGACAACGCCACGATCGGCGTCGCCCTGCGCATCCCGCTGTTCAACGCCAGCCAGCGCGCGCGAGCCGACGCGGCCGAGGCCGGGGCCCTCAAGGCGAAGAAGCAAGCGGACGCGACTCGCAATCAGGTGGCGGAGGAAACGCTAAAGCTACAGCGCGCCGCCGAGCAACTCGAAGCCGCCCGCGAAGTGGCGCAGTTGGAATATCAACTGGCACAGTCGGGCCTTGAGGCGGCCCAAACCCGGATCGACGCAAAGACTGGCACCTTGCACGAGTTGGCCGATGCGCGGGTGCAGGCCGCCGAGCGCTATCTGCTTTTTCAGGATGCCGATTTTGAGTACCAGCGGGTTCGCATGAACCTGCTGCGCGCTACTGGAGATTTGGAGAAATGGGCGCTGCCAGGCGCCGCTTCAGCAAACCCGGCTTCAAAATGACGCATGAAACAGCTCATCCAGCCGGGACCCGATTCTCGCGTCTTAATGCGCAGAAGCGACGTTCGGCGAGGTTCTTTTGCGGTTTGACCCGCGCTAAGGCACAGTTGGATAAAGCTTCCCACGCTTTCGACGCGGCTTGGCGCGTACCTGAATGGTAGCGTCGGATGGAGTGTGTGCGCTCCTAAGAATGCTAAAATAGAGACTCACTATATGCCATTGAAAACACTGTTTTTGAATCCGCCTTCGTTTGAGAATTTCGATGGGGGCGCAGGCTCGCGCTGGCCTGCTACGCGTGAGATCGAGTCGTACTGGTATCCAGTCTGGCTTGCCTATCCGACAGGAATGCTCGAAGGCGCGCGCTTGCTGGACGCCCCGCCTCACCACATCACGGCGGAAGAGACGATCCGCACCTGCCAGGATTACGAACTGCTCGTGCTGTTTACGAGCACTCCGGGATTCGCCGGCGATGTTCGCATAGCTGAGGCCATCAAAGACAGCAATCCTCACATTAAAATCGCCTTCGTCGGACCTCACGTTAGCGTGCTGCCCGAGAAGTCCTTGATGGAAGCCAAGGTGATCGACGTAGCTTGCCGCAAGGAATTCGACTACTCCATCGTCGAGTACGCGCAGGGCAAGCCGATCGAAGACATTCTCGGCATTTCGTATCGCAAAAATGGGCACGTGGTGCATAATCCCGACCGGCCGACGATTGAGAATCTGGACGCCCTGCCGCACGTGACCGATGTTTACCGGCGCGACCTGGATGTCCGTCGCTACAACGTGCCTTTCCTGCTGCACCCTTTTGTGTCGCTGTACACAACGCGCGGATGCCCGGCGCAGTGCACCTTCTGCCTCTGGCCCCAGACCCTCAGCGGACACCCCTGGCGCAAACGCTCCACCGATGACGTAGCGCGTGAGATGGCCAAGGCAAAAGATTACTGGCCGTACGTCAAGGAATTTTTCTTCGACGACGACACCTTCAACCTGCAGAAAGCTCGCACCGTCGAACTGTGCGCCAAGTTGAAACCGCTGGGCCTGACCTGGTCGTGTACTTCGCGAGTCACCACTGACTTCGAAACGCTCAAGGCCATGAAAGACGCCGGATGCCGGCTCCTGATCGTGGGCTACGAATCGGGCGATCAACAGATTCTGAAAAACATCAAGAAAGGCGCGACCATCGAGCGCGCCCGCCAGTTCACCAAGGATTGCCACAAGCTGGGACTGGTGGTCCACGGAGATTTCATCCTCGGCCTGCCCGGAGAAACTCGCGAGACCATCAAGAACACGATCAAATTCGCCAAGGAACTCGACGTGGAGACGATTCAGGTTTCGGTGGCGCATGCTTTCCCTGGAACTGAACTGCACGAATCCGCGATAAAGAATGGCTTCATGACCAGCGACACAAGAATGGTGGACGACTTCGGGCACCAGATGGTGCAGATCGAGTATCCGGACCTGCCCGCGACGGAAATTCTTGCGGCAGTCCATGACTTTTACGATGCGTACTATTTCCGTCCCAAGGCTGCGTACCGCATTTTGAGGAAAGCGATGTTCGACAACTCCGAACGCAAGCGCTTGTACAAGGAAGCGCGGACCTTCCTTAAACTGCGCGCGCAGCGCCACAAGTGGGTCAAGGAAAACCGCAAGGAAGAAGCGCCTGCCCCGGAACCGGCCAAGGCCTAGAGAATCATTGAATCATTGAATCATTGAGGCATTGAATCATTAAGGGCCAAAGGCTCCTGGGTTTTCAAAATGCCTCAATGTCTCAATGATTCAAGGCCTCCGGAGTTGGATCTTAAGTGACATTTCGAAAATACCTCGTTCTGGCGGGAATCACCGTATTCGCCACGGTGGGCGATTCCTTGCTGGCTCGCGGGATGAAAAATCTCGGCAATGTTTCGCTGCACAACCTTCCCGGCCTGCTGCTGGCCATCCTCAATCCCTGGGTAACTGCGGGAATCCTGTTACTGCTGGCGTTCTTCGCCTGTTACATGTCCGCGCTTTCGTGGGCTGATCTCACCTATGTGCTGCCCGCCACATCGCTCTCCTATGTGCTCGTCGCTCTGATCGGTCACTTCCGTCTTCACGAAGAAATCTCGCCGACGCGTTGGCTAGGCATTGCGCTGATCGCCGCCGGCGTGGGCTTCGTGGCCGCCGGCCCGTCGGTTACGCCCACTCGCCAACACAGGAATGCACCGGACGGTTCACGCGACACGGTGTCCCAGGAGATGGAGTCATGAATGAGATCTACGCCTGGGCCGCGATTGGGCTCATCATTCTGGCCTCGACCACCGGAGACGTGCTGCTTTCCTACTCCATGAAACGAGTGGGCGACGTCGAGGAACTTTGGAAACGGCGCGGGATACTGGCGGTGGTTGGGCGCGTGCTTGCAACGCCCACGTTTGCTCCCGCCTTGATGGCGATGGGGGTCGCGTTCTACAGCCTGCTGTTTGGCCTTTCGTGGGGAAACCTCAGTTTAGTCGTGCCTGCTTCGGCCTCGCTCACCTTTGTGGCCAATGCGGTAGCCGCACGCATCTTCCTGCACGAACGCGTGGGGCGCCGGCGTTGGATTGCGGCATTGCTGGTAGCGTGTGGCGTGGTGCTGATGGCGGTCTGAAGTTTTGGGAGTGACTATAAAGTAATGCGAATTCGATCGAAGTAATCTACGTCGTCGAAGCGAACGTCATCTAAACAATCTCATTAAGCCACTCGGGGCCAGATCGGGGACGAGAAAGCGGGCGCGTTTGCCGCCGGCGAACCGCGCCAGTGCTTCCGCCGCAAGATAGCCGCTGCGAACGGCGCCCTCCATGGTGGCGGGCCAGCCGGTCGCGGTCCAATCGCCGGCCAGAAAGACTCGCGGCCAAGCTGTCTCTGGCTTGGGCCGGTGCTGGTCGATTCCCGGTCGCGGTGAATACGTCGCATTGACTTCCTTGATCACGGTCGACTTCAGCAGTTTCGCTTCGCGCGCAGCGGGGAAGAACTCTTGCGCCTCTTTCACCGCCATGTCGACGATCTCTGGCTTCGACTTTTCCACCAGGCTCCGGGAGCAGCTTACGACCAGCTCAACGTAGCTGCCGCTGCCGTTGCCGTTATCCCGAGCTTCGTTGCTGCGAGCTTCATTGACGCGAGATTCAATGATCCGCGATTTGTGAAACATCCACTGAATGGTGCGGTCGAGCAGGACGGCGTGATCGAGGTCGCTGATTTGACGATCAAACCAGAGATGGATGCCGGTGATCGGTGACGTCGAGAACTGTGCGAGTGCCGCGGCCAAAGGCGCGGCGGACGCGCTGTCCGGCAATATGCGCCCCAGCACGTCAAAAGGGACAGCCAGAACCAGATAGTCGAATTTCTGTTCCTGTCCATTCGTCGTCACGCTTACGCCAAAGGCTTCTGTCCGAAACGACTCCACACCCGCACGAAACTGGATCTCTCCACCACGGGCGCGGATGTAGTCTCCGGTTGTGCCGTACAAGTCGGTGAGCGGCACGTTTGGAATTCCCATGCGCCCGGCGGCGGCCGATTTAAGAAACGACTCGCGCACCACTTGGGCCGCATAGGGAACGGAAACCTGATCGAGATCTTCGTTCAAGGCGCTGACCAGGATTGTCTTCCAGAAACGCTCGATGGCTTGTTCGGTTTGCCCGTGGCGTTTCAGCCAGTCGAGGAACCACTCACCACGATCCGGCGGGATGGAAGGGGCAAGCGCCACCATGGCGCGGCCGATGGCCATCTTGTCGCGAAAAATTAAACATTTAGCCCGGAGAAATGCCGGAGCCGTGTGCAGCGGAGCGGGGAGCGCCGACGGGGCGATCACGGATGCGCGTCCTCCGGGCTCGAGGAACGTTAGCTTTTCATACCAGCGAATCTTGTCCTGAACTCCCGCGCGACGATAGAAATCGAGCAGGTTGGTGCAGCAGCCGAGCAACACGTGCTGGCAATTGTCCACAATTTCGCCGGTGCCGGGATGCTGATAAGAAGAGGCGCGCCCGCCGAGATAGGGGCGGCGCTCAAAGAGCGACACGCGAAAACCCGCTTCGGCGAGAGCGCATCCAGCGGCGAGGCCGGCCAACCCGCCTCCGGCTATAGCGACTGTAGGAGGATGTGTCGTCGTTGCAGGATGGATCGATGGCGGCATCACAGCAGACGCTTCAGGATTCCTTTTCCCATGACAGTGAGCTTTTCGGGAACCGTTAATCGGACGCGCTCACTGAAGACGTCATACTGGTTCGAAGCAATCTTTTCGAGGAGTCGGCAATAAATGGTAATGAGGACCCACAGAGCGGGCTGACTATCTTCATTCACCAGCGGGATCAGCTCTTCGCCGGAGCGGTAGCACTCGCGCGCGCGGTCGGCCTCCATCGCCAGGAGCGGACGGATGCGCGCAACATCAACATGCGGCGCGGCCAGATCGGCGGCAGAAAGACCGCACTGCGCCAGGTCCTCTTGCGGGAAATACACCCGGCCCATGGCGACGTCTTCTTTAACGTCGCGAATAATATTCGTGAGCTGAAATGCCAGACCGCAGCGTTCGGCAAGCGGCTCAGCGGCGGGATCGCGATACCCGAAGATCCTGATGCACACCAGACCGACGACCGACGCCACACCGTAGCAATACTGGCGCAACTCTTCAAAAGTCTGGTAACGCGCGACTAGGGGCTTAGCGGCAGAGGGCTCTGGTTGGCCGTGATCGAGATCCGCAGCGGTACCGAAGGCAAGCTGATCCAGAAACCCAATCGGAATCTGGTAAGTGCGCTGCGCATCGGTCAGCGCCAGCAGCACCGGATCATCCGTTGGCTGTGCCGCCAACGCGCGGTGGGCTTTGTCCAGCCATTCCGCGAGCTTGTTTTGACGATCATCGGCGCTGAGCGTGCTGTCGTCGGCGATGTCGTCACACCGCCGCATGAAGGCATACACTGCGCTCAACGCATTGCGTTTTCGCCGTGGAAGGACTACAAACCCGTAATAGAAATTTTTGGCGGCGGAGCGGGCGATACTCCGGCAGACGGAGTACGCCATATCGAGCTGTGAAGCGGTAGGCGCGAACTGTACCGGCGCATTTCCCACGGCGGCGCTCATCGCAGCTTCCCCAGCGCGGCACGAGCGACCAGGGCCAGCTTCCGGGCTTTGGAAATTGCGGGACGCCTGCCCAGCACAGCATAATGTTGACGCTCGATTGCGTTCAGAATCTCCTCGCCGCCGCGGCTGAAGAGTTCAATGTCGGTGGCCAGCGCGCGGTCGACTTTCGCGATCAGTGGCATGCCTTGCGTAAACCATTCCCTCGCGCGTTCGACTTCAAACTTGATCATCTCGCAGAACGCCGAAGTGTTTTCGTCGTCCCGTATCACTTCTTCGCTCACGCCGAACCGCCGCAGGTCTTCGAGGGGAAGATAGATTCGTCCTTTGGCAAAGTCCGCGCTCACGTCTTGCCAGAAGTTCGCGAGTTGCAGCGCGGTGCAGGTGTAATCGGAAAGCAACTGGCGCTCGGGACCGCGGTATCCGCAGAGGTACAGCACCAGGTGTCCGACCGGATTCGCCGAATACCGGCAATAGCCCAGTAGCTCATCGAAGGTTTCGTAGCGGCTGACACTTTGGTCCTGCCGGAACGCGGTCAGCAAATCCGCGAATTCATTTCTCGGAATTTCAAACTTGCGAACGGTCTCGGCGAGCGCGACAAAAACGGGATGCCGCGGATGACCGTCATAGCATGCGTTTAACTCCGTCTCCCACTGATCAAGCAACTGCAGAGATGCGGCGCTGTCGCCCACCTCGTCACCCAGATCGTCCGAGATGCGGCAATAGGCGTAAACGTTGAAGAAATGCTGGTGCAGCCGTTCGGGAAGAAACCAGGACACGACCGAAAAATTTTCGTAATGCGAGCGCGCCAGGCGGCGGCAATATTCGCGTGCTTCGGCCTCCGAAGGCGCGTGGTCAGGGATGGCGTACTCCGGCGGCAGCGCACTCCAGGCGGAGGAGAGCGGCGCAGTCGGGGGATGGCTAGCAGCAGTTATCATCGAAGATTCTTAACCACAGAGGACACAGAGGCTCACAGGGTTACACCTTCACAAGATAGACAATGAATGGCGCAGCTCCCGCGCTAGTGGCCTGGGATAATCGCAGTCTTGATATCCCCGTTGCGGTTCAGCATGTGGCGCAGCACATCGTGCAAACGCGAAAGCGGCGCTTCGCCGGTGATGTAGTCGGTGCCACAAACTTTCTTCTCGGCAATCAAACCGAAGGCCCGGCGCACCGTCTCCGGGGTGTGATGGAAAGTCGCCTTCAAAGTGATTTCCGAGTAGTGCAAGCGGTTGGTGTCTAACTGCACCTTGGTTCCCGCGGCACACCCGCCGAAGAAATTAACCGTGCCGCCCTTGCGAGCCATCTGCACGGCCCACTCCCAGGCTTCCGGGCGGCCTACGGCTTCGATTGCCACATCGGCGCCGCGCCTCTCCGGAGTTAACTCGCGCACTGCCTCCACCGGATCTTTGACTTTTGTAATCTGCACGACCTCGTGCGCACCCTTTTTGCGCGCCAGTGCGACCTGCGAATCGCGCTTGACGACCGCGATCACATTGCAGCCGATGGCTTTGGCCACCTGCACAAACATCAGACCGATCGGTCCGCCGCCAATGACCGCCACGGTGTCGCCGATCTCGACTCCAGTTTCATGCAGGCCCCGGAGAACACAGGCGAGCGGCTCGGTCATCGCCGCATCCTCGAAGCTCACATTCGAAGGCACGACGAGCATATTGGCTTCCACAATGCGCCGCGGAATCCGGATGTACTCGGCGTAGGCGCCATTGTTGAACAGGAGATCTTCGCAGAGGTTTAGCTGGTGCTTGGAGCAATAGAAGCACATGCCGCAGGGAGCTGAGTTGAGCGCGACTACGCGCATGCCCTTTTTGAAGCCGCGCACGCCCTCACCGACTTCCTCGACCGTGCCGGCCAGTTCATGCCCGAACAACGCCGGCGGCACAATCATGCGGGCGTGATAGCCACGCTGATACACCTTCAAGTCCGTGCCGCAGGTGAGCGCGACGTGGACCTTTACCAGAACTTCGCCGTCACCCACACGCGGGATCGGCACCCTTTCAATCTTGATATCTTCTTTGCCGTAGAGGACGGCCGCCGTCATCTTGCCATTCACAGTTGATGTCCTTCCCACGCTCTCCACCCCATCACGCCAAAACCGGGCGTGCTGGGGGCCCCGGCGCTGCCCGGCTGGATGACAATCTTCATCGAGTCCGGTTGAGGATGGGCAGCCAGATTCAGCGCTTCCACACCGCTTTGCAGCGGGAAACGGTGGCTGATAAGCCGTTCCAGATCCATTTCACGGTTCATGACAAAGCGCACTGACTCCTCCTGCAATTCGACCGACGCACTGTAGGATCCGAGCAAAGCCTTTTCGTCCACGCACACTGCCGCCGGATCAATCGTGGCCTCGCCCCGCGCCGTTTGCGCAAACAGCAACACACGACCTCCCGGACGCGTAGCATCCATGGCAGGCCGAATCAGGCCGTTCTCGCCGACTGCCAAAATCACGGCGTCAGCCCCGCGCCCTTCCGTCATTCCGCGCACCGTTTGCCCGGCGTTAGCCTTGGAAGCGTCAATTGTCAGATTGAGGCCGAAGCCTTTTGCCATTGTAAGCCTCGCCGGATACAAATCGGAAGTAATCACACGAGCCCCCGCCCGCTTCGCCAGATTCGCCAGGATCAGACCAATTGGACCCTGCCCAATCACCAGCACCGTCTCGCCCGCTTCCAGACGAAGGGTCTCAATACCTTTGATGCAGGTATTCACCGGCTCGACAAAACATGCCTGCTCGAAACTGATGCCGTCCGGGATGCGTACCGTTCCCTTCTCCACGATCCAGTCCATCACCCGGACGTATTCCGCAAATCCTCCACCCGAGGGCTCGAACCCAGCCGTGCAACCAACTTTCTTGTAGGTGGCGCACTGGGCGAAGGTTTTGTGGCGGCAGTAATAACATTCCCTACACGGGATGTGGTGAAACACAACAACGCGTTCGCCGACGGTGAACTTTCGAACACCTTTCCCCACTTTCGCGACGACGCCCGAAGTTTCGTGACCAAAAATACGCGGCGCGGAGTGAGATCCGGTAGCGATCTTCTTAAGATCGGTCCCGCAGATCCCGCACGTGTGGACTCGAACCAGAATCTCCCCGGGCCCAATTTCAGGCACAGGCACTTCTTCCAGGCGCACATCGTTGACGCCACGATACACGGCGGCCCTCATGGTGGAAGGAATCTTGTGCCTTTCGCTTTCAACGGCCAACGTCGATGCCCGAGCAATTGCCATAGCAGACTTTATTGTTTCCCCTATTGCTTCGATTCAGCCACCAAAGACTCACCCGGCAAAGTCTGACGACTGAGAGTCTCACGATCAAGGTAACTCACGAGCGCGCCGCAAAGAGCCTGGCTTGCCTTGGAACTGTTCCGCGCCAGCGCAATGGTAGTCCCCCACAGCCACGGGCGCAGCGCCACATGACACGCAAACTTGACGGAATGAAAGGTCCCGTCGTCCGCCACAAAGCGCTCCATCGAGCGATCCAGCAGGGGCAGGCTGAAATCGGCGGTGTCGGAGATGGCTTTCAAAGCTCCGAACTCGACTCCCCGCGCCTGCGCGCCTTGCGCCACGGCTGCGGCTTCCATGTCCACCGCGCTCGCGCCGTAAGCTTTGCCTAATCGGATCTTTTGCTCCTTGCCCGCCACAGTCGCGGAAGTCAGCAGGATTCCCTCACCCGAGCCGACTTCTGTTCGGACGCCGTCGGCAGCGTTGATCACCGTGCGCGGCTCAAGAACATCCCCGACCTGCAGCGAACCATCGAGCGCCCCAGCAAAACCGACTGAGATCACCCGCATCGGTTTCACTTCCCGAATCACTGCTTCGGTCGCGCGACGCGCGGCTTCCGTTCCAATTCCGCCGCACACCAGAGCTGCTTCTCCATTTTCAAAAAGACGATATCGTCGTGCGCCGTGTTCCATCGTCCTGACTTTCCAGCTTCGGATCAGCGGTCCAACCTCTCGCTCCATAGCGGCTATGATGGCAATCCTAGACATATCCGTTGCCACGGAACCACTCTACCGACCGCCGCAGCGCCCCATCGACTGGAACCGTCCGCCAGCCCAGTTCCCGTTCCGCTTTCGCTGAACTCACAAACATCATCTTGCGCCCCATGCGCACCGCGTCAATCGTCGCGCGCGGCTCGCGGCCCAGAACCCAGCCTGTCACCATCTCGTCCACGACTCCAGCCGCCAGCGCAAAAATGTAAGGCAGTTTCACGGTCGGCGACGGCAAACCCGTGATCGCGGCCAGCCGGTCCAGGATCTGCTTCAGCGTAAGATTCTCTCCGCCCAGAATGTAGCGCTCGCCCGATCTTCCCTTCTCCAGCGCCTGGACATGACCGCGGGCGCACTCGGTCGCATCCACCAGGTTCAATCCCGTTTCCACGTACGCCGGGAATTTTCGCTTCAAGAAATCCACGACGATTCGCCCGGTCGGAGTCGGTTTGATATCGCGCTCGCCGATCGGAGTCGTGGGATTCACCACCACCACATCGACTCCGGACCTCGTGGCCTCGATTGCTACCTGCTCTGCCATGAACTTCGAACGCTTATAGTGCCCGATCATATCCGCGATACCGACCGGGATCTGTTCATCAGCTACCTTCCCATTGTTTACGATGGCCCGGTTCGAGGTGAAGCCCATGGTCGCCACACTCGACGTGTATACCACGCGCCGTACGCCTTGTCTTCGCGCAGCTTCGAGCAAGGAACGCGTGCCCTCGACATTTGAGCGATACATCTCGTCGGGATCGCGCACCCACAGCCGGTAGTCCGCCGCAACGTGAAATACGACGTCGCAGCCGGAAAGCGCCTTCTCAATCGAAGCCGCGTCGCGCAGGTCGCCCTCGACCCGATCGGCGTTCAGGTCGTCAATGTTGCGCAGATCGCTCGTCGGCCGCACCAGCAGCCGCAACTGCGCTCCCTGCTCCGCCAAGACGCGCGCAACATGGCTGCCCAGAAATCCGGTAGCGCCAGTGACGAAAGCGAGCATTCAGCACTCAGCATTCAGTTCCCGCCTTCATAGCGCTTGATATTCGTTGCGTCGTCCGAGCCGCTGAGTGCTGAGTGCTGATTGCTGACTGCTAACTGCTGCTCTTCTCCGCCATTACCTTCGAATAGGTCGTGAGCGCGATCAGCGGGAAGTACTCACGATACAGGTGATACATCAGATAGAACACGCGCGGGAAGCCGGTTCCGGTGAAGAAAGGCTCGTCCCAGGAACCGTCTTTGTTTTGCGTGCGCAGAAGATAGGCCATGCCGCGGGCCACGCATTCGCTGCGCGTGTCGCCGACGGCCAGCAGTCCCATGATTGCCCACGCGGTCTGCGAAGCCGTGCTGTCGCCCTGCCCTCGAAGGTTGGGATCGTCATAGGATCCCACCGTCTCGCCCCAGCCACCATCGGCATTCTGCACCGAGCGCAGCCACTCCGCCGCCTGCTGGATCATGGGGTCGTTACGGTCCACGGCCATCGCTTCCAGACCGCGCAATACCTGCATCGTGCCGTAGATGTAGTTCACGCCCCAGCGTCCGAACCAGCTTCCATCCGGCTCTTGCTCTTTACGAATAAACTTGATCGCCCGCTTCACCGCCGGATGGTTCTGGCCGTATCCATAGGTCGCAAGACACTCCAGAATCCGGCCCGTGATGTCGACGGTTGCGGGATCAAGCATGGCGTTGTGATCGGCAAAGGGCACGTACTGGAACACCATGCGGTCGTTATCTTTGTCGAACGAAGCCCAGCCTCCGTCCTTGCACTGCATCGATAGTATCCAATCAATCGCGCGCTGCACAGACTCGCTCTGATAGCGTCCGTTCGGATGTTCGACCCGGCTCAGCGCCAGGCAGACCATGGCACTGTCGTCCACGTCGGGATAGAACTCATTGTTGAACTCGAAGTACCAGCCGCCCGGTTCGCCTTTCGGATTCTTGATCTTCCAGTCTCCGGGCTTGCGCACCTGCTTCTGCAGGATCCAGTCGGCGCACTTCACAAGTCGCGGATCGGTGGCCGGAACTCCCGCCTCGCCCAGCGCAAACAGCGCGTATGCCGTATCCCAAACGGGAGACATGCAGGGCTGCATGCGGAAAGTGTCGCCCTCCTCGATCCCCAGCTTCTCGAACTCGTCGAGCGCGCGGATAAACTGCGGATCGTCCACCGAATACCCCAGGCAGCGCAGCGCGATGATGGAGTTCATGATCGAGGGATAGATCGCTGCCAGGCCGTCGCTCATCTCGAAGCGCTCCAGCATCCACTTCTCGGCCTGCCTCAGAGCAAGCGAACGCAGCGGACGGATGTGCACACGCTCTGCCCAGTGGGTGACCCGATCCAGAACCAAAAAGAAATTGCGCCAGGAAATCCGCTTCTTGGCCCAGTGCAGATGCATGCGCGACTTGTCGCGCCCGCCGACAAAGAGCTCTTCCACTCCCATTTCGTCGGGAATTTTCTTGAATGGCTTCTTGGCATAGCAGATCGAAAGCGGCACCAGGATAGCGCGCGACCACGAAGAAATTTCGTAGATATTGAACCAGAACCAGTTGGGAAACAGCACGATCTCCGGCGGTATCGCCGGCACCGCATCGTAATCGTATTGCCCAAAGAAACAGAGATAGATCTTGGTAAATGTATTGACTTCGGTCACGCCACCCATATCGAGAATCTTCTTGCGGGCGCGCGCCAGCGCGGGATGATCCGCCGCGAATCCAGCCAGCTTCAGCCCGAAGTAGGCTTTCACCGAAGCGCTGATGTTTGAAGGGCCGCCAGCGTAGATGCTCCAGCCACCGTCTTCATTCTGGTGATTCAGGATGTAGCGAGCGGCCTTGTCAAAGCGTTCCTGGCTGCCCGTGCCGAGCAGCGTGTGGAGTAGGATGTAATCGGATTCGAGGGTGGTATCAGCTTCCAGTTCTCCGCACCAGTAACCCTCTTCGTGTTGCTGCGAAAAAAGATACTTGCGAGCCGCATCGACGGCTACCGCGACCCGGCTCCCCAGGTCATCAATCTTTCCAAATCGCATCTGCGGCGCGGAGGCCGAACTGTAAGGGGAGGATTCTTCCATCTAGGACCCCACGGCCATGGCCGGTGCCGCAGAAATCGTTTCCACGATCTCCGGCGGCAATCCAAAGCGCACATTTTCCGGCATGATTTCCAATTCCTGCACGTTGCCGAAGCCCTTTCCCGCCAAGTACTGCACAACTTCCTGCACCAGATGTTCCGGAGCCGATGCTCCCGCGGTCAAGGCCACCGTCTTCACGCTATTCAACCACTGCGGCTGAATGTCGCGACAGTCATCAATTAGATGCGCCGGGGTGCCCAAACTGCGAGCAACTTCCACCAACCGCTTGGAATTTGAACTATTGTCGGAGCCAACCACCAGCAGCAAATCGGCGTCGGAGGCCACGTGTTTCACCGCAACCTGCCTGTTTTCCGTGGCATAGCAGATATCCTGCGCCGCCGGACCCTTAATGTTCGGGAACCGCTTGCGCAGCGCGGCGATAATGTCGCGAGTCTCATCCAGACTAAGCGTCGTCTGCGTCAGGTACGCCACGCGGTTGGGGTCGGGCAAGGTCACCGACGCCACTTCCGCAGGCGACCCTACCACCTGAGTCACCGTGGGCGCCTCGCCGAGCGTGCCTATCACCTCGTCATGATCGCGATGGCCGATCAGAATCAGCGAATAGCCTTCCTTTGCGAACTTCACCGCCTCTACGTGCACCTTGGTGACCAGCGGACACGTAGCATCGATCACGCGCAGGTTCCGCCGCTTGCTGTGCTCGCGCACTTCCGGAGAAACGCCGTGGGCGCTGTAGATGACGCGTTCGCCCTCCGGCACTTCATCCACGCCATCGACAAAAATTGCGCCCTTCTGCTGCAGTTCCTCAACCACGAAGCGGTTGTGGACGATTTCCTTGCGCACATAAATCGGCCGCCCAAAGGCCTCCAGCGCAATCCGGACAATGTCGATCGCCCGCACCACTCCAGCGCAGAATCCGCGCGGCTTCAATAGCAGTAACGTCTTTGTGTGTAAGTTCCTGGTCTCAGACAAGTCGCATCCCCCACCCACTAGTGCCACGACCGCGTGATTGTTACTGCTGTCGACCCAAGCTTGCTGGTGGAGAGCCGGGCGTCCCCGCCCGGCTGGACCCGTCCCTCCACCGTATGACTCATCACGCGGTCACGGTACTAGGGTACACTTTTTCATTGGATTAAAGATGCTGTAAGGTTATCGAAAGATGCACCCCCAGGTCAATGTAAGCCTTTAAGGCTGTGAGGATTAGCAGCGGGCTGGGAAATCTGGCGGGTGAACGGGACAGTCGCCCATAGGCCGTGCTTCACTAGATCCGGCGCAAGCCAGTTTGGGAACTGCTTACTTGAACCCCAGATCGTTCAGTGCTCTGCGGAAGCGCAGCTTGCGCAAATCGCCACCAAAGAAGGCACCGACGCCGAACGACTGGTGAAGGATGCCGCCTTGCGTCTGCTTGAGGAAGATGCCCAATTTCGTGTCGCCGTGCGGGAGGGTATTGCACAGGCCGACCGGGGCGAGTTCATCGAAGAAGAAGAAAATGGACGCCAGCCTGGAGCAGATGTTGCGCTCATAAAAATGCGTATCCGCTGGACGCCAGCCTCTGCAGCGGACCTGCAGCGGGTCCGCGTGGATTCAACTCAGTATCCGGCTTCGCGTCCGTGGCGGATCGCCAGCATCACGATTTGCTTTCCGTCGTAATGATACAGAGCGACATAGGCCCCATGTCCGACGTCAATCACCCACTCGCGGAACTCCAGCGGCAACTCTTCGACCGGACGACCAATCTCCGGGTGCTTGCCGAGCGCTTTTAAGCCCTGCCGGATCGCCTTGACGGCACGCTTGGCGGCATCCCGGCTCTTGGGAGCTAGAAAGTCATGAAGGCGGGCCACATCCAGCAGGGCGGGTTGGGACCACCTCAGCCGTGACATTTCGGAGTATGGGCGTCCTTATCCGCTTCGAGCTTGGCCAGCCAGGCGTCGGCTTCTTCGGCTGTGACGTGGAGGCCGGTCGTCTGGTAATGGGTCCAAGCGGCTAGCGCGTCTTGCCGGAATTGCTCGCGCTTCTCTTCGCGTTCCACATACTCCTCTATGGCTTCGCGCATGACCCAGTGCGGCGACCGGCGGCGGGCCGAGGCGAGCCGCTGTACGCGCTCCTTTGTCTCGATATCGAGCTTCAAGCTGGTTGTAGAAGGCTTCGGCATTGCGGGTAATCCTAGGTATTACCTGATAACACTGTAGCATAGCGGCGCTGAAGAAGAAAACGCCCGCAGCACGTTCTCTCTGGTTAGAGTTCGGGCTGCCTAGTCTCGCAACTCCGCTGGCAGGCCGCTATTGATCGCCGCGTGCACCTTGGCCATCAGGCAATCGCGTTCTCCGAAATCGGCGGGTTCGATGGGATCGTGAAACTGCACCGTCACTATCCCCGGACGGATGGCAAACCGCGCTTTCGGCATGACTTCTTCGGTACCTGAAATCGTGATCGGCACCACCGGCACATTGCACTCCTCCGCGAGATAAAACGGGCCTTTCTTGAACGGCAGCAGCTTGCCATCGAACGAGCGCTTCCCTTCCACGTAGATGGTCATATTCAGTCCCTGCTCAATTGCTCTGAGCGCGTCGCGCACTGCCGCGATACCCGCATCCCGATTTCCCCGGTCCACTGGCACGAGCGATCCGATCAGCATGATCCTGCCCAGAATTGGAACCCTGAACAACCCCTTCTTCACCATCACCGAAGTCCGGCGCGGGATCAGCGGAAGCGTAACGGGCGGATCGAGATTGGAGATGTGATTCGACATGAAGATATAAGTTCGCGCCGGATCGATTTTTTCCAGTCCCAGCGTCCGCACCTTCACGCCCGCGATGCGCGTGCCCGTGAATGCTGCCCACATGCAGGTGCGGTACAAGAAGGTGATGTCTTTGGTCAGATAGGTCCAGGGGAACCCCAGTAGCGCCGCAATAGGCAGCGCAGCGGCCCAAAACACCAGCATGAGAATGGTGCGAATCACCGAGGCAGGTCTCCCGTTTGGATTCGTCCCCCCGCTCCCCTTTCATTCAGAGAAGCGAAACGACGATGAATCTGTAAGTTTTATCCTTTGAATTTCGAGATGCTTCTTACGCTTTTCACTCCGAGCCCGCGCAATCGTTGGGGTAGCTTCTCATAGATGCCGCCGAATCCTCCATTGGAGAGAATAGCAACCACGTCTCGCTCCCGCAGTTCCGGCGCGATTGCGTTCACGATCGCATCGGCATCGGCAAGAATGCGCGCTTGCTTTCCGCGTTTCTGGATCGCGTCCACCACACGATTCAGATCCAGCCGTTCCGCCTCAGGAATCGCCTCCGACTTGAAGATGGCAGAGATCACCACCTGATCGGCGAGCGCCAGGCTGCGGGCCAGCGCATCCTGCAGCACGTTGCGGCGCATGGTGTTCGAGCGCGGCTCCAGCACCACCCACAGCCGCGATTGCGGATACCGCGCCCGCAGCGCCAGAATCGTCTGCTCGATCGCCGTCGGATGATGCGCAAAATCGTCGATGATCGTAATCCCGTTGACCTGCGCCTTCACCTCCAGCCGACGCTTCACGCTCCGAAACGTTTGCAGAGCCTTCGCAATCGCATCTTTCGAAATTCCATAATTCGCCGCCAGCGCCGCGGCTGCGGTCGCATTCCAGACGTTGTATTCCCCGCCCAGCGCGAATTCGAAGTCTGCCCAGGCTTTGCCATCACGCAGCACTGACCATGAAGTTCGTTCCGCGTCCAACTTCAGATTTGCGGTTTTCCAAAGCGCACGATCCGAAGCCCCGTAACGTTCGACGGGGCAGAATGCCTTCTGCAAACAGCGGTCCACGCTCTCACCCGAGATCTCACCCGAATCAAAGCCGACAATCCGCCCGCATCGCGGAACGAGGTTCACCAGCCGCTTGAAAGCCGTCTCCACCGCGTCCAGATCCTTATAGATATCCGCGTGGTCGAATTCGACCGAGGTGAGAATCACGGAATCCGGAAAGTAGTGCAGAAACTTCGGACCCTTATCGAAGAATGCCGTGTCATACTCGTCGCCTTCCAAAATGAAGTGCTTACCTTCGCCCAGCCCAAAACTGCGGCCGAAATTTTCCGCAATGCCGCCGATCAGGAACGAAGGCTGAAGACCGGCCGTCTCGAATATCCACGCCAGCATCGACGTCGTAGTCGTTTTGCCGTGCGTCCCGGCAACCACCAGAACGTCCTTTCCCACCAGGAACTCATCGTGCAGAAGCTGCGGCAGTGAGAAGAACGGAATGCGCTCGTCGAGCAAGCACTCCAGCTCCACATTCCCGCGAGAAAGCGCGTTCCCCACGACCACAAGATCGGGCCGAGGATTCAGGTTCGCCTCGGCAAACGGCTGCGCGACCGGGATGCCCAATGATTCGAGAAACGTCGACATCGGCGGATACGCAGCCGCATCCGAGCCCGTGACGCGAAAGCCCCGCTCTTGCAGCATGCCGGCCAGCGAAGCCATCGCCGTCCCGCAAATGCCGATCAGGTGAATGTGCCTGGGTTTGCCTTTCATTTCATGTGCATGACGGAGCGACGGGCATCCTCGCCCGGCCTGGTTTTTGGCTCTTAGCTCTTGGCTCTTAGCCGAAAGTCCTCCGTGTCCTCCGTGCCCCCTGTGGTTATCTTTTGACCGTCGCCGCTTCCAGAATCCGCAGTTCCACCGAGTCCTCCACGGTCAGTCTCGCCCGCACCCCAATCGGCAGCGTGATGTTCGCACGTGACACGTGTCCCGAACGCAGGCCATACGCCACCGGAATTCCCAGATCGCCAACCACTCGCAGCACAACGTCCTCCAGCGTGTAATCCTGATCCGGACTCTGCCGGCAATCCATCATTTCGCCGAAGACAATCCCGCGCACGTCTTTCAGCTTGCCCGCCAGTTTCAGTTGCATCAGCATGCGGTCGATCTGGTAAGGCTTGGTCGCAACGTCTTCGAGGAAAAGAATCGTTCCCGCGGTTTGAATCTCGTGCTGCGTGCCCAGCGACGCCACCAGCATCGAGAGGCATCCGCCATAGAGGATTCCCTCCCCCTGTCCCGCCAGCAGCGGCCTTGCGCCTGATCCCTCGCCAATCTCCCATTCTGCCGCGCCACCCAACGCGTTCTGCCACGACTCCATATCCACACCGTCGGCAACGGCGAAATCCTTGGTCACCATCGGGCCATGGAAGGTCACGAAGTTCGCCGAGTCCGAAATGCAGCACAGCAGCGTCGTAATATCGCTGTAGCCCACCAGAATTTTGGGATGCGGAACGATCTTAGTCGGATCAAGCGTCAGCGGCAGATAGTTCGATCCATATCCTCCTCGCGCACAAACAATCGCGCGGATATCGTCGCGCAGGAACATGTCTTCCAGTTCGCGCGCCCGGCGCTCCGCCGACCCGGCAAAGTACAGATCGCGTTCCAGGATCGACTCGAAATAAAACGGCTCATAGCCGGCACGACGAAGACCGTCGCAGCCCGCCTCCAACATTTCACGCTTCACGTTCGACGCGGGCGCAACAATTCCGACCTTGTCGCCCGGATGGAGCGCGCGCGGCTTGATTCGCGAATTCTGGGAAGCGGAAACCATCTGGACTCGATCTTAAACGAAGAATTCTCCCCGGCAGATGAGAGTCGCTGGCCCTCGCAGATAAACTTGATTCTCCCAGCGCACCGTCTGCGAACCTCCGAGCGCAATCACCGTCACCGGCGACGCAACTCGCCCGCTCGCAATCGCAGCTACCGCCGACGCGCACGATCCCGTACCTGAAGACTGCGTCTCTCCCACGCCGCGTTCAAACAGCCGGATCTCGATTTCATTCTCGCCGCGCACCACCACATACTCCACATTCGTGCCCTGCGGAAACTGCGGCTGCGTGCCGATCAGCGCCGCCTGGCGCTGCCATCCATCCGGAAAGCTCTGCACGAAAATCACGAAGTGTGGATTCCCCATCGAAACTTTCGTCCCCACCGCTCGCACCCACATCGTCTCAAGCGACAACTGGCCGCCGACCTCCGGCTGGCCCATATCCGCTTCGAACTCAAACGTGGAGCCTTGCCGACCCACAAGCCGGCAAGTCTTCAGTCCGGCGCCGGTGCGAACCACAACTTCCGTTTGGCCCTCTCGCGAACAAATCTCCGCCGCCACGCAGCGCGTG
>JBEKAF010000054.1:0-27808 GCA_050018355.1 Terriglobales bacterium | reverse complement strand
GCATCGTGGAGGTGGACGAGACGTACTGGGGCGACGAGGAAGCAGGTGTCAAGGGTCGGCGCACGCAGGACAGGGCCCTGATCATTGTCGCCGCCGAGGAGACAGGAGGCGCCAGTGCTCCGTGACCTCCGACACGCAGGTCATTTGAATCTGCGCGATGATGCCATCTGGGTGGTCAGGGCCTGAAAGAAACGAGCGCCCAAATTCAAACAGATCCTTTTGCGCCCTGACTGTTCGCCGTGCGTTTGGGGTGGGGTTGAAGTGAGGTGCACATTGGTCACGAAAACGCTTGACCCCTTCCCGCTCGTTTGAAACAATAATCTCGCGCCGGGAAATGCGGCGCGCATCTTTGGCTCGATCATCTTCTGAATTGGATTCCTTCGTCTCTGCGCATCGTTTCGATCCCCTCTGAAAAGGCGTCAACGTCAGTCCGGGCTATTCCTGCTGTCGCGTGTGGCGCAGTCACGCCCCGACGTGCCAATTGACCGGGTACCAATCCAAATGAGGAGAAATCGAAATGAAAACGAAGAAGACAGTTGCACCGGCAGTACGAGCCGCCAGCATTAAGAACGCGAAGCGGGTCGTGAGGCCGTGCCGCGCTGCGTTGCCGGTTCAGTACCTCTTCGATTCTTCGGGAGCCTGGGTAGCATTCAGAATTGGGAAGTACGTGTTTAAAGAGGGGAATTGGATTGGGTGGCTGCCTTGGAATGATGCGGAAGTGGTCAACGTCCGCGGTAGTTATCTTGGAACAATTTTCCCCGGCAATTGGTTCTATCGGCGTTTCCATCAGGTGCATCGCGGTCATCCCGGGTATCTGAAGAACCTCGCCCGCGTACTCTGGATACCCCGGTTTCGCAGGTATTCACCGCTCCCACCGGTCACGGAAGATATCGAATTCGAGGATGCCGAACAATGACAGCGCACTTTCCCCATTCCTTAAGGACCCAGGGGTTCACGTTGGACATGCTCAAAAGGATGTCCGCGAATGAACCGATGTTGCACATGTACCTTTGTGTGTTGACCACATGCCACGACAGCGTACACTACCAACAGATGGGCGAAGAATGTGGGCTGATCGTCTCAGGAATCTGAAAACCTGAGATTTTGTCATCAACAAAACCTGAAGGCGAAGTAACATCCGGAACTGTTTCGATCGTCAGCAATCCTAAAATCAAATGTCGCGACGGAACGCGTGGATCGCACCTTTCCCACCGTCGCGGCTGGGGTACGCCCATGAAAACTCCCGTGAACGGTAATGACCACAACGTTCAGTCTCAGGCGATTGAACATCTCATCTATCTGCCGGACGGCCGATCCATAGCTCTCGAGGATCCTACAAGAAAAACCGCCCGGCGCAATGGCAACGAACCACGATTGCCGGTGACGCAACCTCTGCACCGGGAGGTTCAGTTTGCGCCGCTTGCGGCCGGTGGCCTCGGTGATCTTGTTCGAGGCCGACTCGGAAATTTCGAGCTCGTTGTTTATCGCGATGGCGCGGCAAGCGTCCAAGGCAGCGTTCAAGATGGCGGCGTGATCTTGGTGCCCCCCTCCACACGAGCGGGGTACAGCGACGCTGAATCCGCTCTATAACCAACGTAACCGCGCGCTGCGTCTTCTTCTGCTATACTGACGTTAACGCTTTTGCTACGGTTTGCTCGTCACGCGGGGATCCTGTTGGATCCGAATCACTTCCGCCATTTCCTGCCCGCCGTTTGGTTCCAGCGCCAATTTCAATGCGAGCGGCATGCGAACTCTCGACATAGTGTCTGAGAAATTGATTAAGCCCCTCCAGAAAGAAAACCAATCGAATGACAACATTTACGGAACTGCCCCTGTCTGCTGCGTTGCAGCAGAAGTTGGCGGCAGCTCAATTCATTACCCTCACACCCATCCAGGCGCGCGCCATTACTCCTGCCCTTGAAGGCAAGGACGTGATTGGCACCGCACAAACCGGCACCGGCAAGACCCTTGCGTTCCTGATTCCGATCATCGAGATGCTGCGCGCTGAATCGTCTAAGAATGGATCAGCCAAGAACGTCAGCGCCCTGGTCCTGTTGCCCACGCGTGAATTGGCCATGCAAGTTCACGAGCAGTACGAACAACTGCGTGACAAGAACATGCCGAAGGCGGCGCTGGTGATCGGCGGCGTAGCGGAGAAGGCGCAGATCCAAAGTCTGCGCTCCGGCTGCGAATTTGTAATTGCTACTCCGGGACGCTTGCAGGATTTCATCACCCGCAAGTTCGCGGACCTGCGTCACGTCAAGATACTCGTGCTCGACGAAGCCGACCGCATGCTGGATATGGGTTTTCTTCCGTCCATCCGGCGCATCGTGCAAATTCTGCCCCAGCGCCGGCAGACGCTCTGTTACTCCGCCACCATGGAGCAATCGGTGGCCGCGCTGGTGAATGATTACACGCGCGAGCTGGTGCGGATAGCGCTGGGATCGGTCCTGAAGCCTGCGGAGAGCGTGCAACTCGAAGCCTATGAAGTGCGTCCGTCCGAAAAACTGGACGTGCTGCGGCAGTTGCTGTATGAGGAAAAAGGGCAGACCCTGATCTTCACGCGCACCAAGCGCGGCGCGCACAGGCTGGCCCAGGAACTTGAGCGGGATGGCTTCTCGGCCGCCATGATTCATGGCGATCGCACGCAGTCCCAGCGCAACGGCGCCTTAAGTGGATTTCAGGAAGGGCGCTACCAGGTGCTGGTCGCGACCGATGTCGCATCCCGTGGCTTGCACGTGGATGACGTGGCGCACGTGATCAACTACGACATTCCGAAGATGGCGGAAGACTTCATTCACCGCGTCGGGCGCACCGGACGGGCCGGCTCTCAGGGCCGAGCTTCCACACTGGTCACAGGCGCGGAGGTTCTGGAACTTCGCAATATCGAGCGCACCTTGAAGCTGCGCATTGAGCGCAAGCAGGTGGATGCGTCGGCCAGCGAGCAGCCGAAGCGTTTTGTGCAAAACACCCTGGCATCGCGGACGCTGACCGCTTTGCCGGGTGAGGTCTTTGTGTAGAAATCGGACGGGGTTCGCCGGAGCCTTGCGCTCCGGCGAATCTCCCAAGGCGTTTAGTGATCGCCTTGCTTGCCGTGCGGCGTGAGTAGTTCGACAGAATCAGTTTCATCGTCGGTGCCAATGCCGAACAGCGCGGCCTGCGCTGCGGCGTGCTCGCGCATCTCCCGCAATTCATCCTGTTCGTCTACCACGCCGCCTTCGGGTTTTTCCTGCTTCCGTTGAGTCTTGCGCTCGTTTTTGTCCCGCTGCTTCTGTTGGCGCGCTTGTTCTTTCTGACGTTTGGTAAATGTTGATCGGCCTCGTGGCATTCACAATACCCCCGGATTTTCTATTTTTTTATTATGGCCGCCTACGTGCAGTGTCTGTAGGTTGGCCTAGCTTTTGTCCCTGGAATAAACCACTGGAATAAACCAGAAGATTGCCGCATCCCTCGTTTGTTTCGAGTCTTAATCATAGTATAACCTTGAACCGAACGGTGACGCACACACAGCGTGGCCCACCCGTGCGGGTTCACCGGGGGCGAATGAACGCTGATGATATTGAGCGGAGCAGCGCGGAGACCAAGGCGTCTTCAAAACTGGCCACCTCAAGACTGGCCACTGGCAACTTTGCACTGAGCTGTGTTATTCTCAAACACGTTACGAAAACGAGAAGAGACAGGAGTGCAATAGGTTAGTGTTAGCCAGAGAGCAAAAGCAATCCGTCGTTGACACGTATCGCACGCACGCTACCGATACCGGCAGTCCGGAAGTTCAAATCGCGCTGTTGAGCGAGCGCATTGGTCAGTTGACGGAACACTTCAAAACGCACCAGAAAGATCACGGCTCGCGCCGCGGACTTCTCATGATGGTGAGCAGGCGTCGTGGTCTGCTCGACTACTTGAAGAAGTACGACTCGGAACGGTACAAAACCGTTATTTCCAAGCTCGGCATCCGCAAATAACAGCGCGACCGGCTCCGTGTGGGGCCGGTTCCAGACTCCGAGAGCCTTAGCAATGTGCGTTCCCAACCGCGGCCTGGCATGCGCCTATCCAAGCGGACTCCGTACCCCCGCGCATGCCCTTCTGCCATACAAAGGATGATCTATGAAGCCTGAATCCACAAAAGTTTCCGTCGAAATCGCAGGCGGAAAAGCCCTCTCCTTCGAAACCGGAAAACTTGCCAAGCAGGCCCACGGCGCCGCCGTCGTGCGCTTCGGCGAGAACGTTGTCCTCGCCACCGCTACCTCCAATCCCGAACCCCGCGAGGGCATCGACTTCTTTCCGCTCACCGTGGACTACCGCGAGTACACCTACGCCGGTGGACGCATTCCCGGCGGCTTTATCAAGCGCGAAGGGCGCATGAGCGACCGCGAGGTTCTCACCTGCCGCCAGATTGACCGGCCGGTCCGTCCGATGTTCGCCGAAGGCTTCAAGTGCGAGACCCAGGTCATCGCCCTTGTCCTGTCCGCCGACACGGAAAACGATCCCGATGTCTGCGGTATCAATGCCGCTTCGGCTGCCCTGACCCTCTCCGATATTCCGTTCCTCGGCCCGATCGGCGCCGTGCGCGTCGGCCTGGTGGAAGGCCGCTTCATCGCCAACCCCACCTATACCGAAATGCGTGACGGCCTGCTCAACATCATGGTCGTAGGCACCGCCGATGCGATTGTCATGATTGAGTCCGGCGCGAAGGAAGTAAAAGAAGAGACGGTGGTGGACGCGATCGAATTCGCGCACGCCGAAATCAAAAAGATCTGTGCCGCCATCAACGAACTGCGCAGCAAGGTCGGCAAGCCGAAGCGCCAGGTGACGCCGCCGGAATTCGACGAGGCTTACTTCAAAAGCCTGGAATCGAAGATCGGCCAGCGACTGGCTGATTGTCTTGACACCGGGAAACATCCGAAATCCGAGAGCTACGAATTGGTTCGCGCTTTGGAGAAAGAACTGCTGGCTGCTCTGCCCGAAGACGATGAAGCAGGTGAGGCGAAGCTGAAAGAATATTACGAGGTGCTCCGTGAGCGCATTTTCCGCCGCCAGGTGATCAATGACAAGCGCCGTCCCGACGGGCGCGCCTTCGACCAGGTTCGCGAGATCTGGATCGAAGCCGGTGTTCTGCCGCGCGCGCACGGCAGCGCAGTTTTTACCCGCGGCGAGACTCAGGCGTTAGTTACCACCACGCTCGGCACCAGCGACGACATGCAGCGTCTCGAGGGCTTTGAAGGTGAAGCCAAGAAGCGCTTCATGCTGCACTACAACTTTCCGCCGTTCTCCGTGGGAGAAGTCGGGTTCATGCGTGGCGCGGGACGTCGCGAAATCGGCCATGGCGCACTCGCAGAACGCGCCATTTCGGCTGTACTTCCGACCGAAGACAACTGGCCTTACGCCATGCGCGTCGTCTCCGACATTCTGGAGTCGAACGGATCGTCGTCGATGGCCACGATTTGCGGCGCCTCGCTCTCGCTCATGGATGCGGGCGTGCCGTTGAAGGCTCCGGTCGCCGGGGTCGCGATGGGATTGGTGAAGGAAGGTGAGCAGTACGCCATCCTGACCGACATTGCGGGCGCGGAAGATCATTACGGCGACATGGATTTCAAGGTTGCCGGAACCAAAGACGGCATCACTGCGCTGCAAATGGATATTAAGGTTGCGGGAATCACTTCGCAGATCATGCGGGAGGCGCTGGCGCAGGCGCAGCGTGGCCGGTTGTTCATTCTCGGAAAGATGGACGAGATTCTGACCGCTCCGCGCGGGCAGGTTTCGGCTTACGCGCCTCGTATCTACACCCTGCAGATTCCGGTGGACAAGATTCGCGACGTGATTGGGCCCGGTGGCAAGATGATTCGCAGCATCATCGAGCAGACGGGCGTGAAGATCGACGTGGAAGATTCCGGCAAGGTCAACGTGGCTTCGAACGATGAAGTCTCGGCGAACAAGGCGTTGCAGATTATCCGCGATCTGACGGCTTCGGCCGAGGTGGGGAAGACTTATCTCGGCAAGGTCAGCCGCTTGGCGGATTTCGGGGCGTTCGTCGAGATTCTGCCGGGCTTGGACGGGCTGCTGCACATCAGCGAAGTCGCCGAACATAGGATTAAGGATGTTCGCGATGAACTGAAAGAAGGCGACCAGGTGCTGGTGAAAGTTCTGGCCGTCGAAGGCAACCGGATCAAGCTGTCTCGGAAGGCAATTCTGAAAGAGCAGCGCGCAAAGATGTCGCTGTCGCCGGGCGGCGCGCCTCCGCCTCCGGACTCTGACGAGGCGGCGGACGTAGCGCCGTCGGTGCCGCAGGCCGCGCCCACGGCAGTGATCGAAGGCGGCGCAGAGTTCGATGCCGATGATGAGCCGAACTTCAACCGTGTGGATGGGGTAGTCGCTTCGGTAGAGGCGGGCGCCGCGCGTCCGGAAGGTACGCGCGACGGACGTCCCGGCGGCGGTGGCGATCGCAATCGCCGGCGGCGCGGTCGCGGACGTGGTCCGGGGGGCGGTCAGGGAGGTCACGGTGGTGGCCACTCCGGCGGTGGCGGCGGACGCGGACGAAGATAGGACCAGAATAGCCAATTGACGGTAACGCGAAGGGCCGCCGCGATGCGGCCCTTTCTGTTAGGTTTGCTTAGTCGCCGCGTGCTGAAAACGTGCAGAGGCACGCGGGCAGAAATGTCTGCGCCACAAGGAAATTGATTCAGTTTCTAGCGGGGGCTGCGGCTCGCTGGGGGAAGATGTTGCCGACGCGGCGGATTTCGGCGCCCACGGCTTTCAGTTTTTCTTCGATGTTCTCGTAGCCGCGGTCCAGATGATAGACGCGATCGATGATGGTCTCGCCATCGGCGACCAGGGCGGCGAGCACGAGCGAGGCCGAGGCGCGCAGATCCGAGGCGAGGACGGCAGCGGCGCTCAGCGGAGTTCCGCCGCGGACGATGGCGCGGCGGCCTTCGATCTTGATGTTGGCGCCCATGCGGACCAGTTCCTGCGCGTGCATGAAGCGGTTCTCGAAAATGTTTTCCGTGATGATCGATGTGCCGGCGGCCTGCGTGGTGAGCGCCATGTATTGCGCCTGCATGTCGGTGGGGAAGCCGGGATATTCTTCGGTGTTCATGTCGGCGGCTTCGAGCGGCTGATCGCCCATGACGCGAACGGAGTCGGCTTTCACCGCAGTCTTCACGCCGGTTTCCCCGAGCTTCTGCAGGATGCCGGTGAGGTGTGCGGGATCGCATCCGGCGACATTGAGGTCCCCGCCGGTGAGGGCTCCGGCGATGATGAAGGTTCCGGCCTCGATGCGGTCGGGGATGATGCGGTGCCTGGCGCCATGCAGCTTGGTGACGCCCTTTACGTGAATAGTGGACGTGTCGGCGCCTTGGATTTTTGCACCCATGGCGTTGAGTAGTGCGGCGAGGTCCGCGACTTCAGGTTCACGGGCGCAGTTCTGCATAACGGTCTCGCCATCGGCAAGCGTGGCGGCCATAAGCACGTCCTCGGTGCCGGTGACGGTAATTTTGTCGAAGACAATTTCGGCGCCACGGAGGCGGTCGGTGACGGCCTCGACGTAGCCGTGCTCCTGCGTGATTTTGGCGCCCAGACGTTCGAGACCTTTGATATGCAGGTCAATGGGGCGGGCGCCGATGGCGCATCCGCCGGGCAGCGAGATGCGGGCGCGGCCACAGCGGGCTACGAGCGGTCCCAGGACGAGCGTGGAGGCGCGCATGGTCTTGACCAGCTCATAAGACGCTTCGGGCGCGGCGAGCGTGCGCGCGCAAATTGTCGTGCGGTGATGAGCGCGTCCGTAGCCTAGTTCGACTTCGGCGCCCATGGCGGCAAGGAGCTTGCGCGTGGTCTCGATGTCGCGCACCTGCGGGATGTTTTCAAGAATCACCGGTTCGTCGGTGAGCAAGGCTGCCGCCATGCAAGGGAGGGCGGCGTTCTTCGCGCCACTGATTCGGACTGTCCCCAGCAGGGGGTTGCCGCCGCGGATTACGAGCTTGTCCATGTCGTGATGAGTTCCTGAAAATACTCCCCGGAAATTCTTGCCGACGGGGCACTGCGAATATTTTAGCGGGGAATGCGAAGGCGTGCGCCAAGAGATATTGACCCCGGAGGAGCTGCGGGCCAGGTTTGCTCGAAGCTCGCGGCTCGAAGCTCGTGGCTCAGCACACGGAATTAGCCCACTACCACAATGTCCGTCAGCGCGTGCAAGTTGTTGTGATGGTTACAATAGGTAAATTTAATAGTCGATTAACGCGATCTTGAATCTAAAACAGGATATGGCTAGCAATTATCGGAAACATTATCTGTTTGCCAGCGACTTCGATCAAACGTTGACCTTCAACGATACGGGTTACGTACTGAGCGAGTTGCTCGGCATTTCTGTCGCGGAATTCGAGCGCAAGGCCAAGGGCATGGCGAAGCTGAACCTGGTTCAGCAGGGCGCCGAACTCTCTTATCTACTCTTGCACGATCCCGAGTTCCGTTCGCGCGTGCGGCGCGACGACCTGTTCGAGGTGGGCAAGCGCATTCGCCTCAAGGAAAACATCAAGCAGATTTACGAGATACTCGACCGGCGGATCGACGGATTCCACTTTGATTTTTACGTGCTCTCGGCGGCGCCGGTAGAGGTGATTCAGTCGGCGCTGGAGGGGATCGTGCCGGAGGACCACATCTTTGGCACCGAGTTCAAGTACAAAGCCTCGGGTGAGATTGAAAGCCTGGTGCGAGCCACGGCCGGTTATGGAAAAGTCACGCGACTGGAGCAACTCGAAGAAGAGCTTGGCATTCCGGCAGACCATATTGTTTATGTTGGCGATGGCAGTTCCGACATTCACGTCATGCTGCACGTGAACCGGCGCGACGGCTTCACCATTGCCGTGTCGGAATCGAAGCTGGTAGCGCAGATCGCGAAGCGGACGGTGCTAGGGGACAACGCCCTGGCAACGCTAGTGCCGATCCTGGAAGAGATTGCAGGTTGGCAGCGTCCGCAGATCCGTCAGTTGTTCGAATCGTACGGCTTCCTGATTCAGGGATGGGATCGCGTACAGACCGATTGGGTCACGCTGCGGCCAAGCGGCGTGGTGGCAGAGAAGGCAACTGTGGCGGACGCAATCTAAACCTCAAACCAATTCACCGCAGAGACGCCGAGGGCGCAGAGGAATTCTGAGTCATTCAGTTTGCGCTTCCAGCGGGCTCTGCGGTTCAATGTTTTGGCGGCAACGAAATCCCACTCATCGCAAAAAACGCGATGAGTGGGGCACCCAGCTTCTTCTATTGGCGGGCTTTTGGAATGGTTGGGCCTAGTTTCCGCAGCTTCTCTCTGGCCTGCGTGGCTTCGGTTGTTTTCGGATAGCGCTGGATGACGTGCTTCAATTCTTTCGTGCCCTCGTCTTCTTTTCCGAGTTCGAGGAGCGCGAATCCCTTCTTGAGCTGCGCGGCGGCAGCCTTGTTTCCGCTAGGAAAATTCTGCAGGACCAGATCATAGCTCGCGACCGCTTTCTGGTAATCGCCGGCCTTGAACTGAATTTCGGCTAGATAGAAATATGCGTTTCCGGACAGGTCGGTGTTGGGGTAGAACTTGATGTAGTCGTTGAATTCCTGGACTGCCAGATCGTTCTTTCCTCCGTTGTAGTCGCGCAGGGCGTTGTTGTAGAGCACGTCGGGCGGAGGCGCCTGAGCGATCGCCTGGGCTTGCTGCTGCGCTTGCGCCTGCTGCGCGGCCATGGACTGCTGCGCCGCTTGCATGTCCTCGAATCCCTTGCTCAGCTTGGCGAGGCGCACTTTGAGTTCGTCCATGGTGTCGTTGAGCGCCTGAATCTGCCCGGAGATCTGGTCGACTTGTGCGGCGCGATCCTGCTGTTGTTTGTTGACGGAAGTTTGCAGCTCGCCGATGGCGGCGCTCACTTTGTTGGCGGCGTCGGTGTTGTGCTCGAGCAGATTCTTCATGATGCCCATGCGCTCGTCAAAGGATCGCATCATCGTGGTCATCTGCTGCTGCAGTTGGGTGACCTGGGTTTGCAGTTCGATGATTTCCTTGCTGGCGCCGTAGGCGGGAGTGATCCAGATGGTGAGGAACAACGCGAGAGCGAGCGCAATTCGATTGGTTTTCATAGTTAACCTATTGGATGTCGCGTCCAGCGGACGGAACCTGAGAAATCAAGGGCGGCCACAGCCGCCCTCGGTTGCTTATTTTTCGTACACGAAGTGTCCGCGGCGGTTTTGCTGCCAGCAACTTTCGTTCGACTCGGTGCAGGACGGTTTCTCTTTGCCGTAGCTGAAGGTCTTGATACGATCGCCGCTCACTCCAGCCTGAATGAGAGCATTCTTCACTGTGTCCGCGCGATTGGTGCCCAGGGCAAGGTTGTATTCGGTCGAGCCGCGCTCGTCGCAGTGTCCCTCGATCGTGATGTGGATGTTGGCATGCTGTTGCAGGAACTGTGCATCGCCCTGTAACGAGCCTTGCTGGTCCGCGCGCACATCGTACTTGTCGTAATCGAAGTAAATGTCTTTCACGTTTAGCGCGAAGAGCTCCGCTTCCGTAGCGGAAGGAGCCGTTGACGGCGGCGGCGCTGGCGCAGCGTTAACGGTCACGCGAGCGGTGGCGTCCTGGGTTCCTCCGGCGCCTTTTGCGATCAGATGGTAGGTGGTCGAGTCGCTCGGAGTAACCTGACGCGAGCCGCTCGTATCCACCGCGCCAATTCCGTCGATACTGACGTCGGTCGCGTTCGTGGTCTGCCAGGTCAGCGTTGTCGATTGGCCCTGGTCGATAGTATTCGGGTTCGCCGACAGCGACGCCGTGGGAGCCGTCGGTGCGGGTGGCGGCGGGGGCGGAGGCGGAGCGACCTTCTTCGCGCATGCGCCCAGGAACATGATCGTGCCGAGTGTAAATACGAGGGTGCCCCATCTCGTCATCGTTATTGTCATTTTCATTGCGTGCTTCACCTGATTCCTCCAGTTTTCTGTGCGCCCGCGTTGTGGCGTGCAATTTGCAGATTCACGGCAGGGCGCACTCTGGGCCAGCCGCAAAACCGTGCTTTTTTTCGAAACCAAGTTTCCAAAACCAGTCTACTTCCAACTCCAGTTGGGCTGCGTGTTGACGCCCGTAGAAGTCAACTGCTTCACATTTGTGCCGTCCGCCAGCATGGTCCATATCTGGTCGCTGCCCGAGCGGTGGGACTGAAATACGATGTGCCGGCCATCCGGAGACCAGCAGGGAAAATCGTTGCGCCCCGCGTCGTGAGTGAGTTGCACCCACTGCTTGCTGGCGACGTCCATCAAGTAAAGATCGTTGGAACCCGGCTCTCCCGGCCCGTACTTGCGCATCCAGGAAAAGGTCAGAAACTGTCCGTTCGGCGCCCAGTTGGGAGAAACCGCGTAGCCTTGATCGGTGATGCGCTGCAGGTTGGTCCCGTCGGCTTCCATGGTATAGATCTGCGGGAGGCCGGTGCGTCCGCTGACGAAAGCGATCTGAGAGCCGGTCTTGCGATTCCATGTTGGAGAAACGTCCGGCCCCTGATCGTTGGTCAGGCGGCGCGAGTTTCCGCCGGATGCGTCCACGACGAAGATGTTGGGGTAGCCGTTTCGCGAGGACGAGAACGCGATCTTGCCATCGGGCGACCATGAAGGCGAAAGATTCATCCCTCCAAAACGCGGGAAGCTGACCATGCGGTTGAGATCGAATGAATACATCATGATTTCCCAACCACTCTTCGTAACGGAGCTAAACGCCAGCCGCGAACCATCGGGCGAGATGCGTGGCGACAGGGAAATGCTGCCCAGGTGCGTGATCGGCTGCTGGTTGGCGCCATCGTAGTCCATCACCCAGATTTCTTTGTGGCCAGTGCGCTCGCTGACGAAGTAGATCTTGCTTTCGGCGATGCCGGCTACGCCTCCGCCCAGGCGAAAGATGATTTCGTCGGCAAACTTGTGCGCGATCACGCGCACCGCGTCGCTCGTCGCGTTATCGACGTACTGCTTGCCGAGTACCTGCGGCGACTTCTCATTCTTGACATCGTAGAGCCAGCCCTGCACCGTGACTTTGCCGGCGGCTGCGCCCAGGTTGCCGAAAGCGAGCATGGAGGTGTTGGGCGGCGGAGAATTCCACGCCGCGAAGTTGACCTCGGAAGGTTGCCCCGGCTCCTGCAACGGATAAAAACTCTTCGAGACAAGATCGAAGATTCCGGCGTTGTCGAGGTCGTTCCAGAGCGTGTCGTTGAAGGTCTTCAGCAGGTCGGCGTTCTTGGAGTCGGTTGTCGATGGCTTGAAGTCGGATGCGGCCAGGCGCACTCTCTCGACACCGAGCCCGGTGCCGGTGCGAATCCAGTCCTGCGCGGAACTGGTAGTGGGCAACACAAGCAGCAAGGCAACGGTGATCAACGCATGATGACGGATGGGGCGAGCCGAGTTACTCAATGTATGCTCCTGTTCAGTCGTTGGTCGTCAGCAAGCCCAGCTAGAGCCTATTTCATAAACCAACTTCAGAGGGAACCGCTACTTCCCTCAGGGGCTAAAGCCCAGTGTTTATGCGGCTTGTATCGGCACGGCTAAAGCCGTGCCCTACCCAAAACCGATTTGTGAAGCGAACTCAAGTCGTCGGTAAACCTTGCGAACGACCAACGACTAACGACCAACGACTGACCCCTACCTTTTGTAATCGAACCAGAATTCTACCGACACTTTGCTTCCCGAATAATCCGGCGGCAGCGGGGCGAATGTATCAATGCGCTCGAGCGCCCGCTTAGCCGAAAGGTCGAGCGATGGTACACCGCTCGACTGCTCGATCTCAACATTCGACGGGTGGCCGTCGCGTGCGATATCAAACGTCAGATAGACCCGTTTTGCCTCCGTGATCCGCGGGTCTACTTCATACTTTAACCAGTTTTCGGTGACCTTCCGCTGCACCGCTTGGACGTACCACGAAAATCGGCTGCCGAAATCGCCACCGCTTCCGGTAAATCCAAATCCGCCCTTGGCGCCGCCCGCGCTCATGGTGTAGGGCCCGCTGACCGGACCACCCTCGCCATACGGAATTTGATTCGACTCGGGTGGTTCTGGTTCCGGCTTGCGCTTCGTCGCGCTCGGCGGCGCGGGTTTCATTTTTGTCTTAGCGTTCTTGTCGGGAATCGGAATCGCTTCCGGTTCCTTTTCCTGAACCATGGGCTGCGACTTCGAGAGTCCCTTGGATTCCGTTGCCAGCACGTTCTCTGTCTGCGCGGGATTGGCGGGCAAGGGAACCGAGCTCACAAGCGTTGCTCCCATGGCATCCCCGCCGCCGCCGCTGCCCCAGCCTTCACCACGGAAGCTGTGAATAAACATTGCGTAGAGCACGACGAACGCCGCGAATGCCAGATGCAGTCCGAGCGACCAGGCCAGAGGCCGGCGCAGTTGGGCCTGTTCGGAGTAGATATCAGTGATGGCCGCCATGGGTATCCATCGGCTGCGTAACGATGCTCACGTTGCTGATGCCCGCCTGCTTGATGGCGTCCATCACGGTGGCGAAGGCGCCAAACGGGACATCTTCGTCGGAGCGCAAAAAGATCGACTGGTGTTGCGGGTCGCGAATCTTCTGCTTCAGGCGCGCTCCGATCTGGTTGATGTTGATGGGATCGTTGCCGAGAAAAACCTTTTGCGATTTGTCGATGCTGATCACGAGGCGCTCTTCGGTGATCTCTTTGACCGTGCGGGTGTGGGGCACGTTAACTTCGATGCCGGACTGCAGCACCGGCGCGGTTACCATGAAAATGATGAGCAGCACGAGGACGACATCCACCAGGGGCGTGACGTTGATGTCAGCGAGTGCGGTCTGGGTGCGTCCGTTGGTGGAGGTGAAGGCCATCAGCGCCGCGCCTCGGTGACTTGTGGCGCCTGCTGGAGTTCGAACGCCTGCCGCTCCACGAGGTTGAGCATCTCCAGAGTGAAGTCGTCGTTGCGCGACGCCATTTCACGAATGGAGCCAATGATGAGGTTGTAAGCGATCACCGCCGGGATGGCTGCAGCCAGGCCGGCGGCGGTGGTAACGAGAGCTTCAGAAATTCCAGGAGCGACCGCGCGCAGAGTCGCCGCACCAGCCGTGCCCAGCCCGTGGAATGCGTCGATGATTCCCCAGACGGTTCCGAACAGTCCAATAAACGGCGTAACGACGCCCGTAATCGCCAGCCACGGGACATTGCGTTCGAGGCGGGTGATCTCCTCGGAAGACGCGATCTGCATGGCGCGCTGAATGGCCACGAGGTTGTGGATACCGCCCGTCATTCCCATCTGGCGTTTAAACTCCCCGACTGCGCCTGCAAAAACTCCAACCAGCGGGCTGGGACGGAACTGTTCGGCGACCGAGGCAATGTCCTGCAGGCGCTGCGCCTTGCGGAAGGCGCGGACGAAGCGTCCGCTCTGCCCGCGCGCCCGGCGGATCAGCCGCCACTTGGAAAGAATCACGGCCCAGGAGAGCACGCTGAACGCGATGAGCAGGAGAAGCACGGTCTTGGCGACCGGACCGGTCTGAAGGACGAGATCAACGATTTCGCCGCCGACAAACAACAGGAGGACGGAAGAAAAATGCATCGGTTTAGGGAGATCCCTGTTTAAGATTATAGCCCAGGGTGGCGGCGTGCTCCGCCATGGTACCGCATCGGTCAATGCGGTGTTTGGCTGCCTGCATCTGCGCTGCTCGCTGCTCGGGCTGCGGATTTAGCTGCGTCTGTCGTCTTTTTCACAAACGGCTGGCAGCGAGGAAATGGGACTTCGACGGCTACGGGTTCGGAATCACCGCCTGCGCTACATTCGAATAGGCGCTTTCCTCACCTTGGGCGTTGACCGCAGTTGCGATGTAATAGTAGGTCGCCCCGGAGACGACCGTATAGTCTGTGTAGTTGGTCGAGGCATCCAGCGCGGTATTGATCTCCTGGAAGGGGCCTACCTGGGCATTGCCGCGGTACACGTTGTATCCCACCGGGTTCCCATTCCCGGGATCCCAGGAAAGATAGACTTCATGGGAGGCCTGGGCCACGCCCGTACCGGTCAACTGTTCGATCGTTGGTGAGTTCGCGGCATTGCCGATGAACCCCGCTTTGGCGGAGGCCGTGCCGGAGGCGTTCGGCGTGAATTGAACCGTGACCGGGATGCTCTGTCCAGCCGAAATCGTCACCGGCAGGTTCAGCCCGAGAATGGCAAACTCCGAGCTCGTCGACCCATCCGACGAGATGGTTACGGCAGCGTTCGAGGCGGTGAGCGTAGCCTGCAGGCTGGCACTCGACCCCACCGTGACGTTAGCGAAATTGAGGATCGCAGGGCTGACCCCCAGCTGCGGGTTCGCGTCGGCGACGCCGGTACCCTCGACATCCATTGCAAGTTGGGGATTCTCGGCAGTACCCACAAGCGTAATGACGCCGGTGGTGTGCCCCGTGACAGTCGGCGTGAAAATAACGGGCAACTGGATGCTTGCCCCGGGCAGGATCCTCGCTGGTACAAGGAATTCGCCGAATGAGAAAGCGCTCCCCTGTTCCGACTTGGAAATGATACGCAGCGTTTTGTATCCAGTGTTCGAGAGTCGGATGGAGAAGGAACTGGAACTGCCGACCTGTACCTTACCGAAGGCGTGACTGCAAGGGTTGCATTGAAGTTCCTGCGCCCAGGCGGACGCCGGCGCCAGCCCGCAGAGCAGCCATGCGATTACGATCAGGGGAGAGGATCGCATGGATAGTATCTTCAAGAACCGGTCGGTTTCGAGGCAAAATCGGAAGTGCATTTGGCACAAACTTTGGTACCACTTTGGGAATGGGGCAGCTTGTTTCGCGCAGCCCGCTGGGGTGGTCTGTGCTATCCTGCGCGTAAATTACAGGTCGTAGCTTAGAGATCGCCCTGAATTAAAGATCGTCCTGGGTTAGAAAATCTTTATGAACTAAAGATTGTCCTGCATTCAAAGATCGTTATGAACTAAAGATCGTAGGACCCTTGTGCTGGCCGAACTTCGACTCGAAAATTACGCGGTGATCGACAATGTCGTGATCGAATTTGCGGCTGGTCTGAATCTTCTGACCGGCGAGACCGGGGCGGGGAAGTCCATTTTGATTGACGCGCTGGGCTTGTTGCTGGGGGAAAAAGCGTCTTCCGATGTGATCCGCACGGGAGCGGAGCGGGCAGTGGTCGCTGCCGTGTTTGAGAGCGATGGAGCCGCCGCGCGTGCGATCGAACACATACTGGAGACGAACGGTCTGGACGCGGAGAATGGCTCGCTGATTCTGCGGCGCGAGATTGCTCCCGGCGGCAAGGGGCGGGTCTTTGTCAATAATCAGCCAGCGACCGTGGCTGTGCTGAAACAGATTGCACCCCACCTGGCGGCGATCCACGCGCAGAATGAATCCATCGTAAACTTCGATGCCGCGGCGCGGCAGGACCTGCTCGATGCTTACGCCGGAGTCGAGTTGAAGGAAGTGTCCTCTGCTTTCGCACACTGGAAGCAGATTCGCGGACGCATCGCCGAACTCGAACAGGACGAGCAGGATCGTATGCGGCTTCTGGACCTGTGGAACTTCCAGTGCCGTGAAATCGAAGAGGCGCGTCTGCGGGCGGGCGAAGACGATCAACTGGAAGCCGAGAAGCGCATCTTAGCCAACGCCGAGAAAATTTACGGTGCGGCCATCAATGCCTTCGACCTGCTGTATGAGGGCAATGCCTCCACTTCGTCGAGCCTGCGTGCCGCGCAGAAGCATCTGGAGGAACTGACTCGTTATGAGCCGAAGTTTCAGGAAGCGCTCGCGGCATTGGATTCGGCGCGCATCAGTGTCGAAGATGTGGGAGCGACGCTGCGCGATTATGCCGGCGGAATCCAAGCTTCGCCCGAGCGTCTCGCCGAACTCGAAGAGCGCCTGGCTCTGCTGGATCGTCTGAAACGCAAGTACGGGCCTACGCTCGATCAGGCCATTGTTTATGGCGAGGACATCCGGCGCAAACTCTCGGAGATGGAGAACAAAGATCAAGTGTTACTTGAGCTGCGGGCGATGCTGGCAGTGGCTGCCGAGGAGTACCGCAAAGCCGCCCGCGCCGTCTCGCGAAAACGGTTGGAGGCGGGACGAAAATTAGAGAAGCTGGTCGAGGCGGAGATCAATGACCTCGCCATGCGCGCCAGTTTTCGTATTGTCGTCGAAGAAGCCGTCGAAGAAAACGAAGGCAAGGGCGAAGCGCATTGGACGTCTTCCGGCATCAACCAGGTGATCTATCGTATTACGACCAATGTCGGCGAGACCATGCGCCCGCTGGAGCAGATCGCCTCGGGCGGCGAGCTTTCGCGCGTCATGCTGGCGTTAAAGGCGAGCGTCGAAGCGGGGACCAATCCGGCGGGGAAAAAGAAGTCGGCGGCCGCGCAACGCACATTGGTCTTCGACGAGATTGATAGCGGCATCGGAGGCCGCGCCGCCGAGGCCGTGGGGAAGAAGTTGAAGGCTCTCTCCAAAGGCAATCAGGTGCTCTGCGTCACCCACCTGCCGCAGATCGCCACCTTTGCCGATCACCACTACCTGATCGAGAAGCGCGAAGCCGGAGGCCGCGCGAAGGCCACCGTCCGCCAGATCACTGGCGACGAGCGCACCGAAGAAGTGGCGCGCATGCTGTCCGGGGCGAAACTGACCGAGACTTCGCGCAAGCATGCGGAGCAGATGATCAAGGCGAACGGGTGAGAACCTGTACTACAAGCAGCCTGCGGTTTTCTGGACTCACCCTAAGGTTTCACGTCGACCATGTGCATTAGACAGCCCCGCGGCCCACGCTCTTCCAGCCATTCATGAAAGCCCCCGTCCAACTGCACCAACTCGCCGAAGTGCGCCTTGCGTTCCCACCGCTGCCGATACGGCTTGCGCCTCCGTTGTCTTTGCCATAGCCCGACCCCACGCATCCAGCGATCACTTCAACCCGACTCAGCTCCTGGCTGCTGAATTCTGTTCTCCCCAATCTCCGTCCCTCCTGTCGGAGAAACTCTAAAAGGGGACATTTCTAATGTGGTTTCATGGGGACACTTTTAATGTGGTTCAACAGCTGAGCGTACGTGTGGAAAAGAGAAAAGCGAAAGTGATCGTACTGGAGGGAGCGTCAGGCTGTCGCCCGGATGCGGCGGATTGCGCTCCCTGAGAGCTAGCAGCAACCCATCTTAACTTCTCCGGCAGCGGTGAGTGGAGGACCAAAGGCCTCCTGGGGCGCGGGAGCGCCGTTCAGCACCGCGATCCAACGTCGCACCGCACTGAATACGACGAGAACTACGCCCACGATAAAGATGGTCATAAGGACTGAATCCAGGTAGCCGGTAAATACCTGACCGGGCTTGGCGGTCAATGGCCAGAAAATGTTCTTGATCGCCAGCACTCCTGCCGTAATCGTAGTGACGCCTACGAAGCACATCGGAACTCCCGTAATCCAGGCATACTTCTGCTTCCCCATGTTAATGAGGAAGGTAGTCGTCACCGCCAGCGCGATGGTCGCCAGCAACTGGTTCCCGGTTCCGAACAACGGCCATATCGTGGAAATATTTCCCGTGTAGATCAGGTATCCCCAGCCCAGAACCACCACGGAGCTGGTGATCAGATTTCCGGGGAGCCAGGCACTGTTGCCGAAGGGCTTGTGCACTTTGCCCATGAGTTCCTGCAGGACGTAGCGGGCCACGCGTGTTCCCGTGTCCACCGTAGTCAGAATGAAAAGGGCTTCAAACATGATGGCGTAGTGATACCAGTAACCCATCAGACGAGCCATCCCGGGCAAGCCGCGGAAGATTTGTGCCATGCCAACAGCCAGCGAGACCGCCCCTCCCGTCCGCCCCGCCAGTTTCTCTCCGACTTCGCGGGAGAACATATCCAGATTGACCGTGGTCAGGCCCAGATGACTGAAGACCTGCGGCGTGGTGTTGATGGCAAAGTAGTCGCCCGGATACATGGAGCAGGCCGCAATTAAAGCCAGCACACCTACCAGCGACTCCGCGATCATGGCGCCATATCCTATGAAGCGAGCGTCACTTTCTTTATCGAGCATCTTGGGCGTGGTGCCGGAGGACACCAGCGAGTGAAAGCCCGAGATCGCACCGCAAGCAATGGTCACGAAGAGAAATGGGTACAGCGTTCCTTTGATGATCGGTCCGCCACCATGAACGAACTGGGTGAAGTTCGGAAATTGGATGTTGGGATGAACTATGAAGACGCCGACGATCAGGACGGCAATCGTCCCCAGCTTAACGTAGGTCGAGAGGTAGTCGCGCGGTTCCAGTAGCAGCCATACGGGAAGAACCGAAGCCACCAGACCGTAGATGGCCATGAGGATCGTGATCTGATGGGGGGTGAAAGTAAGCGCCGCTGCAGCTCCGCTCTGAGCCACCCAGTGCCCCGCGATAACGCTGGCGAACAAAAGGACGACACCAAAGATACTGGGGCCGGTGACCATAATCTTTCCGGCATGGCTCTTGAACATCCACAATCCCATGATGATGGCGATCGGGATGGTCATGCCGATGGTGAAGACGCCCCACGGGCTATTCGAAAGCGCATTGACCACTACGATGCCGAGGCCGGCGAGCGTGACCAGAAGAATAAAGAGCACGGCGATCATCGCCACGAGGCCGGCAAAGGGACTGATTTCGGTGCGGGCAACATCCGCTAACGAGCGGCCGCGGTGACGTATGGAAGCCACCAGCACGGTGAAGTCCTGTACACACCCGGCCAGGACGGCGCCGATCAGCAGCCAAAGGAAGCCCGGCGCAAACCCGAACTGCGCCGCCAGAGTCGGCCCCACCAGCGGCCCTGCTCCCGCGATGGCCGCGAAGTGATGTCCGAAGAGCACCCATCGTGGCGAAGCGACATAGTTATGCCCGTCCGCGTAAGTGTGCCCCGGAGTGATGCGGCGATCGTCGAGCGCCAGAGCCTTCGCGGCAATGAACGCGCTGTAGTAACGGTAGGCAAGGGCGTACACGCACAACGCACCCACCAATACCGGGAGGGTATTCATGATTCGCTCCAGTTCGAGCAGTAGTGGCCGATGCTGCCAGGCCCAATCGAAGGCATCCTACACCCATCGCGGAATCCGGCGCAACAACTTCCGTTTCGCGAAAGACGCGCTACAATGTCGGGCATAAACCGGCAAAGGACCGGCAAGCCCGGCTGTCTTCCGCGACGGTGAGAACCTTTCACTTCGCAGAATGTCGTTGCCGAACCGAAAGGATCGAGTATGCACATGCCACGAGATAAACACGCTGCAGTTCAGGAACAACCCCTTGTCCGCTTTGGCCTGGGGCTCGCCAACTGGAGTGAGCGGTGGTTTCCGGACCCGCTGATTTTTGCGCTGCTGGGAATCGTGGTGGTTTTTGTCGTCGGCCTTTTGCTTCGTCAAAGTCCCACCAAACTCGCCATCCAGGGTGGGAAGAACTTCTGGTCCCTGGTCCCTTTCACCATGCAGATGGTGATGATCATCATCGGTGGATATGTCGTTGCTTCGACTCCGATCGTGTATCGCGCAATTCGAGCCTTAGCCGGAATTCCAAAGACGCCGCGAGGAGCTATCGCTCTGGTGGCGTTGTTCTCCATGCTGACCTCGCTGATCTCCTGGGGCTTGAGCCTGATTTTCAGTGGACTCTTTGTTCGCGAACTGGCTCATCGCGTCAAGGGAATGGACTACCGCGCTGCTGGTGCTGCTGCCTATCTTGGGCTGGGAGCCGTCTGGGCGATGGGGCTGTCTTCTTCCGCCGCCATGCTGATGGCAACCAAGTCCGCCATTCCGCCGTCACTGTTCAGCATTAGTGGTCTGATCCCGCTCACCCAAACTCTCTTCTTGTGGCAGAGCATCGCGACGACGGTAATCCTGATCGTGCTATCGGTGCTGATCGCCTACTTGTCCACGCCGTCGCCGGAGAACGCCAGAACCGCTGAATCCTACGGCATCCAATATGAGCCGATTCGCTCCAGCCTGGAGGCCAAGAGCAAGCCCGGCGAGTGGCTGGAATACAGTCCGCTGCTCACAATTTTGGTCGTCGCGCTGTTGTGCTGGTATCTGGTTGACGTGTTCCGCACCTCGCCGCAAGGCGCACTGGCAGCGCTGGACCTTAATACTTACAACCTCATGTTCATCACGGTTGGCCTTTTATTGCACTGGCGCCCGAAGCGCTTCATGCGTGCCGTAACGGAGTGCATTCCCGCCACTGGCGGCGTGCTGATCCAGTTCCCGTTTTACGCCGTGATCTTCGGAATGATTGTAGGAACGGGGATCGCAGATGCGCTGGCAAAACTTTTCGCCTCCATCAGCACCCACAACACCTATCCCCTGCTGGTGGCGATGTATTCGGCCGCGCTCGGCATTTTCATACCCTCCGGCGGCAGCAAGTGGGTCATCGAAGCGCCGTATGTGCTGCAGGCCGCGAATCTGCACCAGGTGCATCTGGGCTGGGTGGTGCAGATCTACAACGCGTCGGAAGCGCTACCCAATCTGATCAATCCCTTCTGGATGCTGCCTCTGCTGGGCATATTGAAATTGAAGGCCAGGGACATTGTGGGATATGGAGTGCTGCAGTTGATCGTTCACGTACCGGTCGTGTTCTTCCTGTGCTGGTTGTTTGCCCACTATATTCCGTATGTGCCGCCCATGAAATAGGATTGCCCTATGACGGCCGCGGCTTTGAAGAAAGTTGACAATCTGGCCGAGATGAGGTTTTTTCAGCTTTCTGGTATCCGCGGTGTTGTGACAGAATGTAAGCTGCTCAGCAGGTTACTCGGAGACCGAATGATGGATGACTGTGGCCCTACCAGCCGCACCAGAGTCCAACTACCCGCCAAGGCCCTCCAGAGAGGAATCCAATCGGAGGTGCAGCTCTAGTGGAACTCTACCAGCGGCTGCCCCCCGAGGCTCTAAAGATTGTTCTAGTCTTGTTTTTATCTTTCCTGATAGGACTGGAGCGGGAAGAGCACAAGGTGGCAGTGGGCTCTTACTCCTTCGGAGGAGTGCGCACATTCCCGCTCATTGGCCTGATTGGTTATTCCATTGCTCTTATCTCGGGCGCACAACTGCTGCCGCTGACGGTTGGCTTTCTGGTAGTCGCCGGATTCTTGCTTTTGTCTTACTGGCACAAGCTTTCCTCTGCTAAAGCCGCGGGTGTTACATCAGAAATGTCCGGTCTCACGACATTCCTGGTGGGAGCGCTCGTTTGTTACGGACACTTCTGGATTGCTACCACGCTGAGCGTTGCCAGCCTGCTGTTACTCGATCTTAAAGCAGTGCTTGAGAAGCTTGCCGTTCGCATCGCTCCGCAAGAGATTCTCACTTTCGCTAAGTTTCTGCTTTTGACCGGCGTCATCCTGCCCGTACTGCCGCATCAGGAATTCAGCCGATTCCACATTAACCCTTTCAAGACCTGGCTCGTCGTGGTTGCGGTCAGCACGATCTCGTACGGCAGTTACGTTCTGCAGAAGTTGACGAAGGAACGGGGCGGGGTCGTGCTGGCAGCGTTGCTGGGCGGGGCGTATTCATCGACCGTCACTACGGTCGTGATGGCGCGCCGAGCCGCTCGTGAACCGCATCCCCACCTCTTCGCCGGGGGCATCTTGATCGCCTCCGGCGTGATGTACTTGCGCTTGGTCGCGCTTCTGGCCCTTTTCAACCGGCAACTGCTGTCTTTGCTGGCGCTCCCCTTCCTGGCACTGGCCGGTCTGGCGGTCGGCATCGGTTGGCTCTGGACGCGCCGGGCGGATCCCAGTGCTCAGGCAGTACAGCGGGAGTTCGAACCCAACAATCCACTCGAACTGCTCGCAGCATTTCTTTTCGCCGGGTTGTTTCTGGCAATGATGATAGCTACCCAGTTGGCCGTCACTTATCTTGGAAGAGCGGGAGTGAATACTCTAGCCGCCATCATGGGTGTTACCGACGTAGATCCGTTTATCATGGGGATGACCCAGGCAGCGGGTACACTCACACCTCTGAAAGTTGCGGCGGCCGCAGTTGTAATCGCCGCCGCCAGCAACAACCTCGTGAAAGGGATTTACGCCTACAGCCTGGCCGACCGTAAGACAGGCGTGCAGAGTCTCTCGCTCATGGCGGCTCTTGCTGCCGTCGGTCTCGTTCCCTTACTTTGGCTCGGATCGTGAACATCATCCTGAACCGTTAATTACACAGAGCATGTACGAGAGAGTTCGGGCATTCGCAAGCTCTTCGCGCCAAACTTGGGAAACTCTGATTAAGTTGGTTCCCGGATAGCTTTGAAGCGACATGGTCCATATCCCAGTCGCAGAAAACGTTTTCCATTTTCCAGCCGGCCGATTGAGCAGAGGCTCAGGAATCTATTTCGCTGCCTTGATTTCCCCGGACATTTCCAATTCCACATTTACCACGGGCTTCACTTTCAAGAGGAAATTGCTCGGGTCTTTGATCCCCCACTTCACATACGGCACTTCGAATTTGCTGGTTCCCCTCCAGCGATCTCCCGTCAACTCGGCGTGAACCAGCGCGGTGAGGTCATGGTCCGCGCCATGAATGGAAAAAACGCCGCCTAACTTCACGTCCGATCCCCCAGACTGGTCTACTTTGCCCTCCACTCGCGTCGGGCGGAAGATCACGTCGGGATATTTTGCCGTTTCCAAAATCTCTTTGTGCATGCGCCTGTCGCGTGAACTGTTCCCACTTTGACCGCTGGGTGCGAAGACGACAATCTCTCCGCCAGCTTTCCCGGTTTCCGGATCGAAATGTACGGTTCCGCTCTTCAGGGCGAACGTGCCGTGTACCCTGTGCCAAGTGCTGTCCACTGTCCAATGCACTCTTGATTGTGCCGGGTCGAGCGTCAGGACAATTTCGGAGACGGCCGCTTGAGTGGCTTGCGGCTGAGGCAGAGGTGCCGCGGCCGAGAGAAACAGGGCCAAGCTGAAGACTGCCAATGCTCCAACGGTTAGAGATCTCACTCCCAAAGCCCTCATGTTTCTCGTTCTTCCTTAGACATTGACTGCCCGGCGCACCATGCAAGAGCAGCCCAATAGACGGCCAATGCTCAGTGGCGGCGTCCGGGGATCTGCCTATTGCGGATACCAGTCGAGCAAGCGGACTTCGATCCCGGTTCCTTCCAGCCGCTTTTGAAACATGGCGAGATCGGAGCCGCGGTAGTGGTAGGGAATCACGATTTTCGGATGGAATGCCTTCACCGCATCCGCCGCTTCGTCCGGAGGCATGGTGTAAGGCAGATTCATGCAGACGAACGCCACGTTGATGTTCTTCAGGGCGCGCATTTCCGGGACTCCTTCCGTGTCACCGGAGAAATAAAAGCGCACGCCGCCGTAGGTGAGAACGTATCCGTTGCCGCGTCCCTTGTCATGGAAGAATTTGCCTGGGGCTGGGCCGCGCGTCAGGTTATATGCGGGGATTGCCTCAATGGTCCAGCCCTGCCACGTTTTGGTTTCACCATTCGCAATTGGCTTGGCAGTCTTGACCGTTGCCACGACGGCGGGCGGCGCGAGGATGTCGGTTCCGGCCTTGCTGATTCCGGCGATGAAAGCCGGATCCATGTGGTCGGGGTGAATGTGGGTAATCAGAATGAGGTCCGCTTTTGATAACCCGGCGAACTTCGCAGGTTTGGACGGGTCGAGGTAGATAGTTTTTCCTCCCGCCTCGATTAGGGTGCTGGCGTGATACAGCGGAGTGATCTTGACTTCTCCCGCCGAGGTTGGAAACGTCTGCGCGGCGGTCGCAGAGTAGGCAAATGACGACAGAACGAAGAAGGAGCAAGCAAGAGCCAGAAGCAGTTTCATCTCGACCTCACGTCAACGTTCATTTCACGGCACACGGGATGCACTTGTACCGCATGCACGTCTACCACGCTGTCCTGAGCGTTCTTGTTTTGTTCATTCATAATTCTAACGCTGAATGAAGCTTTGGAGATAAATCGCGACTTCTAGGCGCGTTAGACATCTAAAACTAAGAAGACATCGCTGACCGCCTCGCCATCAACATCAACACACACACGAAAGGAGAATCTCAATGCCGTACATTACTGTGGGTAAGGAAAACTCCGGCAAAATCGATCTCTACTACGAGGATCATGGCGCGGGCAAGCCGGTCGTGCTGATCCACGGGTGGCCGTTGAGTGGTGCTTCCTGGGAGAAGCAGGTTTCAGCCCTGTTGGAAGCGGGCCTCCGCGTCATCGCGTACGACCGCAGGGGGTTTGGCAAGTCAAGCCAGCCGATCAAAGGCTATAACTACGACACTCTCGCCGAGGACTTGCACAAGCTCGTGACCAAGCTCGACCTTCGTGAATTGGCATTGGTGGGTTTTTCAATGGGGGGCGGCGAGGTGGCCCGCTATCTGGGTGCCTACGGAACAGAACGCGTGAGCGAGGCGGTATTCATCTCTTCGATTCCGCCATTCCTGCTGAAGACGACTGATAACCCGGAAGGTGTCGACCGCACTGTATTCGAGGGGATTGAGAAAGCGATTGTCGCGGATCGTCCAGCCTTTCTCGCCCAGTTTCTTAGAGACTTCTACAACATGGACATCCTTGGCGGCAAACTGATCAGTGACCAGGTGGTGCAGCTAAGCTGGAACATTGGAGCCGGCGCCTCGCCCAAGGGCACTCTGGATTGCGTTTCGTCGTGGCTGACCGATTTTCGAAAAGACCTTGCGCGCATTGACGTACCTACGCTGGTCATTCACGGCGATGCCGACCGGATTCTCCCCCTTGCCGCCACTGGAAAGCGCACACCTGAGTTTGTCAAAGGAAGCAAACTTGTGGTGGTGGAAGGCGGCCCGCACGGCATCATTTGGACCCACGCCGAGAAAGTCAACCGCGAACTGCTGGCGTTTCTCGGACAAGCCGAACGCAGCGCTAGAGTAGCCTGAGCTCAGCGCCCAGGGAAGGACTCAATGAGTGTGAGATTCTTAGGTAAGTTGGTCCTGGTTGCCGGTGGCACGGGCGGATTGGGACGCGCGGTGAGCCTGGCGTTTCTGGAGGAAGGCGCGAAGGTGCTCGTCACCTATCGGGAGCAGAAAGAGTTGGATGCCGTCAAGAGCGAAGCCGGCGCGAATGGCTCGTTGATTGAGGGGCACCGGGTTGATGTCACCGACGAAACTGCTGTGCGCCAACTCCTCGACCGAATTGTCGCGGAACACGGCCGCCTGGACGCCCTCGTGAATACGGTGGGCGGCTATGCCGGCGGCGTGAACTTATGGGAACTGGAGACGAAGGTCTTCGACCAGATGCTCGCGCTGAATTTGCGCTCGGGGTACGTGTTGTCGCGTGCAGCGATACCGGCGATGCTCAAACAAAAACATGGAGCGATCGTAAACGTTGCGGCAAAAGCCGCGTTGGATCACGGTGCCGGCGCAGCCGCCTATGCCGCTTCCAAGGCGGGTGCGTTGGCACTGATGGATTCGTTAGCCGCGGAAGTAAAGGGTAGCGGCGTGCGAGTGAACTCGATTCTTCCCAGCATCATCGATACAGAGGCGAACCGCAAAGCGATGCCGAACGCCGACTTTGAACAGTGGCCGAAGCCCCAGGAGATCGCGCGTGTCATTCTGTTTTTGTGCAGCGACGATGCCAAAGTGATTCATGGCGCGCCTGTGCCGGTCTACGGGGATAGCTGAAACGTTCATGTAAGGCATCGCGCCGCGCGTGACCGCCACGACCTCGACGAGTTCGGTGACCGGATGAGCCGCACTTTCCTACGGCACTACGGCAGCAGCCCTAACACCCCTACCCCGTTCTGCGTCCCCACATACACCTTACCGTTCGCAATGGTCGGCGTGATGAACTTGTTCCCGTTTCCAAAGTGGTCGCGCCCTCCCGCCGCCTGGTTCGAGTTATATAACTCCACAGCAAGGTTCTTTGCGCTGTAGGCGTGCAGCACCGCTGGTGAGGTATTTTCCGTGGCCCACAAAATCAAGTTGCTTGCCGAACTCCCCGAGATGCTGGGCGTAGCCCCGGGGTAATTGAAGGATGTGCTCGTGGCCGAAGTAGGCGTAGGATTCAGCAGGCCGCTGGCATTGAACGAGAACTCCTTGATCCTGTCGTCCACCGCCCCGTAGTAGATTTTACCGTTCGCAAATGCCGGCGCCGAAAACACCTGTCCCGCCAGCGCACCGGTTACTTCCTGGTAGATCTGACTATTGTTGTTCGGATTAAACTTCCCCATGTTAGTACGATTCGCCAGATAGATGTTCGCGTCCTTCCCGGAGCCCACAACCAGGTCGTGCAGCACTCCGCTAGAGTCTTTGAAATTCGGCACCACCATCGCGCCGCCCGACCCCAGATCCTCGTCCGCATCCGACTCGCTCACCGTGTTGTACATGTTGAAGTAGTCGGACACTGCCCGTTGGCCCTTCTTGGTCGAGAGCTTCACGATCGCGTTCCCATAGTCGCCATTTACCGGGAACCCCTTGGCATTCGTCGTATCGAACGTTCCATTCGCATCGAGAAAGTAGATGTTTCCGCTCGAGTCCGCCGCCGGCCCCGCCCCCGCCGCCCAGATCGCGCCTTCATTACCGTTCGGCGTCACGTTGAGCACCGACTGCTGGGCCAATGTCGTCTCGTTGTAACTGATGATCCATCCCGTATAGGGCGGGATGTCGCAATGAGAAGCCCACGACGTATACAAAATGTGATTCACCAATAACAGCCCAGCCCGCTCTTTATACTGCTTAGGGTCAAAAATCACGTACCCACCCTGACTGTTATCGCCCGTTCCGGGATACTTGGCCGCAATGTCCACCGGCCCGCCGAACTCCTCCGCTCCGCTGGTAATGTCCAGTGCGTGCAGCCGCTGATGATAGTTAGCAATTGAATCCTTACTCATAGCGACCACATATATCGTGCCATGCGGTCCCGCTGTAGGATCAATTACAGGAG
>JBEKAF010000053.1:0-28250 GCA_050018355.1 Terriglobales bacterium | reverse complement strand
AGTTGGGACTGGGTTCGATTGTCGAATTAAGTCAGGCGCAGCTTCAGCAGACGCAGGCTGAAATCGGCAATGCGCAGGCGGGATATGACTGCCGGCTTGCCCTGGCAGTCCTGCAATATCAGACGACTGGTATCTAGGAAAAGCAGAGCCTTTAAAAGGAGGAGCCGTTCTGGTTAAGGGATTCGGTGTCTTGGCGGTGCATAGGTACTGCACTTCATGAAGAAGAGGAACAAGTCATCATTTACAACGCGCCACGGAATCATACTGTGTCTCTCAATCGGACTCTTTACTGCTGTTATTGTTGTCTTGGTCTACTACTTCTACGTATTACCGATGGACAAGTCCATGTAGTAGGCTTCCCCCCTGCCTCTTGCGGGGACTGGGACGCGCGAAGGAGTTGTATGAAGCGAATACTACTCGTCTCTTTCGTAGAGGTATTGGCTGCGATCGTTGCGCTGGAGCGGATTCAAGATTACAAATTACCCAATTACAAAATTACAAATTGCTTTCACTCCCACTCAATCGTCCCGGCGGCCTGAACGTGATGCCGTACACAATCCGGTCCACCCACAAATGTTTTACTCCGTGTCTCCGTGGTAGGTGTTGCTCGACTCTCATTCCCATTCGATGGTCCCCGGCGGCTTCGAGGTAATGTCATAAACCACCCGGTTCACCCCGCGCACCTCATTCACAATCCGATTCGAAATCGTCTTCAGCACCTCATACGGCAGCGGAACCCAGTCGGCGGTCATGCCGTCCTCGGAATGCACAGCACGGACGGCGCAGGTGTAAGCATAAGTCCGCTGGTCGCCCATCACGCCCACCGACATCACCGGCAAGAGCACAGCGAAAGACTGCCAAATTTTCTGGTACAGCCCAGCCTTCTTGATCTCGCCCACCACGATCTCATCGCACTCGCGCAGCAAGTCGACGCGTTCTTTGGTCACTTCACCCAGAATGCGCACCGCCAGCCCCGGCCCGGGGAACGGCTGCCGCTGCAGAATGTCCTCGGGCATGCCGAGATCGCGGCCGATCCGCCGCACCTCATCCTTAAATAAATCCTTCAGCGGCTCGATCAACTTAAGCTTCATCGTCTCGGGGAGTCCGCCCACATTGTGATGCGACTTGATCACCTGCGACGGCCCGCGCACCGAGCGCGATTCGATGACGTCGGGATAAAGCGTCCCCTGCACCAGCCACTCGACTTCGCCTTCTTCTTTCCCGATGCGATGCGCTTCGGCGTCGAAGACCTCGATGAACTCGTTGCCAATGATCTTGCGCTTCGTCTCCGGATCGCTGACTCCCGCCAGCTTCCGCATGAAGCGTTCAGTGGCATCGACCGCAACCAGGTGCAGGCCAAGATTGTCGCGCAGATTTTGCTGAACTTTCTCGAACTCATTCTTGCGCAGCACGCCGTTGTTGACGAACACGCAAGTCAGGCGCGATTTCCCGGAGGCATCGCGCATAGCACGATCCACCAGCACCGCCGCCACGGAAGAATCCACCCCGCCGGAAAGCGCGCAGATGGCGCGCCCGCTGCCAACCTGCTGTTTCACCTGAGCCACCGTCGCGTCAATAAAATGTTGTGGCGTCCAAGAAGCCTGCGCGCCACAGATGCCAAGCGCGAAGTTGCGCAGGATGTCCGCGCCGAGCGGCGTGTGGTGAACCTCGGGATGAAATTGCACCGCCCACATCTTTCTCTCAGCGTTTTCGATGGCGGCAACCGCATTCGGAGTTTTCGCCGTCAGCCGAAAACCCGGAGGCAGTTCTTCAGCCTCATCGCCATGCGACATCCAGACCGCAAGCAGATGAGGCAGCCCCTGAAAAAGTTGCGAGTCGGATTGCTGGATCTCCACTTTAGCGTGGCCGTACTCGCGTTTCGCGGCGGGCCGCACTTTTCCACCGAGCGCGTACACCATGAACTGCAATCCGTAGCAGATGCCGAGCACGGGAATGCCGAGATCGAAGACACTCTTGTCAGCCAGCGGCGCATCTTTGTCGTATACCGATGACGGCCCGCCCGACAGAATGATTCCCACCGGAGAGTAGCTGCGAATTTCTTCCCGGCTGGCGTTGAACGGCAGAACGACCGAAAAGATTTTCTGTTCGCGGATGCGGCGCGCAATCAACTGCGAATACTGTGCCCCGAAGTCGAGGACAACGATGGATTGGGTTTCCACGGATGAGTGTCTCAGATCACTGTCCCACTTGCAACCAAACCGAAAACCATTACCACAGGGGACACAGAGGAACACAGGGGAACGCTTTCCTCTGTGATCCTCTGTGTCCCCTGTGGTTATCGCACGTCATCGCACCACGATATTCACCAGTTTCTTTGGCACGACGATGACCTTCACCACCTGCTTGCCAGTAATCGCCGCTCGCACCTTCTCATTGGTGAGCGCTGCTTGCTTGATTTGATCTTCGGTCGCCCCCGCCGGCACAACGACCAGGCCGCGCAGCTTCCCGTTGACCTGCACAGGAATCTCGATCTCGTCCTCCGCCGCCAGCGCCGCATCGTACTTCGGCCACGGAGCATTCAGTAGATTGCTCTTCTCGCCGGCCATCTCCCACAACTCGTGCGCCAGATAAGGCGCCATGGGCGCCAGCAGCAGTGCGATGTTGCGCTGCACGTCCGCGATCAACGAAGCTGGGATTCCACCGGCGGCGCGCGTCTCCTCGGCGCCATAAATCTCGTTCACCAGTTCCATGATGGCCGCGATGCAGGTGTTAAAGTGCCAGCGCCCCTGGAAATCGTCGCTAACGCGCTTGATGGTCTGGTGCAGCTTCCGCTGAATCGCCCGCGCCTCTGCCGGTAGAGACGGGGCTTGCCCCGTCTCCGCAGCCGCGTCAATCCGCGTTACGGGATTGCGCAGATAGAACCGATACACGCGCCCCAGAAACCGCTGAATCCCTTCAATCCCCGAATCCTGCCAGTCAAGATCGCGATCCGGCGGCGCCGCGAACAAGCTGTATAACCGTGCCGCATCCGCCCCATAGCGCGCCACCATCTCATCCGGCGACACAACGTTGCCCAGATTCTTCGACATCTTCGCGCCGTCTTTGATCACCATACCCTGCGTGAACAACCGCGCAACGGGTTCGTCGTTTTTCACCAGCCCCATGTCGCGCATGAACTTCGTCCAGAAGCGCGAATAAATAAGGTGGAGAATGGCATGTTCCACGCCGCCAATGTATTGATCAATCGGAAACCAGTACGCAATGGTTGCGCTGTCGAACGGAGCCGTGTCATTGTGCGCGTCGGCGTAGCGGTAGAAGTACCAAGAAGAATCGACGAACGTATCCATGGTATCGGTCTCGCGCCGCGCTGGGCCGCCACATTTCGGACAAGTCGTATTTAGAAATTCCGGCACATTCATCAGCGGCGATCCGCCTGACAGCGTGATCGGCACGTTGTCCGGCAAAATTACCGGCAAATCTTTTTCCGCGACCGGCACCGAGCCGTCTTTGTCGCAGTACACCATCGGAATCGGCGTGCCCCAATAGCGCTGCCGCGAGATGCCCCAATCTTTCAACCGAAAAGTAACGGTAGCTTTGCCAAAGCCTTTTTCCTGGGCGAGCGCCGACATCTTAGTAATCGCTTCCTCGCAGCTCAGCCCGTTAAACTCGCCCGAGTTCACCAGGATCCCGTTCATGGTCGTAAATGGCAGCGGCGGTTCCACCATGGTTACTTCTGGATCGCTTGACTGCGGCAGAATCACCAGCCGAATCTCCAGCTTGTACTTCTGCGCGAATTCGTAATCGCGCTCGTCGTGCGCCGGCACGCTCATGATCGCGCCCGTGCCGTAGTCCATGAGGATGTAGTTCGCCACCCACACCGGCACCGCTTCGCCGTTATACGGATTCTTTGCGTAGCGGCCGGTGAACACACCATGCTTCTCGATGGCGCCGATATCGCCCGCTTCTTTCGCCCGGCGCTGCTCAGCGATCAACTCTTCCACCTTGGCGCGCAACGCCGCATCGCGGGCAATCATGTCCGCGACAATCGGATGCTCGGGCGCCAACTGCACCGAAGTCGCGCCATAGATCGTATCCACGCGGGTGGTAAACACCGTGATCGTCGATCCCGTCGGCCCCACCGTTCCGCCCAGATCGAAATCCACCAGCGTGCCTTCGCTGCGTCCGATCCAGTTCTGCTGCATGATGCGGACTTTTTCCGGCCAGCCCTGCAGCTTTTCCAGATCGCGCAGCAACTCGTCCGCGTACTTAGTGATCCGCAAAAACCACTGTTCCAGCTCGCGCTGCTCAACCGGAGTGTCCTCATGCCGCCAGCACATCCCGCCCACAACCTGCTCGTTCGCCAGCACAGTAGCGCACTGCGGACACCAGTTCACCTTGCTCTTCTTCCGATAAGCCAATCCCGACTCGTAGAGCTTCAGGAAGAACCACTGATTCCATCGATAGTATTCCGGCAGGCAGGTCGTAACCTCGCGCGACCAGTCATAAGCGAACCCAAGGCGCTTCATCTGCACCTTCATGGCCGCAATATTCGAAAGCGTCCACTCCTTAGGAGGAGTGTTGTTCTTGATGGCCGCATTCTCCGCCGGCAACCCAAACGAATCCCAGCCCATTGGATGAAGCACGTTGTAGCCGTTCATCCACATGTAGCGAGCCAGCGCATCGCCGATCGAATAGTTGCGCACGTGTCCCATGTGCAGCGCGCCCGAGGGGTAGGGAAGCATCTCCAATACGTAATACTTCGGTTTGGTAGAGTGGGCCTCGGCGGCATACAGCGACGGATCGCCCTGCCAGCGCTCAGTCCATTTCTGCTCGATGCGCTGCGCGTCGTAACGCTCATCGCGCGCGGTGGTGCTAGATTTGTCTTCCTGTGGCATAGATAAGGATAGTGCAGTAATGAGTAATCCTTGATTTTACAACGGGCGGACCGCCAACACGCGCAAGACGAGTGTGAGATCAAATGACTCGTGGAGGGACGGGCGTCCTCGCCCGTCCAAGGCCAGGCTCCATTCGGAGAAGCCAAGCCGCCGCTCCAGATCTTCGATCGCGATGGTGAGTTCGCGCCTTTCGAGCGCAGCAATGCCCTTTAGGCGCCCGCGCCACACGCTTACTGGTTATAGCGCTTCTTGTAGAACTCGATCTGCTGCTGGATCTGTTCGGGCGTCAGGCCCTGCGTCCATTTGTGGTAGTTGCTCTTCATCACGTCGGCGGTCACGCCCGGCATGAGTTTTTCCGCTTCGGGGATGAACTCGGTGTAGAAGGTCTTTGACACTTCATAAAAGCCGTGCCACTGGGTGTAGTCCGGGCCCATCATAGCGGTACCCATGCGGGCACGCCGGCCCTGGTGGTGCCACAGCTCGTAGTAGGTCCATTCGATTTTTTCGTCGAAGGGAGTTTTGGTAAGTTTGCCGCTGGCGTAGAGCTTCTCCATGATGGCCTTGGCCGGCTTGGCGAACTTCTCGTTGTAGAGATCGACGGTACCCTCGTACTGCTTGTAGAAGTTCTCGACCCATCCGGTGGCGTGACAACTGGAGCACACATCCTGCATGGCGGTGCGCCGCTTCTCCCAGTTCTCCAGTTTGAAACTCACCACCGGGCGCAGGGTGTAGCTGATGCGGTCGCCGACGTCATGGGTGATCTTCTGATCGCGGGTGGCGCTCATGTGGCAGGTGGCGCAGGTGGGGGCGGCGGAGTAGTCCTTGCCGACGACCCAGGACTTCGAATCCAGGTTCATTTTGGCGATATTCGCGCGGAACTGGATGCCGTGCTTCGACTCGGCGTAGATCTCGGCCTGGGGATGGTCCGGACCCAGATGACACTTGCCGCAGTTCTCGGGCTGGCGGGCCAGGGCCGAGCTGAAAGAATGCCGGCCGTGACAAGCGGCACAACTTCCCTTGCTGCCGTCGGGATTGATGCGTCCGATGCCGCTGTTGGGCCAGGTGGAGAAGTCGAACTTGCCGTCGCCTACATATTTCACTTCACCGCCGTGGCACTGGCGACAGCCATTCATAGCCGCCGGCCCACCTTCCACGACCTCACCCAACACGTTGTCGAGAGAGCCGATGAAGTGGGCGGCGTCGGCGTGCCGGCTCTTTTCGAACTGGTCCACCTCGGACTTGTGGCAGCGGGCACAGTAGTAAGGAGTCACGATCACGGCGATCTTCAGGCCGTAGTGGTCGAAGGTAGCGGGATCGCCCGGGTTGGCCTGGTGGCAGGAATAACAATCCACACTCGCCTTGGCATGAGCGCTTTCGCGCCACTGCTCGACGGCGCCGGGGGTGCTGCTGCTGTGACACTCCAGGCACTGCTGACCCTCCTTGGAGATTTTGGGAGTTGACTGGGAAAAGCCGCCGACGCAGAAGAGTACTACCCACACGCAGAAGAAGTAGGAACGCATCTCGACCTCCTTGGGAGTTGCTGGCGATCGGCACCGAACTGCAGCGGCGCTGACTCAGACAGTATGTTGAAAACGGCTGAGCCTGTCTGTGACATTTAGCCGAGATTTCCTTTTTTTTACTTCGAAAACGGCAAAACTTCTACACCCGTTTTGCCCCCTCCTGCACGTTGGTTGAACGGTTGAACCATGTTCCATCACTCACAACGGTCGTGAGAAAACTGGGGGTGCATATTCCATCCTGTCATGTTCTCCCCACATCGATTGCCCTTCGCCACACCGGACGCTAGACTTATTGACTCGGGGTATTCACTATGCTCGTCGTCATGCAAGCGCAGGCCACCGAAGACCAGGTCCGCGCCGTTTGCCAGAAAATCGAAGCGCTCGGATACCGCGCCCACTCCATGCCCGGCGCCCAACGCACCGCCATCGGCATCACCGGCAACAAAGGCGAAGTCGAATCCGGGACGCTCGAAGAAATGTCCGGAGTGCAGGAAGTCATCCGCGTCACCAAGCCCTACAAGCTGGTCAGTCGCGACACCAAGCCCGACAACACGGTCATCAAGTTTCCCGGTTCACGCGTCACCATCGGAGGCCCCGACCTAGCCATCATCGCCGGACCTTGCGCCATCGAGAGTCGTGATCAGGCGTTCAAAATCGCCCAGCGCGTAGCCCGTGCCGGAGCCCAGTTCTTCCGCGGAGGCGCCTACAAACCTCGCACCTCTCCGTATTCTTTTCAGGGACTGGGCGAAGAAGGACTGAAAATCATGGCCGAAATCCGCGACCGCTTCGGCCTGCTCATCGTGACCGAAGCCGTCGATTACGAATCACTAGACCTAGTTGACCAGTACGCCGATGTCATCCAGATCGGCGCCCGCAACATGCAGAACTTCTCTCTGCTCAAGCGCGCCGGACGCGCCCGCAAGGCCGTCCTGCTGAAGCGCGGCCTCTCGGCGACGCTCGAAGAATTCCTCATGGCCGCCGAGTACATCATGAGCGAGGGCAACTACAACATCGTCCTGTGCGAGCGCGGAGTGCGCACCTTCGCCGATCACACCCGCAACACGCTCGATCTCAGCATCGTGCCCGCCGTTCAGCGCCTAAGCCACCTGCCCATCATCGTGGATCCGAGCCATGGCACCGGCAAGCGTAACAAAGTAACGCCACTCTCCCGCGCCGCCGTCGCCGTAGGGGCCGACGGCTTGATCGTCGAAGTTCACCACGATCCCGACCGCGCACTCTCGGACGGCATGCAGTCGCTATTCCCCGATCAGTTCGACGCGCTGATGGCGCAAGTCCGGCCGATTGCGGCGATCGTGGGACGGAACGTCCCAATCACGAGCAACGTACATGCCGAAACCACGAGTTCAGCGGATTGATTTTTGCGAAAACTTCTCTTCATCGCCGTCCTCGTCCCGCTCGTCCTCGCCGCCGGCTGGTACTACTTCCACGAGCGCACTCTTCCCGCCTACGGGCCGCTCTACCGCGAGTACGCCTACATCACCAACGGCAAGAGCAATACGGTCACCGTCATCGACCTGCGCAGTTTTCGCCCGGTAAGAACGCTCCAGGTTGGCGCCGAGCCCACCGGAGTCGCGGCCAATCCGAAGCGCAACGAAGTTTACGTCGTCAACACCGGCTCCTCGAACGTCAGCGTGATCGACGCGGAGCAGAATAAAGTTGTCGCCACCATCGGCGTCTACGGACGCCCCTACTTCATCGATGTCTCTCCCGACGGCCGCCGCGCCTACGTCGCCAACTCCGGTTCCGCTAACGTTTCGGTCCTCGATCTCGACCGACATACTGTAGCGGCCACGCTTCATGTTGGCGGGAGTCCCGGGCTTGCTCGCGTCTCGCCCGACGGATCTACCGTAGTCGTAACCAATCGCTCCGACAACACCGTCTCGATCATCGACACCGCGCGGCTGGCCGTGCGTTCTGCCATCACCATCTGCATCCATCCTGAGGACATCGCCATCCTGCCCGACTCCGCCAAAGCGTTCATCTCCTGTTCCGGATCGGGCCAGGTAGCGAGCATCGATCTCAAGAACGACAAGCTGCTTGCGCTTCTCGATGTAGGAAAATCTCCGGTAAGTCTGGCGCTGAAACCGGACGGCGGAGAACTGGCCGCTTTCAACTTCGACGCCGGCAGCATCTCCATCATCGAGACCACGCCTAACGAAGTTTCGGGCAGCTATCTCATCGGCGCCGAGCCTACACGCGGCGTGGTTTCGCTCGATAACTCGCGCTTGTACATCTCTAACTTCGGATCGAATAACATCGCAGTCTACGACATCGACCTCGGCAAGGTCATCGCATATCTTCCTGTGGGGACGCATCCCGACGCGCTGGCGCTTTCGCAGAATCAAAACTATCTGCTGGTACTCGACACCGGCTCCGGAGACCTGGCCGTCATTCAGAAACGGCAGCCGAAGAAGAAATTTGAGCCTTCGGAATATTCCTTGCTGACCATCATCCCGGTTGGCATGCAGCCGAATCAGATTGTGGTGAAATCGTTTCGGGCGACTAAGGTTTTGGATGGACGCTAGGCCGCGAGCTTTGCCTGCGCGCGGGTCTTTGTGTGTTTACTCATAAGGTAATAACCAGTTAGTACGGTTGGTACCCCCCCCCCAAAAAAAACTCACCCCCGATCTTTTGGAATCATAGGGTTAGGAAAAAAATCCCGCAAAATCTTTGAGTTTAAAGGACTTATACGTAAAATATTCCGGAATAAGGACTTAGCTTGTCAAAGAGCGCTGAAAATGGCTTTGGGGCAGTTTCGAGGGCCGTCTTGGTCGACGGGCACACCTCCAAACTGCCCCAATCAGAGTTCATTGTCGCACCGCTCGGGTTGGAAGTCTGTGACGGGGCTCACAGCTAAAGTGTGATGAAAAAGTCGGGAGCCCTCGTGAGGAACAATAAGGCTACCCGGTTGCGTGCATATCGGCGCGGCGTCTCGAGCTTGGGCGCAAAAAGCTTACCAACTTCGCCACACGGCACCGCTTGGTTATTCTCAGCCTAACTCTTCTTCCCGGTCACGGCGTAGAACGCAGTCGCTTCCTGCTCCACGTTCTTGCTGCCGCACTTGGGGCATTTCGCGTCTTTTTCGTGTTCCTTGAGGGTGAGAATTAATTCGAAGGTTTTGTGACAATCGTTGCAGACGTAGTCGTACACGGGCATGGGGGCCTCCCGCTCGATTGCGATCACGAGCTACGGTGAGAATTGTACGCCGACAGCCGCCGCTTGTCCGTGTGCGAATCCCACGCTTTAAAAAGGAAAGTGTGGAGCTGTGGAGCACCCGGCAGCTGCCGAGCTGCGCTCGGCTTGGACGGGCGAGGGCGCCCGTCCCTACACGAGCCTCCGAAAATGTTCGAGGATGGCTTCGGCTTGGGATTTAGTTACTACTGCCGAGAGCGCGGCTACATCCGCTTGCTTCACGGCTTGCAGGCTGCCGAAATGTTCCAGCAGGCGGCGGGTGGTGGATTCGCCTACGCCGGGGATTTCTCTTAACTCGGTGGCGCGGTCGCGGATCTGGCGGCGCTTGCGATGGAAGGTTACGGCGAAGCGATGGGCTTCGTCGCGGATCATCTGCACCAGATGTAAGACGGGAGAATGATGGTCGAGAACTACGGGGTCGTCTTCCTGTCCGTAGACGTAGATGATCTCTTCTCGCTTGGCGATGGCGGCTAGCGGCTGGTTGATGATTTCGAGGGCTTCGAGCGCCTGGGCGGCGGCGTGGAGCTGTCCGAGGCCGCCGTCGATTAGGGCCAGGCTGGGCATGGGCTTTTTTTCTTCGTGCAAGCGCTGGTAACGGCGCTTGACCACTTCGCGCATGGAGGCAAAATCATCCACGCCTGCGACGGTCTTGATGATGAACTTGCGGTAGTCGGATTTTTTCATCTTGCCGTCTTCCCACACCACCATCGATGCCACCGTTTCCGCTCCCTGAATGTGCGAAATGTCGAAACACTCGATGCGCTTTGGAAGCTCGGGGAGGGCTAGCGCGTCCTGGAAGGCTTCCTGAATGGCGCGCGCGTTTGGCTTCAGGACGCGGAAACGCTGATCGTAAGACTGCTTGGCGTTGGTGCCGGCGAGATCGATTAGCTCGCGTTTTTCTCCACGCTGCGGGACGGTGATGTACACCCGTGTGGCGCGGGCGCCCTCGCCCGCGAGCTGTTCGCTGAGGGCTTCTTCCAGTTCTTCGCGGTCTTCGAAGTCGACGGGGACGTAGACGTTGCGGGGGACGTAGGGCTGGGCTAGGTAGAGTTGCTTGATTAGGGCGGAGAAGAATTCGGCGGGATGGAAGGGATCGGCGGGGGGACGGGCGGGGACGCCCGTCTCTCCATCGTTTTGTTGCGCGGCAAATTCGGGAAGCTCCTCCCAGAAGAATTCGCGGCGGTCGAGGACTCTTCCTCCTCGCATGTGGAAGAGGTTCACGGCTAGCATTTGATTCTCGTAGTGATAGCCGAAGACGTCGGCGTCGTCGCCTTCGGCGGCGGCGATGCGCTGCTTCTCCTGCAATTGCTCGACGGTGGAGATGAGGTCGCGATAGCGGGCGGCGCGCTCGAACTCCTGCGCTTCGGCAGTTTCCGACATGCGCTCGCGCAGAGATTTGACCAAGTCGGTTTGGCGGCCTTCGAGGAAGAACTTCACGTCGCGCACGGCTTCGGCGTAGATCTCGGGCGTTGTCAGCTCCTTCACACACGGACCAAGGCACCTCTTGATATAGAACTGGAGGCATGGACGCGGATGGTTGCGCGTTAAGTCCACTTTGCACGACGGGACCATGAAGTGGCGATGAATCAGGTCGACGATGCGATAGGCGAGATTGGCAGGGAAGTACGGGCCGTAGTATGCGCTGCCGTCCTTGCGCAGGCGGCGCGTTACGTACACGCGCGGAAAGCGCTCGGCTAGGGTTAGTTTTACGTAGGGGTAAGTCTTGTCATCACGCAGCAGGATGTTGAAGCGCGGCTTCTTCTGTTTGACTAGGTGATTCTCCAGGGCTAGCGCTTCTTTGTTATTGGCGACTACGATGTAGTCGACGTCGACCGCCTCGCGGACGAGCGTGCCGGTTTTCGCGTCCTCCCAGCGGCCTTCGTGAAAGTAGGAAGAGACGCGCGAGCGCAGGTTCTTGGCCTTGCCGACGTAGATGACTTCGCCCTCGGCGTTCTTGTAGAGATAGACGCCGGGGGAAGCGGGCAGGGTGCGGATTTTCTCGGGGAGATCCATCGCGAAAGTTGCTAAAGTCTATGATAGGGCCAGACGCGCAAAGGATGCAGTTCGATGGCGAAGCAGAAAAGTTCGAATCAGAAATTCATGAGGCACGCAGGAACGGTGCAAGGTCTGGCGGATTTGTCTTCGCGACGCGGCTTCTCCTTGGTCGTCGAGAAGAAGGCTGAGGTCGAACCCTTTGCAGAAAACCGACCGGAGGAAGACGCGGCAAGCCGCGTCTCCACCATAGCAGCGTCTTAAGCGCTCCATCCCTTCACGAATTCCACCAGACTGCGCAGGGCGATTCCGGAGGGGCCTTTGGCGATCCACGGTTTGTTCTCTTCCATCCAGGCGGTGCCGGCGATGTCGAGGTGGATCCAGGGGGTGTCTGCGGCGAATTCTTTTAGGAACATGGCGGCGGAGATGGCGCCGCCCCAGCGTCCGCCAGAATTCACCATGTCGGCGATGTTGGATTTGATGATCTCTTTGTATTCGTCGTCGAGCGGAAGACGCCACATTTTTTCGCCCGCTTGTTGGTTGGCGTTCGCGAAGCGCTCGTACATCTGATCGTCACTGGCGAAGATTCCGGCATTCACGTAGCCGAGGGCTACCACTACCGCGCCGGTGAGGGTGGCGGCGTCCACGAGATGAGTGCAGCCGAGTTGGCGGGCGTAGCAGAGGCCGTCGGCGAGGATGAGGCGTCCTTCGGCGTCGGTGTTGATAATTTCGATGGACTTGCCGGACATGGCGATCTGCACGTCGCCCGGCTTTTGCGCTTTGCCGGAGGGCATGTTTTCGGTGGCGCAGATAATCGCCGTGACCTTCACTTTCGGCTTGAGCAGGGCGATGGCGCGCATCGTTCCGATCATGGTGGCGGCGCCGGCCATGTCGTACTTCATTTTCTCCATGCCGTCGGCGGGCTTGATGGAGATGCCACCGGTGTCGAAGGTGACGCCTTTGCCGACCAGACCGAGGTGCACATCTTTTGCCGCGCCCGCGGGTTCATAGCGCAACACGATCAGCGCGGGAGGTTCGTCGGATCCCTGGGCCACTCCCCAGAATGCGCCCATCTTGAGTTCTTTGATCTTGTCGGGGCCGTAGGCTTCGCAATTCAGGCCGACTTCCGCCGCCATTTTTTTAGCGCGCTCGGCCAAAATGGTCGGCGTCATGCGATTGGAGGGTTCGTTGACCAGGTCGCGGGTGAAGTTCTGCGACTCGGCTACGATGTGTCCGGCTTGCAGGGCGCTTTCCAAGGACTTCGGATCGCCTTGCGCATTGCCTGGCACTACGATGGTGAGGGCGTCGATTTTCTCGTCCTTGCGATCGCTCTTGTAGTAGTCGGGATCGAAGTTTCCGACGAAGGCGCCTTCCACGATCGCGCGCACACCGTCATTGGCGGGGATCGCGGCAGCGGCTCCGTTTTCAGGTAGAGCGAAGGCAAAGCTGCGGATGCTTTTGCTTTTTAGCGTTCGCACGGCGGCGCCAGCTAGCTTGCGTAATTCCGCGGCTGAAAAAGTTTTGGCTTTGCCACCACCGACGAGGAGCAGGCGTTTCGCTTTCAAGCCTGCGGGGTGATGCAGGAGCGTGATTTCGAACGCCTTGCCGGTGACTTCGCCGCTTGAAACCACTTCCTTGGCGGCTTCGCGCACGGCGGCATCGCTCGATTCGAGCGAAGGGGCCGGCTTGTCTTTTTCGCCTCGGTCTTTTTCGCTACGATCAAGCGTTACCACGACCAGACATTCGGTTTCCAGTTGAGACGGCGCGGAGGAAGATAGATTTGTATTCATGGACTGCTTCAGTATCCACGGTGGAAGGGGGGATGCGCAACTGACCGAGGACAATCCTAAGCGGGATATGACCGTGGAATCCCACCCTTGCGCACAGAACGCGCAAGGATGGGGTACCCGGTAGCCCTTCGATTCGGATTGTTGGCGAAAAATCCCCCGACAACAGAGGTTCTTACATCCTTGAGCCGCGTCTAAGTCTTCGTCATCGTGAAGGTCCCCGAACCCTGGCAGCCGCTTCCGCCAGTGAGAGACCAGTTACCACCGATCGTATTCCCAGTCACTGTTCCTGTCAGCGTCAGCGTGTTGCCACTCGGCGATCCAGACACCACCTTGTAATCAAACTGGCCCGTCACGTTGCCATTAAAGTCTCCGGTGAAGATGAACGACCCGCTCTCCGTCTCTCCCGATACAAAGCACGGCCCGTTCGTTGAGAAACTGAATTGGTCGACGCTTAGGGTCCCGTCGCCGTTTACCACGACTGATGTTCCGAAGCTGAAATCCGTATCGCTGAGGACCGCGGTCCAGGTCCCATTAATGTTTCCGTGCCTGTGGTCATTCCAGCCACACCCAACAAGCGTCAAGACCATCGCTACTAACCCTGCCACTGCGAGCTTCTTCATAAAGGAAGGTCCTCTTTTGATTTCGGAAGTCGGCACTAGCAGAGACGCCAACTTGTCTATCGTGTGCTCGGCACCCGCGACGACAGCGGCAAGCAGCAATCAAGAGAGAATGCCTTCAAAGAGTGGCGATCATGACAAGGCGCTCCTTGTTGTGCTGTCTCTCGTTATTGCTGGCATTGATATCGATCCGGCGCTTGGTCGTCCGGGTTCTGAGCGCCGACGGCGCCTGAAATCGCAATCAGGAATCCTAGGAGTGCTGCTATTGCCTTGAATTTCCCCAGGTACCTCCGCCTCGGGAAAAAGGTCTGCCTGAAAGAGTGCAGGCAGAGTGCCAATGTCAAGCGTCGGGCAGCAATTTCTTTAATTGCATTTGTGTCTAGCAAGTTAAGACGGGACAGGGCAGCTTGGACAAGCAGTGATCCGCGGGGCTCCGGTGGCCCAGTTCCACCAGAGTGGTGGTTTTCGGCCAGGGGTTGGCGATCATTAAGTCCGCGAGTGAAGATTCGCCCTATGCTTAATTGCCGACTCGAAAATGTTGTTGTTGACAAATCGGATTCTGGTTCCAGAGTCGGCGACGAAATCTGTTCGTCCCTTCGCGGACGGTCGGGGGCGCCCGTCTCTCCACTAGCCTAGGCTTATTTTCTTCCTCTGGAGATGGCTTCGCGGGCTTCCTTGTCGGCGGTGCGACGGCGCTCGGTCTCGCGCTTGTCCCATAGCTGTTTGCCTTTGGCCAGGGCGAGTTCGACCTTGATTTTGCCATTCTTGAAATACATGCGGGTGGGGATCAGAGTGAGTCCCTTCTGCTGGGTCTTGCCGATGAGTTTGCGAATTTCTTCTTTGTGAAGCAGAAGTTTGCGGGTGCGGAGAACGGCATGATTGGCGTAGTTGCCGTGCTCATACGGGCTGATGTGGCAGTTGAGGAGCCAGAGTTCGCCGTCCTTGATCAGGCCGTAGGCGTCCTTGAGATTGGTCTTGCCGGTGCGAACGGACTTCACCTCGGTTCCGGTGAGAACGACACCGGCCTCGAATTTTTCGAGCAAGAAATAGTTGTGACTGGCGTTCCTGTTTACAGCGGCGTCCTTTTCCCCCGAGGCGGTGGGCTGGCGGCGAGGATTCTTCTCCCGATTGGGCTGGGTCTGGTGGGTAGTCTGCTTAGCCATGGTACTGAGGAGAAAGTATCACGAAGGGGGAAAAGAGGTCTCAGGTGTCAGGTCTCAGGAAAAGCAAAACACAGTTGCCTTTCGCGATCGGGGTTTGGCCTGAGACCTAAGACCTGACACCTGACAACTGGAAGGACAGGTACTAATGAGTGTAAACACCGACGTACCAACCACTTCGGGTGCAAGTTGATGCGATGCTATAATGGGAATCCTGGGTACTTTTTGCGCGTGACGGCCCCTGAGATGCCCGGCCAGTTGGTTTTGAGGGTGGTTGGATGATTTGTTGGTTGGATGAGTCTTGGCCGGTGCCCCCGCTGGCGAGAGAGATTTTTCATGAGGACTGCTTGATGAGACGCCTGATCCGCCCGGCTCTGTTCGTTCTGCTGCTGCTCTGCTTGAGGCTGCCTGTTCTTGCTCGTCATGTTGATTCTGCCAAAGCGCTCTACGAAAAGGGCACCGACGCCGAAGCGCGGCAGAACTACGAGCAGGCCTTCGACTATTTCAAGCAGGCCTACAACCTAAAACCGAAAGACCTGAGGTATCGAACTGCGTTCGAGCGGACCCGCTTCTTGGCGGCATCGTCGCACGTGCATCGCGGGCAGATTCTGCGCGATGCGGGCAAGCTCGACGAGGCGGCGGTGGAATTCCAGAAGGGATTGGAGATTGATCCTTCTTCGTTCATCGCGCAGCAGGAACTGAAGCGCACGCAGCAGATGATCCGGGAGGAGCAGAATCCGCAGCCGCAGGCCGCGGCGCCGGGTACGACCGCGTTGCGCAAACGGCTGGAAGCGGCGCAGGGCCCGGTGGAGCTGGCTCCGATCTCGAACGTGCCCATCACGCTGAAGGTCACGGAGAAATCGAACGTGATCTACGAGACGGTGGGCAAGCTGGCCGGCATCAACGTGCTTTTCGACCCCGATTACACGCCGCGCCAGGTGCGCATCGAACTGAACGGAGTAACGCTCGAAGACGCGCTGGAGATCATTTCGTTTGAGACCAAAACCTTTTGGCGTCCGGTGACGCCGAACACGATTTTTGTCGCGCAAGACAATCCTGCGAAGCGGAAAGAACTGGAACAAAACGTCATCAAAACTTTTTATCTTTCCAACCTTTCTCAGCCTACGGAATTGCAGGATATAGTGAACGCGATGCGTACCATCCTCGAAGTGAGCCGGATTCAGCAGTTGCCCTCGCAGGGAGCGATCGTGGTGCGCGGCACACCGGATCAGATGGCACTGGCGCAGAAACTGGTGGACGATCTCGACAAGGCGAAGCCGGAGGTGCTGATCGAAGTGGCGGTGATGCAGGTGAGCCGCGACAAGGCGCACACTCTTGGAATCAACCCTCCGACCAGCGTCACGGTGGCGCTGCAGCCCAATATCAATACCACTCCCACGACCACTGGGACGACCGGCACGACGGCGACTACTACGTCGTCGACGGGCGGCCTCAACCTGAATACGCTCGCCAGCTTGAATGCCACCGACTTCCAGGTGACGATTCCGCAGATGACGGCGACGGCATTGATGAGCGACACCGATACCAAGGTCATCCAGAATCCGCAGATCCGCGCCTTGGACGGGCAGAAGGCGACGCTGAAAATCGGCGATCGCGTGCCGGTGGCGACGGGATCGTTCCAGCCGGGTATTGGCGGAGTCGGTATCAACCCACTGGTCAACACTCAATTTCAATACCTCGACGTGGGCGTGAACATCGACATCACGCCGCGGGTGCATGCGGGACGGGAAGTTTCGTTGAAGATGACGATGGACGTCTCGGACGTGGACTCGTATGTGAGCATTGGCGGGATCAGCCAACCGGTGATCGGGCAGCGCAAAATCGAGAACGAGATCCGCCTGAAAGATGGCGAAGTCAGCCTGCTGGGCGGCATGATGGAGGACACGAAGACGAAGGCTCTGACCGGGATTCCGGGTCTGGCCTCGATCCCGATCCTGAAATATCTTTTTTCGCAGGATACCTCGGACCACTCCACGAACGAAATCGTGTTCGTCCTGATCCCGCACATTATCCGTGGGCCTGACACTTCTCATGGCAATGAGGAAATGCTCGACGTTGGTACGGCCAATGCGATCGCGCTGAGACGATCGAGCAGCAAGCTGGCCCCGCCAGCGAGTACGGTTGCGCCCACGCCGGCTTCTTCACCAGGGACCCAGGCCGCGCCCGCAGCCGCTCCGCCGCAGGCGCGGGTGGCGATGCCGCAGACGCCAACTCCTCAGGGCCAGGCTCCTCAGAACTCGATTCCGCAAGCGCAAGTTGCGCAGAATCAAGTTCCGCAAAATCAGGCTGGCGCCGGTGCCGGAACGTTCCTGTTCGACCCGCCCACCTTGAGCCAGGCCAAGGGCTCAACCTTCACGGTGAATGTGATGCTTTCCGGCGGGCAGAACGTGCACTCCGTGCCCGTGCAACTCGCCTACGATCCGAATCAGTTGCAGGTGGTCAACGTTTCGAACGGCGGATTCCTGTCACAGGATGGGCAAGCGGTAGCATTAGTGCATCGCGACGATCCTGTGGCCGGCACGCTGCAAGTCACGGCCACGCGGCCTCCGGGCGCCGGCGGTGTCTCGGGACAGGGCGCGGTGGTGACGCTCACATTTATGGCGAAGGGGCCGGGCCAGTCTGCTCTGACCATCACTCGGGGCGGAGCGCGGGATCCGGCGATGCAGCCGATTGCGATGAGCGGAGCGCAGGCGGCCATTACCATTCAGTAACCACGTTTTGTGCAGCCACGTGCGAGCGAGAGTTCGGTTATGAACCAGTCGATAAACATGCGGAAGGCTAGGTTCGTGGTTGCCCGCCCACAACACGGGTTTACGCTGATCGAGTTGATCGTTGCGACCGCCATCCTGTCCATTCTGGTTGGGGCGGCGTTTCCGCTGGTAAAAATCACCATTTATAGGGAGCGCGAGCACGAGTTGCGCGAAGACCTCTGGATGATCCGCGACGCGATCGATCGCTACAAGGACGCCGCCGATCGTGGCGCATTCCAGATCAAGGTGGGGAGCGAAGGATATCCTCCGGATCTCGACACGCTGGTCACCGGTGTGGATGTGGCCGGCAAGAAACTGAAATTTCTCCGCCGGATCCCGGTTGATCCCATGACCAAACAGGAATGGGGAATGCGCTCCATGCAGGATGATAAAGACTCGGATTCCTGGGGTGGGCAGAACGTTTTCGATGTTTACAGCAAGTCGGACCAAACCGCCTTGGACGACACGAAGTACAAGGACTGGTAGATGAAATTCAGGTCCAAAGCCCGCAATTGCGGTTTCACGCTGATCGAAATGGTGGTGGTCATCAGCATGATTCTGATTCTGCTGTCGATTGCGTTGCCGATGTACAACCAGAGCATTATCCGCGCGCGCGAAACCACGCTGAGACAGAATCTGGCGACGCTCAACAAAGTCATCGATCAATACACGCTGGACAAGCAGAAGGCGCCACAGTCGCTTGAAGATTTGGTCTCGGCGGGATACCTCAAGGTGGTCCCGAACGACATTACCGGCAGCAAGGACACCTGGGTGCTGGAACAGGAAGACTCGCTCAAGTCCATCGACCAGACCCAGCCTGGCATCGTGGGCGTCCACAGCGGCTCTGACCAAACGGCCAGCGATGGCACCGCATATTCGAGTTGGGTGTACTGAGACGAAGAGCTGACCCCTGACCCTGCCTTTCTGTTACCTTATCCGTTCCCTGTTCTGGAGGTGAGCGTGGATTTTCTCAATCGGCTGCAGCCCTTCGCGCTGCTCGTGATGCGGCTCGTTTTGGGAGCGATCATGATTGCGCATGGCTATCACAAGGTATGGGGCGGGTTCCATCATCACATGGAGTTCGTGGGCTCGCTCGGCCTTCCTCGCTGGATGGCATATCTTTCCGCGGGGACAGAATTCTTCGGCGGAATCGCCATCGCACTTGGATTGTTTACGCGTTTCTTCTCGCTTGCCTTCGTGATCGAGATGGCGGTGGCCATCTGGAAAGTGCACTTTAAGAACGGGCTGACGGGCAATGGCGGATTCGAATTTCCGCTGGCGCTGGCTACGATGGCGTTTGCGCTGCTTTGTTTTGATGGCGGGCCGTGGGGACTGACGTTTGGCGGTCGGTCTGCCGGCGCACGGAAAACGAAAAAGGGCTGAGAATTAGAATTCCGCCAGCTCTTTCATCGCCCGGAACAGGTCGCTGGCCTGGGGCAGGATGGCGTTCTCGAGTATCGGCTGATAGGCGACGAAGGTATCGGTGGCCGCAACTCGTTTCACCGGGGCATCGAGGTGATGGAATAGTTGATCGGCAATGCGGGCGGCAATTTCGGCGCCGTACCCCCAGCTCAGCGAGTCTTCGTAGGCAATTAAGGCGCGGTTGGTTTTCTTCACCGACGCGGCAATCGCATCCCAGTCAAACGGATTCAAACAGCGCAGGTCGATCAGCTCGACGCTGACGCGGTGCTCGCGCTCCAGTTTTTGCGCGGCCTGCAGCGCGCGCGGAACCACCGCGCCGTAGGTGATGACGGTGAGGTCGGTTCCGGGCTGCACGATCTTCGCTTTTCCGAACGGGACCATGTAGTCGGGGCCGGGATAGGGCGCTCGTCCGTAGGGTTCACGGTAGAGGCGCTTGTGTTCGAGGAACAAAACCGGATCGTCGCAGCGGATCGCCGTGCGCAGCAGGCCCGCGGCATCGAGTGCGTTGGAAGGGAACACCACGCGCAATCCGGGAATATGCGTGAAGATGCTCTCGCCGCACTGCGAGTGGTAAATCGCGCCGCCCGTCAGATAACCGCCAATCGCGACCCGGATCACCAAAGGCGCCGAGAAGGCGTTGTTCGACCGCCAGCGGATGATGGGGAGTTCGTCGCGCAGCTGCATCATTGCCGGCCAGATGTAATCGAAGAATTGGATCTCAACCACGGGCTTTAACCCGCGCGTTGCCATGCCGGTGGCGCGGCCGACGATGTTGGCTTCGGCCAGCGGAGAATTGAAGACGCGGTCGGAGCCGAACTCGAGTTGCAGGCCCGCCGTTAGTTTGAAGACTCCGCCCTTGCCTTTGACCAACTTCTGCTTTACGTACTCTTCGCGGCTGGCGTCGGCGACGTCTTCGCCGAAGATGATGATGCGCTCATCGCGGCGCATCTCGTCGCGCAGCGTGGCGTTGATGAGATCCGCCATGGTTTTATTTTGCGACGCCTTGTTCTGCGAGGCGGCGGAGCGCTTGCCATCCGCTGCGGTCTCGGGGGCGGCAAATGCGGGATGAGTTTCGAACGCCGCCGAGGTGGGATCGAGATCGGGCGAGTACACGAAGTTGTAAATCGTTTCCGGCTGCGGCAGCGCGGCTTCGAGTGCGCGGTCGGCATCGGCCTGGATCTGCTCTTCGATTTCCTGCTCGATTTTGTTGATCCCTTTTTCGTCGAGGATTCCTTCGCGCAGCAGGAACATCTGCAGGCGCGGCACTGGATCGCGCGCGGCGTCGGCTTGGCGTTCGGAGTCGGGGCGGTAAAGGCGCTCGTCGTCGGAGAGCGAGTGAGAATAGGGACGGATCACATGGGCATGGACAAACGCCGGACCATTGCCCGCGCGGCAATGCTCGGCCGCCCGCTTGAAGGCCGCATAGGGGACGACGGGGTCGGTACCGTCAATCTCTTCGAAATGGAAGTTGGGGAAGCCGGAGACCAGGCGCGAAATGTTGCCACCGGCGGTCTGCACTTCCACGGGCACGGAAATCGCGTATTGGTTGTCTTGCACGCAAAAAATTACTGGCAGACGGCGGTTGGAAGCGGTATTGAGAGCTTCCCAGAACTCACCTTCGCTGGTGGCGCCGTCGCCCAGCGAGACGTAGGTGATTTCATCGCCCTGGAATTGGACATCCTTGAATTGCCGATAGTCGCCTTCGGCCTTTCGCGCGGCATTCGGATGCTTGGCCAGGTAGCGGCCGGCTTCGGCGCATCCGACGGCCTGCAAAATTTGGGTGCCCGTGGCGGAAGACTGGGTGACGATGTTGAGCCGCTTGTAGGCCCAGTGCGAGGGCATCTGACGGCCGCCGGAACTGGGATCGTCGGCCGCGCCAACGCCCTGCAGCAGCATCTCGTACGGCGTTGCCCCCAGGGCGAGGCAGAGAGCGCGGTCGCGATAATAAGGATAGAACCAGTCGTAGCTGGCCTTCAGCGCGAGGGCGGCGGCGACTCCGATGGCTTCGTGGCCCGCGCCGGAGATCTGGAAGAAGATCTTTTGCTGGCGCTTGAGCAGGATCTCGCGGTCGTCCACGCGCCGCGAGCTGAACATGATGCGATACGAATCAATCAGTTGCCGACTCGTCAGGCCCTGATAGTTCTTGGCCTCTTTCGCAATGTCGTTTTCGTTCAGCTTGGGATCGACTTTGGTCGTGGCCATGCTGCGTTCTTCACCCCACAGAGTTCCAGCCCCGCATCATTGTAAATCAGGTCTCAGGTGTTAGGTCTCAGGAAATCAGGTCTCAGGTGCCAGGTCTTAGGTGTCAGGAAAATCTCTTCATCTTGATTGCCAGGGTCTTTCGTGAGTCTGCCAGGCTATTGACTGTCGATTCGTATGACGTCAGCCTTTTCTGAGACCTGAGACCTGAGACCTGAGACCTGAGACCTGAGACCTGAGACCTGCGTTATTCTGAACTCTCCATGATCCGTTTCCTGCGCCCGTTCGATCCGCGTCGCGTCCGCTTGCTGGTGTTTGATCTCGATGGCACCCTGATTGACTCGCGCCTTGATTTGATTCACTCCGTGAATGCGATGTTGCGCCATATCGGCCGCCCCGAACTGGACGGCGACATCATTGCGAGCTATGTCGGAGATGGCGCTCCCGCGCTGGTGCGCCGCGCGCTCGGCGACACGGACACGGATAACGAGGCGTTGTTCCGAGAGGCTATGGAGTATTTTCTTGGCTACTACCGCCTGCACAAGCTCGACCACACCACGGTTTATGAGGGGATTCCAGAGACGCTGGCGAGCCTGGCGGAGCCATCAAATGGAGTGCAGCGGCAGATGGCGGTGCTCACGAACAAACCGGTCCATGCCTCGCGCGACATTGTGCGGGCTCTGGGGCTGGGGGACTTTTTTGTATGTGTATACGGCGGCAACAGCTTTACGACGAAGAAGCCCGATCCGCTGGGGGTGCGGACCATCCTGCAGGAAACCGGCGTCGCGGCGGATGAGGCGCTGATGATAGGAGACTCGTCGGTTGACGTGTTGACGGGGCGCAATGCCGGGTTGTGGACTTGCGGCGTGACGTATGGGTTCGCTCCGCATTCGCTGGAAAAGGTGCCGCCGGATGTGCTGATTGAGAGTCCTCGGGAGTTGGGGGAGTTGTTGCGGTAGAGGGGCTAGGCTGCTGCGGATAGGTGGTGAAATCGGGCCCGTTCTCGACAGCTTCGATTCCTGTGCTCCGGCCAACGCGGGCGCACAAGACCGACTTTCTATTTATTCCTGGAATACTCCGCTAGTGGAGTTCGCTCTAGGAGCACCACACCCGCACGCCACTTTTCGGCCATGCGAGCGGAGCGCTTGGGCGCGAGGCGGTTCATCAGATGAAGAATCCACATCCCGCCCATGGTGCGATTGACACGAATCGAGTGCTCGAACAGCGCATGGAACTCGGCTTCGCCCCAGCCGTGGGGTGCGAAAAACTTAGTCCCCTCTTCCGGCGCAAACTGGTACTGCGTTTGCGCCTGCTTCAGCTTCCGGCCCCACCAGCGATTTACGCGCTGCTTGATGGCCGGCGTTGCCAAGTCAATTGCCCAATGACGAAATGAGCTCTGGGAGTGTAAGTCGTCAGCGAGCTCGCCCACTAGAGCCGGCGACAAGTACACGAGCAGGCCCTCGCTCATGATCAGCGCATTGCGCGACTCGGCCCCGACTCTTGCGAACAATTCGCGGCGCTTGGCCGCATCCGCCAAATCGAGCGGCACCCGATCCAGCCGGCACACCGGCGTGTCGGCGGCCAGCGCTTCGCTCTTCTCGCGTAGCAGGTCCGGCAGGTCGACCTCAATCCAGCGCAGTGATGGCGGCAGCGGCAAGCGGTATGGCCGGGCGTCGAGCCCTGCCGCCAGGTTCACTACTGTGTCGGCGCCTTGCCCGACCAGGCGAAGCACGATGTCATCGAGCAATGCTGTGCGCACAATCGTCGTCCATGCCATCGCCCGTCCCCGGAGGAGCTTGCGCGCGATCTGCTCGCCGCGTCCTTCGCTCAGCCTCACCGCGAAATCGTCCTTAAAGAGCGCGTCCGGGCGCTTCGTTTCCATCGCCCGGTGGTACGCCACCAGCAGCGCGGTGTCGGAGACCGATCGCAGAACCCGCGGTTTGGAAGTCGTCTCCATAGGTGGGTAATTATAGGACCTCAGCAACCGCGGCGTCCCGCCGCCGACCCCTGTTGCAAAATCGCGTTCTCACCACTGATGTTCGTTCACGCACGGACCCGCTCCTCTATTCCCAATCATTGCCCGATCCTGCTACCTTCAAGTGGCTCTGCCATCAGGGCGCGAGAGGCGGCGAGCCGCGTCTCTACGGGAAAATTTGGGATGAAGAACAACAACTCCTGGGGTCTGACCCCCGCCGAACTCCGCAAGCTGCGTAGTTTGAAGACTCCGTACGGCATTCAACGCTTGCTCGACGACATGCCTTACCACCTGGAGGACAGCGCCTGGTCTCCGCGACGGGTGCTGCGCGAAAACACTTCGCATTGCTACGAGGGGGCGCTGTTTGCGGCGGCGGCGCTGCGGGTTATCGGGTTTCCTCCGCTGCTTCTTGATCTGGAAGCCGAGCACGATACCGACCACGTGCTGGCCATATATAAGGTGGATGGGCATTGGGGAGCGGTGGCGAAGTCGAATTTCACCGGATGCCGGTATCGCGAGCCGGTGTACCGGTCGCTGCGCGAGCTGGCTTTGAGTTACTTCAACCTTTATTTCAATCTGCGCGGGGAGCGGACGTTGCGGACCTTCTCGCGGCCCGTCCAGATGAAGCGCTTCGATCCTCTGAACTGGATGAGTTCGGAGAAGCCGGTATGGTTTGTGGCGGAGTATCTGCTGACGATTTCGCATTATCGGCTGATCTCTCGCGCGCAGGCGAAGCGGCTGCATCGGGTGGATGGGCGGTTGTTCCGGGCGGAGTGTTTGGAGCGGGCGGAGAAAAAGCTTTAACCACAGGGGGCACAGGGGTGCTTTAGCGCTTGCCTGTCGTTCTTTGCGAGACCAGGATCCCTTTTTATAGGAACTGAGACTCGCGGCCGGCTAGCGATCAGCACCCCGCAACTGCTTTCCTACTCCATCCTGTAGTCAATCTTGATTCCCCGGCGCTCGATTTCTTCGAGAAAGGCTTGGGCGGGGACGTCTCGTTCTTGCAAGACTGCGCCACGCTTGCTTACCGCGCCCATACACATCATCTGGAGGACGATGGAGGCCGGGAAGGCGGTGGTGCGCATCATGGCGCTCATGTCACTCTTGGGATCGTAGTGGTCGACCATGGTGAAGGTGGCCACTCGGCCTTTGAGTTTTCCGCCGAGCAGGCCGCGGACTCCGGGAGCTTTGATGGATTCGTGGGCCTCGATGCGCATGATGCAGACGTCTGGGCCTTTGCCGGCGAATTTGCCCTCGAACACTTTTGACATGAGCGCGCGCGGTGCAACTTCCACGTTGCCGACACGCATTTTCTCGTTCGAAAACAGGCCCAAGTCGTTCAATTCGCAGAGCAGATCGTAGTGGCCGGGATAGCGCAGGGTTTTCTCGAAGCACTCGCCGACTTTTCCCTCGAAGGTTTCGGGCAAGGTGGAGGTTCCGCCGGAGGTCTGAAAGGCCACGAGCGGTGCGAAGCCGTCCATGTGAAACTCTTCGGGCTCGGTGAGCGCCTCGATAGTGGTCAGCTTGCCCTTGCGCAGAATGCGCGCCGGTTCCACGTATTCGTTGATGAGTCCTTCGACGGAGAACACCAGCTGGTAGTGAAACGGAGGCATCGGTTTTTCGGGGAGACCTCCGACGTAGAGCTTGAGGGCGTCGGCACGTCCGTCGAGGCGACGAACCAGCTCGCCGCCGAGAATCGATGCCATGCCAGGAGAGAGACCGCAATCGGGAGCGATGCCAATGCCGCGTTTCTCGGCTTGCTTGGCGAGCGCCAGTTCCTGCCGCACGACCGTGTTGTTGCCGCCGAGATCGGCGAAGTGGCAACCCGCGCTGATGGCGGCTTTTGCCAGGCCGAGGTTCAGGCGGTAGGGAACCGCGGAGAGCGCGCCATCGTGGCCTTTCATGAGGCGAGCGGCTTCTTTCTCTTTGGAGGCGTCGAGGGCGACGGCGCGGACTTTCTTGCCGGCGGTGATGCGGTTGACGCGGGCCGCGACGTCTTTGGCGCGCTTGAGGTCGTTGTCGGCGAGAGTGACGGAGTCGACGTGGCCCTGGCGGGCCATATCGTAGGCAGCCGCTGAACCCATCATGCCGGAACCAATCACGAGCAGTTTCATGAGTGCTCCTTACCCTGCCATCCGAAGACAGGTCAGGCTACAGGAACTTGACTAAACGAGAAGTGACGGAGATCACGTAATGCGGGTGATCGGAGCACGGCGAGAGACTCGGGAGACGGCACATTATTATTCAAGGAGGTCGAGATGGTTACGGATAACGCAAGAATACTTGTGATAGGGGCCGGCGTGAACGGCTCGATTTGTGCTGTAGGCCTCTATACCGCGGGGTTCGATGTGACGATCCTCGCCCGCGGCAAGCGTCATGAAGAGATACGAGATGGAGGGATCGTCATCGAGGATCCCTTCAAAAATACACGCAGCCATACGGAGGTTCCGGTCATCAACCGCCTCGATCCGGAAGATTCCTACGATTACATCCTCGTTGTCATCCGAAAAAATCAGGTACCAGACCTCTTACCGGTCTTGGCCCTCAACCGGTCTCCAAATGTCGTCTTCATGGTCAACAATCCATCCGGCCCCGATGAATTTACCGGGGTGCTGGGTAAGGAGCGGGTCATGCTGGGCTTTGTGTTCGGTGCGGGAAAGCGAGAGGGAAGCGTGATCCGCGCGATCAGCGGGGTTGGCGGTTCCAGGATTGCTACGCCCTTTGGGGAGATCGACGGTAGGATAACGCCGCGGTTGACGCGGCTGGTTGGCATTTTATGCCAGGCAGGTTTGAAATCTAAAACATCAACCAATATTTCAGACTACCTTGCAACACATGCAGCGCTCGTCGCCCCGTTTGCGCATCTTCTTATTAAACATGGCTGCGATACCTATGCCCTGGCCCGATCAACAGCCGATCTCAGGCTGCTTGTCGATGCCCTGCGCGAGGTACTCGATGTGCTTCGCGCAACTGGGTTCAAGATAATCCCGTCGAGCGCAAACCTGGTCGGGATCATCCCGCGTTTCGTGTTGGTCGCCGTTCTGCGTCCTTTGCTTTCCACTAAATTCGCAGAAGTCGGCGCTGGCTGGCACTGTTCCCAGGCGCCTGACGAAATGCGCCAGCTTGGCATTGAGTTGATGGCGCTGGTTGAAAAATCCAGTCTTCCCGTCCCTGCAATCAGGAAGCTGTTTGCGCCAGACTGATAACCGTATATCGAATCCTGGCGGTCACAAAAAAGGGGAGCGCATGGAAGATGCATGTTGGCTATTAATGCCCAGTTCTGCAATCGTGAATTGGCTGGAGGCGTTCGATGGCGGCGGGAAAGCCGCTCATTGACATTTCGCGGTTTTAGTCAAAAACACCCAAATCGAAAACCCGATGCGGGGTGAAACAGGCACCGATTTTCGCGTTGGTGCGGGAGGAGTGAGTCGTTGTATTTTCAGCGGTTTGCGCGCCCGTGCAAGTACTTCCGTACCGTCTCTAGTACCTTAGTTACCGCAATTCGGGTGACTGGGGTCCCATTTGCGTAGAGACCGCTACCTGTAGGGGTATGCGCACGTCGAGACGCAATCCGTAGAGATGAACTGCAAGCCCACTTTTTGTGAAATCCAGAAAAACCCCATAAAACCCAAAGAAACCGGGAGATTCACGTGGAGGGGCCCTCGGTTCCGGTTGAGATATGCTCGGGACACCAAAATGCACTCGAACGCGTTTGGATCGAGGACTTGGTTCTCCCAATTTCCTCAGCGTTGCCGGGAAGAAAAGGCGGGGTTGAGAGCTGGATTCTGTGGAGAGGGGAAACGTTATGGCCGACTCGCGAGAAGTGATGAACATTCGCCAAGCTTCGCAGTATCTGGGAGTGAGTCCGGACACGCTGTACAAATACGTGAACGAGCAGAAGATTCCGGCGTTCAAGTTGGGCAACCGCTGGCGCTTCAAGAAATCGAAGCTTGATCAGTGGATGGAAGAGAAGTCGATGGAAACGGAAACGCGGGGCAAAAAGAAAATCAAGGCAGCGGTGAAAGCTGCTGGAACTCCGTAAGCAAAGGCGGGCACATGTTTGGAATGGGATCGAAAACGATAGTGGGTCTGGATGTGGGCTCTTCGAGCATCAAGGCCGTCGAGCTCAGGAAGACACGCACTGGAATCGAAGTGGCGCACCTCGGGCTGGAGCCGATCGCGCCCGACATCGTGGTCGATTCCATGATCGTGGACTCGGGCACGGTATCGAGCGCCATCTCCAAGCTGTTCACGGACACTCAGATCAAGTCGAAATCGGTGGCCACGGCGGTGAGCGGACACTCGGTGATCGTGAAGAAAATCTCGCTGCCCTCGATGAGCGATCAGGAACTGGCCGAGACCATCCAGAAGGAAGCGGCCCAGCACATCCCGTTCGATCTGGCGGATGTGAACCTCGACTACCAGATTCTTTCCGACGACGCGACCAGCCCGACGATGGATGTGCTGCTGGTGGCAGTGAAGAAAGACAAGATTCTGAACTACACCAACGTACTCTCGATGGCGGGCAAGACTCCGGCTATTGTGGATATCGATGCGCTGGCCCTGCAGAATTGCTATGAGTACAACTATGAGCCTGCAGCGACGCAAGTGGTTGCCCTGCTCAACCTGGGTGCGAGCGTGATGAACATCAACATCGTCAAGGGCACGACGCCGCTGTTCCCGCGCGACGTTTCGGTGGGCGGCCATCAGTACACCGATTCGCTGCAGAAGGAAC
>JBEKAF010000052.1:0-28593 GCA_050018355.1 Terriglobales bacterium | reverse complement strand
TTCTGCGACGACACGTAGCGCGCGATGCCGTGCACGGCCCGGTGGACATTGGCAAACGTGAACTCTTCGGCCATCACGGCCCGCCATCCAGATGTGCCAAACTTGATTTGCGTTGCCATCGGCTGCCTCGTATGCTTCGAGTAAAACTCGAACCCTTGATTTTATATGACCAACAAAAGGCTCGTTCTCACGACTTGCGGCTCCCTCGAAGAAGCCCGGAGCATCGCACACGCGCTGGTTGAGCGGCAACTGGCCGCATGCGTCAACATCGCTCCCCAGATTGAATCGGTATATCGCTGGCAAGGCGAGGTCGAGACGGCAACGGAGTGGCTGCTCGTAATCAAGACGACGGCAGACGCTTTCAATCGCCTGCGCGAGGCTTTGAGTGAGCTACATTCCTACGAACTTCCGGAGTGTATCGAGATTGCCATTGAAGATGGGAGCGCGGCGTACCTGGAGTGGATTGGAGAGTCAGTGCGCTGAGGGCTTGGCGGTTCGGACATCGGTTCGGACAACCGGGAAACGCTAGATCGCCGCCAGCGCCTGGTCGAGATCGGCGAGAATATCGTCCACGTCCTCGATACCGACGGAGATGCGGACCAGGCCGTCGGTGATGCCGATTTTGCGGCGGCCTTCTTCGCCGACGGCAGCGTGCGTCATGGTAGCGGGATGCGAAATCAGGGTTTCGACCCCGCCAAGGGACTCGGCCAGGGAACAGATGCGCACCTTGCGGAGCAGCTTGTTGGCGTTCGCGAGCGATCCGGTTTCAAAGGCGATCATCGATCCGAAGCCGGACATCTGGCGTTTGGCCAGTTCGTGCTGCGGATGATCGGGCAGTCCGGGATAGAAAACCTTCTGCACCTTCTTGTGTTTCGAAAGATAGTCGGCGACTTTGCGGCCGCTGCGGTCGTGCTGTTCCATGCGAACGGCCAGAGTCTTGACGCCGCGCAGGATCAGCCAGCATTCGAAGGGCGACAGGATGGCGCCGGCGCATTTCTGAAGAAAAGCGAGTTTTTCCGCCTGCTCGGGTTTGGTGCAGACTACGACACCTCCCAGCCCGTCGCTGTGTCCGTTGAGAAATTTTGTGGTGGAGTGGACGACCATGTCGGCGCCGAGCTCGATCGGACGCTGGAAATACGGCGACATGAAAGTGTTGTCGACCACGACCTCGACGCCGTGCCGGTGGCTGAGTTCGCTGATTGCGCGGAGATCGCAGAGCTGCATCAGCGGGTTGGTCGGCGTCTCCAGGAACACCAGCCGGGTGTTCTTCTGGAATGCGCGCTCAACGTTGCTGACGTCGGATGTATCGACGTAGGTGAACGTCAGACCAAAGTTGACGAGGACCTGATTGAACAGGCGCGGCGTCCCGCCGTAGAGATTGTGGCCGGCGACGACGTGGTCGCCTGCTTTGAGCATGGTAGCGATGGCGTTGATCGCCGCCATTCCACTGGCGAAAACGGGCGATGCCGTTCCGCCTTCGAGCGCAGCCAGGTTGGTCTCCAGTCGGTCGCGGGTTGGATTCGATACGCGCGCGTATTCGTAACCTTTGTGCTTGCCGATTTCTTCCTGGACGTAGGTAGAGGTTGCGTAGATGGGGACAGTGACGGCTCCGGTTGCGGGGTCGGGCTCCTGGCCGACGTGGATGGCTTTGGTTGCGAAGCCCGATTGTTTAGTGGTCAAAGGGTTCTCCTGGGGTAGTTCTCAGTTCTCAGATTTCAGCTCCTAGCCTTTAGCTTTTAGCTCTTGGCCCTTAGGTTTTGGCTCGTAGCTCGTGGCTCGTAGCTCGATGTGCTGGCGCCGAGCCGAGAGCCCCCAAACCAAAAGCCAAGAGCTAACAGCCCAGAGCCTCTCTATATCCCGCCTTCAAAAATTTTCTTCGACAGATAGCGTTCGGCAGAGTCGGGGATCAGCGTGACTACGCGCTTCCCTGCCCCGAGCCGTTTTGCAATTTCCACCGCCGCGTAGACGTTCGCGCCCGCGCTTGAGCCTCCGAGTACGCCTTCGCGGGCGGCAAGCTCTTTGACCATCCCGAAGGCCTGAACGTCGGTCACCATCATGATTTCGCTGCAAACGGAGCCATCGAAATTCCTGGGGATGAAGCTTGATCCGATCCCTTCCACTTTGTGCGGGCCGGGCTTGCCACCGCCGAGCACCGACCCTTCAGTTTCCACGGCAACAGTGTGTACGTTCGGGAGGCGCTCTTTTAGAAATCGGGCAATTCCGGTGAAAGTTCCGGCGGTGCCGCAGCCAACGGTGATGGCATCAATCCGTCCTTCCATTTGTTCAAAGATTTCGTGGGCCGTCGTCTGGTAGTGGAAATCGGGGTTGGCGGGGTTCTCGAACTGCGCGGCCATGAAGGCCGAGGGGTCGGTTGCAAGCAGCTCTTTGGCGCGATCGATGGCGCCTTGCATGCCCTCGGCTTCCGGGGTGCGGGTCACCTCCGCGCCGAGGGCCCGCATGATGATGACCTTTTCCTCCGAAAATCTTTCGGGGATGAACAGCCGGACTTTGTAGCCACGACTCACGCCGATCAGAGCGAGGCCGATGCCAGTGTTTCCGGCGGTGGCTTCGATGACGGTACCGCCCGGCTTCAGCTTGCCGTCGCGCTCGGCGCGCTCGATCAAGCCAATGGCGGCGCGATCTTTCACGCTGCCGCCTGGGTTCAGGTATTCGAGCTTGGCGAAAATATCGGCCGATCCCGGAGGGGCCAGCTTCTTCATTTGCAGCATCGGCGTTTCGCCGACGAGCTTGGAAATATCGTCACTAACGCGCAGACGCGAGATTGAGGTCATTAACGGCACTCTACAGAGTAAGGAACGCCAGCCGCCAGCGTCAATCGCCACTCGTCTTGCCGGAGCGCCCCGCAGCCTCCACTGTCGTAGTAGGATCGGCGCCTTGCCAACTCACGTCGGCCGTCGGCCCGTACGTCGCAGGCACCGGCTTTCCCAGCAAACGCAGGTAGACCGTCAATTGCGTCCGGTGATGAGCTGTATGCAAGACACGCCGCCAGAAGATCCAGATCCGTTCCCGGCGGGCATCAAAGAAAGGGACAACCGTCCGCCACCACTCCTCATCGCGCTCCGCCATGAATCCAAGTCGCGGCAAGGCAAGTTCCAGCATCCGCTTGTTGAAGTCCTCGACCGCAAGCTTCCGCGGCAAGACTTGTTCCGCTGCGACTTCCGGAACGCCGAGGAATTCGGCAAAGAATCGCCGCTCCGACAGCAGTTGGTGCTTCATGATGTCGGCGACCGAACTGGATCTCGGATGCGGGCGGTAGCCAAGATCCGAATCAACAAAGGTCGCCCAGACGGAAATGACTTTATTCGTCTCGCTGGCGTAGGTATCGAGGACGTGCTGAAGGAGCGCAACCCGGCAGCGCGGAACTTGTTCGTCGCGAATCGCCGAGAACGGATATTTCATAAGTGCAACGAGACTCTCGCTTACTGCGCCCCTGAAGCTGCCTCGGTCCCTGCGTAATAACCGCTTTTCGTGCGCACCGTGAGTTTGCCATAGCTGCGCGAACGGGCGTCCACTTTTACTTGACGATAGCCGCCCTGGTTTTTCGGCGTCGTCGGTTTGTATCCAATGGTGTACTGGCTGCGAATGTCGTGGGCCACGCTACGGCTGATGGCGTCAACTTCGTCCAGCGTTTGGGGGAAGAAAGCAATGCCGCCAGTTCTCTCGGACATGATTTGCAGCGCACGTTTGGCGTGCTTCGGGTGCTCTTCCTTCTCCAGGATGCCAATGGCGTAAACGGTTGGTCCATTCTCGCCCTGCAGGCGCCGTACGGCCTGCTCTAGAGTTTCGGCGCTCTCGTTGTCGTCTCCGTCCGTTACCACAAAAATGACTTTCTTTTCGAGCTTCGCTTCTTTTTTCAAGTGGTCAGCGGAGGCTACGACCGCATCGTAAAGCGCCGTACCGCCCCGAGTTTCGATTTTTTCCAGCCCCTCTTTCAGCTTATTGATGTTGGAAGTGAAATCCTGGTCGAGGTAGTACTCGTCGTTGAAGTTGACGATGAACACCTCATCATTTGGATTCGACGAGCGCACCAGGTTGAGGGCCGCCGCGTTCACCTTTTGCCGCTTCTCGCGCATGGAACCGGAGTTATCGACGACGATGCCCATGGCGACGGGGATGTCTTCGTGGCGGAAGGAGGTGATGGTTTGGAGATGTCCATCCTCGTAAACGTTGAAATCGTCTTTAGCGAGGATGGTGACGATGCGTTGCTTGTCGTCGATGACCGTGGCATGCAGCACGACTTCTTCGACGTCCTTTCGGAAAACGAAAACGCCGCTGTCGGAGGAATCCGGATTCTGAGCGCTGTTCGGAGAGACGTTCGGAGCTGCAACCTGCCCCGTGGAGGCTGGCGGAGGTGTGGTGCTGGCCGGTGGCGGTTGGACCGCGGATTGGGGATTCGCAGGTGATTGCGAACTTGCAACCGGGACCGCAGGCGACTGGTTCGGCGCTCCTCCTTGCGCTTGAGATGTAGCCAGGAACAGCGTTGTGAGGAGGAAGAAAATCAGCAGAGAAACGTTATTCCGTCGGCGCATAGTAACCCGTCTTGGCGTAGACCCGGAGCGGCGGCAATCCTTTTGGCGGCACGAGCTTCACTTTTATTTTACGCCATTTGCCATCGCGTGTTGGATTCTTTGGACGATATCCGATGACATATTGGTTGCGCAACTCGATGCCAATTTTTGTGGAAACGTCCGCCAGGTCGTTCGGGTTATCAATGGTAAAAGCCCGGCCACCGGTCAGTTCGGTGACATCGCTGAGCAGGGCAGGTCCGAGCCGCTCTTCTTCGGTCGGGAAGTAATGATCGTAGATGCCGATGGCGTAGATGAGAATGTCGGCCTCTTTGACCATGGATCGGATCTCGCCTTCCGTATAGCGGCTATGGTTGTCGCCGCCGTCGGAGATGATCAGCAAAGCCTTCTTCGGATACTTAGCCTGGCGCATTTTGGTGACGCCGAGGTAGATGGCATCCAGCAGCGCGGTACGGCCCTTGGGAATGGTGTAGACGAGCCGGCCCTGAATGTCATCCACCGAACTGGTGAAATCGGCGATCTCCTCCGGCTTATCGGCGAAGGCGATCATGAAAAACTCGTCTTGCGGGTTGGCGGTCTTGAAGAACTCGACAACTGCCTCGCGGGCGCGCTCGATCTTGCTGCTCATGCTGCCGCTCATGTCAAAGATCACGCCGATCGAAACCGGAGCGTCTTCGCTGGAGAAAGTCTTGATCACCTGCAAGTCTTTGCCCTCGAAAAGGGTGAAGTTCTCGCGGTCGAGGCCGGTTACGAGCCGGTTTAAGGGGTCGGTGATGGTGACCGGCACCAAAACCATGTCCACGTCCACTTTGAAGGGCTTGGTGTGGGTCTTGAATGCCGGATCAATGTCGGGCTCCTTCGGAGCCGGCGGCCGGACGCGGGGCTGGATGTGGACATCCTCAGTCGAAGTCTGGGCGAGAAGCGGGAGGGCGCTGCACACAGCAACCAATAAAAGTACAGCGAAGAAAACCGGAGCCGAGAAGTGTTTGCCGTACAGCATAGGCCCCACTAAATCCGCGCCTTGGAGGGAGGCGACCCGCATCCCCAAAAGGCGGGCCAAGAGAATCTCTCCTAAGCCGGATACTAGCACACTCTTTAAAAAGTGTTGTCACCTTTTCGTCAACGACGGTGACTTTCGAGTGCAGAATTCCCAAACTGGCTTCTGACTCTGCGCATCTTTTTTCTCATTCTTCGCTCTGCGCCGGGTCCGGGTCGTCCCTGCTACAATTCTGCGTTCCCCTTTATGGCAATTATCTCCCCATTTCAAGCTTGGCGCTATGCCCCTGAGCGCGTGCCGGTCCAGCAGGCTGTGACCCAGCCCTACGACAAAATCACCCCCGCAATGCAGGAACGCTACTACCAGGCCAGTCCTTATAACCTGGTGCGGATTATTCTCGGGAAACGCCTGCCGGGGGACGGGGACGCCGAGAACGTCTATACCCGGGCAGCGGCGTCCTTCCAGAACTGGCGCCAGACGGGCATTTTGCGACGCGATCCCGAGCCTTCGATCTACCGCTATTCCCAAATGTTCAGGGTTCCGGGAAGCCAGGCGCGGGCCGAGCGGCGGGGCTTCATCGGACTCGGCCGGATCGAGGAATATTCCGCGGGCGTCGTGTTCCGGCACGAGCAGACGCTGGCCAAGCCGAAGGCCGACCGACTGGACCTGCTGCGCGCGAATCGAGCCCACTTCGGTCAAATCTTCATGCTGTACAGCGGCTCGGGCAAGGTGGACGCCTTGCTCGATTCGGCGGCAGCCCCAGACATCGATATCGAGGTCACCGACGAGTACGACGTGGTGCACCGCGTCTGGAAGATCTCTGACGCCTTGGTCATTGCCTCCGTGCAGGAACTGATGCGGGATCGGAAGCTGATCATCGCCGACGGCCATCACCGCTACGAGACGGCCTTGACTTATCGCAACGAACGGCGAGCCGCGGCCGAGACGGGGTCGGGATCGAAGACAGATGCGCCCGCTCCTTACGACTCGGTGATGATGACCTTCGTTGACATGGATCGCCCGGGCCTGGTGATTTTGCCGACGCATCGGGTCGTGTTCGGCCTGCCATCTTTTTCGGCCGCACAATTTCAGGGGGAGACCCGGAAATTCTTCAATGTGGAACAGGTCGATGCCGGAATCGATGCGGCGCGCGCCACCGCCATTCTGCAGCAGGCAGGGCACGCGGGAACGGCGCTGCTCGCAGTCACCGCCGAGCGTGCATTTCTGCTGCACACACCGAAGGCTATTGGCACTCGCTTGTTCGGAAAGCTTTCTCTGCGCCAGCAAGCGCTGGACGTCGTCCAGTTGCACAAGTGCTTGCTGGAACGTGTTCTGAAGATCTCGGAGGAAGCCATTCGCAATCAGGAGAACGTTTCGTATTGTCGCGAGGCCGCTGAAGCGCTGTCGCAGGTGCAGAGTGGAAAGGTCCAGGTAGCGTTCCTGATGAATCCGGTGCGCATGGAGCAGGTTCGCGATATCGCCTTTGCCAGCGAAGTGCTGCCCCAGAAGTCCACCGATTTCTATCCCAAGTTGCTGAGTGGGCTCACGATTTATGCGCTGGAGTAGCAAGAATGAAATAGAGCTGGTTTCATAAATCGGTTTTGGGTCGGGCACGGCTTCAAGAGCCTGCCCTGAGCGAAGCCGAAGGGTGCCGTTCAGGGCCCGGAAGAATGCGGGCTTCAGCCCCTGAGGGACGTGCCTTCCGAGCTGAGAGGCATTTATGAAACCAGCTCCAGCAAAAGCTCTGGCGCAAGCGGCGCTCGACGGGGTAGGGTTTAGCAGAAGTGCTCTCCACCACGACGAACCGAACTTTGACGAAAAAGATCTTGGCCATCCTGTTGGCCAGCGTGACGTTTCTGTCCGCGGCGCCCTCCGCGGAAGAAAAACACATCTCCGTCTACTCTCCGGTCGCCATCTACACGCTCCCGGTTCTGGACCGTGCCGGCCATGAGTATGTCGGCCTGCTCGAACTTCTGGAACCGCTTGGCCGTGTGAGCAGCCGGTCGGAAGGACGGCACTGGAGGCTTCGCTATAACGCGGTGGATGCCGAGTTTGTTGCGGGAAAGACGCGGGCCAGGATTCGTGGGCACAATTTTGATCTCGTGGCTCCCTTCCTGATTGAAAACTCGCACGGATTGGTTCCGCTAAATTCGCTGAGCGCGTTGCTGCCCCGCTTTCTGGGAACGCCTGTTAATTTTCGCGAAAGCGCGCGCCGGTTGTTCGTCGGCGATGTCGGCATACAAATCAGTTTCCAACTGGACGCGAGCACCCCGCCGCGGCTGGCGCTGAATTTTAGCGCTCCGGTGAACCCGACTATCTCCACGGAACCGGGCAAGCTGCGCATGGTCTTTAAGCGGGACCCGGTCGTGTCCCCAGGAAGCCAGTCTATTTCTTTTGATAACAAGGTCATCACCCATGCCAGTTACTCCGAGAACAACGGTGACGCCGAATTAGACGTGGCTGCGAACCAGTCGCTGATGGCAAGTTTCAGCAACGACCGAAGGACGATCATTGTTTCGGCTGTCCCACAAACACCATCGACGCCGAGTGGCGTTGGAACCGGACCCCAGAATCCGGCGCAGGTCCCACCGGCTGCAAACATCGCCTCGAGCAATGTCCATCGCATTCTGGCCGTGGTGGATCCCGCGCACGGTGGCGATGAACGAGGTGCGGCTTTGACGGATAAGCTGGCCGAGAAAGACGTCACGTTGGGATTTGCGCGGCTGCTGCGGCATGAACTGGAAATTCGGGGGTTCGCGGTTGCGTTGCTGCGCGACGGGGATACCAGTTCCACTGTGGATCAGCGCGCCGCGGTAGCCAACGTTGCGCGCGCCGGAATCTACATCAGCCTGCACGCCGTTTCGCAGGGCAGCGGCGCGCGGGTGTACAGCGCGCTGCTTCCGGTGGAAGGAACGAGCAAAGGAATCTTTCATGCGTGGAATGCGGCGCAGGCGCCGGCTTTGCCCGTCAGCCGGATCGTGTCGGCGGCAATCGTTGCCGAGATGCAGAAGAGAGAATTCCCGGTTCGAGCATCTTCCGCCTCGCTGCGGCCCCTGAACAATGTGCTCATGCCTGCGGTCGCTGTGGAACTGGCGCCCGGAGCGGATGGCATCGCCGACTTGACCTCCGCCAATTATCAACAGCGCGCCGCGTCGGCGATTGCCGATGCTGTCGTTTCCGTCCGCGACCGCCTGGGGGTTCAATAATGAAGGTACAACCATGATCCCACGGCACCTTCTGATCGGTGTGGCTGCGCTCTTGGTGCTGGTGGTGGCGATGGGAATCTACCTTCGCCACATGCGGCAACAGGCGGGGGAAGTTGAGTCTCCGGCGGCCAACGCGTTGCCTGTGGCTCCCCCAGCCTCCGGCCCGACGGAGACGGTGACTCTGTATGTGGCGGATGACGCCGCCGGCATGCTCCGCGCGAGATCGGCGCAGATTCCTCTTCCCGCAGGACGCCAACAGAGAGCCGAGGAGTTGTTGCGCGCGCTGCTGCGCATCTACCAGCAACCGGGCGCTGCGCATCCTCTGGCTCCGGCGGCAGACATCCGCGCCATCTACCTGGTCGATCCGGGCGCGGCCGTCATCGATCTGAATGCTGCCTTCGCCGACCAGCACCGCTCCGGCATTCTCAGCGAGCAGCTCACCGTGAATTCACTGGTGGAAACGCTGGCCGTCAACGTTCCGGGGATTCAGCGAGTCAACATCCTGGTCGAAGGCAGGACGCGCGACACACTCGCGGGACACGCGGACCTGAGCGAATCGTTCGATGTGACCACGGTTGAGCAGGCGGGCAATCAGTAATCTCAGAATGAGATTACATAGTTGCTCTAAAGGTACTAACCGTGTTTAAGCCAAAAAAAAACTTTCACCCCGATCTTTTGGAATCATGGAGTTACGCGAAAATTCCTGCAAAATCTTTGAGTTTAAAGGACTTATAGGTAAAATATTACGGAATAAGGAGTTAGCTCGCAAAAGACCTCCGAAAATCACTCTGGGGCAGCTTCGCGGGCCGTCTTGGGAGACGGGCACACACCTGGCCCCCCAATCAGGTCTTCATTATCGCGCACGGCGGGTTACAACAGCGATAGCTCGCCGGAAGGCTCTTACGTCTATTACTCAGTATGAGTTGTTTAGCCCAGAAGATGCAGCTCACTAACGACGACTTGATGAGGCTTAAACTAGCCGATCCGGCAACTACCATGCCCGAAGTTGACAAAGTGATATCGGCCAAAGTTCCGGCGTATGCCGCAGGAAAGTACGTGGACCTGGATTGGAGCGACAAGAACACTTTGAAGATGGCAGAGGAGGCTGGAATTCCCAATCAGTTTCATGCTTGGGCGTTCAACTACGCGTCTGGATTCGTGCACCCGAGCGGCCTCTTCCTCATTCGGCACCTGTCGCACGGGCCGGGTGATGTCTTAGAGGTCAGTATGAAGCCTCAGGACGAAGAAGCGACGTTTGCGTGGCGCATCTCGCATAGTTTGATTCTGAATGCGATAGATCTGCGCCTCAAGTATGCGCCGTCAGCGCCACTGCAGGCGGCGTCGGACGAATGTAAGAAGGACTTCGTGAAAATATGGGGTTATCCGACCCCCATCTGACGCGCCTCGACCACGTACTCCGCACTTTCGCGTTCCACCCTCAACCATTCTCCTGCTGTTCCACGTCCTGAAACTGTGAAATCTCCACTGCCCCATTAGGAAACACGGCGGTAATTCTGAGCTCTCCGCCCATCGCGCGAATGTAGTTCCGAAGAGTGGACACATACATATCGGTGCGCCGTTCCAGCCGGGAAACGCCCCCCTGCGGAATCCCTAGCAACTCCGCCAGACTCGTCTGCGTCAAGCTGCGCGCCTCGCGAAGCTGGTTCAGCGAGAGACGGCCGATCTCGTCACGCACCCGCGCCTTGATGCGGGCCTCCCGTTCCGGCCCAAGATGTTTGCGAACCTCTTTCCAGTTCCTTGCCATGGTTTACTCCCTGATCTCGCGCAAATGCGCATCGTAGATTTCGTCCGCTTTCTTGATGTTGACCTTGTACCAGTTCGCATCGCCCGTTTTGTCTCCGCCAAGAATGAGGTAGGCGGCGCGACGTGGGTCGAACGCAAACAGAATCCGGTATGGTCTGCCCTGGTGTTGGACCCGCAATTCCTTCATGTTTGCGTGCCTAGAATCGCGGACCGTATCTACATGCGGACGGCCAAGAGACGGACCTAGCTCTTCGAGCAGGTCCACCGAAAAGTTGACGCTTTCGTGCTCATCGTCCGAGAGTTCTCCATACCACTCGGCAAATTCGTCGCTGACTTCGACCGTCCATGCCACGCAGCAACTATACCGTCAAAGGTATATATTGTCAATGGCATACGGTGTCCACTCATTCGCGGACGACCGCTGCTCCACCAGTTTCCCGGCACACTGTTAGAATCCCGTCTGATGATCTTTCGCAGCGATAACCGCACGCCCGAGCAGATTCGTCCCGTCAACATCATTCCCGACTTCATCTCGACCGCGGAGGGCTCGGCGCTGATTGAGATGGGCAACACTCGCGTCATCTGCACGGCATCGGTCGAGGAGTCGGTACCTGCGTTCTTGCGCAATTCGGGCAAGGGTTGGATCTCCGGCGAGTACGGGATGCTGCCCCGCTCGACGCTGACCCGCACCGCGCGGGAATCGGCCAGGGGACGGCAAAGCGGGCGCACCCAGGAGATTCAGCGGCTCATCGGACGCTCGCTGCGCGCGGTGGCCGATCTGAAGCGGCTGGGTGAGCGGACCATCTGGATCGATTGCGACGTGATCCAGGCGGACGGGGGCACGCGAACGGCTTCAATCACCGGGGCATTCGTCGCGCTGGGCCTGGCTCTGCACCGCCTGATCGATGCGGGAACATTGACGGCGGCGCCGATCAAGGATTTTGTGGCGGCGATCAGCGTCGGAATCGTGGACGGCGAAGTTCTTCTGGATCTTAACTACGAAGAAGACTCGCGCGCCGACGTGGACATGAACTTCGTCATGACGGCAGGCAACAAAATTGTTGAACTGCAGGCCACCGCGGAGCACCAGGTGTTCGACGACGCTCAACTCGCAAAGATGATGTCGCTCGCTCGGCAGGGCATCCAATCGCTAATCGCCAAGCAACAGACGCTGCTCGGAACGCTGGCTCTGCGCCAGTAACTTCGGTCATAACGATGGCGGGACTTTGCTTGGTACCCTCGAAGTGTAGGGAGGACACTCGTGACTGCCCGATACCGATGACTCCTATCTCCACAGCGGTAACGCCCTGCCCAGACCGTATGCCGAGCTTGCACTCCAGAATCCGCATCCTCGTTGCGACCGCTTGTCTTGTGCTCGTCGCGCTGTCCGCCCGTGGACAAGCCGCGCCCTCATCGGTGACGGGCGTGGTTGAAGATCCTTCCGGCGCCGTTATCGCCGGCGCGCGCGTGGAATTCACCAGTGGCAACTACCACACTGCAGCGCAAACGAATTCGGTCGGACAATTCCAACTCGAAATCGCCGCCACTTCCGGTACGATTTCCGCCAGAGCCGCTGGATTTCTTCCCCTCCAGCGCCCCTGGAATCATGAATCGCAGCTCCAGCTCGTCCTGCACCCGCAGTTTGAATCGGACTACGCCAGCCAGCACGTTCTCGTCACGGCCGCCCGCATTAACACCGCACTGGAGGATTCTCCCGCCGACAGTGTAACCATCTCCGACGACGATCTGGCCTCTACGCCAGCGCTCGCGCTCGATGATGTGCTTCGCGAAGTTCCGGGTTTCACGCTGTTTCGCCGCTCCAGCAGCCGCACCGCAAACCCCGGCACCCAGGGAGTCTCCATGCGCGGAGTCGGCGCCAGCGGTGCCAGCCGCGCTCTCGTCCTGGTGGATGACATTCCGCTCAACGATCCCTTCGGCGGATGGGTTTATTGGGACCGCGTCGTCCGTGAATCGATCAGCGACGTGGAGGTGGTGCGCGGAGGCGCCGATGCCAGCCTCTACGGTTCGACGGCCATGGGCGGTGTGATTCAGTTCCGCACTCGCGAGCCGGAACAGACCGCGATCTCCGCCGAAGGCTCGTGGGGAAGTGAAAACACGCCCGAGTTATCGCTCTTCGCCGCAACTCGCCTGGGGCCGTGGCAAGGCTCCGTTGCCACGGATCTCTTCCGGACGAATGGCTATATCCCGGTGCCTGAGTCGCAGCGCGGCGCAGTCGATTCGCCCGCCAACTCTCGCCACGAACTGACCACGGTCGAACTCGGACGGCGCTTCGGAAGCTTCAGCCGCATCTTTGCCCGTGGTTCGTACTTCGATGAAGACCGGCACAACGGCACGGTCATCCAGTTGAACACCACCCAATTGGGTGATTTCGCAACCGGCTTGAACTACGAAACGAAAAGCGTGGGAGCGATCTCAGCTCGCCTCTTCGGACTCTTCGAGTCCTACTACCAGACTTTTTCAACGGTTGCACCGCAGCGCAATTCCGAAACGCTGACCGACGAGCAGTATGTTCCGTCGCAAGCACTCGGCGGCAGCGCCCAATGGTCACGCCCCATAGGCCGGATGCAGACGCTCGTCGCAGGCTTTGAAATGCGAGCGGTAGACGGTTCCAGCAACGAAGACTTGTTCAAACTTGGGGTTCCGAACGGCACCAGTCTCAGCGGCGGGCAAGAACGCACGGCGCGGGTGTTCGGGGAGGACATTCTGCAACTCGGCTCGCACCTGATCGCCAACCTGTCTCTCGGCTACGACCACTGGAGCGACCTCAACGCGCGGCTGATCAAGATAAACTCTGGCGTCGCTGCGCTCACGCCGTACCCCGATCGCAGTTCCGACGCCCTCAACCCGCGCGCATCGCTGCTCTACCGCGTCGGACATGGCACTTCGCTGACCGCGTCGGGTTATCGCGCCTTCCGCGCGCCCACCCTGAACGAACTCTATCGCAATTTTTATCAAGGCAACACCCTGACCTACGGCAACCCCGCTCTGCATGCGGAACGACTGACTGGAGTGGAAGCGGGAGTCCGGCAAAGTCTGCTTTCCGACCGCCTTAGTTTGCGAACAACGTTCTTCTGGAACGACATCACCGATGCCATCGTGAACGTCACCATCAGCCAAACGCCCACGCCGATCACGGCCAAGAAAGAGAACGTCGACCGCACGCCCTCAACCGGCATCAATCTCGACGGCGAATTCCGCATCAGCAGTACGCTTCAGCTCGCCGGAGGCTACCAGTTCGCCCACGCCGTGGTCTCCAGCTACACGCCAAACTCGCTGAACCCGTCGCTCGTGGGAAATTGGATACCCGAGGTGCCGCACCAGCAGTTCACGCTGCAGGCGCGCTACGTCAATCCCAAGATCGTCACCGCCAACGTGCAAGGAACCTTCGTCGGCCAACAATTCGATAACGACCTGAACACCTTATTGCTGAAAAAGTTTTTTGCCGTTGACCTGTACCTCGGCCGCTCGCTCGGTCATGGTCTGGAAGTCTTCGCCGCCGCCGAAAACATGTTCAACGAGCGCTACTACACGGCTCTAACCACCGTGCCGAACGTTCCACCAGCGCCGCCCCTTCCACCAGTCCCGAGCCTTGGCGCTCCCATCCTCGCCCGCATCGGCCTGCGTTATCAGTTTTCGCAGCATTAATTCCGGGATCGATTCCAAGAAACTGGTCATGTTCATGGCAGGGGCTGTGGTTTAGAATGACTTGTCGTAGTGCAATGATAGGAGGACTTATGAAGCTCACCCCGGGCAAACTGGCCGGAATGAAGGCTGTATCGAATGAGCGTGGCGTAATCGCTGCTGCTGCTATGGACCAGCGCGGCTCACTGCAGAAGTCTCTCGCCAAGGAAAAAGGCACGGCCGTTTCTGACGCGATGATGGAGGAATTCAAGACACTGGTGAGCGAGGTCCTGACGCCACACGCGAGCGCCATCCTGCTCGATCCCGAGTGGGGACTGCCGGCTTCGAAGCGGCGCTCGAAAAACGCTGGTCTGCTGCTGGCTTATGAAAAGACCGGCTACGACAAGACCGGGCCGGGACGCCTGGGCGATCTGCTGGATCATTGGTCGGTGCGCCGCTTGAAAGAAGCGGGCGCGGATTGCATCAAGATTCTGCTCTACTACACGCCCTTTGATCCGAAAGACGTGAACGACAAGAAGCACGCCTGGGTCGAGCGACTGGGCGATGAGTGCCGCGCCAATGACATCCCGTTCTTCCTGGAGTTCGTCACTTACGAAGAAGGCGTGGACGAGAAAGGCTTCGACTTCGCGAAGAAGAAGCCGAAGGCGGTCACCGAAAGCATGCGCGAGTTCACCAAAGACCGCTACGGCGTCGACGTAATGAAAGTTGAAGTCCCGATCAACATGAAGTTTGTGGAAGGGACCAAGTCCTACAAGGGCGAAAAGGCCTACTCGAAACAGGATGCGATGAAGCTGTTCCGTGAGGCGGCCGCGGTCGCGACCAAGCCCTTCATCTATCTGTCGGCGGGCGTGAGCAATGCCGAGTTCACCGAGTCGCTGGAACTCGCGGCCGAGTCGGGTGTGAAATTCAACGGCGTGCTCTGCGGACGCGCCACCTGGAAAGAAGGTATCCCCATCTACGCGAAACACGGCGCCGGTGCTTTCCGGAAGTGGCTGGAAGATGAAGGCGTAAAGAATATCAATAACGTAAACGATCGCTTGAAGGCCGCATCCTCATGGCACTCGATATACGGGGTGGAACCGGCGCTGGCGCACGTATAGGTCCTGAGGTAGTGGGCGCGGGCGGGTTCCCTTCGGTGACGTGGGCTGACGTTTTCAGGAATCCGAGGCTTGCAAGGAAATCCGAGTCGCCCGTTCTAGGTTCAGGACCTTCTTTGGTTTAGCCTCTTCGCAGAGACGCAGATTTCACTACGTCTCGCGGCTGCAGCGGCAAGGAGAAGGCTATGCGCCTAGTTTCAGTGTTCCTCTTAGTCGCTGTCGTTACAGCCCAGCCTGCCAAGTCCACCTGGGTAGTCCCAAACTTCCGCGACCTGACGATCAAGACGCGCCAGACTCATGGATTTATGCAACCCAAGGTGACAACCTGGTTCTTCAAAGGTCCACGAGAGCGTATCGAGCACGTTCCAGAAGCATCCCGGGTTGTTGTGCCCTTCATGACCAGCATTTTCCAGTGCGACCAGAGAACGCTGATCCGTCTCTACGAGCATTCCAAGACTTACTCCTCGTCCGTCAGCCACGCGCAAGAGCACCCGGAGAATCAGCGTGCTCGCGCGAGGAAAGAGTCCACAGGCCCCGACGTCAGTGTCACTTTCGACTCGGTGGACACCGGCGAGCAACGGCAGTACGGGAGCTACGAAGCTCGCCACGTCAAGACCACAATCACGATCGAGCCCACCAAGGGAGCCGCGACCCAACCGGGCAAGACCGAAATCGACGGCTGTTACCTCGACCTGCCTGGACTGAACTGCCGTGACAATGCCGCACACGAGGACCGTCCGCCAGGAGAATGGCTCATGCTGATACGAGGAGGCGCACTCGACCATCTGGTGTTCAAGCACCTCGGTACGGCGCCGCGCGGCTTGGCGGTTGAAGAAAGTGCCACTCAGAAGCAGGCCGGAAACGTGGTGGTGAGCAAGACAGAGCTGTTGAAAATCTCCGAGCAGCCGCTCGATGAATCGTTGTTCGAAGTGCCTTCAAACTACAATCCCGCCGAAAAGCACATGTCGCAGATGGGCCCTGATCCGCAACCGAGTGAGCCCTAGCCCCGCCTTTCGGCTGCTGCTCCAGCCCCGCTTTCGCGATCTCCGCGTGACGTGGGCAGGCCCCTGCGTTTAGGATCTCGTGGTACGCCTATGCCTTCCCAACGCCAAACCGCTCTCATCACCGGCGCCTCGTTCGGCATCGGAATGGAACTCGCCCGCATCTTCGCGCGCGAAGGCTACAACCTGGTTCTCGTCGCCCGCAGCGCGGACAAACTCCGGCAACTCGCATCCGAACTCGAGCAGGCCCACGGCACCCGTTCGCTGATTCTGGCGACCGACCTGACCGAGCCCGGAGCTTCCACATATCTACTGGATCAGACCACGCGCGCCGACATTCAGGTGGATGTGCTGGTCAACAACGCGGGATTCGGACAGTACGGTTTGTTTGCCGAGAATGATCTGGAAGAATGTCTCCGCCAGATCCAACTCAACGTGACGACTCTCACCCACCTCACGCGCCTGTATCTCCCGGCAATGATTGAGAGGGCGAAGATTGAGCGCAAGAGCGGGCGCATCCTGAATGTGGCGTCCACCGCGGCGTTTCAGCCGGGACCACTGATGGCCGTATATTTTGCGACCAAGGCTTACGTCCTCCATTTGTCAGAGGCGCTGGCGAACGAACTCCAAGGGTCGGGCGTCACCGTAACCTGCCTGTGCCCGGGTGCGACGGCCACGGAGTTCCACAAGCGCGCGAATGCAACCGGCATGCGCCTGCTAAAGATGGGCTCGATGGATGCGCGCACCGTTGCCGAAGACGGTTATCGCGCATTGATGGCTGGAAAACCGGTGGTGATTTCGGGATTCAAGAATTGGCTGGTGGCACAATCGGTGCGCTTCTCCCCACGCCGGCTGGTGACGGCGATTGCGAGGAAAACGCAGGAACAGTAGTCGGCAAGTCGGTGATGAAGCGACGGGCACGCCGACAGACGCAGCAAGCTGCGTCCCTGCCGGAAGCTTGTTTACGTTCCCCTGCGGCCGGATACTGCGGCTTGTACGCGACTGTGATAACGCCCGTAGCCGAAGTAAATCGCCATACCGATCGCGAGCCAGATAATCAGCCGCAGCCAGGTATCGCGCGGCAGACTCACCATCATGAGCCCCGCCACCAGAATCCCCATAATTGGCACGAACGGCACCCACGGCGTTTTAAACGGACGAGCCAGTTCCGGCCGGCGCACGCGCAGAATCCACACGCCCACGCACACGATCACAAACGCCAGCAGTGTGCCGATGCTAACCAGTTCGCCCAGAACTCCGATCGGAATCAGCGACGCAAAAATTGCCACGAAGATTCCCACGGTGATGCTCGAGATCCAGGGAGTCCGGAAGCGCGGATGTACCGCGCCGGCCCACTGGGGCAGAAGGCCATCGCGCGACATGGAGTAGAACACGCGGGACTGCCCCAGCAGCATCACCAACATCACGCTGCCGAGGCCGGCAATCGCCCCCAACTTCACGAGCACGCTGCCCCAGCGCACGCCGGTGTGATCAATGCCAACGGCAACCGGATCAGGGACGTTCAAAGTGGTGTAGGAAACGACTCCCGTGAGCAGTCCAGAAACGAGAATATAGAGGATCGTGCAAATCACCAGCGAACCGAGAATGCCGATCGGCATATCCCGCTGTGGCCTTTTCGCTTCCTGGGCTGCGGTGGAGACGGCGTCAAAGCCGATGTAGGCAAAGAAAATGACTCCGGCCCCTCGCGCAATTCCGGACCAACCGTAATGTCCAAATTCCCCGTTATTCGGTGGGATGAACGGATGCCAGTTCCGGGCGGCGATGTCCGGGTGCTTCAGAATAAAAACACCCGCAATCGCAATAAACGTGAGCACGATTGCAACCTTAACGATGACGATTGCCGAGTTGAAGTTCGCCGATTCCTGAATGCCGATGACGAGAATCGTGGTCACGAGAACGATGCCAATGAAAGCGATCAGGTTGAACGAACCATGAATATGGGTAAGCGTGGCCGGATCGACTCCGTGGGCTTGCAGAGTTGGCAGGATCGTGGCCAGCCGCTCCCAGCGGTTGTTGTACATCACCATGTCCGTGCCGGGAGTTGCAGTCAGGGACGGCGGCAAATGAATGCCATAGTCCTGAAGGAAGCTGTTTACGTAGCCGCTCCACCCTGAGGCAACCGTGGCCGCGCCAAAGGCGTATTCGAGGATCAAGTCCCATCCGATAATCCAGGCAAAAATCTCGCCCAGGGTCGCATAGCCGTACGTATAGGCGGAACCGGCGATCGGGATCAACGCGGCGAATTCCGAGTAGCATAGACCCGCAAACGCGCAGGCGATGCCCGCAAGAATGAAGGAAAGCACGATGGCCGGTCCGGCATACTGCGCGGCCGCCGCTCCGGTCAGAACAAAAATGCCCGCCCCGATGATTGCGCCGATGCCAAGCGTAATCAGATTTGTCGCGCCCAAGGCCCGCTTCAGCGAATGTTCCCCACCTTCGGCGGACTCATCCAGGATCATGTCGAGTGGCTTGGTAGCCAGCAGATTGGCCATTTTCGTGGATCTCTCCTTAAAACCTAAGCTCCTGCGCTTCGCGGCCGCCAGATGTAGTAAACCGGGATGCCGAGCAGCACGATGAACAGTCCCGGCCAAGTGTATTGCGGTTTGTAGCGTAACAGTACAATGTCAATAAACAAAGCCATGACGATATAGATCGCAGGCAAAATGGGGTATCCGATGGCTTTGTACGGACGCTCGGCTTCGGGATGGGTGCGGCGCAAAACGAAGAGTCCGAAGATGGTGAGAACGTAGAACACCAGCACCGCAAAAATAATGTAGTCCAGGAGCTGGCCGTAACTGCCGGAGATGCACAGGACACACGTCCAGACCATCTGCACCATCAGCGAAACGGCGGGCGTCTTGTAGCCGGGATGCAGCCGGGCAACGCCGCGAAAGAACAGGCCATCCTTCGCCATGGCGTAGTAGACGCGGGCCCCGGAGAGAATCAAGCCATTGCAGCAGCCAAAGCCGGAAATCATGATGGCGACGGCCATCAGCGCTCCGCCAATCGAACCAAACATCTGTGTCATGACTGCGGTGGCGACGCGGTCCTCGCGGGCGTACTGGATGCCGCGCTCCAGCAGGGTCGCTCCGGTCGGACTGCCCACTAGGGGCAGCGCGCTCAGATAAATAAAGTTGCACGCGATATAGAGCGCGATCACCACGCCGGTACCAAGCGCCAGCGACAGCGGGAGATTCCGGCTGGGATTTTTCACTTCGCCGGCGGTGAATGTAACGTTGTTCCAGGCATCGGCGGAAAATAGCGATCCCACCTGCGCAATCGCCAGCACCGTGAGCGTCGAGACCAGCATACTTCCACCAACGCCGACGCCGACGTCATGCAAAGTGCCAAGGGACGCATTGTTCCAGAAGTTTGCGCCGAAATTAGCGGCCAGCGCCTGCGCGTTCCGGCCAAGAAATACTCCGAAGAAAACGAGTCCGAGCAGCGCCGCAACTTTCGCCGTGGTGAAAATGTTCTGGATGAAAGCACCCGTCTTCACGCCGAAAATGTTGATGATCGAGAGCGCGATCACGACCAGGATGGCGACGAAGTTCTGCGTGTTCAATCCAACATCCATGCCCCCAAGCATCATGGGGCCGACCGCAAACTTCGGTACTTTCCACAGATGGACAATCCAATGACTGGAGGAGATTGCCGGCCAGAAGACCCCTAGAAATTTGCCGAAAGCGACGCCCACGGCAGCGATCGTGCCCGTCTGAATCACGAGAAACAGAGTCCAGCCGTAGAGAAAACCCCAGAGTGGGCCGAGCGACTCGCGCAGATAGACATACTGCCCGCCCGCCCGCGGCATCATGGCAGCCAGTTCGCCGTAGGCGAGCGCGGCGACAACCGTCAGAAGGCCGGTGATGAGCCACGCACCAATGAGCAGCGCCGGCGATGTGACCTCGCGAGAAATTTCGGCGGAAACAATGAAAATGCCCGAGCCAATCATGGAGCCCATCACCAGCATGGTCGCGCTGGTGAGGCCGAGACCTTTGACTAGCTCTTTGTCCTGATGGGTATGCCGCTCCCAATCGCTGACGCTCGAAGCGGGAACTGGGGGTGGAACGTTCGTGCTCACGAACCTCCTAAGGGACAGCGGTGTGTGGGCATTGCTACGGGCATCGCCGCCTCTGTTGTTGCAAGAGCTTTCAACTGTACCCCAGAACCCTCAAAAATTCCTCTGCCGATTTGCGGGGATCCCGTAACAAGTCGGATATCACCGCGACGGCGTTGGCGCCGGCTTCGATGACGGAACGGGCGTTGGCACGGGTAATGCCGCCGATCGCAACCAGAGGCTTGCGCGTCAGTTCCCTTGCCCGGCGGACGCCTTCGAGTCCCACGACAGGATCGGGATTGGCCTTGCTGGCTGTCGCAAACACGGGGCCGATGGCAAGGTAGTCGGCGGAAGTTTTATCGGCTTCCGCCAGTTGCTCAGGATTGTGCGTTGATACTCCCAACCAGCGAGTAGGCCCAATGATGTCCCGCGCGAACTCAGCCGACAGATCATCCTGCCCAACATGCAGCCCGTCAAATTGCGCCGCCAGACACAGGTCGGCGCGGTCGTTCATGATGAGCTTGACGCTCGCTCCCAGCCGCGCCCTGAGTTCACGAGCCTCGTCGAGCATTTGCCGGGCGTTGCCAGACTTGTTGCGGTACTGCAGCAGAGTGCAGCCGGCGGCCGCCATTTCGAGAGCTGTCTCAAACAGACTTCTGCCGTCGAGAAAGCAGGACGTATCCAGGATTGGGTAAAGACGCGGCAGCAAAACCATGGCTCTGTATGGGATCCTTCACTCCGCAGTTTCTTTTTTCGCCAGGAATCTCTCGATGAAGCCGGTATCGAAATTGCCTGCGCGGAAATCCGGATCAGCAAGGATACGGCGATGCAGCGGAATTGTCGTGTAGATTCCTTCCACGATAAACATTCCCAATGCACGGCTCATGCGCGATAGGGCTTCGCTGCGATCCTTGCCACGCACCACCAGCTTGGCGATGAGCGAGTCATAGTATGGAGGAATCGTGCCTTCGGCATAAGCGGCCGTGTCGATGCGCACGCCCGTCCCTCCCGGAGGATTGAATGTCGTGATCTTGCCCGCCGAGGGCGTGAACTTCTCCGGATGCTCGGCATTGATGCGGCATTCGATCGCGTGTCCGCGATGCACGATGGGGCCTTGCAACACGTCGGCTATTTTTTCACCCGCGGCGATCATGATCTGACTTTTGACCAAGTCCACGTCCGTGACCATTTCGGTGACGGGATGCTCCACCTGGATGCGCGTGTTCATCTCGATAAAGTACAGCCGCCGATCTTTGTCCGTGTCCATGAGAAATTCGACGGTGCCGGCATTGTGGTAGCCGACGTTGCTGAGTGTTTTGCCGATGATGTCTCCGGTTTCCTGGCGCAGCTCAGGCGTCATCTTTACCGATGGCGACTCTTCGATCAGTTTCTGGTGTCGCCGCTGAATCGAGCACTCGCGTTCCCCCAGACTGACGACGTTGCCGTGCTCGTCGCCTAGCACCTGGAACTCGATGTGGCGCGGGTGCTCGACATACTTCTCCAGGTAAAGATCGCCGTTGCCGAAGGCGGCCGAGGCCTCGGACTGCGCCTGACGGTACAACGCGGGCAATTCATCTTCATCGCGCACAATGCGCATGCCCCGCCCGCCGCCGCCAGCCGTGGCCTTGAGGATGACCGGAAAACCGACCTGCCGCGCCCACTCACGCGCTTCTTCGGCGGAAGCGACCACGCCGTCCGAACCGGGAAGGATCGGCACACCGTGCTGTTTCATGGCGGCGCGAGCTTTTTCTTTTTCGCCCATCAGCCGGATGACATCGGGAGTGGGCCCGATGAACTTGATGTGACAGGCTTCGCAGACTTCCGCGAAATTGGCGTTTTCCGAAAGCAAGCCATAACCGGGATGGATGGCGTCCACGTTCGCGATCTCGGCCGCGCTGATCACCGTGGGAATGTTGAGATAACTCTGCGCCAGTTGCGGCGGGCCAATGCAAATTGCTTCATCAGCAAAGCGCACATGGAGCGAATTCCGGTCCGCCTCACTGTAGATCGCCACCGAGCGGATGCCGAGTTCCCTGCATGCGCAAATGACGCGCAGCGCAATCTCTCCGCGATTCGCTACCAGAATTTTCTTGAACATGTTCTGCCTGGAACGACCTGCCTGGGACGATCTGCCCGGGGGTTCGGGCGCTAGTCGAGCTAACGTCCATCATTTTGCCGGCCGGAGGGCGAACAGTTCCTGACCGTACTCGATGGGCTGGCCGTTGGCGACGAGCTTCTTGACCAACTCTCCGGCCACATCGCATTCGATTTCGTTCATCAGTTTCATCGCTTCAACAATGCACAAAACCTGGCCCACTTCCAAGGGATCTCCGACTTTGACAAAGGGCGGGGACCCGGGCGAAGGCGATTCGTAGAAAGTGCCCACGATCGGCGACCGCACAATGTGCAAGACTTCCTCAGGTTCAGGCGCACCGGCATTCGCTGCCAGATCAACCCCGCCGGGCACGGGAGCCGACGCAGAAGCCGGGGCCGGGGTGGGGTGAACCGCGATGTAACGCGAGTCCGGCAACGCCACCGGCGCCAGTGCGGCGGTGCGCTTGATCTTCACCTTGACATCGCCGCGCTCCAATTCAAACTCGGCGATGTCCTTTTCGATTAAGAACTCGATGAGTTCTTTCAGCTCTTTTTGATTCATGTATACGGTGGGTTCCGCTTTCAAAATCCCGCTAACTGGGCAGCGGGTTCCGAGGGCGTACCGGCCCCGGAATTATGCAATAAATCCTTTATTTACTTAATCTTATCCACTAAATAATAACCAGTTCTTTATCTGTGGGCATTAGCACTTCGCAGCCCGAAGAGGTAACCACCACCACATCTTCGATCCGCACACCCCACTTCCCAGGAACGTAAGCGCCAGGCTCAATCGTAACGACCATTCCCGCTTCCAGTTTCTGGGTTTGCCCCGCTGCCAACCGGGGCGACTCGTGTATCTCTAATCCTAAACCATGCCCGGTCGAATGGGTGAAGTACCGCGCCAGTTTCCGCTGGCGAAGCACACGACGCGCCGCGCCATCCACTTCAGCGGCAGTCACGCCCGGACGAACTGCCGCGATGGCCGCCTGCTGCGCTTCCAGCACGGCCTCATACAGCTCTCGCGCTTCTCCCGACGGCCGTCCGACATGCACAGTTCGCGTGCGATCCGAACAATAACCGGCGAGTATAACACCAAAATCACACACCACGAACCCGCGCCGGGGAATGCGCGCGCCCGAGGCCCGGCCATGCACAATCGCCGAGCGCGTTCCGGAAGCGAGTATCGTCGGAAACGACATTCCTTCGGCCCCGGCACAGCGGGCCTCGTATTCCATGGCGGCGGCGACTTCGACCTCACTCACGCCCGGCCGAATTTTCCTGCGTGCAATCCGGAACAGACTGGCGCCGAGTTCAACCGCCCGCCGGATGCGCAGGATCTCGTCCGCATCCTTCACCATGCGGGCCTGCTCGACCAGCGGTGGCGCGGAACGCAGGCGCGCCCTCCCTTTCAGCATAGAGGCTAACCGGTCGCGCATGCCGGCGGTGATCGACTCCGGTTCAATGCCCACTGATACTGGCATCAAAGACGCTGGCGTCGAACTTCTTCCGTGCGCGGCCAGCCACTCCGCAGCCGCCACCAGCGGGGACTTGCGAGCGATGACAATGTTCACATGATTGACGTTCGCACCATTTACTTCCTCTTTTGCCTGGGCCGTGTAGCGGCCGTCGGTAAAGAGGATGGAACCACGATCGGCGACCATCAATGCAGCCGCACTGCCAGTAAAGCCACAGAGATAGTGAACATTGGGAGGGTGCGCGATCAGCAGGGAGTCAAGCTTGTAGCCCGAGAGCGAGGCTTGGAGCCGGCGCAGGCGTCCGGTATGGTCCATGGCCGTGCGGTTCATGGCATGGAGTGTAGCAGGGTGCTCGAAGCGGGTGGCTCGAAGCTGGTCACCGCAAAAAGCGAAGCCGCCGGGCTCTCGGCAGGTTCTCCGAGAAAGCCGGCGGCTGTGGCTGTTTTAACTTCGCGCTTATGTCTGAACGATGCGCGGAGTGATGAAGAAAATCAGCTCCTGGTTTGTCGTGGTCACCGTACGATGCTTGAACAGGTTGCCAAGGTACGGGATGTCGCCGAGCACAGGCACCTGCGTCATGGCCAGCGTGTTCTGGGTCTGAATCACGCCGCCAATCACCACCGTACCGCCGTCGGTGATCAGCACTTGCGTGGTGGCCTGCTGCGTGATCAGGGACGGGTTTTGCAACTGGTCTTCGTGGCTATAGTCGGGCAAGGTGTTTTCCACATCCACGTTGAGGAAGATGGTTCCTTCCGATGTGATCTGCGGAGTCACCGTCAGTCGCAGGAAAGCATCCACGTAGGTACTGGTCGGCGGAGAGCCTAACGAGGCCGCGGTCATGATCGGCACTTTCACTCCCTGCTTCACCACCGCCTGAATGTTGTTCTGGGTGACGATACGCGGACGGGAAAGAACTTTCAGCAAGCCGCGCGACTCAGCCATGCTGAGAATCATGTCGATCCGCATGTTGTTGGTGGCGTTCACAAATGACAGACCGCTGGTCGGCGCGGTTACGCCCAGGTTCGAGAACAACGGAATCGATCCCACGGTAGTGGTGCTTTGGGGGTACAACGGAGTCAGCCCGGAGACGACGTTGGGCGAAGGTCCGACGGCTTGCGCGCCGCCAACACCGGTTGTCCCATTGCCCCAGCCAAAGCCGAGTTGCGTGCCGATGTCGCGCGCGAAGCTGCGAGTGGCCGCCACCACGCGCGCTTCAATTTCGACTTCCTGCGTCTTGCGGTCCATCTGCTGGATGAGGCGGTCAATCTGCGGCAGAACCGCTGGAATGTCGGAAACGATCAGCGCGTTGGTGCGTTCGTCGGCGACTATGTCGCCACGCTGACTTAGGAATTTCTTGATCGGCAGTAATAGGTCCTTGGCGTGCGCGTAGCTGAGGAAGCGGGTGATGCTGACTTTATCTACCGCCAGCGCCTCGGCATCGATTTGGGCGCGCCGGCCCTCAGCTTCCTTCCTCAACGTTTCAACGGTGGCGATGCGCAGTACATTGCCGTCCAGTTGGCGGGACAGGTCGTTGTTCTTGAGCACGATGTCCAGCGCCTGATCCCACGGCACGTCATCGAGCACGATCGTCAGATTGCCGTGGACCATGGGATCGAGCACGACGTTCAAACCGCTGATCTCGTGAATCAGGCGGAAGAAATCTTTCAGGTCCACATCCTTAAGATTGACCGAGATCGGCTCGCCGGTGTACTTGGCCCCGTTCATCGCCGGCTTCTGTGCCAACTGGGCCTTCTGCTCGGCCGCCAGATTCACGGCCGGCTGGACGGCCTGCCCGTTGCCGGCAGCTTGCCCGAGGGCGGCATTGGCATTGGTGGCAACCAGTTCCGCTGCCGTCTTGTCGGCAAAGCGACCCGCCGCTTCCTGGGCCTTCGCGGCCGGCTGGGCGGCTTTGTCGTCCTTGACCGAATATTTGGGTTCGACGAAGGCAAAGTCCGCCGGTTTCTCGGGGTTCTCTACCGAGGCCGGAGCGGGCGCAACCGCTGCTACGGGAGCCGAAGTCACCGGAACCGAAGCTGTCGGAGCCGAAGCCAGCACCAGTTGCGGCGCTGCACTCGCGGCCACCGACTTTGCGGCTGGCGCCGGTTGGCGATGGGCCAGCACAACGTCGTGGATCTTGAGAATGAAACTGCCGTCCGGGCCCGCCACCAGTTCATGCTGGCGACTGTCAGCGAGATCGTTGGCGAGATCAATGACCACGCGCGTGGTGGGCGGCGTTTGCCCGTCCATCCCGACGCGGACGTCTTTCACGCCGTCTCGGCCAACGCTGATACGGCTCTGCGCCGTGGCCATCACGGTGTTGGGAAAGTCGACGACGATGCGTGCCGGAGAATCGAGCGTCGTCACTTTGGGCGCCAGTGTGCCCTTCGCCCTGAACTCGACCCGCAATCCGTCCTGGCTGTGCGCGACCTCGAGCCTCTGCAACGCAGCGCTCGCGGCCACCCCCTTGCCCGTCATGTCAGCCGCGGCTGCGATCGGAACGAACGCCAGCAGCGGAACCAAGAGACCCAGCAGTTGCTTTCGCATTTCCCTATCTCCCCATGCGAGGCCGATTCGCCTCCATGTGTTTCTTCAAAGTCTTTTGTCTCCAGGCCTACACTGCCGGAGTCGTAATCTTCTTCACTACTTCCCGCGTAAAGGTCTTGCCCAACCGGTCCTGCACTGTTTCCTGGAAAACGATGGAGTCGCCCGTGATCTTCATCACGTAACCGTTGAACACCGGGTCGTTTTCCCGCAGAAAATAAGCTTTATTCAGACCGTTACTGACCACGGCGATGAAACCGCTTTCGGCACGCACCACGCCACGCAGGTTGATGGCCCCGATTTCCAGACACTTCTTGCCGGTGCTGCAACCCGAACCGCCCGCGTGGCTCACCACCGGACTGATAAAAGGATCCCGGCGCCCGTTCGCACTGTGCTTGCTGTCCGGAACCACCGATTGCTCCGCCGCCGCGTCCTCGCCTGCGCCGCTTCCAGCCATGTTGCCGGCTTCCGCTGGCGCATCGCCTTTGGCATTCTCGGTGCGAACCGCGGTTGGCTTCGGCTCGGCACTGGGCACGAGTACAACTGCCCCACCCCGTCTCGCGCGGTACCTTCTTTTTGCGTCCGCCGAACGCGCACCCGCCTGTCGTGAGGACGACATCACCGGAGTAGCCACCCCCACTCCACTCGACTTGGCCGGAGCATGCGTGGCGCTCGCTGCCGCTGGAGCTGCTTGGTGAATGCCCAAGGCCTCATTCGAGGCGGCCGTGGCTTTGTCACTCACCGTGTTCATCGTGTTGCGCGTGTTCTGGATAATGCTGGGACGCTGGGCCGAGGCCAAGCCCGCGGCCAGTACGCAAACCAGAATTGTCACCGTCGGCTTCATCGTGTCCCTCCTATTTCTTCACCGGTGGTCCGGGCTGGCTGGCCGGCGTCCCCGGATCCAGGTCATGACTGAAATACGTGGTGGTCAGGCAGGTGGCCACAACACTCTCGCTGGGCGCGTACTGGTAGGTATGCTTCGCCTTCGCATCGGTCGGCTTGCGGGTCGAAGCCACCAGCAGGTTCGAAACGTTCACGATGCGCTCCACTTTCCCCAACCGGTCGAAGAACCCTAGCATTGAGTAGTACGGACCGTCCAACTCCACTTCGAACGGCACTTCGGTGTAGAACTCTTTCGCGACGTACGGACGCGAAGTGTAGCGGCGGATTTCCACTCCCGACTTGCGCGCTTCTCCGCTCACCATGCGCATGAAATTGTCCACTTCTTTTTCATCCGGCACGATGCGCCGCTCGATTTCGAGCTGCTGCTTCAAGCTGGCCAGCTGGCGCTCAATGTCGGCCAGTTTCGGACGGTAGGCTTCGAGTTCCGCGTTCTCGCGCCGTTTGGCCTGCAGCTTGATCTGGGCCGCGTCATTTTGATCGCGCTGCGACTTGAAGACCGTGTAGTAGAGGGCGCCCGTGCCCACCACCGCCACCAGCAGCAAAACTCCCAGCAGCTTTACACCTGTTAATTCGCCAAGATTCATAGTCGGTTCCGCCTTTACGACTTCGCCTTTTCGCAGGTCAGCGTGAACTGAAACGCCTGCATATCCTTTACCGATTCGTCCTGGTAACTTTCCTTGATCTCGATGTTGCGGAAGAAACCGGTCTTCTGCAGGTTGGAAATCAGGTTGGCTACCGCATCGCTGCTCAGCGCCGTGCCGTCAATGGCAACGTTGGCCCCCTGGTCCTGCATACTGTTCAACCAGACCGCCTCGGTGCTGTTGACCGTATCGGCGATCATGGACAGCAGGCCGACCGGGCCGGTTTGGTTGTTGCGCAGCTGGTCGATCACATCTACCCGCCGCTTGTAAGCCTCGGCTTGCCTCTGCCGCTCCAGATACCGCACCTTGATGTCGGCCAGTTCGCGATTCTTCTGTTCCGCCAGCCGGGTTTGCACCTCGATCGATTTCTTTTCCCGGTCGAGCTGGTACCAGTACCCGGCATTGAGGGCGCCGGCAATCAGCAACACGGCAGTCACCTGAATCAGTGGGCCGCCTAAGTTGCCAAAATCCATGCTCGGCATGCTGACGCCAACGTTTTTCTTGCCTTTCGGTTTCGGAGAACCCAGCAGGTTGATTCGGATCATAGCTTTTCAAAGCTCCTCAGGGCCAAACCCACGGCCACTGC
>JBEKAF010000051.1:0-30038 GCA_050018355.1 Terriglobales bacterium | reverse complement strand
CTTCGACGACGGCTCACCGCTTGGATCAGCGAGTAACCCCGAATGCCAGATCGATTCGATTGCGCAAAGTTGGTCCGTTCTATCCGGAGCGGGCGATGCCGAGCGCACGCGCATGGCGATGCGGGCGCTGGATCAGCACCTCGTTCGCCGGGACTGGCGGTTAATCCAACTCCTCGATCCCCCGTTCGACAAATCGGATTTAAATCCCGGCTACATAAAGGGATACCTTCCGGGCGTGCGAGAGAATGGCGGGCAATACACTCATGGCGCCATATGGGCGGCGATGGCGTTCGCCCAATTGGGAGATAGCCAGCGAGCCTGGGAACTATTCGCCCTGATCAACCCGGTGAACCACGCGGAATGTGCGGAAACTATTGCGACCTACAAAGTGGAACCGTACGTCGTGGCCGCTGATGTGTATGCACTGCCGCCGCACATTGGCCGTGGTGGATGGACATGGTACACCGGGTCGGCGGGATGGATGTACCGCCTGATTTTGGAATCGCTCTTAGGGCTAAGACTGGACGTGGACAAACTGCACTTTGCTCCGTGCCTTCCCGACAATTGGAAAGAGTTCAAGGTGCATTACCGATATCGGGAGACGGTATATCACATCGCTATCGTGCAGGGGCCGGCCGGGCATGGCGAGACGAGTGTCACGGTTGATGGCGTCAGGCGACAAGGTAACGTCATTCAACTGGTCGACGACCGGCAGGAGCACTCGGTCGAGCTGAGACTAAACACTCCCGATAGCGGCGCTGAGGGATAGCCCAACATCAAAGACAAGGAAGGAAACCAAAACCATGATTGAATACGTTGGACCTATCGAAACCCGGTAGCTAAGCAAGGCGAAAGGTTAAACGCGCTGGGTTGGAAGTCCGAGTCATTATGGCGCGGTGTGCGGTATAAGGTTCTCCTCAATGTCTGTTCCAGACGACTACTTCAAGCAGCTCGATGCCTGCTCGCGATGACTACCTCGAGCTCGTACCGGCCCTTCGACCCTACTTCCACTAGATAACGGGAGTCGTGTGGGCTGCATCGTGGAGACGGGATAGCCGTAAGGGGATATTCCATGACTCTCTGTCCCTGATCTATGCAGTTGGAACAGAGAACGTTTCGCTCCAGAAGCCAGTAAGCTTTGTCTTGTGGCCTGTGGCCCGCAGCGATTGCCTGGGCAACCTGCTCCGCGCTGTTCAGCCACCCGCTCAGTTCCTCGGTTCCGTCCACGTGGACAATTCTGACCTGATATTCACTACCGTGGCTGTGCGCCATATTTTTCTCCCTAGCGCTACCCCAGCGTTGTGCTGTGTTTGTCTTTTAGTTTATGCCGTATTAGCCAACGTCCGCAAGGACAGATTTGTAGTCCTGCCCCTCATTCCACACGTCCGGGCCAATGGAGTGTGGAACGATCATGGTAGTTCCCAAAATCAGTCAGGAGATGCTGGCGGAAATGATCGGCAAAACCAGCTCGCGGGTCAGCTTCTTCATGAACCGGTTCAGAAAATTGGGCTTTATTCACTACAATGGCGGGCTGCAAGTCCAGAGCTCACTTCCTCATCGCAAGTCATCACTTGCCCAAAACCCTTGCGAATCACGCGCCGCGCGCTAGGCGCCGCGCTTTGCTGCGCGGCTGAACAATATCTTCGGTTGCTTTTCAGACCACCGGCCAAGGCGGAACCTTTTTTCATAACCTGTGGACTTGTTGGAAATCGCCACTGCCAGATTGCCGCTACTGTCACAAGTGTATGTTTCCTCAACGGCAAAGTCCGACGTTGCGGGTGTTCGCCTCACCGACACGGCAGTAAGATCCGCCCGGTCCTGCAGGCCTGGATCGAACGGGAATCGGATGTCGTCCCAATCGGTAATTTCTCCTACAGGCCGGCCGTCCTGCGCCAGCCGCGCGCATTCCAGATAGCGAAAATGTCCGACGTTGTGAGCCGGACGGTAAGAACGCACGCTCCGCAGCGGCGGCTGTTTGGGGCCCGGCAACTCCGTGCCGCGGGCGAACACAAGATCGAACACAACGCCGCGCCCTTCGTCTGCCTCTCGCCACAATCCGAAATTCCGCATGAACCGGTCTCGCAAGACGCAGCCGGATTGAGTATCGGCCCGGATCGCCAATCCGATGGCCGTCGCCGATCGCATGTAGGCCGAGCGTCGCACCCGCCTTCCGTAACTCTCACGCAGTATGCGCGCGACCGGCGGCAACTCCGAACCGCCGCCAGTGACGTATAGGGAATCGATCGGGCGCTCCGGGTGCGCCGTCAGCAAATCATCGACGACCCGGCGTGTTGACTCGATCAGCGGCCTACACCGTTCGTAGAACACGTCCGCGCTCACTGAGACCTCGCGCCAGTTGTGCCGTACACGTTCGAGATCGACTGTCAGTTTGCGCGTGTTGGGACTGAGCGCTTCCTTTCTCTCGCGGCACTCGTCCACGAGGACGAACCACTCAGCCGCGGAGAGGTTGTCCCTCTCGTCGAGAGAGACCCCGGCGGCCCGCAGCGCAAGCTCTGCCAGAATCTCGTCAAAGTCGTCGCCGCCCAGGGCTGGAATGCTGTCGGAGGCGACAATGGAGTGCTCGCCGTCGCCGAGTTCGATGAGCGAAGCGTCGAAAGTGCCGCCTCCCAAATCGTAGACCAAGAGCCGGCCCCCGGAACGGCCCTTGCGGTTAACCAGGTCCCGATGGGCAAATTCAACCGCTGCCGCAGAGGGTTCGTTCAACAGGCCCAGAACGTCGAACCCCGCCTCGCGAGCGGCTTCGGTGGTAAGAAAGCGCTGATTGCTGTTCGCATTTGCCGGCACTCCCAGCATTGCTTCCAAGGGCCTGTCCCCATCGTCGGGCAAGGTGGAATGCTCGCGCAGTTGCACACGCAAAGTCGCCATCATTTCCCGCAACAGTTGCCTGACTTCAAAAGCGCGGCCCCCGATTTCCATCCGGGTCTCAGGACCGGCGTCCTTCAGACAACGTTTCAGAGAGCGAATGATTGTCCAGCCCGGTTGCCCTTGCACAAGCCAAGCGTCCCATCCGTAAACGCGCGTTTCTCCACGCACGGCTATGAGCGGAGGAAACCAGTCGCGGACGTGCCCGTCCGGGGTCTCGAAGTTGACGAGCGGATAGTTACCGCGGTCCACGGCCGCAGCCACGACCCGGGTCGTACCGAAATCTATGCCAACCTTCACCGATGAACAAACTCCGTTCTGAAGCAATACCTGGGTCAAGAACTAGGCTCGGTCCCCGAGAATAGAATTGCCCTATTATTTTTATTATTATTCTAGACTGAAATTTCCCTTCTTGCGCAAAACATGTTGTTCTCTGGAAGCTGTTTCCTCAGACTCTTTGGGCCTCAGGGGGCATGCATGACGACGTTGTGTATAGAAGGCTTTTCATAGACGACTTCTCGAGGAGGCAATCATCGATCCGGTAACCGGGCCGCGAATTGGACCCTCAATGCCCGCCACGCGTTCACTTGAGTGGTTAGTCGGCAACTCGCAGATGTGGTCTGCCCTGTCACCTTTTGCGATTGCGCCTGGATCACGGGCAAACCGGAAGGAACCGAACTACTTCTTGTTGTTTGCCGACAATCCACTCGCCATCTCCCACCCAACCGACGTGGGTTCTGGAAATGTCACAGCCTTCTCCGGGTTGTGTTTATTTCCGAAAGCCCCCTGCGGTATGCTGGAGCGGTTCGGCTGTTTTGCTCCGATAACAAATCCAAAACATTCATCGAGGATGCGGAATGAAGGCTACGTCAAAGATCGCGGTGTTTGATACCACTCTAAGAGATGGCGAACAGGCAGCGGGAACCCGCCTGGGGAGTCGTGACAAGATAACGCTCGCGCGCCAGCTCGCCCGGTTGAAGGTGGACATTATTGAGGCCGGCTTCCCGGCGTCGTCTCCAGAAGACTTTGATGCCGTCCGGAAGATCGCGCAGGAGATCGAGGGGCCTACGATCTGCGCGCTGTCTCGCGCGGTTGCCGCCGACATCGAGTCCTGCGGCAAGGCGCTCGCCAAGGCCGCGCGCCCACGCATTCACACCGGCATCGGCGTTTCCGACATTCACGTCATGGGCAAGTTCCGCGACGAGCGGTATGGCAAGACGCTCGAAGTCAAGAAGGCAAAGCTGGTGGCCCTGGCCGTGGATGCCGTAAAGCGTGCGCGCAACTGCGTTGGCGACGTTCAGTTCTACGCTGAAGATGCCGGCCGCGCCGCGCCGTTGTACCTCTTCGAGATGTTGGAGGCCGTCATCGATGCGGGCGCAACGGTCGTCAACATTCCCGACACCACGGGCTACACCGTTCCCGAGCAGTACGGTGAACTGATTCGCGGCATTCGCGACAACGTTCCGAACATTGCGCGCGTAACCATCAGCGTCCACTGCCACGACGACCTCGGTCTTGCGGTGGCCAACTCCCTGGCTGGTATTCGCAATGGTGCGCGCCAGGTGGAGGGGACGATCAACGGAATCGGCGAAAGAGCCGGCAACGCCGCGCTGGAAGAAATCGTCATGGGCCTCCGCACCCGTGCCGACTACTACGGAGTGAGCACCGGAGTCGAGCCGCGCGAGTTCTTCCGCACCAGCCGCATGGTCGCCGACATGCTCGGAATGCCGGTCCCAGCCAATAAAGCCGTCGTCGGCTCGAATGCGTTTGCGCATAGTTCCGGCATCCACGTGGACGGATTCCTGAAAGACCGGCGGACCTACGAAATCATGCGTCCCGCAGACGTTGGATTTACCGGGAGCCGGGTCGTCCTGACAGCGCGCACGGGCCGGGCCGGGCTTCGCTCACGGCTGGAGAAACTTGGCTACGAACTCTCCAGGCAGGAGCTTGACACCATGTACCAACGCTTCCTTGCCGTGGCGGATAAGAAACAGGAAGTGCTCGACGAAGACCTGGTCGCACTGGTTCACGATGAATTTCCTCCAGTGCAGCAGAACCTGAAGCTAGAGTACCTGCACAGTTACAGCGGCACGACGGCGATTCCGACCGCGACCGTGCGTCTGCTGGTGAACGGGAAGACGAAGGAAGGAGCTTCGATTGGCGACGGACCGGTCGATGCCGTGTACAAGGCGATTGCGAAACTCACCGCCACCCATGCGAAACTCTTGCGCTATGACATTCGCGCCGTAACCGAAGGCACCGAAGCCATGGGAGAGGTCACCGTACACCTGGAGATCGGCAACCGCCGCGTCATGGGTCGCGGCGCTTCCACCGACATCATCGAGGCCAGCGCAAAAGCCTACGTGGACGGTCTGAACCGGCTGGGCTGATTCGTTGGTCACGGTGAGATGGCACTCCAGGGCTTGCCGAACGGTGCTTTGCGGGGCCGCACGAGGTGCACGCGGCGTGACGGACGCGTCACGGGCGGGTGGAAATGTTCGGCGAGAAATGGGGCAAACGCGCCGATACGTTGTCATGGAGTAGTTTGGACTCGACCTGACGGACAGCGTCGCCGACGCGTGGTCAGGTTGCCCTACACTGACCGGCATTTAAGTCCCAGTTTCTGGATCGCCGACGATACATCCAGAATCGTCGCATCCGCATGCAACATGCTGCGCAGGGCATCAGCGCGATGAAGGCGCGGCGGCGAAGAATGTCACCACCGCATTGCGAAACTGCTCAGGCTTCTGGATGTGCGGTATGTGACCGCAATCCGGAACCTCGACCAGGGTTGAGCCCTTGATGGCGGCATGCGTTTTGCGGCCAAGCTCGGGGTACTGTCCCGCGACGGATTGCAAGCTGGGCGGCAAGCGATTCTTGCCGACGACGGTGCGATCGGCCTGCCCGATGATCAGCAGCGTCGGGCGGCTGATCTCGCCCACTTCGTAGACGATGGGCTGCTCGTAGATCATCTCGTAGGTGAGCGCCGAGGACCACGCATCGCGCGGATATTCGCCCGTGCCGAGGACGCTGGCCTGATCCTGCACGTAGACCTCATATTCCGGCTTCCATGCTCCCGGGTAATAGCTCTTCTGGTAATCGCGCATCTTCTCGTAGGTCTGGCTCAACTCCGCCGCATACTGCTGTTGCAGCGGAATGTAAGGGACGAGTTTGCGGTAGTCTTCGAGCCCGATCGGATTCTCCAGCACCAGTTTCTCGACCGTCTCCGGGAACAGCAGCGCGAAACGCACGCCCAGCATTCCACCCATCGAATGCGCAATCACGTAGACCTGCTGGATGCCCAAATGATCGAGCAGCGCCTTCGTATTCTGAGCCATCTGGTGGAAGCTGTAATGGATGTCCGGCCGTGACGAAGCGCCGAACCCCAACTGGTCAGGTGCAATGACGCGATAGCCTTGCTGCGCTAGGAACTCGATGGTGGGCTCCCAATAAAAACCCGAGAAATTCTTTCCGTGCAGCAGGAGCACGGCCTTTCCGTTGGAAGCGCCCGTGGGCTGGACGTCACGGTAGGCCATGCGCAGATCCTGGTTTTCCACCTGCAACTGGAAAAATTGCACGCTGTACTTGGGATGAAGCGCCTGGTCCTGCTGCGCAAACGACGGCGGTGCCCAGATTGCCCCGAGCAGGACGAGCGCGAGCATCGCGCGGGTTTCGAATCGATGGAAGTCGACCATGAATCTTCACCCCAGTCTTAAGTTGGGTGCCTTAGTTCGGCGCTGTCCGCAGACCCCTTGCCTCGCGCTCAAATCATAACCTCTCCGTCCCTAATCGGCACCAAGGTCCGGCTGCTTTGATCGGCAACTCATTGAAAAGGCCGATGACCGAACCGCGTGCGGCTCTGCACTGTGGTACCAGTACAAATCCAAATCCTACGAATCGCGGTCCATTGCTTCATTCGCCCTCGCTCGTGACCACCTGCCCCGCCGGTTTGACTTGCTTCCTCACGATCTCGCCCACCAGAAACAAGTCGGTGAGCAGCGCGCGGAGATGGATGGAAGAGTTCAGATTGTCAATCAACTGGGAACTGATGGTGGGTTGGGCGAGAACCAACTCAATGGCGGCAAGAGAATCGCGAGCGTCGCGATCAAGCACCGCAAAGAACGCCAGGTATTTGTCGGCTGGCTCAAGGCCTTCCTGGTTGACTGCCATCGCACAAGTCTCCGCCAGCCCCATCAGGGCTTTCACGGCGCGATGCAGGAACTCACGGACTTGTGCACCCGATGGGCTGCCTTGGTCACTGGGCAGCCCCTGCGCTGCATAGGCCAGCATAAACTCGTAACACTCTTCCACAGCATTGCAACGATTCGAGATCTCAGCCAGCATCGGTTAGCCCTCGACCTTCCACCCTGTTGGATGTCGATGCTGAAGAAGATGACGAAGAAGATGTCTTAATCACCCATCGCTCGGGATCGTGCTCTTTCAGATAAAAGTCGCGGTCCATCCAGCCGAAGATCATCGATTTCGTGATCGCGAGCTTCTCCGGCCGGAGTCCGAAATAGACGTGCATCATTATTAGCGCAATCAGTCCCACGCCCGCCAGCCCGTGCAGCACGTACATCAGGCCCCAAGTCATGTCGCTGAACAGATACGGATTCCGGGGGAAAAAGATCGTACGCACGCGAAACATCATGAAAACGCCGGTAAGGATCACCGACAGACCGCACAAGATGATGACGCCGTGGAAGAGCTTGTTCTCCAGCGGATACTTGGCAAACTTTCGTGGCGGAGGCGCGAACATTCCGAAAAACCGACGAACCCTTCTCCCTGCATCTTCCACATCCGTTCTGTCAGGCCAGATCGCCCAAGAATCCAGCCAGAAGGAGGCGTGGATGATGTGAAACACGATTGCAACCGTCAACACGGCGCCAGCGATCCAATGATAGGTCACCCAGGGAAACTGGACGCCCACCTTCGGGAGGAAGGCGGTAAACAGCAGCGTCAACATGGACGCTGCCATGATCCAGTGAAACAGCCGCGCCACCAGCGGATGCCGGGGAATGTGCTTGGGTAGCTGCGCAGAGACTTCGTGAGAAGCATCGCCCGCAAACTCTTTTGGCTTGGCGAAATACATCAACCAAATGGCATGAACGATCAGGAAGAGCAACCCTGCGATCACCGCGACCCAGATCAAGAACCATGCAATATGGATCGGGACACTCTGCCCCCACGGGCTCGTTGCCCACTTTACGAGGCCCATGTTGCCTCCGCCACTCCTATTCCAACGATGGCGCGTTTCACCAGATTCCTCATCAGTGGGATCTTGTAGGCATTGAACTGCAACGGGACCGCCCCTTCCACGGCCAGTTTCCCCGCCATCTCACCCGTTGCCGCGTTGCGCGGCTTGCCGCGAACTGCATCTTCGACCGCCTTTAATCGTAACGGACGCGCGGCGGCGCCATTCACAGCGATTCGGATGCGTTCAATCCTGTCCCCCAATGTCACCATGGCCGAGGCCACGTTCATGAGCGGGAAGTCCCAAACATTCCGGTCTCGCACTTTCTCAAAATAAAATTGCGCACCCGCCCACGTGGACGGAATACGAATCACCGTAAGCAGGTCTCCGGGCTGCAAGATGTGTAATCGGGTAATGTCGATATCAGGACCGATGAAATAATCCTCTGCATCCACCACGCGTTCACCCTTGGGCGTGCGCATGACGAACTTAGCGTCCAGCGCGATCAAAGCCGGGGCTGAATCGGAGGGATTTACCGCCACGCAGCCTTCGGCGTGCAGAATCGCATGCTCGCGGTTGCGGCCCTCCGGTGTATCGGCATAGCAAATGTTGCCGCCGGCACGGTAGCATGTCCAACCGCCCCGGTAATACCAGCAGCGCGTGTCCTGCGAAACATTGCCTCCGATGGTTCCCTGGTTTCGGATTTGCGGCGACGCCACTAGTTCCGCAGCCTGCGCCAGCAGACCATACTTCTGCTTGATGATGGGATGATTCACGACTTCAGTGAGCGTCGTCATGGCGCCGATCTCGATACCGTCGTTACCATTACTGCTCGTCGTGCGAACTCCCCGCAGTTCCTCGATTCCGCTCAGATCGACTACCACCTTGGGCTTCCTGATTCGATCCTTGAGCCAGTCGACGCTGTCGAGCCCCCCGGCCAGCACCCAGGCATCCGGTCCGTGCCGATCGAGAAGCTTCTGCGCATCGGCAACGGAACTTGGCTGATACAGCTCGAATGCAGGCATTACGTCTCGTATGACAGCCATAACTCTCCTTCAAATCTTCATCAATCAAATGTGAGCCATCAGGGGATGCTGCATCGGCCGGCCCGCTTCGAGCGACGTCAGAATCGTGTCGGCGTTCACCGGTGCGCGCTGGAAAATCTCGTCCCCGAGCGCATCCGAGAGCGCGTTCAAGATGGAAGCACACCCACCTGCAACCGGCGGCTCGCCGACACCGCGAGCGCCCACCGGCGTCTCCGGGTCCGGAATATCTAACGCCGTCCATTGCATATTGACGGGTACGTCCAGAATCGTCGGCGGTTTGCTGTGGTAGAACCGCTTGGAAACCATCTCACCGTAGTGCGGATCGAACACCCATTTCTGACCGATCGCATGGCCAATGCCCAAGGTGGAACGGCCGAGCATTTGGCCACCGAGCGCGCGGGGATGAATCACCGTCCCCACATCGCCCGAGGCGAGGAAATCCACGATGTAGTACTTGCCGGTTTCGACATCGACTGCAACCTCGGCGAAGCTGGCGACGTAGGAAAACGTCGCGCCGTCGCGTGGGTAGTTGTCCTTGGCTGCCGCGACCAGGCCCTGGCCCGCCAACGCGGCCATGGACGCCTTCGTCAATTTGTGGATATCGGCGGTCGCCTCGTGGCCATCATAAATGCCACCCAGTTCAATCGCGTGTTTCGCCGCCTGCGCCAAAGTCATACCGGCGCCACCGCCCTTGCGGAAGACACGCTCGTTGGCGACCTCGTAATGCTCTGGTTTGCCGCCGAGCTTCTTGGCCGCGATTTCCTGAAGCTTCTTCTTGGCGTCCATCGCCGCCGCATACGCCGCCCGCGTCATCGCGTGAGTTGTTTGGCTCCCGCCGGACACGCAGGTGAAAGGAAGATTCTTTGCCGTGCTACCCCACACTACGTCGCATTTCTCCCACGGCACGCCCAGAACTTCTGCACCCGCGCGGTGAACATCGATCACCGATTCAGTTCCCAGGTTGCCGATTCCAGACTGGAAGGTGATCCGGCCATCCGGCTTAATGACGAGAAGACCGTCGAATCCGATGCTGCCGCCAACGTAACAACTCAGCGATACGCCGAGGCCGCGAACTTTCGTGCCTATCCTTTTCGGAGTCCGTGCAACCCGCTCGCTCCATTTGAATTGCTCCGCGCCGCAATCGAGGGCTTCCTTGAGGAATGCACTTGTTGCATGCTGCTGTTTCCCTTGCACTGCTGGTCCGAACGGCGCCTTGCCCTCGGGGCAGTTGATGCGGCGAATCGCCACCTGGTCAACCCCGAGCCTGCGCGCAGCTTTCGCGATGATCGGCTCGATGATGACAATCCCTTGCAGCCCGCCCGGGGAACTCTGCGCACTGCGGGGCGGCGTATTCGTCATCACCGTCACCCCGCGCCAGCGCATGGCTTGCGGCTGGTACAACAGGGAGACGATGCGACCCGACGAGGGAGCATCACCCACTGCGTCGTATGGACCGTTGTCGCAAATAACGAACATGTCGAGAGCCGTGATCCGCCCCTCTTTCGAGAAGCCGGCTTTCATCCGTCCTTGAAAACTGGGCCTCGCGCGTCCGATGAAGGTCTCCTCCTCGCGGCTGATCCGCATCATCACTGGAGCATTCGTTTTCTTTGCCAGAAGCGCAGGGATGATCATCGACACCCCGCCGGTAATCTTGCTGCCGAACCCGCCTCCCGTGTATTCGCTGATGAAAACAACTTTATCCGGATCGATGTTCAACCAGCGCGCGATAGCGGGCAGCGTTTGCGCGGTGCTTTGCGTGCCCGTGTGAATGTAGACCTTGCCGTTCTGCCAGTAAGCCATCGCACTGCGAGTCTCAAGAGTGTGATGGCTGGTGTCGGGCGTGACGAACGTCTCGTCAAGAACGAGCGCCGCATTTTTGAAGCCGGAATCGAGATCGCCATACGACCATTCGTCTGGAGTCTTGCCCATCGGCAGACGGCCATGCTTTAACTCGGCGAAGTCGGCCTCGGTCCACTTAAGCTCCGTGACCACGGGCGCGCCCGGACCTTGCGAACCGGGCGCGACAGGCCGGACCCAGACGTTCCCATCAGTTCGTGGGTTAGGACCACCCGGTCGCAGAGTGTCGAGCGGATCGACCACAAACGGAAGCGATTCAAAATCAATTTGAATTTTCTCAATGGCGTCGGAGGCGGTAAGTTCGTCGATTGCGGCCACAGCGAGAATCGGTTCGCCCTGATAAACCGGCTCCATGGTGAGACCGCGCTCGCCCCACTTGCTCGCCTTGATCACCGTTCCATTGTCCGTAAGGGTATCGGCCGGGGCGGGGAGATCGTCCGCTGTGAGAATGGCTTTGACACCAGGCATTGCGAGCGCTGCGTTCGCATGGATGCGCCTTACCCGCGCATGCGGCAATGGGCTGAGCAGCAGCTTGCAGAACAGCATGCCTTCCGCGCGAAAGTCTTCAGCGAACTTTGCGTTGCCCGTGACTTTTGCATAGAGGTCGGGGGTCTGGTAGTTCTTGCCGATCAGCTTGTACCCAGCTCCGTACTGGCGCTCAGTAGCTTTGGTAGTCTCAACAACCTTTTTGTTATCCAAGTTTAGCCCTCCGCATATTCTCGGCGCCGCGCATCAACGCGGTAAGAATCTTGTCGTAGTCCTGGCAGCGGCACAGATTTCCCGAGATGCCGTCCGCCAGCTCCTGGCGGGTAGGATTGGGATTCGTTTTCAGGTATCCCACTGTGGTCATAATGAAGCCGGACGTACAGAACGCGCACTGAAACCCCTGTTCATCGATGACGCCCTGCTGTACCGGGTGCAAGGTTCCGTCGGCGCTGGCCAGGCCTTCGATGGTCACAACTTTTCGGCCACGCACGGTGTGTGTGAGCACCGAACACGAATAGTACGGGATATCGTCCATAAGGACGGTGCAAGCTCCGCATTCAGCGCGGTCGCATCCCAGCTTGGTGCCGGTGAGGCCCAGCTTGTAACGCAGCGTCCACGCCAACGTCTCTTGCTTCATGACGTCGACGCGCCGCTGCTGACCGTTGACGTTGAGAGTAATCAGCCGCTCGCCTACGCCGACAGCCAACTGCTGGCCCTGCAGGAGAGAGGAGGCGCGAAACAGATAGCTCGCGGAGGAGACTGCCACGCCGCTGGTGATTACCCCTTTAATGAAGTTGCGCCTTGAGACAGCTTTCGGCACGTCTTCGATTACCTTGGAACTTGCCTTCTCTGTCATACTGCGTCACCTCTTAATGCCTGCAGCCGATGTTAGCGTTTTGCGGGAAGAAATGCATGTGAGGTTCCAGATTTAAGCAGTTGGATCTGAAATTCTCAACATTACTAAGCGCGTTGCACGTACTTGGTGCACAACTTGATCTTGATTGACTGTAGTGAGTTGACTCTGGGAGCAAGCCTAGACTTCGCTCTTTCCACGGTGAGTTTCAAGGGGCGAGCGAACATCATGACCATGTCCTGGCACACGATGATCGATCTCGAGCCACCAATCGTCGGCTGCTTGATCAGCAACCGGAACTATTCATTCAGCGTCTTGTTTCGCATTCCGGCCTGGCGAATTCGGACCTGGACTCAACTGAAGCCCAGGACAGGATGCGGCGCATACGGCTCCTCGAGAGACGCAACCTCTTCCGGCGTCAGGCGGAGCGAGAGCGCGGCTACCGCGTCCTGCAGATGATGCGGCTTGGTTGCGCCAACAATGGGCGAGGTGACCGGCTTGCTGAGCAGCCAGGCGAGAGCAAGCTGCGCGCGGGCAACGCCACGTTGCTCTGCGACCTGACCCAGGCGGTCCACAACTTTGCGGTCAGCGTCTTCGCTTAGCGAATACATGCTCTTTCCGAACTGGTCCGTCTCGTAGCGTTTGGTGGTTTCGCTTTGCCACGGACGAGCCAGGCGGCCCCGCGCAAGAGGGCTCCAGGGAATGACGCCGATCCCCTCGGACTGGCAAAGAGGAATCATCTCGCGCTCCTCTTCGCGATATAGCAGGTTGTAATGATTCTGCATGGAAACAAAACGGCTCCAGCCATAAAGGTCGGCGAGGTAGAGAGCTTTGGTGAATTGCCACGCGTACATGGACGAGGCGCCTATATAACGCACCTTACCGGATTTCACTACGTCGTGCAGCGCCTCCAGAGTTTCTTCGATCGGTGTTTCGTAATCCCAGCGGTGAATCTGGTAGAGGTCAACATAGTCGGTCTGCAGGCGGCGGAGGCTCTGGTCGAGTTCGTAAAAGATGGCTTTGCGGGAGAGGCCATGGCCGTTGGGTTCGTCGCGCATGACGCCGTGGACCTTGGTGGCGATGACGACGGATTCACGGCGGATGTTGGCCTTTAAGAACCGCCCAAGCACCTCCTCGCTGGCGCCGCTCGAATAAACATTGGCAGTGTCGAAGAAGTTGATCCCGAGATCAAGCGCCTGACGAAAGAAGGGTTCGCTCTCTTCTTCGTTCAGAGCCCAGGCATGGCTGCCAGGTTTAAGTTCAGCGGTAGCAGGCGCGCCATAGCTCATGCAACCGAGACAGATACGAGAGACTTTGAGTCCGGTCTTGCCGAGATTTACGTAGTCCATTGCTTCTCCTGAGGGGCTTAGAGGTGCCTCAGGCCATTGTGGCCCGTGGAGCTGTGTGCTTCCTCTGAAGAAGAGCATACTGCCACATGAAGGATTGAGCATATGCCAGGTCCCCATCGAACGTTGTATCGTCATAATGGTTGTCATCATCGGGTTGAAGATGTTTTTGATTACAGGTGCTTCCGGACGTATCGCACGATGTGCTGCTGCATTGCTGGCGCAAAGAGGATATGGTTTGCGCCTGATGACCCGCAATCCACAACAAGCGCCAAAACTGGATGGTGCGGAGGTGGTTCGCGGCGACTGCACAGAGCCGGCAACGCTGGATGGGACCTTCGCAGGCGTGTCTACCGCGCTGGTGGTCTCGGGGTCTGGCAGACCAGGGGAACGTGCGCGACTGCACCGGAATGCGTTCGAAGCTGCCGCGCGAGCGCGTGTGAGTGACCTGCCCCCCATTAGACCGATGGTGGCTCGCCCGATTTCTGTGTCATAGGCCAGACTTGACTTTGCACGCCTTCTGTCGGATTAAGTCAGGGGTGTCAGGCGTTCGACGCCATGGTCATTACTTCCGGATTGCCCGTCAACCGCCCAGAATCGTTGGCGAGCGTTAATGGAACTGTCTGTTTGCGCCAATAAACCCCTCCTGCTTCTCTCCCATGCCTGGATTTCGCGCCTAGCCGCAGAGCCTCTACAACTGCGGCCCGGTCTTGGCTTTCTCTTCCTCGCGAATCTTCTGCGCGTTGAACATCGCTGCCGTGGGGTCCACCTTCCATTGTTCGACAACCCGCTCCTGGACTCTGACATCCAGCGGTTTCATGGCTTCTTGGTGTTGAGCGTTTGCTGCGGTAAACTTACAAAAACTCCTATTACCAAGGACTCATGCCATGTTGCTAAAGAACCGCCTTTTTACTCCCGGACCCACACCTTTGCTCCCTGCGGCGCAGACGGCCATGGCCTCGTTTGCCATGCACCATCGCACCGCAGAGTTCCGCGCGCTGTTCGCGCGGGTGTTGAGCGACATGAAGGACTTCATCGGCACGAAGAACGACGTTCTGGTGCTGGCTTGCTCCGGTACCGGTGTGATGGAAGGCTCGGTCTCCAATCTGACCTCGCCCGGGGACAAGGTACTTGTGCTCACCGCCGGAAAATTTGGCGAACGCTGGCGCGACCTCGCCAAGGCTTTTGGCTGCGCGGTCGAGCTGATCACGGTGCCGTACGGTGAGACGTTTTCGCTCGACGAAATACGGCAGAAGTTGACGCCAGACGTGCGCGCCGCCTATGTGCAGGCGACGGAAAGTTCCACCGGCGCGCGGCATGACATCCAGGGGATTGCAAAGCTTGTGCGCGCGCAGGGCGATGACACATTGCTCGTAGTGGATGCCATCACCGGGCTGGGAACGACCCATTTCGACGTGGACGGTTGGGGAATAGACGTGATTATTGGCGGCTCGCAGAAGGCGCTCATGATTCCTCCCGGCCTTGCTTATGCGGCCTTCAGCGAACGCGCCTGGAAGCGCATGGAGGCCGCGAAGTCTCCGCGCTACTACTTCGACTTCCGCAAAGAACGCAAGAACGCAGCCAAGGGCGAGTCGGCCTACACTCCCGCGACTTCGTTGTGGGCTGCATTGGGTGCGGCATTGGATTTTGTCCGGCAAATGGGCAGCGGCGACATGGTAGCCGGGCGCAAAGCCCTGGTGGACAACGCCGAGCTTGCCGCGGAGATGACCCGCGCCGGAGTGAAGGTGCTTGGGCTGACGCTGTTTTCTTCTTCGTGCCCGGCGGCGGCGCTCACCGCCATCAACGCCCCCGCGGGACTGGATTCCGGTGTGATCGTGAAGGAGTTCCGCGAAACCTTCTCCGCGGTTGTGGCCAACGGGCAGGGCGACATGAAGGGCAAGCTGTTCCGCATCGCCCACATTGGCTACTACGACTATCTGGACACCATCGGGATCCTGGGCGCGCTGGAGCAGGTCCTCACCAGCGTGACTGGGAAGCCCGTGCAATACGGCTCCGCCGTGCGGGCGGCCCAGGAAGTCTATGCCCGGAGCCAAGCCGAGCGGCGGCAGCCGGTCGGGGCGTAACTAAGGCTGCGGCATTTCTTGCCGCTGTTGTCCGCACGTATCAGAGTGGAATGCGCGTGTGCCGGGGCCCTCAGAGTTGTGTCGGTTATCACACTCAACAGTGACTGAGGGGCCCCGCGCGTAGGGCCGGGACTGCTAGACTGTGCTGCTCATTTTTCGGACACAACCATGAAAATCATCGTAGCGGAAAAAATCTCTTCTTCTGCCGTGGACCTGCTTCGGGAACCGCAGTGGACCGTCATTACCCATGACCAATTGGATGGCAAACTGGCCGTGGAGCTTGAGTCGGCCGATGCTTTGGTCGTCCGCTCCGCCGTGCAAGTAGATGCGGCGTTGCTCGAACACGCGCGCAGGTTGCGGGTCATTGGCCGTGCGGGCATTGGGGTGGACAACATTGACCTCGACGCGGCCACGCGCAAAGGCATTGCGGTCATGAACACGCCCGGAGCCAATGCCGTGGCGGTGGCCGAGCAAACCATCGGCATGATGCTGGCCATGGCGCGCCATTTGTGCCGGGCCGACGCGCTCATGCACGCTGGCAAATGGGAGAAAAAGTCGCTGCAGGGGACGGAACTGCGCGGCAAAACGATCGGGATCGTCGGCTTGGGAAAAGTCGGCATGGAAGTGGCGCAGCGGGCGCGGACCTTTGGAATGGAAATCATTGCCCATGATCCGTTCGTCTCAGCGGCCATCGCGAAAGATCACAGTATCCGCATGGCATCACTGGACGAAATCTATGCTGCCGCGGACTACCTCACGCTACACGTGGGTCTTAATCTGCAGACCACTGGGATGATCAATGCGGAATCCTTGAAGAAGATGAAAAAGGGCATACGTCTGGTGAACTGCGCCCGGGGCGAGTTGGTGGATGAAGCAGCCCTGGTGGAAGCGCTCAAACAAGGCCAAGTGGCGGCCGCCGCGCTGGACGTTTTTGTCCACGAACCTCTCAAAGATTCGCCCTTGACATCCTTGCCCAACGTGGTGCTCACGCCGCATATTGGCGGTTCCACGCATGAGGCGCAGGAGGCGGTGGGCTACCAGATCGCGCTCCAGGTGAAGGAATACCTGAAACACGGTGTGATCCAGAATGCGGTGAATGTGCCGTCGGTCTCGTACGAGGAATACCTCGTATTGCAGCCCTTTACCGTACTAGCGGAGAGGCTGGGCGCGTTTCTTGCCCAAACCAGCGAAGGCACGATTGAGGAAATCTCGGTGCGTTACAGCGGCCATATCGCGGAAGGAAAAACTGAACTGGTCCGCAATGCCGCCATCAAGGGCATTCTCAATCAGGGGCTGGAGGAACAAGCCAATCTGGTAAACGCCGCAACCATCGCCGCTTCTCGTGGTTTGCGGGTGCATGAAGCCAGCAAGCCCAAAAGCTCCCGGGGAGAAAGCGTGATTTCCATTTTCCTCAAGACCAGCAAGGAAGAACATTTCGTCAAGGGAACGGTTTTGCATGGAAACATGCCGCGCCTTTTGCACGTGGATGGCATTGATGTGGAGGCGCCTCTGGAGCGCGATTTGATCTACATGCGGAACAAGGACGTGCCGGGGGTCATTGGGCGGGTGGGCACGATCTTGGGCGATCACCAGATCAACATCGCCAATTTTTCTCTGGGCCGGCTGGCGGAAAATGAAGACCCCAGCACTCCGCGCGAAGCAGTGGCTGTTGTTCAGGTGGACGGACAAGTGCCGGAAACGGTGTTGGCTGTTCTGAGAAAAGTACCGGCCGTTCAGCGGGCAAAGGCGATGCGGTTATTCTAGCGCTGAAGACCTTATCAGAGATCGATCAAAGTACTTGGCCCGCATCGGAAGTCTCTCGACCCGAACCAGGTAGTAGGAACCATTCTGGTTGCCAACGTCGAAGATAGCGAGAAGGTTGTTGTGGTTCAGCGAACTGAGAAATCTCGCTTCCTGCTGAAAGCGCTGCAGACGATCGGCGTCAGAAGAAAAGGCTGCTGGAAGGATCTTGATCGCGACGCTTCGATCGAGGCGTGTGTCACGAGCGCGGTATACCTCGCCCATTCCGCTCGCGCCGAGCGGCGTTTGAATTTCATAGGGGCCGAGTTTCGTGCCAGAGGTGAGGGCCATCCGTGCGCGTAATTTTAGCCTGCCCAGCACATTGCAGAGGATGCTACGACTCTGGATGGATTGTCGGCTTAACTGGCCAATCATGATGCCCGCACGGGCGTGACTCGAGCGGATGCAGCGTGCACAGATTGGACCAGTTAAGCCGAAAATAAACGGCCAAACTGTTCGATTATAAGGCGCTTACGCTGAAATTAAGGTCCAAACAGATTTGGACCGGTTATTCTTAGCAACACGGAAGTTGGTGAACCACTGCCGGATCGGTTGACCTGGAGATTCATCTCCGCGGACTGCGCATTCAAAGACCGACACCTCGAACTTCGTGGCCATCGGCGATATCAGCGTCAACGGTCGCGGGCTTTACCCGCTCAACGTCGTGCAGATCCCGCTGATCGGCCATAACCAGGCCGCTCCGCGCACGCCGCTGGAATCGCCGTGCATGGCGCGCACGATGGGTGTGCCGGCGTCAGCGGAAAAGGTATAGGACTTGAGAAGCGCGGGCAGAGCCGGGTAGAGGCACGTCAAATTGGAAAGTCCGCCCCCAAGCACAATCGCGTCAGGATCGAGCACGTTGATGATCGAAGCCAAACTCCGCGCCAACCGGTCCTGATAGAGCTCGAGGCACTCGTTGGCCAGCGGATCGCCAGCCGCAGCGGCTTCGGCAATCGCAACCGCCGTTCTCTGTTGGTCGCTGCGTACGCGGTAGTCGCGCGTCAGGCCGGCACCCGACAGGAAGGTTTCGATACAGCCTAGCTTCCCGCAATAACAACCAGGGCCGGGTAGCTCGTCCGCACGGGCCCAGGGAAGCGGATTATGGCCCCATTCGCCGGCGATCCTGTTGCGTCCGTCATGGACCTGCCGGTTTACCACCACGCCTCCACCTACGCCTGTCCCGAGAATAACGCCGAAAACGACGCGGGCGTTGGCGGCAGCGCCATCGACGGCCTCCGAAAGGGCGAGGCAATTCGCGTCGTTCTCCATGCGTATTCGCCGCCCCAACCGGGCCTCAAGGTCATGGTCGAGGGGTTTGCCGTTTAGGACGGTACTGTTCGAGTTCTTCAGGAGGCTCGTGGAGGGCGAGATCGCACCGGGAGTGGCGATGCCCACCGTACCGGTTTGGCCTGTCTCGTTTTCCGTTAACGCGACCAGCTCGGCAACGGCGTTCAAGATGCCGGCGTAGTCTCCGACGGGCGTAGGTACGCGATGCCGCAAGAGCGTGGCGCCGGCGCCAGTAGCGGTATCGGCAAGCGCAATAGCCTCAATCTTGGTTCCACCCAAATCAATCCCGATTCTCACTCACGACTCCACGCGCTCCGACTGGACTCCGCAGCCTAACCAGAAGTCCCCAATCGTTGGTCCCCACATCTGCCCCAAGGAAGAAGATTTGGAGACCTCCAATCATCGTGAAATGCTCGGGCGTTCTTGTCAACAAAGTGGTTGGTTTGAGCCCCCTCTCGGTTCCAGACAACGCATTCGCACCGGGAGGCTGGTCGCGGTCGCCAGGTTCAGTATTGTTTTTTGTTGCGTTTTGTAACGCTCGGCGACGGCTCGAGCAATTTGCGTTGCGGCCGTATTCTGAGCGAATCGTCGGCTACTCTTACCTTGGGATTATTTCAGGGTTGCCCGTTATTCTGGGGTCTATGACTTTAGACCCGGTGTACAATACCGGCATTTCTTCCCGCTGCTGCAGGTGATCTAAGGTCAAGGTGACGGCTTCGTGTCTTCTCAAGCCGCACGCAAGTAGCAGGGCGAGCAGGGCTCGGTCGCGCCTCCCCTTGAGACGCTGAGCGTCCGGTGCTTACCAAAGCGCTTGGCCCTGCTCCGCCGTTAGCCAGTTACCAAGACGGACTCCTAACTTCTTCACACCTTTAACCCGGCGAATCCCCGCCGTCAGATCGGCGCTGAGAAGACCGCAGTCGGATGCCTCATAGGCGAGCCGGCGTACGGCGCCAAGACGCAGGTTGACAGTGCCGGGTGCGAGTTGACGGGATTCGAGATGAGAGCAGTAGCGTAGAACGACCGTCCTGTTGAACGCCAACCGCGGTTCCGAACAATACCAGTCAACGAACTCATCGATGGCGTGGCGGTATCCCCTTTGGGCATCAGCGGAGGTGAGACTGTTCAAGACTGCGGCCTTGGCGTGTTCGAGGTCGGGCAGGCGCAGGATGGATTTGGTACTGCTGCGTCTTCTTCTGGAACTTGGCTTCTGCTTCATGACCGGTGGCCTCCATGCCACCGATCAATAATCAGACTGGTGCCGCAATGATAAGGTGAGAGTTGCCCGTCATCCGCCCGCGATCGAGTTCGGTGGTCGACACCGATCAAAATGGACTTCCTAAAGCCTACTTTTCGGGATCCAGATAGCGAAGCAATAATTGGAAATCACCAAGTCCCGCCCAATACCATGTGCCCGAAGTCGAACTGCAGCCGGGCAGCAGGCAAGATGTGCGCACCGAGGGTGTCTTCCAATGCGTGGAAGTCCTATGGACAACATGTCCATAGTGAACGCCTTGAGATCCCGATTCGTAAAGGGCTGAGCATGCCGTATGATTTTTCGTTCAAACGCTCTACCCGAGTTCTTCTTAGACAAGGGCCGAGCACTTCCGAGATGCCTGCTTATTTCGAGCCCTTCCGATAAATACCGATCGCAGCACTGCTACGACTCTTGATGATTGGCTCACTACCAACCCTGATGATTGGCCCGACTTGACTCACACGACTCTTGATGCCTTTATTCGCAGACGCAGCGATCGCCGCCCCTATGTGCGACGCGAGTTCCTCCTCGAGCGTCTTTTCGATGGCACTGGCCGGGGCTCCCTTCTTCGCCATCTTATCCAGCTTGTTCAGAAGGGCATCAGCGGCTTCTTTCCCGAGCTGTTCACGCAACAATGATCGAACATTCTTTTTTCTTGTGGCCATCACTATCCTCCTTGCTTCTGAAGTTGGTTAAAGTGTCAGATCCACTACTCGGCTGCCATCCGATCCTGCTGGCGAGCTACGATCGAAGGAAGCCGTGAATACATCCGGATCCAGCGAAGTGTTCTGAGAGCTGACGCGCACCGCACCATCGTGTCGCAATACGTCCGGTCATCGAGCCCAGGGAATGGGCATCTGGGGCATTCTGCCTTCGCGCAGTGATGACAGCCGCGCCTTTGCTCCGCGGCTCGCGCCAATTTCGAGATGCGCTTTACGAAATCCTCCTTCGTATCTCCAATCTTTCCGGCTGGATCGCTAAAGCGGCAGCAACGTACGTTGCCCTCATTGTCCACTTCCAGCCTGTTGAGCGATTTGCACGCAGAAGTTCCTTTCAGCCACCGGCCGGGATACCGAAATTTCGGCGGAATTGGCATTCGCCGCAGCGGCGAACGCTCAGGCCCAGCATCAACGCGCTGTCTTAAGCGTGCGAGCTCAGTCGACTGGAGTAAGGCCGGCGACACCTCGCAGAATTCGCAAGACGTGGACACGCCTCGCAACCAGGCGAACATTGGGGACGGTCCGTCGGTTGAGGTAATAGAAACCAAGGGGGGTTGATGCGTGCGATAAACCTCCACGCCGGGACATGCGATCACATACCGATCGTTCCCGGTACCGGTGTGCTTGCGGTCCACTTGGATGTAATGGCGGGCCGGAACTAGGTGCTCACTCATCATGCAACGATCGCAGAAGAGCCGCTGCTCGCGCTGTTGGCGCTTCAAGGGGGGATAAAGCTGCAAAACAACGCCACCCACCGCAAGGACCTTGTTGAGCCACTCCGCTGTTTCTGCCGTCAATTCCTCTGCCTCAATGATGACCGTGCTGATGGCGTCCCCGGCTGAGGAAGGTGCTTCGCAGTCGTGTATTGCGTCTGCCGCCAGCACGCGGATCAAACCAGCGTCGGATTCCAGCGCGCACCGCTTACGTGGACGCAACCTGTTGACGTCGTACGGGTATCCAGTCGTCGCCGGTAAGCCCATTTCGTTGATCGAGCAGGCAAGGTCGTACTGGGCGTGCGTATCCCACAAAGGTGTCCCAGGGAACAACCACAGGAAGTTGTGCATGTAGTAGTCGATTGGCAGATTTCTTATGAAGTCGAGCGTGGCTTCCCCGTCCGCGGCCGTTTCCGTGGGCAGCCCCAGGATGATGCTGACGCCCACATTGAAACCTAGTTTCTTAGCGGAAATTACGCTCTGCCGAACCTCTTCGACAAAGTGCCGTTCCGGGGCGAGGTCGTGGTCGGGCCAGTCCGGAGGCCGTACCTTGCCCGTCGCCCGCAGCACGGACGGCACTGCGCTCTCTAGTCCAAAAGCAATGCTAATGAAGCCGGCGGCCCGCATTAGCTCTAGCAGTTCGTCGTCAACCGCGTCGGCTCGCGTTATGCACGACAGCATCAGTTTCAACCCGCGGTCGATGATGCTTTGGCACAGGCTCTTAGCTCGCGCGGGCAATAATGTAAATGCGTCGTCATGTACAGGAACAACGTAGTGCTGCCCAGTCCGCTGCTGATGCGCAGCAATAAACTCCAACTCCGCCAGTACGCGTTCCACGGAGTGCAACCGTAGCTTCTTCCTTCCCAGTGCCGCGAAACAACAGTACTGGCATTGATGAGTACAACCGCGTCCCGTGAGCAGGCCGGTGCGGCCGTCCTGCAACATCCCGCTGAGATATGGCGACGGTGTTACATCGAGCGCCGACTGCACCGACGACGCACTGGCCCCCACCAACGGCGGATCTGCAGTGCAAACAATGTCGCCGTCTCTTCGGAATGCCACACCCACCTGGTCGTCCTCGGGAAAAACTCCGTCGAGCAGCTTGCCAAGAACACGCGGTGCTGTCTCCTCTGAGTCGCCGAGAATGCACAGGTCGATCGCCTCATGACGAGCTAGAACCTCTTTAGCTCCGAAGGTCACAGTCGGACCTCCAAACACAATCTTCATGCCGGGTTGCTGTTGCTTGATGCTCCGGGCAATTGACAGGCAGAGCGGGAAATTCGCGTCGTACGCGGTGAAACCGATTATCCCTGGCTTCAAAGCAAGCAGGTCACGCGCCACCTTACCCACCGTCCCAGGATGGCGGTTGAGGTATTGGCAACTCTCAATGCCGGATTCGGAAAGTGCCGCTCGCAGATATCCGGCTCCGAGGTGGCTGGCGAACGAACCCAGGTTTCCATTAGCAGGGGGGAAAGCGAAGACGATATCGTTGACGGAGGCCGACATCGGCACCTCATCGGGAACGTGCGGGTCACTTACCGATTGAGTCAGGCCGACCGCAGCAATCCAGAGAATGGTGGGGCAACTGCTGAGTCGATGACAGTATAGCACCGAAATAATTCACGGGCATGAAGGATGGCCCCGCCATTCCCTTGGAATCCCAATTCGGGAACGTTTCGGTGGGAGCGCGCGAGGGAACAGGAGGGCAACATATTTGGGTGCTGAGCCCGAGACGCAAAGACAAACCCACCCGTTATGGCCAACGCTATCGGCTTAGTCGGATCTCGAAATTGATTGAATATCCTAGTCGGGAAGATTGAGCCTCTTAAGCATTTGGGCATATCGGAGGTCCCCGCGGAGGCTCTTTAGCAGCAGATCGGTTTTGATCAACATCAAGCCGCCGTCATGCTGGTTGCGGGCCCGGTTCAGCCATTCGAAGGCTTGATCCACTTCCCCTCGATAGGCGTACACCTGCGCGATCTGATAGGCGCAATCCTTCGGACACAATGAGGTCAAATTTGCTAGGGCTGCATCGGATTCTTGATGCCGTCCAAGAGCATGGTAGGCAAGCGCCATTCCAAGATCGTGCAAGAAACCTGCCGGCTCCTTCTCCATTTCTTGCAGAGCTTCCTGTGGACGTCCTTGCGCGAGGTAAACCTCGCCTCGAGTTTCATGGAACCAGACATTGTGCGGATTGAGATCAAGCGCTTTTTCGAGAGCCCCTTGTGATTCTTCGTAGCGGCCCAGGTCTCGCAGGTTCTGCGCCAGCCGCAAATATCGTTCGGGCTGGAGTGGGTCGAGCGCGAGAGCCTGTTTCAAAAGTTCAACCGCTTCCTCCTGTCGGCCCAAGCACATCGCGATAAACCCGCCCTGGCCCAAGTTTTCGGCGTCTCCCGGGGCAAGTTCCAGCGCCCTCTTCAGCGTTATCTCGGCCACTCGGCAATTCGACTCGACCAAGGATTGAATCTCGCTCAGAACACGGTACCCGTCAGCGAGGTTCGGATCCAGCTCAATGGCTTTTTCTATGTCGCGTCGAGCCTTTTCTATTGCTTCGGAGTAGTCCATCCAAGCCATTCCACCCGAGCTTAATGTGAGGCCTGCCCGCCATGCATATGCCGCGGCGTAGCGAGCGTCGGACTGTATCGCTCTGTTGATGTAATCGAGAGCTTTTTGTGCAGATTCTTTGTCTCCCATGCGCGCAAAGTATCGCGCTTGCAAGAAATCCTGATAGGCTTCGGGGGTGCTTCGCGATGTCGGCAGGGCGGCTGGAGACTTTCCCGCCAGCAGCTTGAGTTGCAGGGCCGAGGTCACGGCCTTCGCGATATCATCCTGCACCGTTAAGACGTCTTTGAGATCACGCTCATAGGACTCTGACCAGAGATGGAAACCGTCATTCGCCTTAACAAGCTGCGCGGTGATGCGAACACGTGTCCCGTCTCTTCGCACGCTCCCTTCAAGGACGTCTTCTACGTTGAGTTTCCGTCCGATGATCCGCAGGTCTTCGTTCTTCCCTTTGAACTGAAATGCTGAGGTACGCGCCACAACTTTCAAGTTCGGGACCTTGGCTAGATCGTTTAGGATTTCCTCCGCTAACCCGTCCGAGAAGTACTCCTGATCATGGCCAGGACTCAGGTCAGCAAACGGCAGCACAGCAATGGAAGGTGTGATCACTGGCCTTTGGACATACTTATGCCACAAGCCCGCTGCGACAATCGCCAGAACGAGGATCGCGGCACTGACTAGTGGAAACATGCCCCGATGAGAAGACATCTGCCGCTTAGATTGCCCCATGAAGGCGTCGGGTTTCGATGAACCGGTTTCCGTACAGTGCTCCAGACGTCGCAAATCGATGGCCAGTTCCTTCGCCGACTGGTAACGGTTCTCCGGTTCCTTCTCCAGGCATTTCCCGATGATCCGCTCCAATTCCGGAGATAACCTAGGATTGAGAGCGGTAGGTGAGAGTGGCGGCCTGTGCAGAATCGCACCAATCAGTTGCGCGTGCTCCAACTTGCCGAACGGTCGCTGCCCGGTGGCCATTTCGTACAGTACAGACCCGGCCGCATGAAGGTCGGTGCGAGCGTCAATCTCTGTGCCCAGCAACTGTTCCGGCGCCATGTAGGGCAGAGTCCCGGCCATCGTTTGCGTCTCGCTAAGACTCTCCGTCGTGGCACTCGCCGTCACCGGAAGCCGCAGCTTGGCCAGCCCGAAGTCCAGAATCTTCAGCCGTCCGTCGCTCGTAACCCGCAAGTTGCCGGGCTTGAGGTCCCGATGAACGACCCCGTGGTCATGGGCCGCGGCCAAGCCTTCCGCGAGCTGGATCCCCAGACGGATGATCTCCTTTTCCGGCAGAGGTCGAGCGGCCAGTTTTTCGCTCAATGTGATCCCGGGGATGTACTCCATCACCAGGAAGTCCACACCCTGCTGCGTGTCGAAGTCGTGAATGGTGGCGACATTGGGATGATTGAGCTGCGAGAGAATCAGAGCTTCTTTGTGAAAATGCTTGCGAGCTGATTCGTCGGTGAGCGTACCGGTGGGAAGGACTTTGATGGCAACATCACGGGCGAGGTGCTCGTCGCGGGCGCGATAGACTTCTCCCATGCCGCCGGCGCCGATCTTCTCGGCGATGCGATAATGGTCCACCGTCTGGCCAACAAGCGTATCCTGGCCCGCCGCATGGTTCGCCATGGGGAAAACACTCCTTCCCCCCGCCTTCTGAAGCAAATCGTAGGCTCGACGGTAATGCAAGTCAACGCAAACCAACACATGACAAGCCTCCGCGAATGCCTGGCCCAGATAGATAACGGAAAAGTGTTTAGTGTTTACAATCCGCCACTGCCCGATAGGTGGGCTTCACGCAGATGTGCGCGTCGTGGAGAAGTCAAGGTGAAAGTTGCGGGCGGATGGTCGCCAACCCGGAAGTAAACGTGACGAAATCCGCAAACGGCGTTAAGGATAGGTTTGCAAGAGCTGCCTGTCGGCGTCATTGGATGCGTCGGCATTATGGAGATGAGGAGTTGTCCCACACTGTCTAATGCGGGTTGCCCACATCGTGCGCCACCGTTTGGTGCGCGGACGCTTTCGTGAACCACTCGTCGAACCACTCCAGAGTGCGCAAGATGTAATCGTGGAAGCCGGCGGGCTTTAACATATGTCCCTCGTTCGGATAGACCACAAGCTGCGTAGGCACGTGCAGAGTTTTGAGCGCGTGCCACCATTCCACCGATTGTTCCATCGGAACTTCACCATCGCGATCGCCGACCAGGATCAGGGTAGGCGTCTTAACCGCCTTGACGTAGTGCATAGGGTCGCTCTTGGCGTACACCGCGGGATCGTCGTAGACGGACGCTCCGAAAAAGGGGATCATCCACTCGTCGATATCGTTTAGGCCATAGTAACTGAGCCAGTCGGAGAGTCCGGCGCCCGCGACCGCCGCGGCAAAACGCTGCGTCTGGGTCTCGGCCCACATGGTCATGTATCCGCCATAGCTGTGCCCGCGCAGGCCGATGCGCTTGGCGTCTATCGGGTACTCGTTGGAGATGGCATCAATGCCGGCCATGATGTCGCGATAGTCCCCACCGCCGAGATCCTTGACGTTGCCTTGCGTGAACGCCTCGCCTTGTCCGTAGCTGCCGCGCGGGTTTGGACAGAGAACGAAGTAGCCCATCGCCGATGCGGCTCCGGTGAGGCCTTCATCCCAGTGAGACGTGCACGCCGAGGACGGTCCGCCGTGCACGTTGACTACGAGCGGATAGGTCTTGCCGGGCACGAAGTCCTTGGGAAGCATCAGCCAGCCTTGTATCCGCGAGCTTCCGTTCTTCCAGTAAACATTGCGCATTGCGCCCCATGCGGGCTGGATGCCGCTGTTCAAGTGGGTGATCTGCTTCCAGTTGCCAATGGGTCCCGCCCAGACTTCGGCGGGAGTGCCGGCTGATTGGCGTACAACCGCAGTCACCGTTCCGTCGCGGGAGAAGGAGCCGCCAGGTTGCCACGCGTCCACTGTCGCTAATTCTTCGCCCGTCCACAGTGTCTGCACCTCGCCTCCGCTGACGCTCACGCCACCGAAGCCGGAATTTCCATCGACGCTCTCGGCGAAAAGGATGCGGTCGGAAGATGTCCACGCAAGGGAAGAAGGAGATGCTTTGAGGTTTGGAGTGATATTCCGTACAGTGCCGCCGTTGATTGGAACGATGAGGACATCGCCACCCGTGACGCCTGCGTCGCTCATAAGGCCTTCGAGGATGGCCACATTCTTGCCGTCCGGTGAGACGTGCGGGTCTTCCATCTGCCACTTTGGCGCGTAGATCTCGCACATCTCGCCGGTTTGCGCGTCGATGCGATAGAGCCGCGCGACCCACCAATTTGCGTCGCCGGAGCCGTGCGCCGCCGTGGCTGCCCACGCCGCTCCGTCGGGAGTCCAGTCGTATTCATAGATGTACACGTCGGCAGGCGTGACTTGCGCCAGGTTATTCGTGCTCAGGTTGATGGTGGAGAGGCGCTGTTCGTAGATTTGGTCGTCAATCACTCCCGCGAGCGGGGTCATCGGCTGCAGTGGACCAGCCGCGCGGGGAAGGCCCTTAATAAAGAGGATCGCCAGTTTCGCTCCGTCGGGAGAAAAACGAGGCGTCTGGGCATAACCTTTTAATTCCGCCCGCTTTGCCGGAGCCCTACCGTCGATTGCCACGGTCCAGACTTGAGCTACGGGAATGTCACCCGGCAAGTCAGCGAGAAATGCGAGTTGCTTGCTGTCGGCTGACCATGTGACCTCGCGCAGCGGAAGCCTGCCTTCCACGGAGATCGTGTGAAGAGAGCCGCCGCGTACGGGTGTCACCGTGAGCTGTCCATCGACGATGTAGGCAACCTGAGCTCCATCGGGAGAGAGTGCAACCTGATCGATCTTTTTCGCGTGCGGCATGGAGTCGAGCACGGCAGCGGCGCGAGAGGGCGCAGGATCCTGATCTTGTGCCAAAAGCGGAACGCAGTGGAGTGAGGCTGCGAGCGCGCAAAGCAGCGCGGCAAAATGAGTGCGAGACTTGGTCCCTGATTTCATGGCCGAAGAGTATACCTGATATCCGTCGCGCTGCCCGTCAGATCAATCGTAGACTCGAACACGTCAGACGGCTCGTGGCAGCAATCCATAACCACGATGACCCGCATGCCTTCTGTGGCAGTAGCTGGGCGCGCTACCACAACGATTGAGACTTCCCACTGAGTCCTTGCCGGGGAAACCGAAGCTGGCTTCGCTGCTGCCGAAGATTTGCGGTTGGCAAGCGAGCTTCTGAGTGGGTGGTGAGCTATGGTGATCTCAAAGGCGATGGCCAAGACGAAGCCGTGGTCGTGACGAGCTGTCAAGGCCAGGCGAACTTTGACTACGAGGAAGTATTCGTGTTCGCTGCGTCATCTGCTGCTCCAAGACTTCTGGCGAGGCTTTCGCCTTCGGATTGGGGCAGAGGCGAAGAAGGCAACGGCGGCAATTTCCCAGTCACCGGTGTTCGGGTCAGCAAGCAGCAACTAGCTGTGAGCTTCTTGGCAGGAGGATCACACGCGTGCCCGGCTTGGACCATCACAGCCAAGTTCCAGTGGAATGGCAGCGGGTTTGCCCGCACTGGAGTAAGTCGCCATCGGTTCAACTGTCAGACCCGGTGACGAGCAGTACTATGACTCGACCGCCTCAGCGACATTGCGGGCGTGTCATCGGCTACTCTTACCTTGGGATTATTTCAGGGTTGCTGGACGGGAACGTTGGCGCATCTGGGAGTGGCTCGCGCCAACGCCTTGCAATCGAGAACCTCGCAGGGAGTCGATGCCGATGCTGCCCGCACTCGGGCGCTTGCTGCCTACAAGGATTTCCTGACGTTCTGGAAAGATGCCGACCCCGACATCCCCATCCTGAAGAAAGCCGAGTATGCGAAGCTGCAATGAGTGTGCTCAGGCTTAATTTGCCCAAGAACAAAAACGGCTCAGGAGAGGAAATCTTCCAAGCCGATGAAGTGTAACGAGATATTGGTTGCGGGGGGTGGATACGACATACCGGACACCAGTGTTTTGCCTGTAGCACTGGGAAAATCGAACGTCTATAACCACTTACAATTCACCGCGAGTACCGGCCAATCGGGAAATTCCCAGTGTTATAGGTGTAATCGGGGTTGGGTTTTGAGGGGTGTCTAGTAAAAGAATAGTAAAATTTCGGGACTACGGAGTTCAAGTTGATAATCACCATCGCCGACGGTATCCTCGACCGTTTGGTACACAACGCTCATCGCATCGAAATGCGCGGAGAATCCATGCGAAAAAACGCAATCCACCACCGGACGAAAGCAAGCCATGATCGCTGGCCTACAACCTGGGCAATTTGTGGTGACGGCTGAGTTTGCCGAGAGAGATTGAGGACCTGGGCCCTGACGAGCCTGCAGCAACGGCTGGTGAAGACCGGAGGCCGGCTGGTCAAACATGCCCGCTACTACTGGCTCTTGCTGGCGGAGGGGCATCTGACGCGGCGGCGGTTCGGGGCGATGCTGGGCCGGATCGCGCTGCTCCCGGTACCGACGGGATAGGTGGATCGTGGTCCAGTCGGCAGCGGAATCCGTCTATGAACTGGCTGGGGTAAGGGAGAGGTGTTGCAAAAGTAGGCCACAAATGGGGCAACTTTGGGCTGTGCTGCTGCGGATGAAGACCGTCGGGAGTGCTCCCGATGAAAAATCGTTTTACGGTGTCGCGAACAAGCGAGACGGGTGTACTATGGTGTCGTTTTCGAGGTCAAAAAGGAAATTCCGGTTTATGATTGAAGGAGATGATCGTGGCTAAGTCCTCCAAGCGACCCTCCAAACGGTCAGCCACGCCACGTGTTAAGCCGCCGGTAAAGGTCTCCTCACCGTCATCTCAACCATTCCTTCGCTTCTATCACTCGAAGAGTCTCCGCGCGAAGACCCTTGCAGTCCTTACCACTCTCGAAAAGGCAAAAGACAGCACGCAGCATCGCGATGCCTTGGCAGACATCGTTGTGGAGCTGACCGACAGC
>JBEKAF010000050.1:0-30237 GCA_050018355.1 Terriglobales bacterium | reverse complement strand
CCTCTTCACGGGGGAGTTCGAAGTAGTAATCATGATCGACGTTGTGTGACCGAAGAGATGCATGGGTCGGACTGAGTTCCTGACCTGAAACGATTGCGAGCGAGCCTTGGTTGGAACAGCACAGCTTCAACGAGAGCGAAATGGCGCGCTCTTCGGAGTGCACGGGTTAGTACGCTCAAGAAGTGCTTGACACCGCCGACATTGTCAGAGACGCGATGTTTCGCCAACTTACAGCGCCAGCAGCGCCCGCACGTCCTGCCTTTCGGCCATTGCGGCCATCGTACCTTCCAAGCGCAGCTCGCCGCTCTCGAGCACGTACACGCGGTCGGCCAGCGGGGTGATGAAGCGCAGGTTCTGCTCCGCCAGCAGCACGGCAATGCCGCTGGACTTCAATTCCTTGATCAGATCGCTCACCAGGCGCACGAAATGCGGCGCCAGGCCTTCCGTGGGTTCGTCCAGTAGCAGCACCTCGGGATTGCCCATCATGGTGCGGGCGATGGTGAGCATCTGTTGTTCGCCGCCGGAGAGGAATCCGCCGCGTCGCCGCTCGATCTCTTTCAGCCAGGGCATGAGCTGGTAAATGCGACCGATGGTCCAGCCGGAAACCTTCTTCGTCCCGCGCTTGATCGCCACCTCCAGGTTCTCGCGCACGGTGAGTTCGGGAAAGATGCGGCGGTCGTCGGGTACGTAGCCCATGCCCAGCAGCGCGCGCCGATGGGTCGCGAACCGCGTAACCTCGCGTCCGCGATACAGCACTCGCCCGGAAAACACGCGCACCATCCCCAGCGCGGCTTTGAGCGTGGTGGTCTTGCCGGCGCCGTTGCGTCCCAGGAGCGCCACCGCTTCGCCCTCATCCACGGTGAGGCTCACGTCGCGCACCACGCGGATCGGTCCGTAGCCGGCGACCAGTTGCTCCAGCGCCAGCACGCTCATGCTTCCCGTCCCAGGAAGGCTTCCTGCACCTGAGGGTGGCTGCGGATCTCGTCGGGTGTGCCCTCGGCCAGCACCGAGCCGCGGTGCAGCACCATGATGCGCTCGGCCAGTTGCAGGACGGCCTCGGTGTCGTGCTCGGTGAAGAGCAGGGTGGTGCCGAGCGACCGCAGCAGCTCGCGGATGAAGCCGACCATCTGTGCCCGTTCCGCACGCGAGAGCCCGGCCAGCGGCTCGTCCAGCAGCAACAGCCGCGGCTTGCTGGCCAGCGCGAGGGCAATGTCCACACGCTTCAGGTCTCCCTGGGGCAGGGACGCGGTGAGCTGACGCTTCAGGTCACTCAGCCCGACCCAGGAGATGATCTCTTCGGCGCGCTTGGCGGCGTCGCCGTAGGAGAGCAAAGGGCGGGCAAAATCGCGGGTCTTCCGATCCAGTGCCAGCACCGCCAGGGTGACGTTTTCGAGCACCGTCATGCTGGGGAAGGGGATGGCACGCTGGAACGAGATCCCGATGCCGTAATGAATGATGCGATGCGTGGGCGTGTGCGAGATGTCCTGTCCGGCGAACAGCACGCGCCCCGCGTCCAGCGTGTAGCGGCCGGTGATGAGGTTGAAGAGCGTGGTCTTTCCCGCGCCGTTCGGACCCATGAGCGCGTACAAGCTGCCCTCTTCCACCGCCAGGCTGACGTCGTTGAGCGCCCGGAAGCCCTCGAAGGATTTCGACACGCGGTGAACTTCAAGCAGCGGCACGGGGAGCCTCCTGGCGTTGCCGGCGCGGGAACAGGCTGACGACGCCGCTGGGGAAGAACAGCACCATGGCCAGCAGCACCATGCCCAGCGCCAGCGGCCAGTACTGGGTGTGCGAGCGCACCACCGCCTCCAGCACCACCAGCACCACGGCGCCGATGGCCGGGCCGAAGAACTCCGCGCTGCCGCCCAGGATCACGGCGATGATCACCTCGGCCGAGGTCGTCCAGTAGAGCAGGTCGGGGAAGACCGAGTGCTGCCATGCCACCTGTAGGAATCCGGCCAGCCCGGAGAGCGTGCCGGAGAGCACGAAGGCGGCGACCATGTATTCGAAGGCGCTGATGCCGATGGCCTCGGCGCGCGCCGGGTTGTCGCGCACCGCGCGCAGCGTGTATCCGGCGGGCGAGCGCCGCACCACGTGGATGACCGCGCACACCACCGCCAGCGCCATCAGGCTCGCGTAGTAGAGCCCCTTGGGATTCCCCAGCAGCCCCGGCGGCAGCAGGCCGCTGATGCCGTTATCGCCGCCGGTGAAGCCGTACCACTTGTGCGCCACCGCCCACAGCATCTGCGCGAACGCCAGGGTCAGCATGGTGAAGTAGATCTTGGTGAGGCGCACGCTGAAGAAGCCGATCACCAGCGCCACCAGCGCCGCGGCGGCGAGCGCGAGCGGCAAGGTCGCGGCGAAATTCCATCTCAGCTTGCTGACCAGGAGCGCGGTGGTGTAGCCGGCGGAGCCGAAACAGGCGGCGTGTCCGAAACTCAGCAGTCCGGTGTTGCGGAATAGGAGATTGAAACTCATGGCGAAGACGCCGAGCACCAGCGCCTGAATGGCGACCTGCAGCCCGTAGTCGTGCAGGAACCACGGCAGCAGCGCCAGCACCACCGCAGCCAGGGCGAGCCTCGTCCTCATGTGCGCACCGCCGGCGGCCGGCCCAGCAGTCCCCAGGGACGGAACAGGAGCACAGCCGCCATCAGAACGTAGGTGAAGGCGATCGAGAATTCCGGCAGCACCAGTGCGCCGAAGGCCTGGATCTCGCCGATGAGAATCGCACTCAGCAGCGTTCCCCATATGCTGCCCAGTCCGCCCACGACCACCACGATGAAGGCGCTGATCACCGCGTCCATCGCGACGCCGGTCGAGATGGATTGCAGCGGCAGGCTGACGGCGCCTCCGAAGCCGGCGAGGCCAATGCCCACGGCGAAGATCACCGTGAACAGCAGGGGAACGTTGACGCCCAGGGCTTCCAGCATCTCGCGGTCCTGGGTGACCGCGCGCACCAGGGTTCCATAGCGCGTCCGATGCAGAAATAGCCACAGCAGCAGCGCGGCCGCGGCCGCCAGCCCTACCAGACCGAGGTAATAAGAAGGAAAGGGAATGCCCAGCACGAACACTGGCATTTCGAATCCCTTGGGCATACCGATGGACTTGTAGTCGGCGCCGAAGCAGATCTTGGAGACGTCTTCGATGATCAGCAGCAGCGCGTAAGTCAGCAGAATCTGGTAGTGCTCGGCGCGGTTGAGCACGCGGCGGATGAACACGCGCTCGACCACGGCCCCGAGCACCAGGCTGGCCGCCACCGCCAGCAACAAGTAGTGCCAGAAGCCGGTGGCGTCGCCGTGCGTCAGGGCGAAGAGAAAATACGCGCCCAGGACAAAGAACGACCCGTGGGCGAAATTCACGATGCCCAGCGCGCCAAAGATCAGCGACAGCCCCACCGCCAGCAGGAACAGCGAGGCCGCCGACGCCAACCCGGTCATGAACTCAAGGAAGAGGAAGGGAAGAGTCACCCGAGCTCCGGTATTCTTGCAGTCCGATAAAGTCTTGAGCGCGGCGCGTGGAGCAGGCCTTCTGGCCTGCCAGCGAGAGCTGGTTTTGAGCCGCGGCTCTTAGCCGCCGAGGTACCTCAGGGGCTGAAGCCCATGATTTCTCATTGCTCAAATTGCAGGGCTGAAGCCCTGCTCCACCCACCATTTCTCGAAAACAATTTCTACTTACACTTCGTCGGATACACCGTGTCCTTCTCCGGGACCATCGTAATGTCCTTGAGAACGACGAACGGATATTCGTTCGAAGGCGTGGTGTAGCCCCACACCAGCGCTTCGAACACCTGGTGGTCCGCCGGGCGCATCCATTTCTTGCCTTCGGGGGCTTCGTAGGTCAGGCCGCCGTCGGCTTCGAAGGCTTTCTTGATGGCGTCCGCATCGAGCGACTTGGCTTTCTTGACCGCGGCCGCCAGCATCTGCACCCCGGCGTAGTGTTCTTCGGCGTTGTAGCTGGGCCATTCGCCCCATTTGCTGTGATAGGCGTCCACGAATTTCTTGTTGATCGGGGATTGCGACTGCAGGAACCAGTATCGGGTGGAGAAGAGTTCTCCGAGGGGAGCTTCCTTGCCCATCGCCCCGATGGATTCCAGCGCCGCGCCCACCGGGTCCTCGAACAGCTTGATCTGCTTGAAGAACCCGAAAGCGTTGGCCTGGCGAACGAAGGTGACCAGGTCGCCGGCCCAGAGCGCCGAGAACACCGCTTCTGGCCGCTGCTGCACCAGGGCCGTGATGTACGGCGTGTAGTTGCTCTCGCCGCCCTTCGGCCACTGTTCGCCCACCACTTCCACGTCCGGACGCTTCTCCTTCAAGCGCGCGATGAAGTCGTTCCACGACGAGTGCCCGAACTCGTAGTCCGGCCCGATGTTCGCCCAGCGCTTGTAGGGCAGCTTGGCGGCCAGGTCGGCGGCCGCGTAGGCGTCCATGCGGGCGTTGTTCGAGGTGCGGAACACGTAGGGATTGCACTGCTCGGTGAGCGCGGGCGTGGCGCCGTGCGTCACCACCAGCGGGATCTTGTATTCGTTGGTCAGCGGAGCGACCGCCAGCGCCACCGAGCTGGAGTCGATGCCGATGAGGAAATTTACCTTTTCATTCAGGATCAGCCGCCGGGCTTCCTGCACGCCCACGTCAGGCTTGGCTTGGTCGTCCACCTGGATGAGCTCCAGCTTGCGTCCTAGCAAGCCTCCGGAAGCGTTGATCTCGTCGATGGCCAATTGGGCGCCCTGCCTTCCCGATTTTCCATAGGCGGCGAAGCTGCCGCTCAGGGCATTGAGCGCACCAATCTTGATGGGCGGTTGTTGCGCCAGGGCCAATTCCGCGGCCACCACCAATAACAACATGAGTCCGAAATAGCGGTTGAATGTCTGGTTCATAGGTCTGCCTCCCTTCACCGCTCCCGAAGTTCAGGCGACCATTAAGGGATGGGGGAGCGATTTCACACGCCATCCTACGGCAGCAGCTTTCGTAATGCAACCGCCGCGGCGCGTTTGAATTCCGCCGAAAGCAGGCGTTTACGCTAACTGAGAATTGTTGGTGTATAGGCGATTTTGCGACAGGGGCTGTCTGGCTCTGCGCCGTGCTTCTTGGCGATCACCGCACTTCAAGATGTCATTCGAGCGCACAGGAAACCGGCCGAGTTCACGAAACAGTGAGACTCTTTGCCCCGTGCCACAGTTTGGCAATGGGGTTGAGAGCGCTCTTCTCGCTAGAGCGACCGCAGGAAATCGATGATTTCCTGCTGCTCCTCAGTGCTCAGCTTATTGAAACGTTCGATGACTTTATCTGCCTCGCTGCCACGGCTCCTGTGAGCTCTGATGGCGTCTACCAGGTTGTTGGTCCGTCCTTCATGGAGGAAGAAGACACGTTGTCCGACGTCCCAGAGGGGAGCTGTTCGGAAGTCGTCGGGGCTGCCCCCGCCTGCTTGGCCAGCCCAAAGTCCATCAGCTTGGCGCCGGATTTCATCACAACTCCTTATGGCCAGGCAGCCTACGTTCGGCTAGTCTCCGTCTTACATTCGCCGAAAATTATGGCTGCGGTGCACACCGAAGTTCCGGGTTTTCTCACTCAACACGTCACGTGTAGGATCGCGTTGGTGTCTTCGGGGTCTTTCTTTAGTACCTCTATTGCTTCGCTCGTCGGCAAAATCAGCAATTTGACCTTACGACGTTCCGCCTCGCGGTTCACTTCTTTCATCACCGGCAAGCTGCCATATGCTCCGGTGCCGACGACCAGCCGGGCGCATTTCCACGGTATGTCCTCTTCAATGGACAGCGGTGTGTGTCCAAAGTCCTCGCGAAATTTCTTGGATGGCCTCTTCTGGCGTTTGCGGATCTTGCCGCGGTCGATGACCACATCGTGCTCGTACGTGCTGCCGTCGATCCGGAGGGAACCGAAGGAGAAATTGTCAAAGTGCATAATTATGTCCTCCAGGATTTTCAGCTACACTCGACTGCGATCAAGGGTTTTTCGCACCCCGGCCCAATTCCCGGTTGAGCGGCCACCGACCCGTCCGCCTATCGCCTCTGTAGCTCGGCATGAGTCTGCAAGTAGCGCAGGACGTGGCTGCGAGAGAGGACTCCCTCGACTCGGCCATTCGAGACAACAGGTAGCTGGTTGATGTCATTGCGGCTCATGATCTCAAGGGCTTGGATAGCGGGAGTGTCAGCCGTGACCGTCCGGAGTTGACCCATAGGGCGCATCACACTTTGCACGCTTGTCTGCTCCCAGCGCTCGCGGTCCACTCCCTTCACCTCGTTCGGAGTGATCAGCCCGGTCACCTGGCCGTTTTGCATGACCATGAAGCAGCGACGTCCACTGCGCAACAGATATTCGTTGACGAAGTCCTGCAGACTAAAATGACCCTCTACCGTAGGGTAGTCCCGTTCCATTATGTCGGTGACGCGCCGGCCGCGGAGTCCCGCCATTAACTCGACCTGGAGGTAGCTGCTGCGGGAAGCGTCCAGCAAGAACCAACCGATGAACGCCAGCCACAGACCGCCGAAATTCGCCCCTACAAAAAAGCGATACAGCCCCAGAAGGATGAATACAAAAGCGACTCCTTGGCCTGCTTGGGCCGCCAGTCGAGTCGCGCGGTCGGCATCATGAGTGATCCCCCAGACTACGGCACGCAGCACGCGTCCCCCATCCAGCGGGTAGCCAGGAATCATGTTAAAAACGGCTAGCATGAGGTTGATGTAGCCGAGCCACAGCAGCACGGCGACCACTGGAGTCTTGGGCTCACCACCGGGCGGCCAACCAGCCAGCCTTGCTATCCCTAGAAAACCGACCCCAAGTATGGCGCTCGTGAGAGGCCCGGCGATCGCCATCCAGAACTCAGATCTGGCGTCTGGGGTTTCGGAATCAATCTGCGACACGCCGCCCAACGCAAACAACGTGATGGCTCGGACACGCATGCCACGCGCTTTTGCTACCAGGGAATGTGCCAATTCGTGCAGTAGCAGCGCCACAAAGAACAGCACACCCGTGACAATTGCGGCAGACCACACTACGGCCTTACTCCACTCCGGCGTGACGGTGTGAAAGTGGTCAGCAAGGGAGAGAGCTATGAGAAAGGCGATGATGAACCAGCTGTAGTGGAGCCCAATGGAAATGCCGGCAATACGCCCGAGCTTGACTTGTACCTGCACTGATCAAACCTCAACTGCGACCAGACTCTCCGCTAGTGCAGGGCATTATATCTCGTGCCCAGATTCATGTTCCTGAGGTTGTTTCCGCCTACAGCTTGGCGGATCGAAAGACAGGCACTCAGAGCCTCTCTCTTGACAGCTCTTGCTGCACTCGGTTTTGTTCCCTTGCTTTGGTTCCGACTCCGCGCCTATCCAATCGGGAGAGTTCACAAGCCAATGAACGCCTCACTTTAGTCAGTTTTACAGTTTTCCTGAAGTGGGTGCTCTGTCGGGCACGCGGGGCAGCGAACCGCCCACCTCAGCCTGCTGCTTTGATAGTTGCCGCTGATGATCTTCGAAATACTGAAGTAAGTTCCTGCAGTCATCCAGAAAGCTTGGGATCTGGGCGGATCCGCTCGATGACTTAGCCGATGACGTTCGATACGGGATTTGCGCGTTGATAGCCCCGTTCGGCCTGGTGATTCACATCGTTGGAAGGGGGTCACGATGACCTGTGTCCACCGTCATTGTTTCCTGCCGGAAAGGATGCAAAAATTAACTAGGGGCTAGCAAGGGGCTTGGTATGTCCAGCGGACCCAGTCCGGGCAATTCTGCCTTTCCCGAAGAAACACCGGTCCAGCCGCTCGATGCTACACGTCACGGCGATGTCACCAGGGAGATCGGGGCGTTCTTGCGCGCTAGAATCGTCGGGCAGAACGCCGCCGTGGACGCGGTCCTTGAGCTCTACCAGATATTTCTTGTGGGCATGTCTCCGCCGGACCGGCCCGTAGGGAACCTGCTGTTTCTCGGGCCGACCGGATCCGGCAAGACTTACGTGATCGAGGTGCTCGCCGAAGCACTCTTCGGGAATCCCCACGCCTTCATCAAAGTGGATTGCGCAGAATTTCAGGAACATCACGAAATCGCCAAGTTGATCGGCTCCCCACCCGGCTATATCGGCCACATGCAGACGCAGCCGATACTCACACAGGAGGCCTTGACCCGCTGGCACACGGAAAAACTCAAACTCACGCTTCTGCTGTTCGATGAAGTCGAAAAGGCCTCGGAGTCGCTCTGGCAGCTCATGCTCGGAATCCTGGACAAGGCCAGTCTCACGCTCGGCGACAACACGCACGTGGACCTTTCCCAGTGCATCATTTTCATGACCTCGAACGTGGGGGCGCCAGAAATGAGCCGACTCGCTGAGGGCGGCCTCGGGTTCGCCGTGCAAGCGCCCATCGAGGACGCGAACCTGGACGAAAAAATTACGCATATTGCAACGGAGGCGGCACGTCGAAAGTTCTCGCCTGAGTTCATGAACCGGCTAGACAAGGTTGTCGTTTTCAAGACGCTTCGCCCAGACCAGCTTGAGCGCATTCTTGAGCTGGAACTCGCGAAGGTGCAGCGGCGCATTGCGGGCGCTGTCGGGCAGAACCATTTCACATTCCGCTGCACGCCCGAGATCAAGCAATGGCTGCTGCGGGAGGGCACCGACCCCAAATACGGTGCGCGGCATTTGAAGCGCGTGATCGAGAAAAACATTGTTTACGGGTTGGCCAACCTGGTTGCCACCGGCCAGGTCAAGGGCGGCGACTGCGTTTCGATTGGCATCAAGGCTGACGGCGGTCTGACTTTCGCCAAGATCGCAGCTACGGCCGGCGAGCAATCTGCTGCGGCTCGGAGCACGCCATGAAAAAAATTCTCGTCGTCGATGATAATGAAATGCTCTGCCGCTTAGCGTGTGACATCTTGCGTACGGAAGGGTACAGAGCCGTTCCTGCCTCGAATGCAGCCGAAGCGCTGCGGGCCTTCGAAGAGCAGGAATTCGACCTTCTAGTCACGGCCTTCCAGATGCCGGGTATGAGCGGTCTCGAACTGGCTCACACCGTCCGTGACCGCAGCCCGCATTTTCCGGTCATCGTTATGACTGCGTTCGAGCCCGTAGAGTCCGAGCACGTGACGCTCTGGCTTCCCAAGCAGTACCTCTTTCCGAATCTGCTGGAGAAGATTCGCTACTGCCTCACTGGAGCCAAACAGGAAAGCGAAAAGACATAGGGGTTGGCAGGGCCGCGCGAAGAACTGGACCGCAGAGTCGGCTCTGCAGACGGCCAAATGGGCGATGGAAGATGGAAGTGTACGGCGGGTTGGGAACACTACAGGAATACCGCGTGGAGCGCTGGCTACGCGAGGCAATGATCCTTGCGATCTGGGAAGGGACATCGCATCGCCAGATGCTGGATGGGCTGGAGGTCATGCAGCGCAAAAGTGCGCACAGGTTGCTGTTCCAGCATCTTGCGGGGAAAGCACGTTTTTAAATGGCTAAGGTCGAGAATGCCAATGGCTACCTCGGCGCATCACAAAACCGCGTGTATCACTTGTACCGCAAGCTCGGCGTCAGTTAGCGGCTCGTGTTGGGCGAAGATTCTCATCGGCATTTCCAAATGTTCTCGGCGACGGATTACGATACCACCCTCGATTGGCTGGAGGTTTTCGATTCGAAGGCACTTCCCTCTGTGCCCCTTCAGACTAGCCAGCAGCCCCGAATACCGCCTTTGCGGACGGTCATTGCGGACGGCAATACCCAATGCCTTCTTCTGCCCGATCAGCACCACCAGCTTCTTGCGCCGCGTGATCCCCGTGTAGATGAGGTTGCGCTGGAGCAGCATGTAGTGCTGGGTTGCCAGCTGGATCATCACCGCCGGGAACTCCGAGCCCTGCGACTTGTGGAGCGTGATCGCGTAAGCCAGCGAAATCTCGTCCAATTCCCCGAAGTCATACTTCACCAGCCGCTCGTCGAAGCGTACTGCGACCTGCTGCTCCACAGCATCGATTCGCTCGACGATCCCCACGTCGCCATTGAACACGTCCTTGTCGCAGTCGTTCTCCGTCTGGATGACCTTGTCGCCTATATGGAAACGCCATCCGAACCGCTCGACAGCAGGCTGACCGGGCCTAGTTGGGTTCAATACCTTCTGCAAGGCTGTGTTCAGTTCGCGCACGCCGAGCGATCCCCGGACTCCCGAAATCTCGGCGGCAGGGTTGGTTGTCCCAGATGAAGCTCAAGCTAAAGGCACGCGTCAGCCGCTCGGACGCCCGGACGATCCGGCACGCCCGTGGGCAACTGTCTGAGAAGGGCTCCGTCAGGAAAGCGGGCGACGAGTTCGTCGTCGAAGCCGAGATGGAAGGGGCCAGCGCAAGAGGGTTGAATCGCACGCTTCTTTCCGCCTTGAGAAAGGCGGAGAAGAGAACGACGGTGCGTGCGGAATGGACTTCCGACGACGGCACCAGCGAAAGGTTTTTCGACTACGTCCTGAAGAAGACAATCAAGAATTGACCCGCCGCCGTGCGGCTACGCGACTGGGTTCGGATGCCCTTCAGGAAGCCCCCTCTGCTGGCATTCGGCGAACTGCCGATGGCGTTTATTCGCAAACAAAAAAGAGGGCACATGGAGCTCCCAGACTGCTCCTCGGCCAAGCGAAAGGGATTGGAGTTTTCCAGTTTTTACAGTTTTCTGACCAACCCTCGAAGTGCACCAACTCGATGACGCGCCTCTGCGCTGCGTCCAGTTCTAGTGTGGATCGTGTGGCCCGGGGTCCTGCCAGTCCAGAATGACTTTGCCGGAGTTGCCAGAGCGCATTACGGCAAATGCCTGCTCGTGTTCCCGCCAGGAGAAGTGATGCGTAATGACTGGCGCGATGTTGAGGCCGCTCTCTAGCATCACGGTCATCTTGTACCAGGTTTCGTACATCTCGCGGCCATAGATGCCTTTGATGGTCAGCATGTTGAAGATGACTTGATGCCAGTCGATCGACATCTCTCCCGCCGGTATGCCCAGCAGCGCGATTTTGCCCCCGTGGCTCATATTCGCGAGCATGTCTCGGAAGGCGGATGCGTTCCCTGACATTTCGAGACCTACATCGAATCCCTCGCGCATGCCGAGCTTCTGTTGCACTTCCTGAAGGCTTGTCTTTCGTGGGTTGATGGCCATGGTGACGCCCACCTTCGCGGCAAGCTCCAGCCGGTACGGATTCACGTCGGTAATTACCACGTAGCGGGCTCCCGCGTGCTTCGCAACCGCCGCTGCCATGATTCCGATGGGCCCCGCGCCAGTGACCAGCACGTCTTCCCCAAGCACGGGAAAAGAAAGAGCGGTATGAACAGCGTTGCCGAACGGATCGAAGATGGCGGCAATGTCAGGTTTGATTTCCTCGCTGTGCTTCCAGATGTTCGACATGGGGAGCACGATGAATTCCGCAAAGGCTCCGGGGCGGTTTACGCCGACACCTTGGGTGTGAGCACAAAGGTGACGCCGTCCGGCCAGGCAGTTGCGGCAGCGGCCGCACACCACATGACCCTCGCCGCTGACCAGTTCTCCGACTCGGAAGTCCGCTACGTTCGAGCCGACCGTGACGATTTCGCCCACAAATTCATGGCCGATGACCAGCGGAACCTTGATGGTCGATTGGGCCCACTCATCCCATTCGTAAATATGAAGGTCGGTGCCGCAGATCCCGGTCAGAAGAACGCGGACTTTGACGTCATTGATGCCAATTTGCGGTTCGGGAACCTCTTCGAGCCAAAGGCCACAACTCCGCTTACTTTTTACAAGAGCTTTCATTTTTTTGACCTTATGCGATTCGTGTGTGGTAAAGAAGTAGCGGATTCTGGACCCATTAGTCTGCAGCGCGACAAAACGCCGCCGAACCCCCACTAGTTTCCCTTCTTCTGCTGCGCCTTCACCTTCGCCCACCTTTCCCGCTGTGCCGCTGCGATTCTCTTTTTGCCTTCTGCTGATATTGTGCGCTTGGGTTTCGGCGCGTGACCTTTCGCCTTTGCCCATCGCGCTTTTTGCGTGAGGCTGATCTTCCTACGAGCGGCAGCCGACATGATGCGCCCCGATTTCGTGTTGGAACTCCCGCCATTCAACTTGCCAAGAACGGAAAGAGCCGCGTCTACGTGCTTAAGCTGGCTCGCCAGATTCGTTCTCACTACCCTCAACTCCGACACTATGGACGCCAGTCCCGTTAGATTTGCCATGAATCCCCCTCGGCAAGGGATTGTAATTGATCGGCTCTGTTTTCTGAGCGGCTGGTGCCACCGTCACATATATTGCTGAGGGACGGGGACTGGCGAGCCGTACTTTGCTTGGATCGCTCTCGGGTTGAACGTTTGAGATTGCCTAACCGTCCATTCAGAACGCAGGGCCGACGTAGTAGAAATAGAAAGATTTGCACCGAAGTTTATCTGGGCCGTACTCGACCGCCGTCATTTTGCCCCGCTGACTCTCTGCGCGGTTCCACTGCCAGTCGTTTCCGAAACGGTTAACCATTTGCAGGTAGCGATCCACGGCATCACGAGGCGTATCTGCGTTCAGGACCAAAATGTTGGAGCCATCGCGAACATGGACCCAGCCAGTTCTATGATATTTGATTCCCTCAGGACCGATCACTTTATGATCAGTGTTATCGAGCCAGTCTCGGATACGCTGGTGAAATTCAGATTTGCTCAATGCCTCGCTGCGGCCGACTCGCTCCAATGGCATGACCTTCCCTGCGTCGAACAAATCCGTTCAGACCGACACGCGAATATCTTACGCCCTGCTACAAAGCCAACAATCGAAGTGGCATCCGAGCAGCCAAACAGTGGGCTATGATGTTTCTATCAAGCCAGTGGTGCGGAGAATGGCTGGCGAAGAAATCAGCACGCAAGACCATCACAGACCCCAAGATCTTTGGGAATGACAATGGATCGTTCGCTTCGGCAGGCTAAACGCCGGTCGCGGCGCGGCAGGAGGAGTCAAGAGGTTGTTCCGTGCCGTTGGTGAGAAGATTCCCTTCGAAGCGATCGATTTGGTAAACAATCATTTGCGGAGTAAGGGTGTCCGCAGACAGGGAGTCTATGTTGCCCCATGACTCGATGGGATATGCCCGATACGTCGGTCGGGGGAGAATCTTTAATCGACTCCGGGCGTGCCGAGACACTCATCAACCGGAAGTCAAGTATTTTTCCTTTTACGTAGTGCAAGAGACGAAGCACGAAAGAGAAATCGAAACGCTCCTTATTCACGCGGCTGGCCCGTTGCGGGAGTTCAACACCAAGAAGAAGAGGACCACAATAAGTGCCGGAAGCATTCAGGACTATGAAGCCGGCACGCAATTCTTCGAGCGCCACCGCAAGAAAGGCAAGAAGCCGAAACGCAAAAGACAACGGCACGCCAGCTAGTGCATTTGATCTCCCCAACTTCGACGAGGTGTTCCGCGCCATTCTCGGCTGGGATGGGCTCGGCTTTATCTTTCGCATTCACGGCTCTGCGTTTGGACTTGTTGTACCGATCAATGCTGCCACGGTCGATGTCGAGAACGTATGGGCTTTGTGAAGGCAGCTCCGACCAAGGATTCTGCATGGCGGGGTTATAGGGGGAGACGCAAGCATCGCGTGCGAAACGGTGAGGGGGCGCAGGATCTGACATCGGAGGTCTTCCACCAAGCCCTGGCCCAAAGAAACCCGTTAACTTGGCTCCGCCCATGAATAATGCAGGCTAGCGGGTGGCCGGGATGCTGGGAGGGAAGCTCATGGAAATCGCGTCGTCTGAGAAGAATGAAATGACGATGTTGGTTTCCGTCGCGGCGGGCTGGCCATCTTTGAGGTAGGGGTGGTAGCGCCATTGGCGAACGGCGCGGACTGCGGCCGCGGCGAGCGCACGGTTGCCAGAGACGACTCTCACGGTGCGCACGGTGCCATCAGAATCCACCCGCGCTGTCAGAGCGACTACACCTCGAGCGCGGACATCCGGATAGACCGGATATACGAAACGCAACGGCGGTCTCGAGGCCTGGATACCGCTGTCTTGGCCGGAGAGTGGGAGGTTCGGAGCCGAAGCCACATCGTGGACGCGAATCCCCTGCTTCGGAGTTGGGACGACTGTGGCGATCGATGCCGGCTTGACGGCAGCTTCCGGGGCAGCGAGGGGCTGAGCGGTGGCTGCCGACGGGGCGATGGCGGCGGCGCTCTCGGCAATGGCCGCTGGCTTTGCGGAGTGTGGAGAATTCGGCACGGCGATCGCGTTGATCTGCTGGAGCCGAGGCTGATTGTGGGCCTGGGAGCCTGGTATTCCCTGGATTCGATGCCATGCGACCACGGAAATGATGCAGAGGGACAGCGCGCCGACTGTCCTTGCAAGCCTGGACCAGGCGACTCTGGGCGAAGAGGAGGGAACCGGGTTAGGCTTGGGCGCGATTTCCGCGCGCTGCGCTACCACCTTTTCTTGCCGTTCCTTTTTCTGGGCCGGCGAAGCACCGATCCGCACCGTCGGCGGCACGAAATTTTCAACCACACCGATCACACGCAATGGGTTGTGCGAATGCGATACGACGCCCGCGTTATTGCGGAAGAGGGCGTTGACCAGTGCGCGCTGGCGCGAGTTCAGGAGTGGGATGGAGAGCTGGCGAAAGTTGCGAAACGTCCAGAGCAGATAAATGCGTTGCCAGAGAGAAAGTTCGACTCGCACCAATCCCTGCTGTGTTTCAAATAGCAAGAAGCCGGATTGGAGCCTGTCCAGAAACACGGGTACCGCCCAGGACCGGACCCTTAGATATGCAGCTTGGGTGCCACAGAGTCGGATTGTAACTTGTAGATAACAGATTTGTCATTCGTTATGGCGGGACACCTTGGGTGCAAAGGGTTTCATGCGCACGCCCAGTTGAATGCGTGGTTCGCATCCGGCGAACAGGAGAACGTGTTGAGCATCGCCATCACACAGCAGGTCAAGGAAGAGATTTCCAAGTTGACGAGTTGACTCAGGTGCTGCGCGCTTGCTCGAAGGCACAGAAGTGAAACAGACAAAGACGCAGGTGAGGGCACCGAAGCGCAAAATATCAGCCGCAGGCAGGAGAAGAATCGCAGCGGCTGCACGTGCACGCTGGGCGAAGTTCAGAGCAGGGAAAAAGCAGGGAAGTAAAGCTGGTGCGCCTCTCGGTGCTCATTTCCCCGGATGTTTAGTCTTGTTTCTGAGTTCGTCTTTCTATCCCAGGCTGCGCCCAGAGGGACACTCCGAACGCGACCGTTAAGGCCGCACTAGGGCTTTGCAACCGATTGTCATGCATCAACAGCATTGCTGCCAGCGACAGGGAGCCGATAGGATGTGAGCGGGGACGACCCGACATTTGCGAACACAAGGCGGCAAACGTGAAAACAAAAAAGGGTGTAATCGGAATCCTCACCGGTGGCGGCGACGTACCCGGCCTGAACCCCGCCATCCGCGCCGTAACCATCCGCGCGCTGCGCGAGGGCTGCCAAGTGATTGGCATCCGTCGGGGCTGGGCTGGGCTGGTCGACATCGTCCGCGAGAAAGACTACGACAATAGCGAGAACTTCCAGACGCTGTCGGAGGATCTGGTCAACCGCACCGGCCGTACCGGTGGTACGTTCCTGCACACCTCGCGCACCAACCCCAGCAAGGTGAAGATGTCCAGCGTTCCTGCTCACCTGCAGCCTGCTTATAACGCCGAGAAGAACGACCTGACCGCAGAAGTTCTGAAGAACCTGGATTGGCTCGGCATCGACTACCTCATCCCCATTGGGGGGGATGACACGCTGAGCTACGGCGTACGGCTTTGTCAGGAAGGCGTGAAGGTAGTCGCCATTCCCAAGACCATGGACAATGATGTTCCGGGCACCGACTACTGTATCGGCTTCAGCACCTGTGTGACGCGCACCATTTCCATGACGAACAGCCTGCGCACCAGTGCTGGCTCCCACGAACGCTTCATGGTTCTCGAAGTCTTCGGCCGTTATGCCGGGTTCACTGCCATGCTGCCTACCATGGCCGGAGCCGCGAACCGCTGCGTGATCCCGGAGCATAAGTTCGACATCGAGCGACTCACCGAGTTATTGGTCTCTGACCGCCAGAAGAACCCGAACCACTACTCCGTCGTCCTAGTTTCGGAGGGAGCGACGTTCCAAGGCGGAGAAATGGTCTTCGAGGCTGAAACCACTGACGCCTTCGGCCACAAGAAACTCGGCGGTATCGGGGACCGGGTGTCCGAGAAGGTGAAGGAGCTTTCCCCTAAGTACAACAACGGTAAAACGATCGACGTTATTAGCCAGAAACTCGGCTACCTGGTCCGCTGCGGTGATCCCGATGCCATTGACTCCATCGTCCCTATGGCCTATGGCAACATCGCCCTGGACTTGCTCCTGGGCAAGATTCACGGACGACTTGTCGTCCTCAGGAATGGCCGTTACGACAACATGCCCATCGACACCGTTACTGCCTCGAAAAAAGTTGTTAACGTAAAAGAGCAGTACAACATCGACCGCCTCCGGCCCCACTACAAAAGCTTCGAAATGAAGCCACTTTTCATCCTGACCAGCGAAATGGAATAGTGCACATCGGCGCAGCACCTGCCGGTGCCCGACTCACATTCTGTGCCTTCCAAAAAGCCGCGCACGGCAACGCACATGATCATCGGAAAGCTCGTCGGCGGTCGTCACTGCAAATTTGCAGTTGAGTGCGAGCCGCTCAACTTCTTAAAATTTCCCCTCGCATCCGCTGTAACGTGACCCATCGGCCTTGCTGCTGGCGGAAGGACATCTGACGCGGCGGCGGTTCGGGGCGCTGCTGGGCCGGATCGCGCTGTTGCCGATACCCACGGGATAGATCTGCGGTGGCCCGCTCAAGCAGCGGAATCTGTCTACAAAGGGCTCGGCAAGGAGAAGTGTTGCAAAAGTGGCGGAATATCGGGCAATTTCGGCGGTGCTGGTGCGGATCTCAGACCGTTGGGGACGCTCCGGATGAAAATTGTTTCGCAATGTCGCGAACAGGCGGGGTGAGTGTACAATCGGCACCGTGTTTGAAGTCAACAAGGAGATTCCGGCTTGATGGCCAATTTTTGAGTTTCAATTTGGAAAGCCGATCAATGCCATGGGAAAGTCTGGTTAATTGCCAAACCCAGGGTTATACTCGACGACGTTCTGAAGGCAAACACTGGAGGAAAAAGAATGTTTCACTTAATCTGGTATATTCTTATTGGGCTAATCTCGGGGGTTATCGCGAAATCGGTGATGCACGTGCACATAACGATCGTCTGGACGATCGTGCTCGGCATCATCGGATCGATTATGGGCGGCGCCCTTACCCACATGTTTTCGCGCCCGACAAACAAACGATACCATCCCGCCGGCCTCATTTTTTCCACACTGGGCGCGATCCTGGTTCTCTTCATCTGCTATAAGCTGAAGATTCATTTTCCCCAATAAGTTGTCTCTGGGCCTGCCCCCTGGGGTGAGACAAACAGTTAAGACACAGTGCGCCGTTCGATGGAGAATTCTCAGGCGGCTCAAACCCAACAAACATCGAGCGCAGCTCAGACCGCGGGCCGAATCGGAGCTTGAGTTCATTGGAACGACCAGCCATCGACCCGCCAAGCTGCTCTACGATACAACGGTCTACATTGATGTTCTTCAAGGCTGTTTTCCGCAACGGGGCGAAGCGATGCTGCGGGCGACCGAGGCATGGCATTGCCCGGTCACGGAAGCCGAGCTGGCGGCGACCTGCGGCCTGCTCGATCCCGCTCACCCCCAAACGCCCGAGATCATCGAGTAAGTTGCCGCGGTCATAGACCGGCGGCCCAGCTACCGGGCGATCACGCCCGATCCCGAGATCTGGCGGGAAGCCGGAGTGCTGTCCGGCACGCTGGCCCGGACCCAGGGATACGGAGGAGAGCAGCGGCGGCGCGTCTTGAACGACGCGCTGCTATTCGCTACCGCTCGAAAATACGGATGTGCGGTATTCTCTCGCAACGTTCGGGACTTCGACTTGCTACAGCAACTCGATCCTTCGGGAAAAGTCGTGTTCTATAAAATGGGGGCTCAGTAAGCGCCTTGCTTGGTGCCCGGGTACCGTTAACCAGCGCAGCAGCGGTGTCCGTCAGGGCTGGAGCACTCTTACCACAAGTCGCCGCACCTGCAGTGTGGGCGCGAAACGACAGTCCTCGCTTAGCTAGGACGCTTTGCATCCGTGGCTAGCAGTGATAGCATTGACAGCATGGCGACAATAACGATTCGACAACTTGACGAGAAAACCAAGACCCGGTTGAGGGTCCGGGCTGCCCATCACGGACGTTCGATGGAGGAGGAGGCCAGGGAGATTTTGCGCTCAGCTCTAACCGCTTCCTCACCGGTAAAGGGGAACCTGGCGGAGACCATTCAACGACGATTTGCAGCGTTCGGCGGGCTCGAATTTGAGTTGCCGCGACGCGATGCTATGCGCCAGGCCCCGGGATTTGGCGAATGATCATCCTCGACACTAATGTGCTCTCAGAGCTCATGAGGCCCAAGCCCTCTGTTCGGATTGTGACATGGGTTGCGAAGCAACCAGCAACAGAACTCTTTACGACGTCAATCACCGAGGCAGAAATCTTTTATGGAATTCAGCTGCTCACCAAGGGCAAGCGCCGAGAGGGGCTGCTGGCAGCGGCAGAAGCTATGTTTGCCGAGGATTTGGCGGGCCGCATCTTCGGATTCGAGAGCGACGCAGCGCGAGTTTTTTCTACAATTGCCGCTCACCGCCGTGCGCTCGGCAGACCTATCAGCCACGCGGATGCGCAGATCGCGGCCATAGCCCAAGTGCGAGGAGCCAAGCTCGCGACGCGCAATGTTGCAGACTTCGAGGACTGTGGTCTTGATATCGTTGACCCGTGGAATGGTTCGTGAGCCTGTGGCTTGAGGAAGCCAAAACATCAGGTGAGGCCTAACCCGGCTCCCCCCTGCACCACCTCACTCGCAGCGGGTCGGGTCTCAAGCGCTTCGTGCCCGCGGATGTGCGGTGTTGTCCCGCAACGTTCGTGACTTTGACTTGCTGCAGCAACTTGATCCCTCGGGGAGAGTTATGTTCTATAAAATAGGCGCTCAGTAATTCCCGATCCGTATAGAAGAGTTTTGCGCATTTCTCGCACTGTGCGATGCGCACTCCGCGGCTTGCAATGTCCAAGAGGAGATCAGGTACATTGCCTCCAGAAGCGAGTAGCGGCCTACACTCCGGTCTAAGAGATTTGACTATTGTTTTTTCACAAGGGTCTTGCTCTCGTCCTTGCGGCCGAAATCGAGGCCGAAGTAAGGGTCTGATTTCGTGCCGTTAATCTGGACCGGAACTTCAGTTCCGGCGCCGTTCTTGCTGAAAAATGGGTCCACCGGTTTCAGCAATATCGACTTCCAGCCCGTTACCATCTGCGAAAGTTTCGCGTCCAGGCGCACTTTGCCATGAAAATCGAATTGGTTCCCATCCAAACTGTATGTCCCGGTCAAATTCACTCGGGTGCCAGGAACCCGGAACTGCAGTTGTGAAAAGGAAATAAGCCCGTTGCTGAGACTGAATGTACCCTTCATGTCGGAGCGCACTTCTTCGGAATTATTGTCCTGCGCCAGCTTCGGCTTGCCCTGGCTTCTCATACTGAGCGCGTCAATCTTTCCCTGGATTTTGTCGTTTGTGAAGTGCGCCCCAGACACTTGAAAGTTCCCAGCAAGTTGCAAGCGATTGGCGACGTCTGGCTCGCCGGGCGGCAGGCTAAGCTTCGTCTTCAAACGAACTATGCCGGTTATGATCGGCGGATCAGTTCGTATCGCCATTTTCAGCAGGTCTTCGATCTTTCCCCTCTCAATCACGACGTCCAGTTCCACACGGTGCCCATCGGGGTCTCTCGTCCGCACCGCCGAGCCGTTCGCCACCAGCCATGAATTCAGAATTTTTGCTTTTACCGGCTGAAGGTATATGTCGCCGCTGGTTCCGTCAACAGTGGCGTGAAAGTCAGTATGCAAGGGAACCGCGCGTCCGCTGATCGCAATGCGAAAATCCGGAGTGTCGGTTGCCCCGTCCACGACAATGTTGTCAAGAATACCGGCGTACCTGCCAGTCGACGAGAGGATTCCGCCGAGCCCCTTGATCGTGCCCAAATCTGCATGGTTGAACGAATAGGTCCCGCTCACCGGAGTGTCGCGGGGGCTGTCTGCCTGCCATGGGCCAAACAATCCACTTGAAAGGATGTGTCCCACGGGCTTGGGGTTGGTCAGTTTGGCATCGAAATGCAGGGGAGAACCAGGCCCAATGCTCGTCATTTTCAAGCTTTCGATGTCAAATTCCAGCGGCAGCTTGCCCGGCCGCAGAGTATTGACGATCAGTTGTGCTTTGTCGCAGACGAGTCTATCCACGATGATTTCTATTTTTCCGCCCTTGGGTCCCATGTTATTCATCTCGCTGCGATGTTCTCTGGGCGGCAAATTCAACTGCAATCCCTTTACATACACCGTGTCGACATGCATGGGAGAGCGAAAAAGATCCAGGATTCTCATGCGAAACCGGAATTCTGCAACACTGATGATCGGCTGAACTCCTGGCTCGTGATTGTTGGGGTCCGTGTCTCCGAAAATTCTGAGCTCGTTGCCCGAAACCTGGAGTCCCTTGAACAGCGAGACATGGAATTCGTCGAGCTCGACTTTGCTCTTGAATCTAGTAGACAAAGTCTCAATCACGGTCGCGCGCAGGGTCGGCTCGGCGCGGTAGACCACGATGCCCAGTACGGTGATCGCCACAATTAACAGCAGAGCGATTCCGCCGATCCAGCGCCAACGGCCGACCGGCTTGTTCGCCCGAAGAACGTTTTGTTCGCTTTCTGCCATGCTCGATCTTGAGCTTTCACAGCCGGTTGTAGAGCAACCTGTTGGGGTGTTTGCGGGAGGTCCCCCGGGCCAATTCATTTTTCCAGCATTCGGTCGACCACAGCAAACAGCGAGTCAGGACCTTTCCCCAGCATGGCATCGGGCTTCTGGAAGAAACGCTGGCCCCGTCTTTCTCGAACTGCTTCGCATTTTTCTGCGAGAGACTGGTCAACATCATCACCGGAATCACCGCCGTTTCCGGATCTTTCTTCAAAGCTTTCAGCACGTCCGGCCCGCTCATCTTGGGCAGCATAACGTCCAGCAGAATCAAGGCAGGCACGTGCGCGCGGGCCAGGCAAAGCCTGCCCGAGTCCCTAAAGCTCACAATGTAGCGCTCATAGCCTCGATGGGACCGTGCTTTCGATCCTCACTCTACGCGTGCGGGAAGGCTACTTGCGGACACGAGTCCTTGACCAATATAGAGTCAACACTGCGTTCTGGCTGTTCTGCAACCGCTCTGCCACCTCGTTTGTTTGGAAAGGGCGGTCTTCGGAGTCCAGCTCACGATTGAGCAACTCGGTAATTTCTTCGGCGGTGCTCGGTTTCCTGATCGTATTCAGCGCTCGTGAAATGTGCGCGTCGAGACAACGACTCGAATTCGGAATTTGCCTCATTCCCGCTCCCAGCTCTCAAAAATGAACCGTATCCCTGAGACTGTCCTGATTTCATCGGCTCTATGGGATTCAACGTGATCATCGCGTGCTCGTCAAGATCCTGGCAGAAAAACTACCCTCGGCCCACTATGACCGGGAATGTGAGGTCGCTACATTCTGCGAATTACCGGGCATCCTCCATCATGTTGAGAGGGCGCATTGCGCTTGAAATGGTCGTTCACAATCCTATTGAAAAGGGCGCGCCGGGAAGGATGTTTTTCTGGGAGACCAGCCTTGCGGAATGAGAACGCTGGAAAAAGGTAAAAGCTGTGACATTGGTTATGCTCTAGCCATCAGCTCCTGCGAGGGAGCCAACAGCGTGGAGGCACGTACCGTCACAGCCCTTGATGCGATCACCGCTTTCGCGGTCCCAAACCCCAACTGCCCCTCGCAGGGCCGTCGGTTTTTTCAGGTCTGGCTGCCTGGCGGGTTGCCCCGCCCAGCTGATCACTCAGCCTACTTCGGACTGGCAAAAGTTTAATTAAGCCAACCCTTTCAGCCGTCGACGGAAGCCACCTTAGAGAGTTGCTTGAAGATTGTCAATGCCCGTCTTCAGTGCAATCGGCCGGTTGCGATAGATCAAAAACCGGAAATGCAACCCATTGAATCGTTGTTGCTTAGTGAATGGGAGATTAATTTCTTTCCTTTTTTCCACAGGAACATCCACAGGTGCTCGAAGGCGTGGGCAACCATAAGAAGCCTGTGAAAGAACGAGGTAAGCATCTTGACGCCGGAAAATAAGTCAGGCATGGTTGTTACCAGCTCACCAATACAATGTCAGATCTCGTGGCCTACATCGATGGCGGCTCTATCGGGAATCCCGGCCCGTCTGGTATTGGAGTGGTAATCGACGGCTCCACCGCCGGCACAATCAGAATCGCCAAATGGATCGGGCGCCAGGACAATAATGTCGCTGAGTACATTGCTCTGCTGGAAGCGCTGCAATGTGCCCTGGGGCTTAAGGCCAAGGCACTTCACGTGTTTTCAGACTCTGAAGTAGTGGTCAAGCAGATGAGCGGCGAGTACAGTTGCCACAGCCCGCGGCTTTATTCCCTGAATTGGATCTGCCGGAAATTGGCCCGGTCGCTCGATTTCTCTATCTCTCACGTCCGGCGTGAGAACAAAGTTGAGGCCAATGGTCTGGCCACCGCGGCCGCCCGCAAGAGGCTTTGCTCCGATCAGTCTTACCTCGCCTGTGTTGTCGGTGTACGCGGTCGTGCCATCCAGCGACGAGTTGATCATCGAGTAGGGACCACCAGCCACGGTGCCGCGGTATATGTTGTAGCCGACGGCGTTACGCACTGCGTGCCAGTACGCTTGAATCTCAAGGTTGCCGGTGTGTGACATGTAGTCTTTGCTTGCCTGTCTGAGCTTGCTCTTGTTGTTGACCCAATCAAGGAAGCGTGCACTGAAATCCCGCAGCAGGGGACTCCGCCTCGCGAGCAGCACTTCTCCCTTCTCCTCAGCTTCTGCGATGTTCCAGATGTTCCAGAGGAGGAGTCGGGCAACGTCGTCGGCGCCGCGACACTGCGGGACGTGCTGCTACCGCTTGAACGGGAAATGGGGATAGAGGTGGGTGAGGCGAAGCGGCCCGCCGCGCCCCAATCCCAACGAGGAGATACGAAACACTAACGCGCTTGAAGTGAGAGTTGTCGTCCCTTTACCCATTCTTGCAGAATGCGGTCACCCACTTCTTTAAAGTCGGGATGTTCCTTGATGTATGACCGAAGATCAATTTCGGTTTGCGAAAGGGCGTCCGAGATACGCTCAAGGACCTCGCGAATTTTAGTGGGCGTGCCCGTCATTCGTGTTTCGCCGAGCCGACGAAGAACTTTGCTGTCGGGCCACTGGGTCGTTCCCTTGAGCGTGAGCGCCAGACTATCCTTCGGCAGGTAGATGGCAGTCGTTACCAGATCGTAGACAGGTGCGAGACGAGCTTCACCGAGCACGCCGTCATAGACGATGCCGAAATTCTTGAGGTGAGCATCGCCGTTGCGCAGTGCACAATTCAGCACGATTAGCGTGAATAGTTTTTCAAGGTCTGCGAGTACGTCGGGTGAGTTTGCGAACTGCTGAAATCGCTTCATGACAGATGTTTCGTAGCTGCCGCGATACTTCTCATCCGTTCTTCTCGCGTTCAGAACGCAGAAGTCTTCAAAGCCCCGGTACGTACCATCTGGGCGCAAGTCGAACCGGTCAACGACAAGGGCCATTCCGTCTTCTGCGAGCCGGTACCGAGGTACGTCGAGCCCGCAGCGTTCCGCGACCTTCAAGCAAAAGTATTCGTTCGCGGCCAGCTGGGGAAACTCGTTCGGTTCCCAAAACTTGACTATGTGTGTTGCGCCCCTGCAGCTCGGTGCGATTCGGGGTTTCGTGTTCGTCAGGGTGAGGGACGCGTTCTCGTCGCGCACAAGAATCTTCGGCTGGACACCACTGATGCCGGAAAAAGCCGCAAACTTCTCAAGGAGGTGGCGGAACAAGTCCCCATCGCGCCGACTTGCCAAAATCTCGTCGACCGACTGAAAGGGAACATCCTCGTTAAGCTGTTCCTTGTCGCCGGTGTACCGGATGCGGCCCACTTGCGATCGGCCAACAATAGCGAGCAGATCAAGATCATCGAATGTTCCAGTCGCTTTCGCAAAGGCGAGCCGCAGCCGTTCCCGCAACATGCCTTCCGGGAGATTCATCTCGAAGATCGGAGCGAGGCCAAAGGGCATGTCCCAAGAGGAGAGCCGCACGGGCATGGTGACGGAGACGGCGCGCTGTGGGACTGTCTCTGGCAAGTACGCGAACGCGCTGCCGCGATCCCGCTGCCTGTCCAATAGGCCAGCCTCAGCGGCGTCTGTCCAGACTTTGATCATCGCGATCCTCTTCTAGGAGCTCTTCCAAAGTTGGCCTTTGCCGATTTGCTTCCTGCAACTTCAGCTCTAACCCGAGCGCAGCCAGAATGTTGGCGACTTTCGAATACCCGAGCTCACCGGACCGGCCATTCTCCAATGCGTCCAGCGTCGCCCGACTGACGCCGGCCTTCCGGGCCAACTCGGATTGCGTCAGCCGGAGCGTCTGGCGCCTGGAGGCGATGTGAGAGCCAATTACAACCAAGCTGAACATGGTAATGTCCAATATATTACTCACTACGTCTCTATGTCAATATAATGCCTACCATATTGTTCACAATCAAAAGGGGAAAAAGCCGTCAGACATGCACTTCAGCGATTAGGCTTGAAGCAGATGATCAGTGACATTTCGACGCAATCATTACCTGTAAACCAGCATTACGTGGATGATATGACACTTGGCCGCCGGAGGGAGAGTTGACCTATGCGTTTTCGATGCCCCTCTTCTCTTTATTATTCAGTGTTAAAACTGGAAATCAGAGAACGAGAACAGATTATCTCCGACCCAGTGCGCCTGTTGTGCGCCGGGGTTCGGATGTTGCACCAGAGCGCAGCGAGGTGCTAAGCTAAAGCGAATAAAAGGCGAATATATTCGCGGAGGGTTGCATGACCTCGTCCCAGCAGGCCCTGGCCCCACGATTAACCACGACTCTCGATGCCGTTCAGGAGATTTTAGGGAGGCTGGTTGCGCGCTACCGCACAGACGAAGTGCTGACCTCGGTGCGACAAATCCCAGCCCGCACGGCTAAGTTTCGGCCCCTGCCGGACTGGGTGAGAAGTGAACTGTCTGAGGCGTACCGGACAAAAGGGATCAAAGAACTGTATTCGCATCAGGCCGCCACAGCCGAGTTAGTCCACAACGGCAGGAACGTCGTTGTAGTGACGCCAACGGCATCCGGCAAGACGCTTTGCTACAACCTCCCGGTGTTGAATGCGGTGCTTGAGAATCCCGATACTCGAGCTCTTTACCTATTTCCGGCCAAAGCACTAGCCCAGGACCAACTCGCCGAATTGCACGACCTTGCACAGCGGCTCGATGACTGCTTTGGAGTGTTCACTTACGATGGCGACACGCCGAGCGACGCACGCAAGGCGATCCGAGAGCGCGGACATATTGTCTTGACGAACCCGGACATGTTGCACACCGGAATCCTGCCGCACCACACCAAGTGGTTGCGGCTGTTCGAGAACCTGCGCTACATCGTGCTGGACGAATTGCACACTTATCGCGGCGTGTTCGGGAGCCATCTTGCGAATGTGCTGCGGCGCTTGCGACGCGTCGCGCGTTTCTACGGTTCGAATCCGCAGTTCATCTGCTGTTCGGCTACGATTGCCAATCCCGGCGAGTTGGCCTCGCAACTGATTGAGAGCGAAATTGATGTCGTCGAGGAGAATGGCGCGCCTGCTGGGGAAAAGCTCTTCGTTTTCTACAATCCGCCGATGGTCAACCGAAACCTGGGCATTCGGCGCAGCTATATCAATGAAGCCACGCGTGTAGCCAAGGAACTGCTTGCGCGCAAGCTGCAAACGATTGTTTTCGCCAACAGCCGATTGCATACGGAGGTCCTGCTCACCTATTTGCAGCAAGCGAATCCGCCGAAGCCTGGCCAGGCGGAACCGGTCCGCGGCTATCGCGGGGGTTACTTGCCGGGCGAACGGCGCGAGATTGAACGTGGGCTGCGCGAGGGCCGGATCCGCGGAGTCGTGACCACGAATGCCCTCGAACTGGGCATTGATATTGGGTCACTCGACGCTTGCGTGATGGCGGGTTACGCAGGCTCGATTGCTTCTACGTGGCAGCGCGCCGGGCGTGCGGGGCGCCGCATCGGGTCATCGTGCGCGGTGTTTGTTGCGTCTTCCGCGCCGCTCGACCAATTCATCGTGCAGCATCCGGACTACTTTTTCGGAAGTTCGCCCGAGCACGCACACATTCAGCCAGACAACCTCGAAATTCTCGTGAACCATTTGAAGTGTGCGGCGTTCGAGTTGCCACTCTCGCCCGATGAGCGATTCGGCAACGTGGAATTGCCTGAGTTGTGCGAGCGACTCGCTGAGGCAGGGTTCCTACAGCGTAGCGGAGGCAACTGGCACTGGGTCCAGGAGGGCTATCCGGCAGACACGATCAGCCTCCGTTCGGTGACGTCTGACAATTTTGTCATTATCGACATCTGCGGCGACGACGATGGAGAGCCGGAGGTGATCGGAGAAGTGGATTTTTCGTCCGCGCTCACCACTGTTCATCCGAAGGCGATCTACATCCATCAGGGTCAGCAGTATCACGTCGAGCGGCTTGATTTTGATCAACGCAAGGCATACGTGAAGCGCGTGAACGTGGACTATTTCACCGACGCCATCCGCTACACGCAAGTGCGTGTACTCGAAATCGCCGAAGAGCAGAGTATCCCAGGCCCGGCAGCCCGCGCGCATGGCGACGTGCTCGTGCGAACGCAGGTTGTCGGTTTCAAGAAGATCAAATTCTTCACGAATGAGAACGTGGGCTCCGGAAAGCTGGAGCTACCCGAAAACGAGATGCACACAACTGCGTTTTGGTTGACGCTCAAACACGAACTGCTGGCGGGACTGCCGTTCACGCTTTCCGAGCGGCAGAATGGCATCTTCGGGCTAGTCTACGCACTCGCCTCCATGGCGACGCTGCTGCTGATGTGCGACCGTCGAGACCTTGGCACCGCGGTCGGCGAGCGTCCGCCGAGCGCGGGCGCCGACACTAATATTGACTGGCAGGAGTTCGCGACCGCGACGCCCGAGAAGGAGCTCTTCGAGCCCAACTTGTATTTGTATGACGCGTATCCCGGAGGCATTGGATTCAGTGAACCGCTCTACCGCGCCTGCCACGTGCTCTTGACGCGCACGCGCGAACTTATCGCGGCCTGTCCGTGTGACAACGGGTGCCCGTCGTGTGTCGGCCCCGCCGGTGACAAGAGCGAGCGCTCCAAGGAAGTAGCTCTGGCGATCCTTGGGAAGCTGTGTTCCTGAGAGTCCTACGGCGCGCCCAGTACTGGCAGCCTGTGGTGTAAGTACGATTTGTATCAGGGTATGCCTTCAGGCATACAGTAAGTGCCGTGTTGTGAGAGCGCCTTTAGGCGCTGACTTGAGGCGCTGGAGGCTCACCGCAGGCTGCTAACTAAATGCCGATTCCATCTGACATGAGTCTTACGACAGCAGATCGCTATGCCCGGTTGAAGGCGTTGCAACCCCCATCGACCCTGCCCATAGCAGTACGCGAGATCGTGCCGGTGCGGAACCCGGTCCGAGAAGCATCCCTCGGCTGCGCTTCGGGCGTTGCCATTGGATCAGAGAGGCTTGCACTGATTCTTGGGGCCTCGGTAAAGCGGAACGACCATGGCGAGCATCTGTCACTGCACTGTTGGCATGGTGACCATGCCCCGTGCGCTCCAGATGCTGCAGCCCTGCGGTTGCTCGCACCGGATGCTCCGGAAGACGTCGCGGACGCTCGCCAGTGGCTTTTTCTCGACACGGAGACAACCGGAGTCGCCGGCGGGACGGGAACATACCCGTTTCTGGTCGGCCTTGCCTGGTGGGAAGGTGGGGGACTTGAGGTCGAGCAGTTGTTCATGCGTGAGTACAGTGAAGAACGTTCGTTGCTCGCGGCGCTGGCAGAGCGGTTGGCAGAACGTCCGGTGCTCGTTACGTTCAACGGCAAATCGTTCGACTGGCCGCTGCTCGAAACGCGTTATCGGATGACGCGAACCATTCCGCCGCCGGCGCCGCGAGCCCACCTCGATTTCCTTCATCCGGCACGGAATCTCTGGCGCCTGCGGCTCGGCTCCGTAAGATTGTCCGAACTCGAACGTCACGTGCTCGGGTGGGACCGCGGCGCAGATGTAGCGTCGGAGCTGATCCCAAGAATCTATCTCGACTTTGTGCGCGGTGGGCACGCCGACCCGCTGGTCCCTGTCTTCCACCACAACCAGATGGATCTGCGCGGGCTCGCGGGACTCTCGGGCCGCATCCTGTCGCTCCTCGGCGATGAGGAGGCAACTAACCATGATGGACTGGAGCTGTACGGTGTGTCTCGCATCTGCGAGCGGCGTGGCGAGGTAAAACGTGCGCGCAAACTGTACGAACAGTCGATTGCCTCGGTTCTGCCGATGGAAACCAATCGTGCAGCTCGCTCGGCGCTGGCACGACTGGCAAAGCGCGACGGGGACCTCGCATGCGCGCGCGAGCTTTGGGAGAGCGCTCTGGGAAACTCTCGCGAGGGCTACGAAGCTTACGAGCAGTTGGCCATCTACTACGAGCACGAAGCCCGCGAGCCGCGACGGGCGCTGGCGATCGTGCGTGAGGCGCTCGCCCAGCTCCGTCGTGCGAACCAACTAGGGACGATCGCTGCGGCCACATATCGCAGAGCGAAGGCGCGGTTCGAGCATCGGCTCGCGCGCCTCGAACGCAAGGCCGGCCAGACACTGCTCGACACGTTTGACGCATAGCTCGGGGGTTGGTCGGTTCTCGGTTTATTGCAGCGGCTCAGAGTCAGAACGGTGAATACGAAGAATGGATGAAGGATGTAAACGCGTGCTGGCAATTGTGGCTGGAATCCTGGTGGCGCGGCATCTAAAGACGCCAGAGGATCTGGGCGATAGTCGCCCCAGCCCGCGAACGGAGAAACTGATCTCGTCCGCAGTTCAGTGGGCCGATCGAATCATGAACAGGATCGACGGCGCTGGAGTGAGCTATCGGCAGAGCAAACGGATCTGGGCTCGGTATCGGGGCGGGGGAGCCAGGCTCTGCAGCATGGCAACTGCGGGCGGGGATCCAATCGCGCCTACGGCGAGCAGTTTCGGCGAAGCGTATTGCGCCGGGTGAGGGATCGGTGCGGCGATTTCGGGCCGACGCTGGCGGCCGAGCACTTGGCCAGTGATGACGGACTGGAAGTGCATGCCGAGACGCTGCGACGATGGATGCGGGAGGCCGGGCTGTGGCAAAGACAACGGCGGCGCAAGCCGTATAGGCAGCGGCGGGAACGCAAAGCGCACTTTGGCGAGTTGGTGCAGTTGGACGGGAGCTTTCATGAGTGGCTGGAAGAGCGTGGGCCGCGCAGTTTGACGCGGTTTCGGGAGAGCCCTGTTTAAGATTGTAGACCAGCATGGCGGCGTGCTCCGCGAGGGTACCGCATCGGTCAATGCAGCGTTCGGTCGCCGGCATCCGCTGCTCGCGGCTCGGGCTGCGGAATTGGCTGTCTCTGTCGTCTTTTTCACGAACGGCTGGTTTTTCACGAACGGCTGACAGCGAGGGGAGGGGGTTCGACGACTAGGGGTTCGGAATCACTGCCTGCACTTTATTTGAATACGCGCTTTCCTGACCTTGGGCGTTTACTTCCGTTGTGACGTAATAGTAGGTCGCCCCGGAGACAACCGTATAGTCTGTGTAGTTGGTCGAGGCATCCAGCGCGGTATTGATCTCCTGGAAGGGGCCTGCCTGGGCATTGCCGCGGTACACGTTGTATCCCACCGGGTTCCCATTCCCCGGATCCCAGGAAAGATAGACGTTATGAGAAGCCTGAGCCACGCCCGTACCGGTCAACTGTTCTACTGTTGGTGAGTCCGCTGCATTGCTGATGAACCCCGCCTTGGCGGAGGCCGTGCCGGAGTCGTTTGGCGTGAATTGAAACGTGACTGGGATGCTCTGTCCGGCCGGAATCGTCGCCGGCAGATTCAGCCCGAGGATTTCAAACTCCGAACTCAGCGACTGGTCCGACGAAATGATAACAGCAGCGTTCGAGGCTGTGAGCGTAACCTGCAGGCTGGCACTCGATCCCACCGTGACGTTGCCGAAATTGAGCATTGCAGGCGTCACTCCCAGTTCCGGGCCA
>JBEKAF010000049.1:0-30308 GCA_050018355.1 Terriglobales bacterium | reverse complement strand
TACAAAACAGAAAAACGCGCGGATGCCATCCGCCTGATGCTCGCGGATTTCGGTATCGAAGAAGAGCGCTTTCGCTTGGAATGGGTTTCGGCGGCCGAAGGGCCGAGGTTTGCGCAGGTTGTGCGGGAGTTCACGGAGCAAGTGCAGAAGCTGGGGGTCAGCCCCTACAGGTCGTAAGAGAAGCTACTTGGCATCCTCGACTTTATTGATCGCCCCTGCCACAGGTACTCGAAGCGGCCAAAGCTTCGAGCTACTTTCCGGTGCAAAGTGGTTGCTTCCTGAGAAGCTCATGCACACGCGAGATCCATTTCCCAACTCTGATTCAGCGAGTTACGCCTGTTCCCTACGGCGAAGGAGGGAGCTTTGTGCGAGGTCTTGGTTTCATCATAACTGTCTCCCTCATTGTGGCTTTCCTCGTTATAGTCATTTCAGCCTTCTTAGGGGTCTTTACATCCCTTTTCTATCGGCCCCGTATCGGCTCCGCGCTTCCGATGGCTCCCGGCCAGAACCGCTAAGTCCTTTATTTTGTTGGCGTCCCCGATGGGATTTGAACCCATGTTACCGCCGTGAAAGGGCGATGTCCTAGGCCAGGCTAGACGACGGGGACGCTTCTGGGTGAGATGGTTGTTTGCCGCCGGAGTTCATAGTAACAGGGCGCTTTTCCCGCGTCAAAACTAGATGCGCTCACAAACTTGACCCCCGAACCGAAGGCGCCCTACATAACGCACCTGCGATTTAGAATACATCCATGGGCGATTCGCTTTATTTGAGCCTGTGGTTTCCCAGCTTTGACGAGGCTGAGATCCTGCCGCGAACGGTCAGCGTGCTCCGACAGATTCCGTTTTCTTCGGCGCGGGATGGAGTGACCTATGCGGCCATCCAACCGGTCTCGTGGAGTGAGCCAACTATTCTGGAGCGTCGCTTCCTTCCTGGCGTTCCGCCGGAAGACGCGGCGGAAGTGGTCGCGGAACTTCTCCACGACGATTATGCCTACGTTTTCGAGGCCTATTGGGATTTGTGGACTCCTCCCGAGGGCAAGGAAAAATGGGTGCTGGAGCCGTCGCTGGTGCGTCTGATTGCGCAAGGGATGGAATTTGAAGAGCGCGCAGCGGAAGAGACCGGGCACATTCAAATTGATTTCGGTTTGGACACATCCTTCCTGCACGAAGAAGTCGAGTTGACGTCCGAGGCGGAGCGAAACGTCCGGAGCAACGTACAAAAACTGGTGGAGTTTACCGCGAAGGTGGAAAAGAATTCCGGGGCAACGGGGCGGTTGCTGTGGTCCGAGTCAGAGGAGAATCTGGCACAGAAGCTGATCTCCCGGCTGCAGAGAGTGCAGTAGAAGAGTCGAGACCCTGTGCCATCGTTTCCGCAGCGACGGCCGGCAGAAGAAGAGTATCGCCTTCCGCGAAAAAAAAAAGGCATCGAAGCCACGATGATGTGGCCTCGACGCCCTGCGAAAGTTATTTTGTTCGTCCAGCGTCACTCTGCAGCTTTTCGCCGGCTGCGGCCTGGGCCGCCGCTAGTCGCGCGGTTAGCACGCGGAACGGGGAGCAAGACACATAATCCATTCCCACCCGATGGCAGAACTCCACCGACGACGGCTCGCCGCCGTGCTCGCCGCAGATGCCAACCTCCAGGTTCGGACGCGTCTTGCGACCCCGTTCGATCCCGATCCGCACCAGTTCGCCCACACCGTCCTGGTCGATCGCGGCAAACGGATCCTGCTTCAGAATCCCTTCCGCCAGATACGTCGGCAGAATCTTATTCACGTCGTCGCGTGAGAAGCCGAACGTGGTCTGGGTCAGGTCGTTCGTGCCAAACGAGAAGAACTCCGCTTCCTTGGCAATCTCGCCCGCAACCAGGCAGGCGCGGGGCAGCTCAATCATTGTGCCCACCAGGTAGTGCACGTGCCTTCCCTTTTCCTTGAACACTTCTTCTGCCACGCGCCGGACGATCGCCCCCTGGTTCGCCATCTCTTTCACGGTCGCGATCAGCGGGATCATCACCTCCGCGTGGGTCTTGATGCCTTCCTTGTCCACGGCCACGGCCGCTTCGAGAATGGCCCGCGCCTGCATCTCGGTGATCTCTGGATACGTGATCCCCAACCGGCATCCGCGATGCCCCAGCATGGGATTGAACTCATGCAACTCTTCCACACGCGCCAACAGCGCGGAAAGAACTTTCTTCAGATCGCCAGCCCCTTTCGCGCCGTACTCGCGGTATTCCTCCACCAGCGCTTTTTTCTGCTTCGCATTGGCGCTGGGCAGGCTGGCGATGTCAACCATGAGTTGCTCGCGCTTGGGTAGAAACTCGTGCAGCGGCGGGTCGAGCAGGCGGATCGTAACCGGCAACCCTGCCATCGCCTTGAACAGGCCAATGAAATCGGCGCGCTGCATGGGCAGCAACTTCTTCAGCGCGGCGCGCCGGTCTTTCTCGTTGTCGGCGAGAATCATGGCGCGCATATGTGGGATGCGGTCCTGGGCGAAGAACATGTGCTCGGTGCGGCACAGCCCGATGCCCTCGGCGCCAAAGGCCCGCGCCTGAATCGCATCCCGCGGAATGTCCGCATTGGCGCGCACGCCGATTTTGCGGAACGGCTCCGCCCAACCCAGCAGTTTCTGCAGGTCCTCATCATCGGCCGACGGCTCCAGCGTGTTCAGCTTCCCCTTGATCACGCGCCCGCTGGTGCCATCGAGCGAGATCCAGTCTCCCTCCTTGAACACCTGTCCCTTGGCGCGCATTTCCCCAGCGCGCTCATCGACTTGAATATCCCCCGCACCCGCCACGCAGCATTTCCCCATGCCGCGTGTGACCACAGCGGCGTGACTGGTCATGCCGCCGCGCGAAGTCAAAATGCCGGCGGCAACTTCCATGCCTTGGATGTCTTCCGGAGTCGTTTCCGCGCGCACCAGAATCACCGGATTCTTCTTCGCACCATGTCCGGCCTTCTTCACCGCTTCTTCCGCGGTGAAAACGATCTGCCCGACCGCCGCACCCGGAGACGCCGGCAATCCCGTCGCCAGCACTTCCACCTTCGTGCTCTTCTCATCCAGCCCCGGCACCAGAAAGTCATAGAGCTGGTTCGGTTCCACACGGAAGATCGCTACTTCCTTGGTGATCAGTCCTTCCTCTACCATCTGAATCGCCACCCGCACAGCGGCTCGCCCGGTACGCTTGCCGTTGCGCGTTTGCAGCATGTAGAGCTTGCCATCCTGGATGGTGAACTCAAAGTCCTGCATGTCTTTGTAATGCTTTTCCAGCCGGGTGGTGATGTCGCGGAGCTGGTTGTAGACATCGGGCATGATCTTCTGCAGTTCGAGGATCGGCACCGGCGTACGAACGCCCGAGACCACGTCTTCGCCCTGCGCGTTCATCAGAAATTCGCCGTAGAACTCCTTCGCGCCGGTGGCGGGATTGCGCGTGAAGCCCACTCCCGTGCCGCTGGTCTCTCCCAGGTTGCCGAAGACCATGGCCTGCACGCTGACTGCGGTGCCGAGCATGTCATCGATGTTGTTGATGCGGCGATAGTGCTTGGCGCGGTCGTTCTGCCACGAGCGGAACACCGCGTCCCGCGACATGACCAGTTGCTCGTGCGGATCCTGCGGAAAGTCGCGCTTGGCGTACTTCTTTACGACCTTCTTGTACTCTTCGATGACTTCCTTCAGCGCCTTGGCGTCAAGATCGGTGTCGAGCTTGGCCTTCTTCTGCTTCTTCTTCGCGTCAAAGACTTCTTCAAACGCAGCCTTCGGAATCTCCAAAACGACGCTACCGAACATCTGGATCAGCCGCCGGTACGAATCGGCGGCGAACCGTGGATTGTTGCTGCGCTTGGCCAGCGCCTCGACACTCTTGTCGTTCAGCCCGAGGTTGAGAATCGTGTCCATCATGCCGGGCATCGAGAACTTCGCGCCTGAACGCACGCTCACCAGCAGCGGGTTCTCGCCCTTGCCGAGCTTCTGGCCCTGAAGGCCTTCGAGCCTGGCCAGCGCGGCTTCCATCTGGCTGTCCACTTCCTTCGAGACCGCGTTGTGGCGCATGTATTCGCGGCAGGCCTCGGTCTGGATGGTGAAGCCGGGAGGCACGGGGAGGCCGGCGTTCGTCATCTCGGCGAGCCCAGCGCCTTTGCCGCCGAGAACGTCTTTCATCTGGCCATTGCCATCGGCCTTGCCACCGCCGAAGAAGTACACATATTTTGTGGTCGCGGGTTTCGTTTCCGTGGGTTTCGTTTCGAGAATGCTGGTATCGGGGAGAGTCGTTGTTGCCATTTTGGTCCTCTTTTTTATTTCGTAGATTCCTTGCCTTCGGTCACGATCTCGGAGAAGTCCGCGATCGTGGAGAATTCCTTGACCACGGTCTGCAAAAGAGCCAGGCGATTGGCGCGGAGATTGTCATCGTCCACCATGACCATGACCTTGTCGAAAAACTTGTCGATCGCGGGACGCAATTTCGCGATCTCGAGTAGCGCCCCTTCATAGTCGCGCGCCGCACGCCGCTTCTCGACGGTCGCCACGGTCTGCGGGATCAGCGCGGCCAGCTCTTTTTCGGATTCTTCCTGCAGGCCAGCGGGATCAACGCGCATGGCAATAACTTTAGTCTTTTCAGCAGCCTGGCGCAGAATATTCTTCATGCGCTTGAAGGCGCTGGAAATGGAGTCGAAATCGGGCGAGCCACGCACCTTGCTCACAGCTTCGGCTCGCGCGGCCGCGTCCACCACATCGTCGGAATCGACAGCGAGTACGGCGCTGACGACGTCATATGCGTAGCCGCGAGCATCCTTCAAATAGAACTCGAGGCGCTCGCGGAAGAAGCTGCGCACCGAATCGGAGTAGGCGGCGTTGGAGAACTTCTTCTCCGCGTCCGAGCCCTTATAGCGAATGCGCGCATCGGCCATGATCTCCGAGAGACGCAATGGCAGCTTATGCTCGGCGATCGTTTTCACGATGCCATTCGCCTGGCGGCGTAGCGCGAACGGGTCCTTCGATCCGCTGGGGATGAGACCGAGCGCGAACATTCCGGCGATCGAGTCGGCCTTATCGGCGATCGAGAGAACAGCTCCCTCGACCGTCGCGGGAGCTGCGTCCTCCATCGACTCGGGCTTGTAATGATCGTAGATGGCCCGCGAAACTGCCAATTGCACGTCGGGCTTCATGCCTTCATCGAGTTGCTGCACACGCGCGTAAAGGCCGCCGACAATTCCCTGCAGCTCCGTAAATTCCTTGACGAGTTCCGTGGTCAGATCGGTTTTCGCTAGCAGCGCAGCTTTGTGGATTACGCCCGGTCGAACCGCCATGCCGCTTTGTTTCACTGTCTCGGCGAGCCAGCTCGCCATGTGTTGCACGCGCAGCGTCTTGTCATAGTAGCTGCCGAGATCTTTCTGGAAGGTGACGTTGCGCAACAAATCGACGCGCTGGCGAAGGGTCTGTTTCTGGTCCGTCTGCCAGAAAAAGCGGGCATCGTTGAAGCGGGCGCGCAAAACGCGTTCGTTGCCGTGGCGGATCAATCCATCCGAGTCGGCAGCTGTGTTGAGCACCGCCAGAAAGTGGGGCAGCAATTTCCCATTCGCATCTTCGATGGCAAAATACTTCTGATGGTCACGCATCACCGTGACCAGCACCTCTTCGGGCAGATCGAGAAATTCCGGATCGAAGCTGCCAAGGATGGCGGAGGGAAATTCTGTCAGATTGACGACGGTCGCGACGAGCGGCTTGTCTTCGCGCCAGCGCGCTCCAGGGATTGTGCGAGTGGCAGCGTCGAGCGCTTTGCAGATCACCTGCTCGCGCTCGGCGGCGCCCAGAACCTTCGCGCCGCGCAGGGCTTCGACATAGGCGCTGGGCTTGGAGATGGCGACGATCTCGCTGCCCGCTTCGCTACCAATGACGCGGCGTCCGCGGGAAGCCTTGCCCGCGCGGATGCCGAACAATTCCACCGGGACGACCTGCTCATCGAGCATCGCCACCAGCCAGCGCACCGGACGAACGAATACTTCCCCGCGCTTGCGCCAGTACATGCTCTTGGGCCAGTAGAGCGTGGAGATTTCTTTGGGAAGAGTCTCGGCAAGAATCTCGGAGGCGGTACGGCCTTTCCGCGTGACCGTGGCCGCCAGGTATTCGCCCTTGGGAGTGCCAACCTTCTCCAGCTTGCCGACGTCCACGCCGATTTTCTTGGCAAACGCATGCGCTGCCGGTGTCGGCTGCCCATCCTTATATGCGATCTGCGCGGACGGGCCGTTCACCTGCTCGGTGATGTCCGGCTGGGAGGCGGGAATGCCGGAAGCCAGAACGGCCAGACGGCGCGGCGTGTCGAGACGCGAAATCGCTCCAGCTGGTTCGAGGCGCTCGCGCTGCAATAGCGTGTTCAAGCGTTCGCGCAGCTCGCGAGAAGCGGCGTCAATCATCCGCGCCGGGATTTCTTCGCATCCGATTTCGAGTAAAAAGTCAGGCATCAGGCGATCCGTCTATGGTCTCAAGACTACAGCAAAATGAATGTGAGCCGGGTCACAAACGGAGTTTCGATCTGCACGAAAGAATTACCCTGTGAACCTCTGTGTTCCCTGTGGTAAGGCGCTCATCCCACCGGAGCCAACTTGCCCTTCTTGCCCTTCACTCCGGGCTTTGCAGCTTGGTCAGTCTTCTCCGTTTTTCTTTCAGTCTCGTATTGCTGGTCCATCCAGGCCTTGGCGATCCCGACGGCTAAAGCCCGCACACGCGCGATTACGCCGACGCGCTCGGTCACCGAAATCGCGCCCCGAGCATCGAGAATATTGAAGTAATGCGAGCATTTCAGGCACAGATCGTAGGCGCCCAGCAAGGGAAAGCGCGACTTCTCTTGCGCGATGCCATCTCCTTCGCTCTCATCCCTGGCTAAGGCAGCGTAGCGATCAATCAGTCTCTTGCACTCCGCCTCGCAGAGTTCGAAATGCTTCCATGTACTCTGCACATCCGCCGCTTCGAAGTTGTACACCGAGAACTGCTGCTCGTCGGCCAGACGCACGTCTCCATACTTCACTTCCCTGCCCGTTTCCGGATCGCGCGCCCACACGATGTCGTAGATCGAATCCACGTCTTGCAGGAAAGCGCACAGCCGCTCCAGACCGTAGGTGAGTTCGGCGGAGATGGGGTCGAGGTCCACGCCGCCACACTGCTGGAAGTAGGTGAACTGTGTGACCTCGAGGCCGTCAAGCATAACCTGCCATCCGATGCCCCACGCGCCGAGCGTCGGAGACTCCCAGTTGTCTTCTTCGAACTTGATGTCGTGCTGACGCAGATCAATGCCGATCGCGCCAAGCGATTCGAGATAGAGCTCCTGCACATTCTCCGGCGGCGGCTTCAGGATCACCTGCAACTGCAAGTGCTTGAACAACCGGTTGGGGTTCTCGCCATAACGCCCATCAGCCGGACGCCGCGACGGCTGCACGTACGCAACCTTATATGGATTCGGCCCGAGCACGCGCAGGAATGTCTCCGGCGCCATGGTCCCGGCGCCCACTTCGACGTCGTAAGGTTGCTGAATGACCGCTCCGCGCTCAGCAAAGAACGTCTGGAGCTTCAGGATGAGCTGCTGGAAGGTCGGCGAATTGGAGTTGAGTGAGTTCAATTGAAATTTCACTTTTGCCTACAGGCTGCGAGCTTCGGGCTGCGAGCTGCGAGCAAGCATCGGATCTCGTTTGCTCGAAGCTCGTAGTCTCGCGGCTCGCAGCTAGATCTTCTCCAGCATTCCCGCCGTCACCAACTTCTTCTCGATGTGCCGTTCCAGAATCTGGAGAAGAAACTTGCGCAGGTCCGCTCCCACCGCTTTCGGCCAATCAATCCCGGAAAACTCCGAAACGCGCGACCGCAACATCTGCGCCACAATCCTTCTCGATTCGGACGACAGTTCCGACGACGCCACGCGCTTGTCGTCCAGGCACATCAAGCCGTCGGCAAGCGCGTGGTAGAACGCCCGGCTGCCGTCGAGCGCGCGTCCGCAGACAACGCACTCCGAAAACTCCGGCAGAAATCCCATGAGCCGCGTCATCCACAGCTCGAAGTACGTGAGCGGCATCCACAACGCCGGGCCGCGCAGTTCCTGCAGAACCGCCAGGCTCAACCGAAACACCGCGTCGCTGGCCTCGCGGTCGGGCATCAACTCGTCGAGCAACTCAGCGACGTGTCCCAGCGCCACCGCCCGCGTATAACTGACCTCGCCAGACAGCGGCGATTCGATCACCTCACAGGAATCGAGCCGCGCCAGTTCCTGCCCTTCGCGGTCGTCGTAAAAGGCCCGCACATGCGTGAGCGGCTCAAGCGCGCCTCCAAAGCGGCGTCTCGACTTCATGGCCGCGCGCGCCACGCCTTTTACCTTGCCTTCCATACGGGTAAAGAGCGTAACTAGCAGGTCGGACTCGCGCAGCGGATACGTGCGCAGAACGATCGCTTCCGACTCCTTCAGCGCCATGGAAGGTCAACAGGTTAAGCAATGATTGTAATGGAGTGCGCGAGGGATGCAAAGTTGAGGGATCGGCTACGAATCGGCTACGAGCTGCGAGCTTCGGGCTGCGAGCGAGCCCAATTCGGCAGACTCGGGGTTTTGTTTGCTCGAAGCTCGAACCTCGCAGCCCGTCGCTCGCAGCCAGATTTATCGCCCGAAGTACTTCGCATTCCGCTCGGTGTACTCTTTCCACTTTTCCGGCAGGTCATCGAGCGCGAAGATGGCCGAGACCGGGCAAACCGGCACGCAGGCGCCGCAGTCAATACATTCTACGGGATCGATATACAGCATCTCCTCGGTCGCAAACTTGTCGGAGTCCTTCTTGGGATGAATGCAATCCACCGGACAGGAGTCAACACAGGCGGTGTCTTTGGTTCCGATGCAGGGCTCGGCAATTACGTAAGCCATAGAATCTCATGCTCCTCGGGCGCACGGGGTGTGATTGAATTCACATTTTAGCAAGAACACAGCTATCAGTACAGGCAGCACCGCTCGGCAGCAGCTTCCCAAGGTCGAAAAGCGCATAAACGACTTTCAATCGGCGGGAAACGCAATCGCACGCCCGTCACCGCCCGCCACTTGTGCGATCGCTTCGCCCGTCTCCACCTGCGGCTTTGGGCTGGCGGGAATCCTCGCGGGCGCGCCGCGCCAAGCGCCGGCCTTGAACCCCTCCCTTACGAGCTTGAAGATGGTTTGCCGATTTTGCGCAATCACCTTCATCCATGCCATTTTCCCCAGCATGGGGAAATAGATGCCACGGAAACAGAGGCGCGCAAGGAAGATGTTAACGCGATAACCCAGGGGTTGGTCGTTCAGCGAGTCAACTGCATGCGCCAGCGCCTCCGGACTATAAGCCTGCTCCCAGCCATGATCCACTTCGGCATGAGCTTCTTCGATGGTCATCTTCAGCGGCGTGTGGGCCATCGCAAACGGGATGAACTCCTGCCAATGCTTGGGCCGCGTCAACCGCCCGGCGGTCTCCAGCCGCTTGTAGAGCGGCGTTGCGGGTAAAGGAGTCAGCAAACCAAAGATCGGCAGACCCGGAGGCCAGGTCCGAACTTGTTCGAGAGTTCGCTCGGCCACTCCGGTCGTGTCGTTGTCCATGCCAAAGATAAACGACGTGATGGCGTACACGTTGCGTTCCGCTAGTCGCTCCAGCACCGCCGCATATTCACCCGGCTTGTTGAATCCTTTGTTTACGTCTTTCAGATTGGCCGGGTCGATGGACTCCATGCCGATAAAGATCCACTTGCCTCCAGAAGCCGCGATCAGGTCCACCAGTTCCTCGTCACGCAATAAATTGGCGCTGATCTGCGCCACCCAGTGCACCTGCGCGCCGGCGGCAATGATGTCGCGCAGCAGCGACTTCGTTCGCTTAATGTTGATGGCGAAATTATCGTCGATGAAGAAAACCGCCATCTGGCCCTTCTCGTTGCGGGCGCGGTCCTTCAACCGCAGCAGTTCATTCACCACGCTTTCATTGGTACGGAAGCGAATCGAGTCTCCAAAAAATCCGGTCACCGTGCAGAACTCGCAGCCGTAAGGGCAGCCTCGTCCCGATTCGACCGGAATAAGGCGAAATGTTCCCCAGCCTTCTCCGATTTTCTGGAGCAGGGCGCTCGCGGCCTTCGGCACCAGATTGAACTGCTTGAGATCGATCGACTGCCACGGAATCACCGGGTATTCCTTCAGCGACGGCTTGCTCTCCTTGCCAGTGGCGTCCACCGGCGCATAAACGTCCTTAAGCTCACCACGAGCAGCATCCTCAACAATCAGCGGCCAGGTCGCATCGGCTTCGCCCAGGGCAACAGCGTCGGCGTGGCGCGGCCCGCCATCTCGACCGAGTGCCTCGTCGGCCATCTCCGTCACGTGAGGTCCGCCCATCACCACCGGAACTCCCGTAGCGCGAACCGCATCCGCCATGCGATACGCCTTGGCAATCATTCTGGTCATGGCGCCGATCCCGACCAATCCAATATTGTTGTCGCGCACAAACTGCGCGATCCCCGCTTCATCCACGGGCTGCGCGTTGCCATCCACCAGCAGCACCTCATGGCCCGATGGAGTGAGCGCCTGGAGCAGAAACATCCACAGATGCGGCATGAAATTACGCGTTACGCCATTGTCGGGGTTATAAAGCAGAATCTTCATAGGTTTTTTAGTGATTCCGTAAACTGCTCTTTGCTGCGTGCTTCACCGCGAGGAAGAAATCAGCGACGCCACAACGGCGGCTGCCCCATTGCGGTTAAATTAGAGGTCTTTCGATTGGAGTCCCCACGTAGTGTGCATTGTACACCGCGACCGCTAGGCCGACACCAGCAGATCACTCGCGTTCGAGGGCTCGTACTCGACAATGTACCCAGCCACCGCGCTCGCGACTTGAATCCCGGCGCACATCTCCGCATTCGGCGACTGCTCGCGACTCGAGCCTTTGCCGCGACGCTTGCCGCTCACCGAGCACCGAAGCCGCCTTTCTTCACATCGCCACGCCTAATCGGCAGCGTTTCGCCGCACCTCAAGTCAACATAGGGAATCTCGCCGAGCGTCCGATCGAAGTAGAAACAGTAGTGCGCGGGAGTGATCTCGTCAGTCGAAATGTCGTCGCGGAGCTTGGAATTGTTGCCAGTGTTCTTGGTATCCCACGGTAGATCCCAACCCGCCAGTTGCTTCTTGATCAACTCCGGGTCTTCGGTGAGAAATAGAATGCGCCCCTGCAGCCGCACCTTGTCGGATCGCTTTTCGATCTTGCGTTCAAGAAGAGACGAAATCACGTGAGTAATTGTAACGCTTGCCTGTAGAGACGGGGCTTGCCCCGTCTCCGGCGGCGTACTAATGCCGAGACGCGGCAAGCCGCGTCTCTACGGGAAAACTTTCTAGAGTCTTCGATCGTTCGCGTAGGTGACCGGACTGGGCAACGGCTCCAATCCCCGGCCTGCGAAGATCTCCTGGAACTCCCGCAAGAGCGCGTCGTGCACCATCCCATTCGACGCCAGCGTCTCACGGCTTGCGATCTGGAATTCGCCGCCCGAAAAGTCCGTGACCTTCCCGCCGGCCTCTTCGACAATCAGCACGCCCGCCGCCGTATCCCATGGATTGAGATTAAATTCCCAGAAGCCGTCAAACCGGCCCGACGCAACATTGCACAGATCAAGCGCCGCCGATCCCGCCCGCCTCACCCCATGAGTGCGCAATGTGAGCTGGTGATAGAAATAAATATTCGGGTTCTTATGCCGCTTGTGGCTCGGGAAACCGGTGCCGATCAGGCACTCCCCCAAGTTCGGCGTTGCCGACACGTGGATCGCTTTGTCGTTCAACCATGCGCCACTGCCTAGTTCGGCAGCGAACATCTCGTCGCGAGTTGGATCATAAATCACTCCCGCGATCCGTTGTCCCAGGCGCTCCACCGCGAGCGAAACGCAAAACACCGGAAAGCCATGCGCAAAGTTCGTAGTGCCATCGAGCGGATCAACATACCACTTGTACTCGCCGCCGGTTTCGATGCGCGCTCCCTCTTCACCCATCACGTCATGAGTCGGAAACTGATGGCGAATCCTTTCCAGAATCAGCGCTTCCGACTTCCGATCGGCCACCGTGACCAGGTCCACGTCGCCCTTATATTCAATCTTCACCTGCTGCCGAAAGTAGTCCATCAGCAGGATGCCCGCTTCACGGGCCATCGCCTGCATCGAAGAAATCAGGTCCAGGGATTGATGGAATGTCATGCGACTTCCAGACTTTCGTTTTCAGGATTGAGGACCAGGTGCCGGGTTCTGGGTGCTGACTACTTCTTCTTCCCGTCGTCGGCGATATACACAATCTCATGTTTGAAGATGAACAGATTCGGACCATCCTCGCGCGTCACGCGCACCATGTTCTTGTCGTAGTACTCAATCCAGCCGCGGACCACTTCGCCGTCGGCCAGCTTCAGGCTCACGACCTTCTGCTTTTCCCCCAGCGCCTTCAGATAGGCCGCTTCTTCAAAAGTCTCGTCCGGAGGCGGAGTGCGCTTCTTGCTAAAGTTGGGACTTCCCGGCTGTAACGGCATCTTGTTATTTTACAACGTCGCGCCGCACCCTCAGCCGTTCTTCGTGCAGAACGCCGCTTCCCTGGGGACGCACCACTTGGGTCCGCTCGCAACACTTCCGCTAGATCTGGTAATCGATATCTTCGATGATCCGTTGCAGCGATGCGGAAACCGGCTCAAGTCCGCCCGTGCCCTCCAGTTGACGCACTCGTTCCGCTAACCTGTTCACCTCAGACGCGACTGCGGCCAAAGCCTCGGAAAGGGGATCGTTGATCTGCTTGGGGTCGGTGATGACCACTCGCTTGCCTTCTCGAAGAATGATGTGTCCCGGCACGCCCACCACGGTGGAATCGTCGGGCACGTTTCGCAGCACGACCGATCCGGCGCCAATCCGGCAATTGCGTCCCACCGTGATGTTGCCGAGGAGCTTCGCGCCTCCGCCGATCACCACGTTGTCGAGAATCGTCGGATGCCGCTTCCCGTGCTCCTTGCCGGTTCCACCCAGCGTCACCCCCTGGTAGAGCGTAACGTCCTCACCGACAATGGCGGTCTCGCCGATCACCACGCCCATACCATGATCGATGAATAATCGTCTGCCGATCCGCGCCCCGGGATGGATTTCGGTGCCGGTGAGAAAGCGCGCGGTCTGCGACAACCAGCGCGCCAGCAGAAGGAAATTGTGGTTCCACAACCAGTGATTCATGCGATAGAACCACACCGCGTGCAGGCCGGAGTAGCAGAGATAAACCTCCAGGCGTGACTTCGCCGCAGGATCGCGCTCCAGCACGGTGGCAACGTCTTCGCGGATTAGCGACAACAGATGCGGCATGAATCAGTCCGGAAGTTGCGTCGTCGGAATCTGCAACGCCTGGTTCCGGAGTCCTTCGAAGAGAATACTACTTAAATAGCGCTCGCCGAACGACGGCAGAACCACAACGATCAGTTTCCCGGCATTTTCAGGACGGCGCGCCACCTGCAAAGCCGCGACCACCGCCGCTCCCGAAGAGATACCAACCAGCAGACCTTCTTCGAGCGGAAGCCGCCGCGCCATGTTAATCGACTCGTCGTTGGTTACGGTGATGACCTCGTCAATGTAATCGCGGCGCAGAATGCTGGGAATAAAACCGCCGCCGAGCCCCTGGATCTTGTGCGGCCCCGGGGGTCCGCCGGAGAGGACCGCGCTATCTGCCGGCTCCACGGCCACCGCCTTGAACGACGGCTTCCTGGGCTTGATGTATTCGCAGACGCCGGTGAGGGTTCCGCCGGTGCCGATGCCGGAGATCAGAAAATCGACGCGCCCGTCGGTGTCATCCCAAATCTCGGGACCCGTGGTTTCGAAGTGAATCTTCGGATTTGCCGGGTTGTCAAATTGCTGGAGCATGTAGGCGTTTGGAGTGCTGGCCAGCAATTCCTCGGCTTTCAGAATCGCTCCCTTCATTCCCCGGGGACCCGGCGTAAGAACGATCTCGGCGCCCAAAGCCAGCAGCAGCACGCGCCGCTCCAGGCTCATGGTCTCGGGCATGGTGAGGATGAGCTTGTAGCCTTTCACGACCGCTACAAAGGCGAGAGCGATTCCCGTGTTACCGCTCGTCGGCTCGATCAGAACGGTTTTCCCGGGCTGAATCCGGCCGGCACGTTCGGCATCGGCAATCATGCTCACCCCGATGCGGTCTTTTACGCTGGCCAGGGGATTCTGGCTTTCCAGCTTCGCCACCACGTCGGCAACCGCGCCCTGCGTGACCCGGTTCAGCCGCACCAGTGGCGTGTGGCCAATCAGTTCCGTTACATCTTTTGCGATTTTCATAGACTTTCGATTCTCAGATCTGCCGGTTCGATTCTTTCGATTTCTGGAATCGGCGGCTCGGGAATCAGGCTTCCCGGCGCCGTTTAACACAATTAACTCTACTATTCTACTAGTCTATATTCAAAGGATACAAATCACACGCGTCCGTAAGCCAATCTCGGCCCATGCCAGATCCCGTGCCGGATCGCTTCGGGCCGCCGGCAACTCGTCCCTGCGAAGTACCGGGTTCGGCTAACGTCGGCTCGGCTAATGCTGACGCGGCTTTTGCCGTCCCACCCGCGCCAGGATGCGCCGCACTTTCTTGGGAGAAATCGACAGCCGAGCCGCCACCCGAGACACTTTGCGCCCTTCGCGCTCCCACACCCGCGCGATCACAATCTCCGCAAATTCGTCGCTGATTTGCCGGAACGTTTTCTCGCCCACCGCACCCTGCGACCACGCCTTCAGCGCCGGATGGACACTTCCCTTTCGAAGAATTCTCGCACCTAACGTCTGCAGATCCTGCCACATGTTGTTGTCGGGTTGATTCGCCCCGCAGGACGCCCGCGCCAGGTCATACGACTCGCGCGCCGCTTCCGGATTATCGAAAAACGAATTGCACTGTGTCAATCCTTGCCACAGATGGGCATTCGCGAGCAGCAGATGATGCTGGGTATGCTTCGCCAGATCAATCGCCTCTTGACTAAACTCGAATGCGCGGCGCGCGTGGCTTCCCGGATCGGCGCCCCCACCGATCTCTTCCTCCACCTTCGCATTTTCAACCATGCACTGCAGAATGCGCGCCCGGCCCATCAGAATGTAGTCCTGCTTTTGTTCGGCCACGTCGTACGCCGAGGCCGCTTCTTCCTCGGCGCGCTGAAAGTCTCCGCTATCGAGGTGGATGTACGCGGCATTCAGGTAAACCGTGCCAACTCCGTGATGGTTGGGGCGCTGCTGGTAGATGGCCCGGGCGGCCTCCAGGTGCTCAAGCGCTTCGCGGCGAAGCTGGGCCAATCGGCCGCGATAGTCAGGCTTGCGCGAATCCTGTTCGCGAGAATCACGGCTCGTTGCGCTTGGCTTACCTTGGCGGCTGGCTGAGGTCTTCCGGCGTCGCAGAGCGTCGCTGTCAATTCTTTTCTGCAACTGAAGAGCGATCCCGCGCTTGGCGAGTGCCATGTTTGCCAATGATCGCGCCAGGTTCGGATGCCGTGGATCCCGCTTGCCATAATAGCGAATGGCGCTCTCGAAAAACTCAATCGCTTTATCGAAACGGCCTTCCCGGCGCGCCATTCGCCCGTAGAAGGATTGAATGTTGCCGAGCGTCACATAGTCGTCGGTCTCGCGCAGCGCGCTTTCCGCCGCATGGGATATGCGCATGGCTTCTTTCCATTTGCCCTGCTGAAACAAAAGCCAGCTCTCGAGCACCTGCATCACCGCCGCCATGCGCAGATGGCCTAACGCAAGCGCCAGGTCTCTTCCTTTGCCGGTGTAGATCAGGGCTTCGTCGTAGTCGCCTCTTCTCCGCAGGCAGCGACCCTTCCAGAAATAAACGATGGCCAGCAGAAACCGGTCGTCCAGTTCTGCCCCCAGGCTCAGGACGAAGTCAAAATGACGAATCGCCGTTTCCTCCGCTTCATCTGCCATCGCCGCCACGCCCTCGGTCATGCGCAGGCAGATGTACTCGGCAATCGAGAGCTTCGACCGCAATGCTGATTCTGTGTGTTCAAAGCGTTTTAAAAGTTCGCGGAGTGGCGGACCGCTGAATCCGATATCAGTCCATATGGCAAGTTGCGCCAGCAGGCGAGCGGCATTTTCTTGGGAGGGATCGAGCTTGGCGATCAGGTCCTGGTGCGATCGAAGACACGCAATCCCGCGTTCGATCTCACGCGCGGCAACATGTTCCTGTAACTGCGCGAGGAAGCCTGCGTCAATCTGCAGGTTGGCGGGAGTTCTGCGTGCGCCCATGCATAGACGTTCTAATCCAATAAATCATAACTGGCAAGCGTCAGAAACTCCACAAATTCCTGGCTCGTCGTCAACTCTTCGAGAAGCTTGGCCGCCTGCCGCAACTTGTCGTCATTGTTGCTGCCCAACTCCGCTGCCCTCTGATGGATAATCTCTTTCACCATGCCTTCCGTCACCGGCCTACCGTCCTTAAGGTGCGTTTCATAGCCGCTTTCAGGCGCAAATCACGAGCACTAAATCATTTCGGACTAGTGGGACCGGGTGGACAGCGCGGTTTGTCTGAAAGTGAAATCCGGGGTCCACTGCAATCAGGATGCAAACTCTAGGTCATCACCAGCGGCACCGCGTCCACCATGGCGCTCGAAGGATCCACTGAGGAGGCACAGTTCACCGACGTCATCGATCTAAACGTCGAGGGTCTAAGCGTGGAGCCGGGCCATGGCCAGTCCATCACGATCCCTATGGCAATGGCCGATCCATCGCTCGCCGATCCATCGCTGATGGCTACTTGCTGGGAGGCATCCGACGAACTGATGCCGTCGGGGGACTAGCTTTGTTATGACCTGTTAAACGACCACGCGTGCTTTTGACCGTCCGCGCTTGTCTTCGCGAAGTTGCGCGGCTGTAAAGGCGGAGCCGCAAGTGCCGCATCTCCAGCTTGTAAATGCGCTGGTTGCCAGGCTTGGCCCACCATTACTCGTCTGTGGTTGGTTCGCGCGCACAGCCAGAACCAACTCACCACGGCACTCCGAACATTCACGTTTTTGCATAGCCCCTCGTCAAAGAATGGGTCACCCAGTTGTAGGCCCGCTGGCAACGGGAGGCTATCCAGGAAAGCCTCTCCGCATTTGGCGAGCCGCAGCGTCCCGTTAATCCACTCTTATAACTATGGCACAGATATCCGGAAGCAACTGGTCAAGATTGACCGTCTTGTGTTTCGCGCCGCTCCTGCCGCTCGGCTGGAGCTCGGCGCGCTTCAGAATGCTTCGGCAAGAGAACGTCGGTCCCGAATCGGAGTGGTTGATCCAGACATTAACGTCAGGACTAGTGTGCGGAACGACTAGTACATACGTCAGTTGATGCGGTAATGGCAGCCGCGGCTTTCGCGGGATTGTTGAGCGGCTTCGAGTATCAGCAGCGCTGTGAGGATGCCGTTGCGCAAGCCGATGATGGAATCGCCGACCTCGCACTTTTCGTAGAAACGCGCGATCTCCAGGTCGAGTTCGCGCAAGATCCGCATGGCCCGGTTCAGACGTCTCTCGCTTCGAATCAGGCCAACATAATTCCACATCGTGTGCTGAATCGTCAGCCAATCCTGCGTGATGAGCGCGGGGTCCGCCGCTTCGTGCTCGTACCGCCAGTCCGCCACCTTAGGAAAGTAGAAATCGTCGCCTCGCGAGATGCCTTCGGCGGCTTGCGCCCCGGCCCGCGTTCCCCAAACCAGGCACTCCAGCAGGGATGTGCTGGCCAGGCGGTTGGCGCCGTGCAATCCGGTGCATGCCACCTCGCCCGCCGCCCGCAGCCGTTCCACCGTGGTTCGTCCGCAATCGTCGGTGGCAATGCCGCCGCAGCTGTAGTGCGCCGCGGGCACCACCGGGATGGGTTCGCGCGTCATGTCGATGCCGCGCTCCATGCACACGGCGTAGATGCCGGGAAAACGTTCGCGTAGCTGATCGGCGGGCTTGTGGGTAATGTCCAAATAAACACAAGGCTCGCCCGGCTCGAGCATCGTCTGGTAGATGGCGCGCGCCGCAATGTCGCGCGGCGCCAGCGAGCCGTCGGGATGGAACCGCTGCATAAATTCTTTCCCGTGACGATCCACCAGACGGCCTCCCTCGCCGCGCACCGTCTCGGAAATCAGGAAGCAGCCGTCGGGCGCCAGCAACGCGGTCGGGTGGAACTGGATGTACTGCATGTTCATGCAGCGAGCGCCAGCGCGATAGGCCATGGCGATGCCATCGCCGCGCGCCCCCGGAGGATTAGTCGTATGCAGGAAGACGCTGCCCAGACCGCCCGTGGCCAGAATGGTTTCCTTGGCCTGGAGAGAGAAGATTTTTCCCGTCGTCTGATCGAGCACGTAGGCCCCGAAGCAGGTCAGCGGGCGATAGACGTCGGTGGGCTCCAGGGAGTGGTGCGAGACGGTCAGCAAGTCCACCGCAGTCGCTTCGGAAATCACCTTCACCTTCGGGTGCGAGCGCACCCGCTCCAGAAAAGCGCTCTCAATCGCGGCGCCGGTTTGATCCTTGTGGTGAATGATGCGCGGCAGGGAATGTCCCGCCTCGCGGGTCAGGTCAAGCTCTCCGGGATTTTCCGCCGAGCAATCAAAGGGAACGCCCAGCTCGTCAATCAGAATTTCCTTCACCAAACGCGGGCCTTCACGGCTCAGCAAGCGGGCGGCGTCTGGGGAGCTGAGGCCGCCGCCAACCGAGAGGATGTCGGTAACCAGTTGTTCTGGGGATTCCCCTGGCGCGCAATAGATGATTCCGCCCTGCGCCCGATCGGTATTGCTCTCCTCAGGGTTTGAGGCGCGCGTCAGCAGAATGACTTGGCAGCCCCGTTTGGCGGCGTCCCAGGCGGCCGCGAGGCCAGCCAGGCCGCTGCCGATGACGAGAATATCGGTCTGTAAGGTGTCCTGCATCACGTGGGTTCAATTTCGAAACTCAAGTCCACTGCCGGGGCAGAGTGGGTCAGCGCGCCGACCGAAATCCAGTCCACGCCGGCCTCCGCGAACTCCCTTACGTTCGCGAGCGTAATTCCGCCGGAGGCCTCGATGCGAATCTTTTTCGCCGGCTCGCTCGATGGATCGCGCGCCGGATCGTGCGCGGAATCGTGCGCAAGTCCGCGCCGAGCGCCTTCCGCGAGGCACACCTGTTCGACCGCCTGGCGCACCTGCGCGGGACCCATGTTATCAAGAAGGATGACATCTGGGCTGTGTTCGAGTGCGTCGCGCAACTCGTCGAAATTCGTCACTTCGATTTCGGTCCAGGCGACGCGGCCTTTGGCAGGTTGCGCGGCTTCGAGCGCCGCCCCGACTCCGCCCGCCATGCGGATATGATTTTCCTTGATCAGGACGGCTTCCGCCAGGTTCTTGCGGTGATTGCGGCCTCCGCCGATGCGGACCGCATATTTTTCAAGCGCGCGCAGCCCCGGAGTGGTCTTCCTTGTATCCAGGATTTGCGCGCCCGTGCCCTCCACCTCCCGCACAAAGCGGCGCGTGAGCGTGGCGATGCCGGAGAGCCGCTGAAGCAGGTTCAAGGCCACGCGTTCTCCGGAAAGCAACGTGCGCGCCAAAGCACACACCTGCACAGGACTATCGCACGGGCGGAGTTCCTCTCCGTCTTTGCGTCCGATCTCCGCTACCGCTGAGGGGTCCAGAAGCCGGAAGACTTCGATGAACGGATCGAGCCCGGCGAGGACAAGCGGGGCCTTGGCGATCAGTTTCCCGCGGGCGCGCCGCCCGGCGGGCACGATTGTGTCCGTGGTAATATCCCCGGCTCCCAAATCTTCTTCGAGGAATCCGCGCAAGAGTTCGCGGTAACTGGAGGGCTCAAGGGATTCGGACATAGATTCGGACATGGAAACCAATGTGGGCAAATTCTAGCAGCCCGTGGCGAAACTCCGGTCCGGAGCGGTGTACGAGCGACACCTTTTATGAATTGTCATCCCGAGCGAAGCTAGGGATCTGCATTTTGCGGCGAACTGCAGATCCCTAGCTTCGCTCGGGATGACAAAGTCTGGCGAATGGTGAGTTGAAGAGCGGAGTCTCACTTTCGTCACGGGTTTCTAGCTCATCTCCAACATGCGAAGGATGGGGCGCAGGGCGCGCTGGCGCAACTCTTCGTCCAGAGTGATTTCCGGCGCGCGATCCCTCATGCAAAGGTAGAGCTTCTCCATCGTGTTGAGCTTCATGTGCGGGCATTCGCTGCACGAGCAGCCGCCCTCGCCGGGAGCCGAGATGAATTTCTTCTCCGGGCAAGACTTCTCCATCTGGTGGAGGATGCCGCTTTCGGTGGCGACAATGAACTCGGCCGCCGGGCTCTGTTCGGCGTACTTGAGAATTCCAGTTGTCGAGCCGACGTAGTCCGCATGGCGCAGCACCGCTTCCGGGCACTCGGGATGCGCCAGGACCTTGGCTTGGGGGTGGCGCTCTTTCAGTTGCACCAGGCTGCGCTCAGAAAACATTTCGTGGACAATACAGCTCCCCGGCCAAAGCCGCAGTTCCCGCCCCGTCTTCTTTATGAGGTAGCGGCCCAGGTGCTGGTCGGGCGCGAACACGATGGGCTGCTGGGGCGGAATCTGCCGGATGATTTTCTCCGCGTTGCTGGACGTGCAGATGATATCGCTGAGCGCCTTGACCTCAGCGCTGCTGTTGATATAGGTGATCGCCACATGATCGGGGTAGCGCTCGCGAAACGCCCGGAACAGGTTCGCCGGACAGCCATCGGCCAACGAACAGCCTGCCTTCAGGTCGGGGAGCAGGACAAGCTTGCTGGGGTTGAGGATCTTAGCCGTCTCGGCCATGAACAGCACGCCACAGAAAACGATCGCATCCGCCGAGGTAGCCGCGGCTTTCTGCGACAGTTGCAGGCTGTCCCCGACAAAATCGGCGAGGTCCTGGATTTCCGATTCCTGGTAGAAGTGCGCCAGGATGACGGCATTCATCTGGCGCTTGAGCCGCACGATCTCCTTCTCGAGATCGAGGCGCGCCAGGGGCTCGTGGTTCTCGGTTTGTGCCGGAATTATCATCGGACCTATCTACGCCTATTATGGGCAAAAGTAATTTGCGATGCAAAACGTACTAAACTTAAGTCTAGCTTAGCAGCTGCCTTCACTGATGGAATCGTGAGCCGCCGAAAGAGCTGCTCTCGCCTGGGGGCTTGATGAAAGTACATCAGGAACTTCTTTTGGAATTCGAACGGGTCGCAAGCTCCGGAAGCCGAGCCGAGGATGTGATGCAGCACATTTCCGACCGGCTGCACACCGAACTGCTCCGCTACAACTGGGTTGGGTTTTATCTGGTGGATGCGGCCGATCCGAACTATCTATTGCTGGGGCCCCATTCGGGTTTTTTCACGCCGCACGGGCGGATTTCGTTAAATCGGGGACTGTGTGGGGCGGCCGCGAGCTTGGGGAAGACGGTAGCAGTGAACGATGTCAGCAAGGATCCACGATATCTGATGGGCGTGGAGCAGACGAAATCGGAAATCATCGTGCCGATTCTGGTTCGCGGGGCTGTAGTTGCTGAGTTCGATATCAACAGCTTTTTCAAGGACACATGGAACGCGGAGGAGACAACGTTCGTGGAGCAATGTGCCGCTTTGGTAGCGCGGTGTATGTGACGCAGCGTACGTGAAAAGAGCGCGTCGATTTATTTTGCCGTTGGCTGTGCTGATGCGAGCACGATTTTCATCAACTCGGTTGCGAGGTCGGAGGCATTGCCGCCGTCGAGGTTGATCAGGACGACGACGCCCGCGCGACGCTCGGGCACGATCATGAAGTAAGTGCTGGTTCGCTGCCGGCCACCGGCGTGGCCAACGTCTAAGACGCCGAGATCTTTCCCAGTGCCCCAACCGAGGGCGCAGAGATCTTCTTTGCCACCACCGATCAGCTGCGAGTTCGAGGCACGGTCGGGGGCTCTATTTGACGAGATCGCTCCCCGCACAAATCTAGCCCTGCTTGAGCTTCAGCTTGCTCTTATTCTCTTCAATAAAAACCTTAAGATCGGGGACCGCGTCGAGCAGTCTCGTCCACTGTTCGTAGTAGAGCGTCACCGGAAAGCGGCCCAGTCCGTAAACGCTGACGCCGCCCTTCTCACTCACGCGGAACTCCATGGCGCCGCTTCTCTTTTTCGTTTCCACCTGCTTTTCCAGATCGGCAAGGCGAGCTTTCAACTCTTCGTAACTTGGTTCTGTCATCAAGGCACCTCGAATGATTCATTCTTATCATAGGGTGGCAGGGGGCTTCCGTCGAGGCGGCCTTCCCAGCTTGTCGTTGCGTCCTGCGCCCCCGCCTATTTCGACTGAAGCACGCTCGCCCGCTGGCGACCATCTGCCATCGCCGGCTCTAAAATTTGCAACAAAGTACTTTGCTGGTCGAGTTGACAGCGCAGCACCGTTTTTGCTGAAAACCCCCGCATTCTACTCCTGCGACATCTTCCCTTTAGGTGAAAAACTCTGCACAATCGTCCTTGCGAGCAGACCCTCCCCCCGCCATCTCTCGCTGCCACAGCCTTTTGCCGTCCGTATCTGAGCTGCGAATGGAACCGCAAATGCTAAAATGACTTGGGTAACAAATTCCGAGTGGAGAACACAGAATGGCGAAATTAGTGAAAAATGCACTTCTTGAGAGCGTGCCCATGCTGGTGCTGCTGGGGCTGCTCGCTGGCGCCGTGGGAGGCCTGGGCATCGGCCTGATCCAGATGAGGGCCGAGTCGTCCGCAGCCAGTGCTAGCAAGTAAGTTCTGATTTCCCGCAAGAATCAACCAAGGTTTGGAGCGGGAGACGGGGGATCAAACCCGTGACATCCACCTTGGGAGGCTGGAAGGACGTCCTGGACTTACTGAAAACAAAAGACTTATTTAGGACAAATCGGCGCAAAACCCCGTTTTTACCCCAACTGCTGCACCAGCTAACCGGTCGGTTAAATCGCAGATGACAATGCCCGTGATTGGCCGCTGAGCTTCTCAAGACAATCTGAGGAAGTGAGCAATTTTGCACAGTCACACGATGATGGGGAGACTAGTGTACAAGACTGCTTAACGCGGCGTCCCCTGAAAAGGCGGACAGCCCTTTGGGGCAGGCATGGGTTAGTGTCGACCGGGTTGTCGACGTTCGACCCTTACGTCTGCCTCAGTTTTCCGTACTTTAGTGAACCGACGGACCCGACCCGCGCAGCTACCGAACCCTGGGGTTAGTGTCCCAAGAGTGCGCTGGTGATTTCACGATCGGAAATTCGATATGGTAACGTTTCAGTGCTGTGACTGTCGCCACAACAACGCTCATCTTTCACGTAAGCGTGGTGTGTTTGAACGGGTGCTTTTGCCGTTATTTTTGCTCCGGCCGGTGCGTTGTGAACGCTGCTTCCGGCGTCAGTATGTGACCGTGTTGTGCCAGGTGCCAGAGCGTCCGCAGCATCCAGAACGTTCCCAGTCGCGGCGGCGGATGACTGCCTAGGTTTCCCCGTGCGGTTGAGCGTCGCCGCGGCGGATGGCCCCCGTCCCCACAAGAATGGCCAACCAGACAGGGCTGAGATAATCAGCCAAGAGAGCGGAAAGAAGCTGATCAAAATGGACTTCCTCAGATATCGGCACGTTTCCACAATTTTGCTGCTGGCTGCGCTCGCGGGCTGCACTCAACAGCAAAACACGCAGGAACTGAAGGAGAAAACCGCGCAAGCAACGGCGGAGGTGAAGCGCGATGCCCAGGCTGTGGCGGCAGGGATACGCGAGGGCTGGAGCCGCGACAAGCCACTCGATTTGAACACTGCCACAAAAGAGCAGTTGCTGAGCCTGCCGGGCGTGACTGCGGCAGAAGCAGACCGGGTGATTGCGGGGCGTCCCTATAACGAACCCGGCGAAGTGGTGACGCGGCGCATCATGCCGAAGACCGAGTATGACAAAATTGCAGACCGGGTCACCGCCAAGACAATGACGCCGAAGCAATAGCGGGAATCGGGCTCTTTTGGTGAGCAAAGTCTCCTTCGCCTTCCAGGCGCGATTCCTCCCGAGTCACGGGCTACTCTTCCACAATTCGGTTATGGAAGAGTGGCCGACGATACGTCCAAAATCATGCCTGGGCTGGAGGGGGCGCGTCTGCTACCGGATATTGCGGGTAACCGGGCCGCAGCTTGAAATAAGTCCGGCCCCGCTCGAAATTATGCTTTTTCTTGGCTGCTGCAACGGAAGTGATGTTGGTTTCGTGGTTAGAGAAAGTCCCGGAAATGTCGCGCGCCTGGCTCAGGCAATTCGGAGCGCACATCTCTTAGGATGCTCGAGGGCGTCGCTGGCATATTGGTCGCACCCTTACTCATTTAAGGCCAGAAGACTCTGTCCCCGCGCGATGTTGCCCCTCACGACAGGCTTGTAGCCACCGTGTCAGAAACTCCCGTAAACCTTCTGGCGGCCTGATCCACAGGGCGGCCGCAGTCTTGCGCCATTCGGGGCGAACCAGCACGCTTAGGCCTAGGGTACCAAGAGCGAGGAAAGCCCGCTCGTCGGTCAAGTCATCCCCCAGGTAGGCGACGGGAACCTCCGGGCCGATTTCATCCAGGATGGTGCGGACTGCATCCCCTTTATCCCTACCCGGCATGCGCATTTCAATACCGCCATCGAACTCCAGCAGTTCCATTGGCGTACTTTGAGCAATCGGGATCCAGCCCAGCAAAACCTGGCCGCGGATTCCCGCCGCCGTCGCTTCGTCCAGCCCGCGCCAATGGATGGCGACGGTACCGGTCTTGAACTCAGCCCGGTTGTGCAGCCCCTGATGCCTTAACCAACGATCTGCGTCAGCCAGTGCGTGCAGCACGGGCTCTTCCACGCGGGGTGTCTCGCAGGTTCCATCCGGTCTCAACCGCTCCAACCCATGGCATCCCCAGATCTCGGGACTGGGGTGAAGCGCAAGCAGCGGGATCACTTCGTGGGCGTTCCGACCTGTGATGATGACCACACGGGTGCGGCCATTGACGATGATCTCCTGCAGGAGCGCGGTCATTCCCGGATAGGGGAGAGCCTGCTGGCGATTGAGCCAGAATGGCGCGAGAGTACCGTCATAGTCGAGCAGAAGCGCGGAAACCGGCGACTGCGCCACCGCGTTCATGAACTGCTCGACTTCGATTGGATTGACCGTGCGTGACAACCACATGCTCCTCATCCCCGGGCAGCAGTACTCGCCTTGGGCTTCTCCTTGCTTTCGTCCGACGCGTCCAGGCGCAGTTCACAGAGTTCCGCGATGAGGCTTCCTGCCCAGCGGTAAACGTTGTGTTCCCTGACCGTCTTCCGCATGTGTTGCATACGCAATTCCTTTTCCTCCGGCTCCATGTTAAGAGCAAAACGAATCGCCTCCGCCGTCTGGTCGATATTGTAAGGGTTTATCTGTAAGGCATCGCGCAACTCGCGGGCGGCGCCGGTGAAACAACTCAGGATTAAAACACCCCTTTCGTCGTGCCGGGCGGCCACGAATTCTTTCGCCACCAGATTCATGCCATCGTGCAACGACGTAACCAGGCATAAGTCCGCGGCGCGGTAGTAGCTTTGAATCTCCTGGTGGTTATGCTGCCGGTTCAGAAAGACGATGGGCTTCCATTTGTCCGTCTGGAACCGCCAGTTGATACGGTCGGCTTCCGCTTCCACCTCCGCCATCAGATCGTGATAGCGTTTGAGGTGGCTGCGACTGGGAGCGCCAATCTGCACGAATGTGAACTGGCCCTGATAGGAAGGATACTTCTCCAGAAAACGCTCAATGGCCAGAAAACGCTCCAGAATGCCCTTGGTGTAGTCGACGCGGTCCACGCCCACACCCATGTATGTAGCCTCAACCCCCAAGGCCTTGAGCAAAGTGGAACGTTCGGTGTAGGAATCCGGCGTCGACTCCGGCGGTGGCACATCTGTGAAGTCCACACTGATGGGGAAGGGTCGCACCAGGGTGAGATGATCCAGACGTCTCACCGAAAAGTGTTCCCAATCGACGCGTGATTCCACTACCCGGTCCACCGTCTGCAGGAAGTTATTGCAGTGTGACTGGATGTGAAACCCTATCAGATCGGCGCCGAGCAGACCATCTAAAAGTTCGCGCCGCCACGGGGAGATGTCAAATGCCTCCGGGGTGGGCCACGGGATGTGCCAGAAGATTGCCACCCTGGCCTCCGGTCTTTTTTCCTTAATTAGCCGAGGCAGCAGCGCGAAGTGGTAATCCTGCACTAGCACAATGGGCTTCTTCACGTCCCGCATCTCTTCGAGCAGCGCATCGGCGAACTTCAGGTTTACCGCCTGATAGTATTTCCAGTCCTCCGCGCGAAAGATGGGGCGGGTGTGCGCGATATGACATAGAGGCCAGATTCCCTCGTTGGCAAATCCGTAGTAATAGCCTTCTTCTTCCGCCTTGTTCAGCCAGACCCGGCGCAAGCTGTAGTGAGGATCTTCCGGAGGCACGCGCAGCCGGTCGTGCTCATCAACCGTTTCGAGGTCGGCATCGCCATTGCCATGGGCAATCCAGGTTCCGTCACAGGCGCGGAGTATGGGCTCGATGGCAGTGACCACCCCGCTGGGCGGCACAATCACTTCCACTGATTTACCGCGCCGCATGTGCACGTAAGGCTCGCGATTCGACACGACAAAAAGACGCCCATTATCCAATCGTGTGCGCACGTGCGCGGCCAGTCGGTCGGCCGTCCACAAAGATTCACCCGTGTCCCGCAGGCGGGCTTCCGTCTCGGCCGCCGACCGCGCCTGGTGAAGGCTTTCGGCGAAGGCGGCGACCTCCCTTACCAGGGGACGAAAGAGATCCAGATCGGTGGCGCTCTGGCGTGAAGAGACTCGCCCTGTCCGCAAAGCGCGCATCCACTGCGCCGTACGTGCGATGGGTCCGGCAATACTCCAGCGGACAATCAACAGCGTGATCAGCACGATGAGAAACACATGTGCCAGCGCTCGCAGGAATGTTTCGCGCCAAATGTGAAGGCTCTCCGCCCGAATATAGCCGGCATCATGAACAATCGCGAGGCCGCCGATGACTTCGTCGTACTGGTGAAGAGGTAGAGCGTAGATGTGCAGCGAGGCATCGCCCACTCGTTGAAACGCGCCTGCTCCATGGTTCTCACGCAAGGCTTGAGACATTACGGATGGAACGGTAGCCAGCGTGGATGCCAGCTCCGGTGTAACTGCCAGCAAATCGCCCTGCCGGCCGTAGATCGCCAGTCCCGAGAGATGCTCCCGGTTCCCGAAGTGCTCTACGATGCGCTGCAAATCCTGCGCCGAATCTTGCTCCAGGTCGCGTTCCACATTTCCCGCGAGACTTTCGCCCAATACCTCGGCGCGTCGCTCCAGGTCCCGGCTTAGGGCACGTTTCTCACCCAACGCCTCGTAATACGAGGACGAGAGCGAGACCAGCGTGATGCCCACGATGAGGGAAACAATGAGCCGGATGCTGAGTAGTCGCATGGCACTAGCCTCCAACATGGAGCAGGGAGGAAATTTCATCCTACCGCAACGGGCGGCTAGTTGGCATTTCCCGCACTAGAGCGGCGACAGTTCGTCTTCGTTCTCCTCCTTCTTCCCGCGAACAAACCTCTTCTCCAGGAAACGTTTGGCCAAGTCTCTGCCCCCCATGCCGAATGCGATTGCCAAGCCGAGCATCAGGGCTCCGAAGGCAATTCCAAAGGCAACCAGCATGGTCTGTTCTGCCAGACCCAGTTCTTCAAAGACGATCGACAATACGAAAACAATGATGATGGTGCGGACAGCGAGGCTCAAAACCCGGGGTGAAGGCACATTCGCATTTACCGCAGCCAATAGAGCAGCGCGAGAAAAGAAGCTGGCTGCCAGCAGTCCGAAAAACATGATGAACATCGCTACGAATAGACGCGGCAGGAAAAGAAAGAATCTTGCGATTTGCTCCTGCAGACCCAGTATCCCGAGCACTTGCACACCCAGCAGAATGAAGCCGAGCCAGGTCACCCAGAAGACGAACCGGCTCAAAACTTCCGTCGCCGAAGGCAAAGCGGCCTGGGTGAGCAGTTGCGAGGCGCCTGCGTTTTCTGAAAGCTTGTCGAACTTGATGAGCCTCAGAATGCTGCGCAGAACCGCTTTTACAACATACGCGATCACCCAGCCCACAAATGCCAGGATCAGCATCACGATGAGACGAGGAAGGAAGTGGGCGAAACCTCTGGCAATCTCGTGCAGCGCCTGACTCAGTTCGCTGATAATCAATTCCCGCATAGTTGCCTCACTCTCTTGATTTCCACAGCTGCAGCAGATACGGTTTCAATCGCTCGAACTCAAGGCACAAAGCTTCGATATTGTTTTCGACGCCGTCCGCAGAAGCGGTGCGGTTCTCCATCAGGAACGTGAACATTCTCCCGCGGAAAAGCGGCGCTAAGGCCTGGATGATATGATCCCGGCTGATCACAGATTTCTGATACGCGGCGGCAAACTCGTAAACCGTCCTGACCCACAATTCCGCAGGGTAATGAAACTCCTCTTCTCCCAGGCGGGCGATGCGCTGGAGTTCTGCCAGAGTGGAGGGGAAAAGAATTGACTGAAAGACGGACTCCAATTCGGCAACTCCGGTCGAGAACATCTCTCGCAATCGTTTCCGATTTACTCGCAGTGGTTCCAGAAGCACTTCATGGTCGGCCCCGGTAGTAGGGGCCGGCTGGGAACCGGCCACGGCACTCCAGACGGGAAAGTCTGGCTCCAATGCGGAGAACAGGGCGCCGACAGTTTGTCGCAGCGCCGGCACCAGGTCAGCGGCATGTCGCTCGATGTGATCCTTTTTTCCAAGGAAGGACTGGCAGATAAGGTATCGTCCCGTGATCGCAGCCAGGGTGAAGCGGAGTTCGACACCGGCCCCGTCGGTTCCATCATTCCAGACATTTTGTCCAAGAAATTGACTTCCGAGACGGCCGGAGAATCCGAACTCAGGCGAGTATGCCTCACGGATTCTTAACCCGTAAAGTGCGCGGGTCATCGGGTACAGCAAATTCGTTATGAGCAACCCTTCAAACTTATGTCTGCGATATGTGGGGGTCACCAGATCGAAGCCGTCGTCATAAATGGGGCGCAGAAGCTTTGAGAGCCATTCGGGTTCGATGTTCGCGGACTCGGGTGACATCACCACACAGGCCTTGGCGCGGAGCAGTTCGGCGGCAGCCAGAATAGTCCGAAACGCAACTCCGCTCGCCGGGCTGCTCGCATACTTCGTGCTTATTGAGTGCAACGTGCGGAGCGCGTACAGATTGGAGGCTGGGCGCACGTCATCGATAGAGACGCCCGTGACCAGTTCGGGAGTGCCATCACGCGACCCCCCATCGGCATTAACGATCACGGCTCGCTCTCGGGGAAACCCGCGTAGGATGCCGCTCTGAATTGTGTGGACGATCGACCCGATAGTTTTGGCGTTATTGTGAGTGGGCAAGCCCACGAGGATGTCCACTTCGCCGACGTTGATCAGTTGGCGAAGAAAATCATCCGTAAGATAGCTCTCCTCTGCCAATTTCATCTCCATGCGAAGTACCGCCGCGTGCCCAGGTGAAGACGCGCGTCATGTGACATCGTTCTTACTATCTACATTCGCTCAGATTCGTCGCAGCCGAAACCAGTAAAACTGGTAGGGCCCCATCGTTAGCAGGTACGGCAGGTCACCCACACGCGGAAACATATTCCTGCCAAACATCTCGATCGGAATATTTCCCTTGCAGCGCCGCAGATCCAGTTCGACAGCTTGCGCGGTGCTCGAAAGATTGTTGACCACCAGGACCGCCTCGTTTCCCAGTCGCCGCACGTAGGCCAGTATTCTGTGATTGGCTGGATAAAGAAACTCAATCGATCCCCTGCCGAACACCCCGGTCGATCTGCGAACCGTTATGATGCGTTGCATCCAATTGAGGAGCGAATGTTCGCTCGCTTTTTGCCTCAAGACGTTCACGGCCGGATAGCCATATACCGGATCCTGGATAAGGGGGGCATACAGCCGCTCCGGGGCCGCGGTAGAAAAGCCGCCGTTCGTTCCTCCGTCCCACTGCATCGGAGTCCTCACTCCGTTACGGTCGCCTAAATTGATGTTATCGCCCATTCCAATTTCATCGCCGTAATAGATGATCGGAGTGCCGGGTAATGACATCAGCATTCCGTTCATTAACTCGATGCGCCTGCGGTCGTTGTCCAACAAAGGAGCGAGCCGCCTTCGAATTCCGAGGTTCAGCCGCATCGTCTTGCGTTCGGCGTACGCGTCGTACATGTAGTCGCGTTCCATGTCGGTTACCATTTCCAGGGTCAGCTCGTCATGGTTGCGCAGGAACAGGCACCACTGGCATGAGGGCGGGATTTCCGGGGTCTGCTGCAAGATTTCAGTG
>JBEKAF010000048.1:0-30517 GCA_050018355.1 Terriglobales bacterium | reverse complement strand
GTCGAGTTCGACGCGTTCGACACCACGGACAGGCTTCCGCTCACCGCACCGGCACTGGTCGGCGCAAAGGTCGCAGTGAACGTCACGCTTTGATTTGCCGTGAGAGTGAGGGGCAAGGTCAATCCACTGACCGAGAAGACCGCCCCGGTCAAGTTCGCTTGCGAGATGGTGACCGTCGACCCACCGGTGTTGGTGAGCGTTTCAGACACGTTCGTGCTGTTGCCGACCTGAACGCTGCCGAACGCAAGGCTCGTGGGATTGGCAGCCAGCGCTCCCTGCGTCACGCCAGTTCCAGACAGTGGAATGCTCAAGTTGGGATTCGCGCCGTTGGAAGTGATACTCACGCTGCCGCTGGCGGCGACGTTCGCGTTCGGAGAAAAAAGTACGTTGAAAGACGCGCTCTGGCCGGCCGTTAATGTCAAAGGCAAGGACAGCCCGCTCAAATGAATCCGGTACCACTTGCAGTGGCGGCCGAGATCGTGAGGCTCGTTCCGCCGGAATTGGTAAGCGTCTCAGACAAGTTCGCGCTGTTGCCGATCTAAACGCTGCCGAACGCAAGGCTCGTGGGATTCGCAGTCAGCGCTCCCTGCGTTACGCCAGCTCCAGAGAGTGGAATGCTCAAGTTGGAATCGGAACCGGTGGAAGTGATGCTTACGCTGCCGCTGGCGGCGCCACTCGCGGTCGGATTAGAAAGTACCGTGAACGACGTGCTCTGGCCGGCGCTCAATGTCAAAGGCAACGCCAGTCCGTTCAGGCTGAATCCGGTGCCACTTGCAGTGGCGGCTGAGATCGTGAGGCTCGATCCGCCGGAATTGGTCAAGGTTCCGGTCAGCGATTTCGAAGTGCCGACTTGGATGTTTCCGAAGCTGAAGCTGGACGGATTCGATGCCAATTGCCCTTGTGCAACACCCGTCCCGGAAAGTGGTATGGAGAGCGTCGCGTTGTTCGCATTGGAATTGATCGTCAGCGCGCCGCTCACCGCGCCCGTAGCCGAGGGAGCGAAGACCGCATTGAATGTAGCGCTCTGTCCGGCGTTGAGTGTGATCGTCGGACCCGTGAAGCTAAACCCAGGGCCGGTCGCGGCCGCGCTCGACAACGTAACGCCTTTCCCGCCTGTATTCGTAACCGTCACGGGTACGGTTTGATTGTTTCCCACCGTCACATTTCCAAAGTTTGCACTGCCCGGATTTGCGGTCAGCGAGCCAGCCGCCAGACCCGTGCCCGAGAGCGGAATGCCGAGCGGCGAGTTGGACGCGTCGGAGACGATGCTCAGTGCTCCACTCGCGGTGCCTGCGCTGGCTGGAGCAAAGTTCGCGTTGAAAGTGACGCTCTGATTGGTGGCGAGGGTCACCGGCAGAGTCAGTCCGCTGACGAAGAAACCGGCTCCGCTCGCCGTCGCCTGTGAGATCGTGACGGTCACTCCGCCCGTGTTGGTCAAAGTTTCGGACTTGCTGCTCATGCTGCCCACCGGGATACTTCCGAATGCCAGGCTGGAAGGATTGGGGGCCAGTGTTCCGGGCGTAACCCCCGTGCCTCCGGGCGTAACCCCCGTGCCAGATAAGTTAAGCACTATCCTGTTGGTTACCTGGTCTGCTGCGACGGTAGAAAACGAGACGCTGCCGCTGAAATTTCCGCTCCCGGTGGGCGCGAACGTGATCGTAACCGAAACCGCTCCTCCGCCGGGCACCGTGAATGGCACCGCCAGGTTGCCCATCGCAAATCCTGCGCCGCTCATCGTTGCCTGGGTGACGGTGAGATGGGTTCCACCATAGTTCGAAAGAGTCTCAGTGATGGTTTGGTTCGCCCCAACCTTGGTGTATCCAAAGGCGACCGGCGAGGGGCTCGGTGAAAGCCTTTCCCGCATGACGGCTCTGCCGGAGGCGTACAACGAAACATAGGGCTGCGCATTCTGGCCAGCAAAGGCAATCGTGGTGGTCGGATTGCCGGGATCTGTAGGTTGGAACTGGACGTCGAATTGAGCTTTTTGTCCCGCAGCCAACACAACTGGCAATGTGATGCCAGTGACTTGGAAGGCGGGGCCCAATCCTTGAATCGAGCTGATGGTAACCGCGGACGAGGTGTTGTTCGACAGCGTGTCCGGCAGCGTCTTGCTGTCGCCGATCGCCACCGTTCCGAACTCCAGGTTACCGCTCCGGACCCCGACAGTGCCTCCGCCGTTCGAGCCTGCGGCTATGCCTTGGCACCCTGTGAGCAGCAACAGGCTGCCAGCAATAACTAGGAAGGTGGCCAAGCGACGATGCAACCGGTGACCGTTCAATGCGACCTCTGTTTGCAGTCTCCACTACTACGGCGGGGATTTCGGGTCACCGGAGTTCTGAAATTCCAACTCCGGCAAGACCAGTGTCGCTTCCGGCTGCCGCGAGCCATAGATTGCTAAAGGCCCAGCTGGGCGCGGCATCTGGCCAAGTGGCGCCGGGCCAAATCCCCCTTCCTGGCATGGAACTGCGATGCAAAAGGAAGAACAAGCCGCTATAGCCTATAAGCTATTGCTGATAATATGGATAAAGAGCGTTCACGCCGAGATTGAAGTTCCTGGGTCACATTTGCGCGGATTTTGCCTAGCGGACAGGAACTCGACGGCAATGTGCAGAACATTGCATATCCCCCACATCCTGCTCAAGGTGGCCGACGTCGCCAGCGGACCGCTTCCTGACTAACTCGTTAGCCTTCTTTTTGTTCTCGCGAGTGCTTTCCGGTGGCGGCGGGTTTAACATAGGAGAGATGTGAGAGTTGTATGGCAGGGTGCGTGCATCTAAAGATAGGTGGCTAGAAGTTCCGGAGCATGGGATTACGGGCAGGGGATCAAAAAAGATGAGATTTTCGTTGGCGGTTGGGGTCGTACTCGTGGGTATCAGCGTCAGCGGCCTGGCGCAGCAGAACAACACATTCAAGGTTAAGCGTTCAGCCCCCGAAAAGGCGACGAAAAGTAGCGTGCCCATCGGCAAGACAGCGGGTCCGGCAACGGCTTCCGCTGCCAACTCCAAGGATTTGCAAACTCTGGAGCATCAGACCGTCAAGGCCTCCGCGCCGTCTCGATCTGCCGGAAAGAGGACGACGGGGACTGCCTCCGCGCTGAAGCCGGTAAAGGAAAAGCCTAATCCGCCGATCAACTTCGGTGGAACGGGCGGCGGCAAAAGTGCAGGCTCGACCAAACAAGGCTCGAACCCCTACGCAGGGCGGCTCAAGCAGAAAGGCGCTCACCAATAGCAGGGACCGCTTCACGCAAGATTTATCGCGAAGCGGTTGAGCGATCCGGAGCCGGAACTGCCTGCACAACTGCTTTTGTCCTCGGCTCTTTGAAGGAGTACTTCAACAGGCAATACAAGGCTCGCACTCCGTCTTTCCATCCAATCTTTTTGCCTTCCTCGTACGTGCGCCCCCAGTAACTGATTCCCACCTCATAAATGCGTAGGTTTCGCCGCGCAACTTTCACCGTGATCTCGGGCTCGAATCCGAAACGATTCTCCTCAATCGGGATCGCCTGAATCACTTCGCGCCGGAAGACCTTGTAGCAGGTTTCCATGTCGGAAAGATTGATGTTGGTGAGGCAATTGGAAAGCAGGGTGAGGGCCCGGTTGCCGACCGAATGCCAGAAGTACAACACGCGATGCGGCGCGCCGCCCAGGAAGCGGGAGCCAAAAACCACGTCCGCCTTGCCCTGGATCAAGGGCTCGATCAGCAGCGGATACTCCGCCGGATCGTATTCCAGATCGGCGTCCTGAATAATCACGAAGTCGCCCGTGGCCTCCTGAATGCCGCGGCGAAGCGCTGCCCCTTTACCCATGTTGTGCGGCTGAAGCACGATGCGAATCTGCGGATGCTCGGACTGCAATTCGGCCAGGATCTCCCGCGAGCCATCCCGCGAGCCGTCGTCCACGCAGATCAACTCCAACTCCATGGCAACCGAGAGAACCTTCAGGACCACCTCCCGGAGCGTGGCGTGTTCGTTATATACCGGCATTACGACAGAAAGTTTCATGGCACGCCTGGTTTGACGGCGAGAGTCCTCCTGAATTCATCACGATTGTAGCTGAAATTTTCAACACACTACGAAACAAGAGCAGCCCAAACTGTGGGAACCTCGGCAAATTCTTGTCATCGGCGTGCAGTCTGCTCGCGCCATCATGCAACGACGCAGGGGCTGCCGCCGCTCTATGTATTGTATTTGCGAGTTCTTCGATACCGAGTATGCCTCGGCATCCCCGCCAACTGTGTCCTCCAGCGCCGCGCCGAGCCCCGGCGCAAACAACTGAGACGGCCGCTATCGCCGCACCCGATTCCCCCAACGCTGCTTTACCAGCTTCCACCATCGCGCCCGCAGTTGGCCGCGCCTGCGCCGCATCTCCTGCGAGGCGGGCACACCGCCGAGGGAACCAAGCTGCGCTTCGTTATTACCTACGTGGCAGACACTTGGTCCTCACCGGGTGGACTCAGTGCCGGAGACAGCTTCTCCACCACGACCGTTATCGCCAGGCCCGCCGACAGCCAGACCATCCAATCAATCGGCACTCGATACCGATTGATGTACTGGACAAAATAGTACACCAGCGGATAGGTGGCGAACGCAATGCACCATAGCCGGAACTGGGTATTTCCCACCCGTTTCCGAATCAGGCCCAGGCCAGCCCACCCCAGCACGGTGTAGAAACTTATGGCCAGAAGATCGAAGGGATGCTCGATCGGTCCAAACCAGAAATAAAAAAAACGTTCTAAGGATAGGAGGACAAAACTCGCAGGATGGGTCTCGATCCATTTCACCGCCAGGTTAAGTTGACGCCGGTTAAATTCGAGCTCTCCCATACTCTTCACCTCGCTCGCCGCGGCGACACTGTTCGACGGATGGCGGCTCCACGAGATCGGATCATGATTCAGAAGAGTAGAGGAGGGAGCGGCATGATCGTGGTTGTCAAAACTGAGTTCGAGGCCCAGATTGTCGCGCATCAGCGTCCAGCCATGCAGCTGCCTGTGATTGCGAAGAATCCATGGCGCCGTGACCGCAACCACGGCAACCATGGTCAGACAGGCATCGCGCACGATCCTGGGTTTTCGGTTGACCAACAGATCGAAGATGAGCAATCCGGCTAGGACCGCAAAGAGAATGAAGCTAATATATAGAGCCGCTCCCCAGCACAAGCCCAAAAAAAATGCGCCCTTCGCATCGCGGTTCGGCGACTTCCATCGCTTGAGGGTAAGAAGCAGGAGAAAGGCGAGGGCCATGGCAGCATAAGGCTCCTCCCATCCGCGCCAAATTTCAGCCGATCGCTTCAGCGGCACCAGGGCGGAGGCAAGGCCGGCAATCAGCCCTGCCGCATAGGGGAAACCAAAGGCAGAGGCGAAGCTGGGATACAGAGCATAGAGAAGTGAGTAGCTGAAGACCACCAGCAAGCACCGGACAAAATTCCCCCGGTAACCATTGCCAAAAACCTCGAAGACACCCGCTGTTACTACTGGGAAGAAAGGCGTGGTATGGGCAGTAGGGCCTGTGGGTATGACATAAGGGTCAGCGAACTGACCCTTCGAGACCAGCGCATGCGCAATTCTGGTGGCCTCGCCGCCCGTGTTAAAAATCTCACTCCGCGGAACGCGTACCAGGAGCGAGAAACGGATCAGAAAGGAAAGCGAAAAGATAGCCAGAAAAGCGACAAGCCGATGTGCGGCAAAGTATGCGACGAAACGTCGGCCCATGATACCTCCAAGTTGGTTTGCCAACAATCCGAACAGCCGCGCGCTGAGGCTTGTTATGAACCGGCTGTCGCATCTCTGCAGGGGCGGATGTTTGAAACCGGAATCTCCTTTTTGGCTTCAAAAACGGTATCCAGTGTACACGCATGTTGCCCGTTCGCCGGATTTATGCTGAACCCGCAGCGTGCCCCGCAAGACCACAGTGTACTCGTCAAATTCCGGAGTCTGGCCCGGCTCCTCCTAGCCTTCCGGACTGCGCATGTGGGCAACACTAATGCCGGCGGTCGCTGTGTTGACACGGCCGACGTATTCTTCAATGATCTTCGGCTTGTTTCCGGCGGATTCGATGCGCGTCGGATGTGGAATGAGAGGCATGGTGGTGGAAGATCGTAACAACCTGGGAACGCTCTGCACAAGCCGGCGTCGCTGCGGGCGGACGCGGCCCGGGCTATACTCGGATTTTACGAGGATTACCAAGGCCGGCGTGCGAGATATCATCTTATGAAAATCGTGAGCGCAGCGGAAATGCGCGAGATCGATCGCGTCACCTCGGAGCGCTTCGGCGTCCCTTCGCTGGCGCTGATGGAGAACGCCGGCGCGGCCGTCGCCCGTTTCGTCCTCTCCGATTACCCGCAAGCGGAGCGCGTCGGCATTCTCTGCGGCAAAGGCAACAACGGCGGCGATGGATTCGTCGTGGCCCGCAAGCTCGTCGAAGCGGGCCGTGCGGTGCGCGTTCTGTTGTTGTGCGATCCCGAAGAGCTTCGCGGGGACGCGGCGGCCATGTTTCAGAACATGCTTCGGACGCTCCAACCACTGAAGATTGCGCCCCTGATCGTGCGCGATGCGAGTGGGCTCGATTCATCCGATGCGGCGGAGATCTTCGCTGCGGACGTGATTGTGGACGCAATCCTCGGCACAGGGTTTCGTCCGCCGGTCAGCCCGCTCTATGCGGCAGCGATCGGCAAGATGAATGCGGCTTCGGCTCCAATTGTTGCCGTCGACATTCCCTCAGGCGCCGATGCCGACGCCATGCGGTCAGCAAGCGCAACTGACTGCCGTGCCGGTGTAGGTGACGGTGCACGTAGTGAGGCACGTGCCGATGCCATCGTGACCTTCACCGCTCCGCGTCCAGCGCACGTTTTCGCGGCACTGATCAGCAGACCCAGCGGGCCCACCGTGATTGCGCCCATCGGTTCACCGCCCGAAGCAATCGTCTCGCAGCTCGGACTTCATCTCAGTACTCCCTTCGATTTCGCTCCGCTGCTCGCGCCCCGAGCGCGGGACGCCAACAAGGGCAGCTACGGACACGCGCTGGTGATCGGCGGATCGCTCGGCAAAGCGGGCGCGGCGGCGATGGCGGGATTTGCGGCGCTCCGAGCGGGCGCCGGTCTTTCGACAGTAGCCACGCCAAAATCCGTGCTCGCGACCGTAGCGGCCTTTCATGCCGAAGTCATGACCGAGCCGCTGGCAGAAACCGAACAGGGCACGATCTCACTGCGAGCGATCGGATCAGGCCTCGATGCGCTGCTGGAATACGGGACTCTCATCGCGATTGGCCCGGGCATCTCGCGGAATTCCGAAACCGCCGAATTTGTGCGCACAATTGTCGAGCGCCGCGACAAGTCGATAGTTGTGGATGCGGACGGGCTGAACGCCTTCGAAGGAGCGGCCGGCAAGCTGAACGGCCGCGGGCGAACCCTCGTCATCACTCCGCACCCGGGCGAAATGTCGCGCTTGACCGGCTTGAGCATTGCCGAAATTCAAGCGAACCGCCTGGAAGTCGCGCGAAACTTGGCCCGCGAGCATGAGTTGATTGTCGTACTCAAGGGACATCGCACCTTAATCGCAGCGCCCGATGGTACCGTCTGGGTAAATCCGACCGGCAATCCAGGCATGGCCACCGGAGGCACGGGAGACATCCTCACAGGAATGGTAGCCGGCCTAATCGCGCAACATCCGCAACATGCGCTTGAAGCAACTGCTCTCGCTGTCTATCTTCATGGACTGGCGGGGGACCTGGCCAGCGAATCCGTCGGCGAGAATTCTCTGGTGGCGACGGACTTGGTGCGCTTCCTGCCCCAGGCGTTCGAGCAGACGCGGAATCGGAAATCTGAGGAGATTCGCCTTCACGCCTGATTAACTAGCGCGGAATGTAACTGTCAAGCAGCGGAAGGAACTGCGACCCAAGCTTCATCACGCGCGCCTGGGCGGCACCGGGAGACTCGCCGTTGAGCATCGGGGTCATCAGGCGCACCAGCCCGCCGTCGCTGCGATTCATGCGAACCGAATCGGACACCAGATAGTACTTCGCCCAGTACTCGCTGGCCACCACGCGGCCATGGGCCTGAAACCAGTACAGCACCAGTTGCCGGTCTCCGGATTTTGAAACCACGTAGCGGTTGACGGGGAACGAAGAGCCGTCGGGACGCCTAATCCGCACCACCTGCCGCGAAGTCGGAACCCATCCCGCGCCCGGCAGGCAGTGGTTCGGCGAATGGATCGTATCGCCTGTCTTTTGCGACGGAAAGTAGGCAATGTAGAGATCGATCCACGGTTGCGGCTGGCTCGCGTTTTCGTAATCGCGCACCAGAAACTCGCCCGGCCCGAGGATATCGAGGGTCTGCTGGTCGAGAACGCTGTCGGTTCCCGTCCAGCCATCAATCTGCAGGGGTAGGGAACTCAGAGACGCTCGCGGGGGAAAATACTCGCTGCGCGAATGGGCCTGAAGCACGAGCGCTGTGGCTAACATGAGCACAGCCGCAATCCCGAAGCGAAGCGACCCGGCCTTCATGCGGATTTCACCTCCGGGCCGGTTCTCGGGATGCGGATGCAGATGAGCGAGATCACGCGGTGCACAGCGAACATCATGATCAGTGCCACCACGAAGATCAGCCATCCCGAAAAGGTGTGGAAAAATCCTTCTGCTTTATCCGGATCCCAGTACTGCACCAGCAACCCTGTGCCAAAAACGCGAAAGCTGTTGGCCGCCACTGCGATCGGCACCGCCGAGCATGCCAGCACCACCCGCACCCAAATCCGAGTCTCCATGAGGTAGCCGTAGATGATGGCCAGTGTGACCAGGGTTAGAAGCGACCGGATTCCACTGCATGCTTCCGCGACGTCCAGCGGCATGGAAGCAAGCACGATCACATTCCCCTGCCGCAGCACGGGAACTCCGACCAGTTCCAGCAGTCCAGTGGCCAGCTTTGAGGCCAGCAACTGAAGGGGAAAGGTGACCTGCTGCAGAATCAGGGTCGGGATCGGGATCATCAGAATCAGAAACGCCCAAGGGAACAGGACGACGCGAAGGAACGTCCATCCCTGAAACAGAATGATCAGGCCCGCGAGCAGGATCAGCAGCGACACCCGCGAGAAAAACAATTCCGCGCCCAAGACTCCCAGAACCAGCATAAGCAGGCTCATCACCACCAGCGGAAGACCCGCCCAGGATGGGGCCGATGCAATTACGTTCAGTTTCTTGCGGTCCTGCCAGAGAACAAACAAAGCAAAGAGGGGGACGAAGATCCCGTGCTCGAAATTCGGATCGTGGGAGGGACCGACCCACTGCAGGAAAAGGCGGGCGAGAATCGAGGCGTAAAGCCAGGCGATCAGCAGCAGCAGCGCCACCACCTGCCAACGGGGCAAGCCGGAAGACCAGCGACCCTCCCTCGTCGAGACGAGCGGAGCTACCTCTACTGAGTTACTCATATAGCGTGCGCTTGCATCTGAGAATATGCGAAAGCGCGTCTTCGTGCAAAATAAAACCAGCACTTGGGGCCAGCACTTCGGGCGACGAGCAGAAGTGACCTTCGGGCCGTTCCCCTCCACTCGGACACGAGACCGGGAGAGCGCCGTGTGCCGCAAGAACGAAAAATCATTTCCCATTCCAGCCGAGCACATCGTCAGCCGCTCTCGTCCCTTTAGGCGGACTCCAATTTGCCAGTGCTTACAGACATTAGGACTTTATCCCCAAGACAGTGGAAAGTAATGCCCACAGATTACCTAACATGTGGGCAATAAATTTCCCATTTGTCCGCAATGTGGTAACGTATAAGCGATGCTGCCAAACAGGGTCTCAATCGCAAGTCATTGAAACATAGCCATATATTGTCCCAGTGACTCGCAACCATTTTGACCGGATTGGCAGCGCGTGTGCTCTAGATTGCATAAGTCTTTGTCCAAGACGTCTCCCCCGCTGTCTTGGGTCGCGAAATAGTGAATCGAAATAGATAGTATGGGTCTCAACAGAACCGAAATCCTGGCAAGTGCCGGAGCAGCACAGAACGGCGGCGCTCGGGTCTGGCTCGAAAGCGTCAGCGCCGGCATGCGCACCGTCGAAGCCGTGATCCGCGAGCTGTCGCAAAATGATGTTCCCGTGCTGGTGGTGGCCGAGCACGGTTCCGGCAAGGCGGCAGCAGCGGCGCGTATTCATGCTCTCTCTAGCCGCGCTTCCGAGCCGTTTCAATTCTATCAGGGTCGTGAAGCCAGCGAAGAAATTCTGGCTGCTTGCGAGGGCCAAGGTGGAACCGTCTATCTTCAGGAAGTGGGAGACCTCACGGCGGCGGCCCAGAAGGAACTGGTGCGCCAGATCGGCTTGAATGGCAGTGGCGACGAGCAGCGCCGTGTGCCGCGCTTCATCTGCGGAACCTCTTGCGAGTTGGAGCCCGAGGTCAAGGCCGGCAAGTTCCGCGAAGACCTCTATTATGGAATCAGCGGAGTGTGTTTGCGCCTGCCTCCATTACGCCAGCGGAAAGAAGATATTCCCGTTCTGCGCGACTGGTTTCTCTCGGCCGCTGCCCGTGATTTTTGCCGGGCCGTGCCGGTGCTCAGTTCCGAGACCCGAAACTTCTTCCTGGAATACAACTGGCCGGGAAACATTCGCGAACTGAAAGACGCCGCTCGAGCCATTGTCGCGCTGGGCGATGAAACGCTGGCCATGGGAGGATTGCGCTCTCTTTTGCGGCGCGTCGATCGCGGCGGCACCGGCGAGAAAATTTCTCTCAAAGATGCGGCGCGTGCCGCCTCCCGTGAAGCCGAGAGGGAAATCATCCTTCAGGTTTTGGCTCGCACGCGCTGGAACCGGCGTCGGGCCGCGCAGGAGTTGCAGATCAGCTACAAGGCGCTTCTCTACAAGCTGAAGCAGATCGGGTACGAAGAGTACGGGGCCTGATCACAGCGCTCAGGGCCTGAGAGCAGTAAAGGAGTTTATAGGAGAAGATATGAAATTGACATGGAAAGCGACGGTTGCGGCACTAGCCCTGATCAGCAGCATTGCGTTGGCGCAGGATGCGCCCGCCCAGCCCGCCGCCAGTCCCGCTTCCGACAAGGCCGCTTCCGACAAGACGACAACGATTGCAGCTTCCAACAACCAAGCCGGACCCGAGTATGTCATCGGTCCCGAGGATGTGCTCCACATCGCAGTGTGGAAAGAAGCCGACCTGACCGCCACTTTGCCGGTGCGTCCCGATGGCAAAATCTCTCTTCCCTTGCTCGACGATGTGCAGGCCTCAGGCCTAACGCCCAAGAAGTTGGCCGAGTCGGTGACGGAGAAGCTGAAAAAATATATCGCTGACCCGCGCGTCACGGTGGTGGTGACTCAGATCAACAGCAAGCGGATTTACCTGGTCGGCGAGGTGTCGCGCGCCGGAGCCACGCCGATGTTACCCAACATGACCGTTCTCCAAGCATTGTCCAGCGCCGGATTAAGCCAGTTTGCCAACACCAAGCGCATTTACGTCCTGCGTACCGAGAACGGCAAACAGCAGAAAATGCCGGTGAACTATCGCAAGCTGGTTAAAGGTGAGCAGATCGAACAGAATTATGTATTGCAGCCGGGGGATACAATTGTCGTCCCGTAAAGGATATGCGGTCCTGTTGAAGGATCGACGGGTGAAAAGCATGGGAAAAATACGAACAATCCGGTTGACGCTGCTGGTTGTCGGCATGAGCATCTGCGCCGCGGCCCAGGTTAATTCCCAATCTCAGCCAGAGACAACTCCGGCGCCGGCCTTCGGCCAGAACGCGCCGGTGCTGAATCCGGAGAACCCGCCGGTATCTGGCCTGGACGAGCCCGGGCTCGAACTGCATACGGCCACCCGCAGCTTCGTCTCGCCAGCTTTGCAGGTGAGTGAATCGGCGGACACAAACGGGGGCAACCAGCTCGGCAACACCGGTTTAGAATCTACCACCCACGTTCTCGGAGCTCTCGATCTCCAGCAATTCTGGCCCAAGAGCGATCTTTTTCTCGAATACCTCGGCGGCGGAGAGTTCTATGCCAGTCCTTATGACGTGCAGCAATTGCAAGCCGCCGGCCTTGAAGCCGTGACGCGCTGGCGAACTGGCCAGGTGACGCTGCGCGACTCCTTCAGTTACCTGCCCGACGGTTCCTTCCAAGTGGGCTTTGGTGGCGTCCCGGGGATGGGTCTTGCCACCGGCGGCACCGGAGGGCTGGGGCTGGGTGCTGGTTTGCACCTCTTCGGCAGCGGTCAGTTCGGTTCGGTTGGAGACATTCCCCGGCTCGCGAACACGGCGGTTCTCGATGCGGTTCAGGCTCTCAGTCCGGTCTCCGCGATCACCGTGGCGGGCGGATTCAGCAACGCTCATTTCTATGACCCCACGAATATTCTGATCAACAGCGACCAGGTCACAATTGAGGGAGGGTACAGCCATCTGCTTTCCCGTCGCGATCAGATCGGCGCAATCTACGCTTTTGAGCTAATTCAATTTCCGCAAAGTACCGGCGGCCAGATTTATGTCCACGTCGTCAATCTGCGCTGGAGCCATACCATCACCGGCAGGTTGAGGCTCGTTGCCGGAGCCGGTCCGGAGTACACCGACCTGGAAGAAGGTGGCTACTACACGCATTGGTCGGTGAGCGCGCGGGTTCAGTTGAGCTACAAGTTTGGCCATTCGTCGATGTTTGCCAGCTACGAAAGATTCACTTCGCCAGGATCGGGCTTCTTCGCCGGCGCCAATACCCAGGCTGCGCGGCTCGGGTATACACGCCCACTGGGGCGCACTTGGAACTTCTATGGCGATCTGGGCTACTCCCATAACACGAGACTCCAGAGTGTGGCGGATTTTGGGGCCGTGAATGCGGCGAGCTATAACGAAGGCTCTGTCGGAGCCGTCTTCCGCAAACACCTGGGACGTTCCTACGACTTTTTTGCCTCTTATCGCTTTGGCGAGGTGGCCTTCAATGCTCCGGTTTGCTTTAGCGGCAGCTGCGGCAAGATTAGTCAGCGGCAGCTCGGCACCGTTGGGGTGGAATGGCACCCCAGGCCGACTCGTATCGAATGATTTCTTGGCCGCCTCGGGCGGCCGGATTGGTGAACAGTATGAGTGAAAATCGCGAACTGACGATGGACGATTACCTGGCGATGCTACGGCGGCGCCTTAAAGTTATTTTGATCCCGGTCCTGCTTGCCCCGCTGGCGGGCTTCATGGTCTCTTATGTCTTCCCGCCGAAATACACCTCCCAGTCGACGGTTCTGGTGGAAGGCCAGAAGGTGCCCGACAACTACGTCATGCCGGTCATCACTTCCGATTTTACCCAGCGCGTCCAGACCCTCAGCCAGGAGGTTCTGAGCCCCACCCGCCTGCGTCCCGTGATTCAGAGCCTCGCGCTCGTCAAGCCTGATGAAGAGGACAAGCTCATCTCCGACATCCAGCAGAATATGTCGGTCGAGCCGGTGATCACCTCGATGAGCGCTGCCGCGGCAGCTTCTCCCGGCGCCAAGAAAAGTAGACCCTCTGCTACCAACGAGCCAGTGCCCGGATTCACTGTCAACTACACCGACAGCAACGCAGTCCGCGCACAAAAAATCTGCAACGCCGTGACCTCGCTGATCGTGGATGAGAACCTGCGCTCTCGCGCCGGGATCGCCCAGAGCACCACCGAGTTTCTCGGCCGCCAGGTCGAAGACGCCAAGCGCGCCATTGACGATCAGGATGCCAAGCTCGCCGCCTTCAAAAAGCAATACATGGGTCAGTTGCCCGGTGACGTCGACAACAACATGCGCATGCTGATGTCGCTGAACTCGCAACTCGATGCCACCACCCAGACCCTGAGCCGCGCCCAGCAGGATAAGGCCTACACCGAAAGCATGCTGGCCCAGCAGACGGCCGCCTGGAAGAGTTCGCTGTCCAGTACCAATCCGCAGACCCTGGAACAAGGATTGACCCAGCTGCAGGCGCAATTGCTGCAACTGCAGGCGCGCTATACCGACGATCACCCCGACGTGATCAAAACCAAGGCTGACATCGCCGAGATCGAGAAGAAGCTGAACGAGGTCAACGCCGCGGCCGCATCCGCCAGCACCACCGCCAGCAGCGATCAGGCTAGCGCCTCCGAGCCGCCTGAAATTCGCCAACTCCGTCTGCAGATTCACCAGTACCAGAGCGTGATCGAGCAGGCCACCCTCGACCAGAAGAGGCTGCAAAGCGCGATTAACGTCTACCAGAGCCGCACCGCCATGAGCCCAGGCGTCGAGGAGCAATACAAGCTGCTCACCCGCGACAACGATAACGCCCAGGCCTTCTACAAAGAGCTATTGGCCAAGAAAAGCTCCGCCGAACTGGGCACCAGCATGGAGAACCAGCAGCAGGGCGAGCAGATGCACATTCTGGTCGCGGCTGGCTTGCCGGATTCTCCCAGTTTCCCCAACCGCCCGCTTTTTGCCGCAGGCGGCCTGGGTGCAGGTCTGGGGCTCGGCCTCCTCATCGGCATCTTTCTGGAGTTTAGTGACAAGTCCATACGCACCGAAAAAGATGCTGCCGCCATCATGGATCTGCCCCTCCTGATTTCCGTGCCCTGGCTGGGTGAGGACGAGGACGATGCTGCCCCCAAAGGCAACGGACGCCGCCGTTTCTGGGGCCGGGGTGATCGACCCTTGCCAAAAGAACACGAGAACGTCGAGGTCTAGTGCAAGACGAGGTCTAGTGCAAGACTATGTATAAAGAATTTTTTGGACTTCGCGCCAACCCGTTCAACGTCAATCCGGACCCGCGTTACCTGTTCCTCACGCGGCACACCGAAGAGGCGTTGGCCTGCCTTACCTACGGCATACAAAGCCGCAAAGGCTTCGTGTTGCTTACCGGTGAGGTCGGTACCGGCAAAACGACGCTGATCAATAAATTGATGGAATGGCTGCGCCTCCAGCAGGTGGCTACCGCCTTCATCTTCAACTCACGAATGGACGTGCCTCAGCTCCTCGATTTCATGATGGCCGATTTCGGCATTCCCTGCGATACCAAGTCGAAGAGCCAGCTGCTGCAGCGTCTCTATAACTGGCTGCTTGATCGCTATCGCGCCGGTGAGACTGCTGTGCTGGTCATCGACGAGGCCCAAAACCTCTCCGATGAAGTGCTCGAAGAGATCCGCATGATGACCAATCTCGAAACCTTCACCGAGAAGCTCCTGCAGATTGTTCTGGTTGGACAACCGGAGCTCGAACAGCGATTGAAGCAGCCCCAGTTACGCCAGTTGCGTCAGCGCTTGACGCTGCGCGCCAAAACTCATCCTTTCAATCTTGAGGAAACCAAGTCCTATATCAATCAGCGCCTCCGCATCGCGGGGTCGAACGGCGATCCCATTTTTGATTCCGACGCCACCGTCGCCATTTTCCGTTACGCGCTGGGCATTCCGCGCATCATCAATCTGCTCTGTGAGCATTGCCTGGTCAGCGCGTTCGTCGATCAGAAGAAGACGATCTCTGCCCAAGTCGTCGATTCGGTCGCCCGCGATTTCGATCTGGCCGATGGAAACGCCGCCGCAGCCATGATCGCACCGGTTCCTCCGTCATCCGAAAAGTTTGATCTGGTCGAAGCCTTACGTACCTTGGCGACAATGGCCGACCGGCTGCGCCAATCAGAACAACAGGATCTCCCCAAGGAAAGGAAACTATGAGCCGCATCCATGACGCTTTGAAACGCGCCGAGCAGGAAAGAGCAACCTCCATGGGGGCGCACGTCGAGCCCGCTTTCGACCAACCCGAAGCACAACGTGAATACATGCCTTCGATGCAACCATCGGGAGCCGCCGCGATGCCAACCATGGCCGTCGGGTCGAGTTACGAATCGCTGCTCGCCCGCTGTCCCCAGACCGAATGGAGCCCGGATCCGCGCACCATGCTCTTCTTCCAGGAAGACGACAGTCGCATCGGCGCGGAAGAGTTCCGCACCCTGCGCTCCCGCCTCTACCAGATCCGCGAGAAGATGCCGCTGAAACGCCTGCTGGTAACCAGCGCGCTTCCCAAAGAAGGGAAGTCTTTCGTGGCCGCCAATCTAGCGCAGGTGATGGTGCGGCAGCACGGGCGCCGCGCCCTCCTTATCGACGCCGACCTGCGCAACCCCGGCATGCACCGCCACCTCGGAGCGGCCCAGTCGCCCGGGTTGGCCGAATACCTATTGGGCGAATGCGACGAGTTCGCCGCCCTGCAACGTGGGCCCATGGAAAACCTGTTCTTCCTGCCCGCGGGCCGGATCGTTGCCAGCGCCCCCGAACTGCTCTCCAACGGCCGTCTGAAGCTGTTTCTGCAGCGCGTCGAGCCCTTGTTTGATTGGATCATTCTCGACTCATCGCCCGTCATCCCCGTGTCGGATGCCACACTGGTCGCCAAGCTCTGCGACGGCGTCCTCATGGTCGTGCGCTCCAACGTGACGCCTTCCGATTTGGCTCGCCGTGCGCGCGAAGAATTCCCGGACAAGCTGCTGCTCGGAGTTGTGCTTAACGGAGCCCCATCCGGAAAGCTTGCACAGTCGAAGTACTACTATGGCGAGGCCGTGAACAGCCAAGCCTGAGATGAACCGAGGCCAAGTTGATCCGGCTCTTCAATGTTTATTACCCAGTTCGTACGCTGGTCCTGCTGATCGGAGAAGCTCTGATCGTCTGGACCTCGTTCCTGCTCGGGGCAGTGCTGGTGCTTCGCGAAGACAGCTACCTGGTGCTCAACTTCGAGGGCGGCTATCTGAAGATACTCGCAGTCACGGCGCTGGTATTACTGTGTTCGCACTGGTTCGACTTGTACGACACCGCGCGCCTCAACACCAAAGGCGAGCTTTATTTCCGCTTGCTCATGGTTCCTGCTGTGCTGGCCTTTATTCTGGCGGGTATCGCCATTGTGCGGCCCAATTACTTGTTGGGGAACGGTCCTTCGGCGGTTGGCCGGAGCGGTTCTTCGGCGGTCGGCCTGATCATCCTCACCGTCGCTCTGATCGGATGGCGGCTCGCCTTTACCTGGCTGGTCCAGTTGCCCTTTCTGGTGGAGCGCGTCTACGTCCTCGGTACCGGCGACCGCGCGCAGCGCGTGGTGCAAGGCCTGCGCCAGAACCCTGAAATCGGCGTCGAGATCGCCAGTTGGACGGGCAAGATGGAAGGTGCGGTAACCCGCGAGTCCGTGGCTGCCCACCTGATGGAAGTCGTCCACAAACAAAAAGTCCGTCACGTTATCGTCGCCATGCCCGATCGCCGCGGCACCATCCCCATGCAGGAACTGCTTGACCTGCGCATGCAGGGGGTCAAGATCGAGGAAGCCACCACTTGGCTGGAAAAAATCTCCGGCAAGATCGAGGTCGAGAATCTGTATCCCAGTTGGCTGGTGTTTGGCGAGGGCTTTCGCCGCAGCACCCCCTTCAGAGTGGTTCGCCGCGCGATCTCCATCATGATCTCGCTGATTGGTCTCATCATCGCTCTGCCTTTGATTCCGCTGATCATGCTCGCCATCCGCCTCGATTCCAAGGGGCCCGTGTTCTATACCCAGGCGCGCGTGGGCAAGGCCGGACGCGTTTTCAACCTCGTGAAGTTCCGCACCATGCGCCAGGACGCCGAAGCCGCCAACGGTCCGCAGTGGGCGGGCGATCACGATCCTCGCGTTACCTGCGTCGGCAAGTTTCTGCGCGCCTCGCGTCTCGATGAGATTCCGCAGTTGTGGTGCGTGCTCAAGGGCGATATGGCATTCGTCGGCCCGCGTCCCGAGCGCCCGGAATTCATCGAGTGGCTCTCCAACGAGATTCCCTATTACGGTGTGCGCCACATCGTGCGGCCCGGCCTCACCGGATGGGCGCAGGTCAAGTACAAGTACGGCAGCACCATCGAAGATGCGCGCGAAAAACTTCAGTACGACCTGTTCTACATCAAGAACGCTTCGATTGGCCTGGATCTGCTGATCATGTTCCTGACCGTCAAGACCGTTCTGTTGCGCCAGGGTGCGCAATGAAGATGAAATACGTCTTCTGGTTCGCGGCTTCGCTGGTCGGCTACTCTTACCTGGGCTATCCGGCGTGGTTGTGGCTGCGCAGCCGATGGTCGCCACGTCCGGTGCGCCGCGGTTTGGCTGCACCCGCGGTCTCGGCGGTGATGGTCGTGCGCAATGAGGAAGCTGTGATCGCTCGCAAGCTCGAAAACCTGCTGACGCTCGACTATTCCCAGGCGAAGCTGGACGTCGTCGTCGTCTCCGACGGTTCAAGCGATCGCACGCCCGCCATTGTCGCCGATTATGCCCGCGATCCCCGGGTGCGAACTTTGATGAAACCGGTATCCCAGGGCAAAGCCGCTGGCCTCAATGATGCGATCAAACTGGCGACCGGGGAAGTGCTGCTGTTTACCGATGCCCGCCAGCACATCGAATCCGGTGCCCTGCGTTTGCTGATCGAGAATTTCGCTGACCCCGATATCGGCGCTGCCAGTGGCGAATTGACGCTGGGTGATCCCACCAGCGGAGAGACCGGGAAGGGAATGGGGTTGTACTGGCGCATGGAAAAGAAGATTCGCGAACTGGAGTCCGCCTCCGGTTCTGTCGCCGGCGCCACCGGCGCCATCTACTGCGCCCGTCGGAAATTGCTCGATCCCTTGCCCGAGGGCACCATCCTCGACGACGTCCTCTTGCCCATGCAGGTCGTGCGCAAGGGATTTCGCGTTATCTTCGACTCCCGCGCCCGCGCCTGGGACTCGCCCGACTTGGGTGAAGGCCGTGAATTTTCCCGCAAGGTCCGCACCCTGAGCGGCAACTATCAGCTCCTGCAACTTGCTCCATGGCTGTTGAGCTCACAAAACGAGATTCGATTCGAATTCGTAAGCCACAAACTCTCGCGACTGGCCGTGCCCTTTGCTTTGTTGGCCCTTCTGATCGCCTCCATGTTCCTGCCCCAGCCGCTCTATCGTGCGGCGCTCGGGGCGCAGCTTGCGTTTTACGCGCTCAGCCTGGTCGCGCTCGCGGGCGTCAAGATCGGCCCGCTCTCGCGCATTGCCGATCCCGCCCGCACTTTCGTCATCCTCAATTCCGCCGCCATGGTTGCCTTCATCAACTTTGTCACGGGCAGAAAGGCAGTCTGGGTTCGCGATCCGGCATGAGAATTCTCTGGGTCAAAGCCGAGAAGCTCCTCCCCGTGCAGAACGGCGGCAATATCCGCACGTACCACGTCTTGCGATATCTGTCCGCGCGGCATGAGCTCACGTTTTACTCTTACTATGGAGGAACGCCCGACTCAGACTACGAGCGCGAGTTGCAGCGGCAGTTGCCCGGTGCGGTGGCCGTCTGCACCGGCAAGCGAGAACTCTCGGGAGCCGCGCGCGGCCTCGACTATCTGGCTCATCTCGGCGGCCACCCGCCGTATGCGGTCAGCCGCTTCGCTCACCCTAAAGTCCGGAAGCAGCTTCAGGCCTGGTTCCACGAGCAGCGCTTCGATGTCGCCGTCTGCGACTTCCTGGATGCAGCGGTCAATTTTCCCGGAAATCTCAACATCCCCAGCGTGCTCTTCCAGCACAACGTGGAAAGCGAGATCTGGCGCCGCCATGCCGCCACTGCGGGCAATCCGGCAAGAGAGATGATGTACCGCATGGAATTCCGGAAGATGCTTCGCTACGAGCGCGCCGTAGTCTGCAAGTTCCAGCATGTGATTGCCGTCTCTGAAAACGATCGCTCCCTCATGACGCAGTGGGTGGATGGAGACCGCGTTACCGTCGTCCCCACTGGAGTCGATCTCAAGCAGTATCGCCCTGATCCGGCGGAGTTCGATCCGAATTTCGATCCGAATCGGCTCGATCGATCCGCGCCCCTCATCACCTTCGTCGGCGCCATGGACTGGGAGCCAAACGTCGACGGCGTCGAATATTTTTGCGGCGAAGTCTGGCCCGCGATCAAGGCCGAAGTGCCGCAGGCGCGATTCCGCATCGTCGGACGCAATCCCGACCGCCGCGTCCAAAAATGGGCCTGGGATTCGATCGACGACTCGATCGAAGTTACCGGCCGTGTGCCCTCGGTCGTCGAGCATCTGCAGCAGTCCGCCGTCGTCATCGTCCCCTTGCGCATCGGCGGAGGAACGCGTCTGAAGATCTACGAGGCCATGGCGACCGCCAAGGCGGTCGTCTCCACCACCGTCGGCGCCGAAGGGCTGGATGTTCATCACGGCCGCGACATTATGCTGGCCGACGATGCCCGTTCGTTCGCCCAGGCAGTGATCATGCTGTTGCGCGATCCGGAACTGCGCCGCCGTTACGAAAAGGCCGCCGCCGAGACCGCCGCCCGCTGCGACTGGCCGGCGATCGGCGAACGCTTCAGCGAAGTCTTGCAGTCGGTTGCGGAAAAGAAATCTCTTGCGGTACGCGCCATTCCGGCGCGCTTAGCGGAAAAGAAAGCTTAAAAGAAAAAGAGGAATTTGTGGCCATCGGCGATAACGGCAATACAGTACCGGCGGAAGTCTCTGGAAGGCGCACATCCTTCCGGGCCTCGGACCCGACCAGGATGGCGTTCCTCTGGCTCAGCGCTTTCTTCGTGGTCTATTGCGCCCGCCCGGGAGACTGGATTCCCGGCCTCAGGTATTTGCCCCTCGCCAAGATCACTGCCATCCTGGCCATGTGGGGCCTGTTCACCGCACTGGGTAGAACCAAACGCACATTCAAGGATCTGCCTAAGGAGGCGAGACTCCTCCTCATCATGATCGGCCTCCTTTACGTTGGAGCCTTTCTGTCTCCGGTGTGGAGGGGCGGCGCCTTGGATCACACCATGGATTTTTCCAAGGTCTACATCGCATGGGTGCTGGTTTTCCTGCTGATTACCACCTTCGACCGCTTGCGGCGCATCATCTTTATCCAGGTATTTTCGGTGGTCGTCGTTTGTGCCCTCTGCTTCGTCAAGGGCCACAGCACGCCCCGCCTCGAAGGTGTGTTGGGTGGCATTTACTCGAACCCGAACGATCTCGCATTCGCCATCGTGTTGTCGCTGCCCTTTGCGCTGGCTTTCATGGTCACCTCCCGGAACGCTGTCGTCAAAGTGTTTTGGCTTGGCGGAATGCTGGCTATGTTGGTCGCCATTTTCTTGACCGCATCCCGCGCCGGGTTTATCGACCTCGTCATCTCCGGCAGTGTCTGTCTCTACTACTTCGGGATTAAGGGAAAGCGATTTTACCTGATCGTGGCCACTGGCCTCGTCGGCGTCGTGGTGATGGGCGCCTTCGGCGGAAAACTCTATGATCGCTTTACCGCCTTGTCTGGCGACAGCACTACCGAAGAGTCCGCGTACGAATCGTACGAGGCCCGCAAGTACCTCATGGTGCGCGCCGTCGACGCCATCGAACACTATCCCATCCTTGGCCTTGGCGTTCGCGACTTTTCCCCCTACTCGGGGGTATGGCACGACGTGCACATGACCTACCTCCAGATCTGCGCCGAAGGTGGCATCGCCGTGCTGATTCTCTACCTCATGTTTTTCTGGCGCGCGTTTATGAATCTAAGGATCCTGCATAAGAAGAAGAATCTCGATCCCGACATCGTTTTGTTCGTCGGAGCATTGCAAAGTTCGCTGGTCGGTTTCGCGGTGGGTGCGCTGTTTGCGCCCGAAGCGTACCAGTTCTTCCCCTATTTTGCCGTGGCGTTTACGGCGACGTTGTTGCAGACGGTCAAGGAAAAAGAGCAAGAACAAGCACCCGGCTCGGCGCTTCCCCCGCCGAAAAAGCCGCGTCACTTCCTGGAGGTTTATGCCGATCACCGAACCACCGGCGCAGTCTCGCCTGTCCGCTGACTTGCAGGCAATTTTGCATTGCGTAAACTGCGGCGGGCGCCGCTACACCCATACGCTAATATTTGCACCCTCGCCAAGGAGCCTGCGATGAAGGCGCCGCACGCGCAGGAGACCGGAAGATGGGATCACCGTTCCACTGGTCTGCTGCTTTGCGTGCTTGTGATAGCGATGGTGGCGATACTCCGCGGTATCCGCGTTGGCGAGTTCAGTTACAACGCGGATGAAGCGCAGCACGCGGTTACTGGGCTCTATGTTGCAGATCTGGTCCGAGACCATCCCTTTGCGCATCCGGTAGAGTACACATACCGCTATTACGCGCAGTATCCCGCACTCTCCGGAGTCGTCCACTGGCCGCCACTTTTTTATTGCTTCGAAGGCCTATTTTTTCTGGTTCTGGGCCCCACCGTGGTTGCCGCGCGGTTGGCGATCCTGTTTTTTGCACTGCTCGGTCTAGTCTTTTGGTTCCTGCTGGTGAGAGAGCTTTTGGGAGAGTGGGCGGCCGCATTTTCCACGGCATTGCTCGCATTACTGCCTTCCGTGCTGTTGTTTGAAAAAACCGTGATGCTGGAGATTCCATCACTTTCATGCTGCATTGCCGCGAGTTTCTTTTGGATCTTGTACCTCCTCAAGGGTAAGAAATCCCACATCTATTGGTTTGCCCTGTTTGCCAGCGCCGCCCTCCTAACCAAGCAGAACGGAGTTTATCTAATCCCATTTTGTGTTCTGTCGGGCCTTCTGTGCGGAGGTTGGAAGCTGTTTCTGCGTAAGGAAGTGCTGCGCGCCGTGGCCATTTGTTTCCTCCTAATTTCACCCTTCTATACCCTCGTCTATGCCGTCCATTGGAAGACCATTGCGATGGATCTCAATGAAAAAAGCAGCGGGGCCGGCGGCAGCCGCTGGTTCTTCTATCTCACTGCGCTCCCGGCCCAGTTGGGCTGGGCCCTTCTCGGGCTGGCATTCCTCGGCATTCTGACCAGTCGGACATGGGCACGGGCTAAGGTTCCTGGGATCATGTCGAGTTGGATTGTGGCTTGTTATGTGACCCTCACACTCATCGGACACAAGGAAGCTCGATACGTAATCTACTGGATCCCTCCATTCTTATATTTTGCTTCAGGATTGCTGTTTTGCTTCTTTCGCAAGCCCGTGTTCAAAGTAGCGGGGGCGGCCGCCGCGGTGGTTCTGCTAGGGGCAACACTGACGTTCGCTTGGTCGTTCCACCGCCCTTACGTGACCGGATTTGCCGCGGTTCCGAAGAAGATTCTGGAGCAGAGCAAGTCCGCCGTCGTCCTGTTTGATGGACCGCTGCCCGGCAATTTCATCTTCTTCATGCGTGCAGAGGATCCCGACCGGCGATTCCTTGTGTTGCGGAAGGCACTATACGCTTTCCAACTCAAGAAAAGCGGCGGTAGCGTGGAGTTGGTTCACAGTCCACAGGAGATCGAGAATCTGTTCCGTGAGGATGGGGTACGATTCATTGTTGTCTCGGATCAGGTTCCTCTCAATTTTGAGTCGCAGAAAATGTTGCGGGATCTCTTGAAGACTCCTTCCTACAAAGAGCTGGGCAGATTTCCGATAGGAGGGAACGACCTGTCCCCTCCGGAGAGCAGTCTGGTTCTATACGAGAACCTGAAGTGGACACCGCCCACGGGGAAATATCTGCGGATTATAATGCTGACCATGAGCCATGACATTGTCGTTCCGTGGGACAGTTTTGGTGCTCTACAAACCAAGTAGCGGCGACCGAGCAAGCCGCGACATTTCCTGGTGGTTTATGCCGATCACGGAACAACCGGTACAGTCTCCCCTGTCCGCTGACTTGCAGGCAATTTTGCGTTGCCTCAGTTGCGGCTCGAAACTTGAAAGCGACCAGGCCGCAGGCTTCCTCTGCCCGGCTTGCAAGCGCGTCTATCCCAACCTGCAGGGCATCGCGCGCTTTGTTGACGCCCAACACTACGCCGCCAGTTTCGGTTTTCAGTGGCACCGTTACCAGAAGACGCAGCTCGACCACGACGAGCTCCGCGAATCCGAGCGCCATTTCCTCATGAAGACCGCTCTCCGCCCCGAAGATCTGAAAGGCAAACTCGTCCTCGATGTTGGTTGCGGCATGGGACGCTTCGCCGAAGTCGCTACCCGCTGGAGCGCGCGCGTGGTGGGCGTTGACCTGAGCGCCGCCGCCGAAGTTGCCGCCAAGAATCTTGCCGGCCGCGACTTCGTCGCATTCCAGGCTGACGTCTTCGCCCTGCCCTTCGCTCCCGAAAGCTTCGACGTCATCTATAGCATCGGTGTGCTCCACCACACGCCGGATTGCGAAGCCGCCGTCAAAGCGCTGGATAAATATCTGAAGCCCGGTGGTCTCCTCGTCGTCTGGCTCTACAGCGGATACAACAAGTGGTACCGCTTCAGCGATTTCTGGCGCCGCTATACCCACAAGATGAAGCCCGAGACCCTGCACGGTATTCTGAAAGTTGCGGTCCCGTTTTTCTACAACTTGCAACAGGGCTTGAAGCACGTGCCCCTTGTAGGTCGTCCAGCCGCGGGCGTTGTTCATCACGTGTTTCCGGTGAACCGTCAGAAAAATCCGGAAGCCCGCATGCTCGATACCTTCGACTGGTATTCTCCTAAGTATCAGTCCAAACACACGTATGAGCAGGTGTTCAAATGGTACGAAGCGATGGGCATGGAAGACATGCGCGTGGGCGAAATCTCCATCGCCGTCCGGGGCCGCAAACCGGTAAAAGCACACTAGTCGGCTAGTGAAGAAAATGCCGCTATCGGCAGAGAAGTCCGGTTCTGTCCCAGTGAGCTTGAAAGGGTAGAAACAAAGACCATGTGTGGAATCGCTGGAGTGGTGAGCGCAACTCGCGAGAGCAACATCACCGAAGCTCTCGTGCACCAGATGTGCAGCCAGATCGTGTACCGCGGCCCCGACGACGAGGGACTCTACGTCGCCGACGGCGCTGGTCTCGGCATGCGCCGCCTCAGCATCATCGACCTCTCCGGAGGCCATCAGCCCGTCTTCAACGAAGACCGCAGCGCATGGATCGTTTTCAACGGCGAGATTTATAACTTTCCCGAACTCCGCCCCGAGCTCGAAAGCCGCGGCCATTGCTTCTGCACCCACACCGACACCGAAGTCATTATTCATCTCTACGAAGAAATGGGCGCCGACTGCGTCAAGAAGCTGCGTGGCATGTTCGCCCTCGCCATCTACGATAAGACGAAACGCAAATTGACCCTCGCCCGCGACCGCCTGGGCAAGAAGCCGCTTCACTATGCGCTCCACAACGGAAATCTTTACTTCGCTTCCGAAATCAAATCGATCCTCGCCGTCGCCCCCGAACTCGCCGTAGTCAACTCCCAGGGCCTGCTCGAATATCTTTATTACGGATACGTGCCCGATCCCATTACCGCGTTCACCGGAATTCATAAGCTCCCTCCCGGACATCTGCTCGAGTTTCAGGACGGCGAGATTCGCATCCGTCAGTACTGGGACCTTCCCCAATACAATACGCACTCGCCCAGAAACGAAGAAGAATGTCTGGAAGAATTAGAGCAGCGTCTGTTTGAGGCGAGTAAAATCCGCTTGATCTCCGACGTGCCTCTCGGCGCCTTTCTCAGCGGCGGCACCGATTCCTCCACCATCGTTGCTTTGATGGCGCGCGCCAGTTCCGGCCCGGTCAAGACTTTCTCCATCGGTTTCAAGAAAGACGATTTCAACGAAGCCAACTACGCTCGTATCGTCGCCAAGAAATTCGGCACCGATCATCACGAGATGATCCTAGAGCCCGACGTTGTCCAGACCGTCGAGCATCTCACCAGTTCGCTCGAAGAGCCTTTCGGCGATTCCTCCATGCTGCCCACTTACTACGTTTCGCAGATGGCTCGCCAGCATGTCACCGTGGCCCTTTCCGGCGATGGCGGCGACGAGATTTTTGGTGGATACGATCGTTACCGCATTCACGCCGGCCGCCGGATCTTTGAACATATTCCCGGATGGGCCCGCAAGTTCTACCGCGACCAGGTCTTCCCGCGTTTGCCCAACAACATGCGGGGCCGCAGCTTCAGCTACAACGTTTCGCTGCCCTGGCAGGAACGCTACGTCGACGGCCTTTCTTTCCTGCCTGCCTTCGAGCGCACCACTCCGCTCCTCTCGCGCGATTTTCGCCAGATCCTGAACCGCAGCGACGATCCCGGCAATGTTCTGCGCCGTTACTTCGCTCAGGCGCCCGCCAAAGATCCCGTCGACCAGCTCCTCTACGTCGACACCAAAACCTATTTGGTCGGCGACATCCTCACCAAGGTTGACCGCATGAGCATGTTGAATTCGCTCGAGGTCCGCGTCCCCATTCTCGATCATCTGTTTGTCGAGTGGGTCACCGGCCTGCCGCCCCAGTGGAAACTGCGCGGCAACCGGCAAAAATACATCCTGCGAAAACTGGCGGAGCGCGTGGGCGTGCCTCGCGAAGTGCTCTATCGCCAGAAGCAGGGATTCTCGCTCCCCCTTGTTCACTGGATGCGCAACGAACTCAAAGATATGCTTATGATCCTGCTCGAACCCCGCACCCTCGATCGCGGTTATTTTGTCGCCGACGGTGTTCGGAGACTAATGGACAACCACCTCCTCCGCGGCGGCACCAATACCGGACGCTTATGGCGTCTGCTGATGTTCGAGCTCTGGCATCGCAACTTCCTCGAAAAATACATCAAGCCCGCCGGGCTATTCTCTCTCCCCGTGGTCGCCGACTCTCGCCGCCAGGTGCCCAATTCCGCCGCCCTAGCCTCTTCACCGGTGGGAGGATGATCGGGTGCGCGCCACCAACCCTGCCAGCCTGACCACAACTCCTCCAGCCGATCCTTCCGATCTGCCGATCCGCCTGTTTCTCATGGTCAATACTTTTGAAACGGGAGGATCCGAGCGCCAGTTCGCTGTCCTCGCACAGAATCTCACGCCTCCACAATTCCAAACTCATCTCGGCTGTGTCAGCCGGCGCGGCCCACTCGCCCACAACTTTCCGGACGCTCCCCAATTTCTTCTCGGCGGCAGCCTCTACGGATGGCAGTCGCTGCGCACTCGCCTCAACCTCAGCCGCCATCTGCGCCATCATCGGGTGCAAGTCGCCCACGCCTTCGATTTCTACGCCAATCTCACGCTGATTCCCGCCGCCAAGTTTGCCCGCGTGCCCGTCGTCATCGGCAGCCATCGCCAACTCGGAGACCTGATGACACCCGCGCAGTTCCGCGCTCAGGCCGCCGCATTTCGCTGGTGCGACGCCGTTGTCTGCAACTCGCAAGCCGCCGCCGATCGCCTCCTCGCCACCGGCCTCTCGCCCAATAAAATTTCGGTCATTGGAAACGCCCTGCCGGCCGAGGCTTTCAGCGCAGCGCCCGCGGCTCTGCCGAAGCGTTCCGGTGTGGCCCGTGTCGGCATGGTCGCGCGCATGAATCATCGTTACAAGAATCATTCTGGATTTCTGCGGATCGCCGCACAGCTCCATCGGCGCATGCCGGATGCTGAATTTCTTCTTGTCGGCGATGGCCCGCTGCGTCAGCAACTGGAGAACGAAGCGTCGAGCCTCGGCCTGGGCGCCTCCGCGATCTTCCTCGGCGATCGCCAGGATATGCCCGCCGTCGTTGCTTCGATGGACGTTTCTGTCCTTACTTCCGATTCCGAAAGCTTGTCCAACGTGATTCTCGAAGCCATGGCCGCTGGTTTGCCCGTGATCGCCTATGACGTCGGCGGCAATTCCGAACTGCTCAGCCATCAACGCGGAGCCCTGATTCCCGCCGGCAACGAAACCAGCTTTGCCGATGCCGTCCAGAAACTTCTAGCCGACTCCGCGCTTCGCCAGCAACTCGGCCGCAACGCCCGGCAGTTCGCACAAGAAAATTTCCGCCTCGATCGCGTGCGCCAGCGCTACGCGGAACTTTATGTCAAGCTTCTCCAGAAAAAGCGCCGAAGGAATTCCGCCTCATGAGCGAGCCCGCCAAGCAAAGCTCGGCCGCGCGCCTGCGAGTTTGCATCGTCGCGCCCAGCCTGCGTTATGTCGGCGGACAATCCGTCCAGGCTGACTTGCTCTTGCGGCACTGGCAGAACGATCCCGACATCGACATCAGCTTCCTCGCCGTCGATCCACCGTTGCCCCGCGCCCTCGCCTGGGCGGAAAGCATTCCCGGCCTGCGCACCATTCTGCGCGAGCCCATCTACTTCTGGCATCTCTGGCGCGGCCTCAAAGACGTGGACGTGGCTCACATCTTTTCCGCGTCCTATTGGTCCTTCCTGCTCGCTCCCGCACCCGCGTCGTTATTCGCAAAAATAAAGATGAAGACACGCGGCAGCAAGACCGTGATCAACTACCACAGTGGCGAAGCTCGCGACCACCTCCAGCGCTTCCGCTCAGCCGCGTTCGTTCTTTCTCGCGTCGATAAAATTGTCGTTCCATCCGGCTACCTGGTCGATGTCTTCCGCGAATTCGGATTGCCGGCTCTTGCTGTGCCGAACATCGTTGACCTCTCGCAGTTCCGCTATCGCGAGCGCGCTCCGCTGCGCCCGCACCTGGTTTGCACCCGCGGCTTCTCCACGTACTACAGCGTGGACGTCGTCGTCCAAGCATTTGCCGAAGTAAAAAAAGAATATCCCGAAGCGCGGCTCGATCTGGTCGGCGACGGCCCGCTCGAAGGCGATGTCCGCAAGCTGGTTGCGGACTTGCATCTCACCGGCGTCAACTTCACCGGCGTCGTCTCGCACCAGGAGATCGTCAAGTATTACGAGCAGGCGGACATCTTCATCAACGCCTCGTGGCTCGACAACATGCCGCTCTCGGTCATCGAAGCCTTTGCGTCGGGCACTCCCGTTGTCACCACCTCGCCGGAGTGCATGCCTTATCTCGTCCAGCACGAGCGAACCGGATTGCTTTCACCCGTGGGCGACGAAAAAGCCCTCGCCGCAAATGTCATCCGTTTGTTGCGCGATCCCGCGCTCGCCGCTCGCCTCGCGCAGTGCGCCCACCATGAATCGCGAAACTACACCTGGGAAGCCGTCCGCAACCAATGGCTGAATACATATCGGGGATTGCTTTGACGTTGCGTTTTCCTTGAACAAATGGGATGAACGGATTTTCCCGTGGCTTCCTCATGTTCGCGATGCAGCGGTCCAGGCCGATAACAGGCTTGGATCGTTCCGGGCGGAAAGTCTTCGTCGCTGCGCTCAATGTCTTCGTTCGAGCTTTCGCGAGCGGTTTCGTCTTCAGTAATGGCAGCCATGGGAGTTTCCGATTCCGTTGCGAGATCGATGACAACCTGCTCTGGTTGCGGCTTTTCGAGTTCGATACGCTTGAGATTTGAAGAGGCGATCTGGAGCGCGTAAAGCAGGAGACTGGCGGTTTTCCGTTCGAGTCTCTTTTGCAGGACCATCTGCACGACCTGGCGAATGACGGTCTGGACGGAGTGCGCATCTTCAAAAGCGGGCAGGGCGATTTCGCCGGTTGCGTGGGGCCCTTCGGAGTAACATTCGACCGTCAGGGGACGATCCTGTTGATGGTAGAAACAGAAATTCTTGTTGCGGAGAGCAGGCGAACCGCATCGGGTTCCGTTGACCTTGATGTGTCGGCAACGAGGTGCTGCAAAGGATGACATAGTTGCTCCTGGCTTATTGGCTGCGATCTAATCGCTGACCAATCTTCGTAAGGGGGTACCCCCGGTTGACCGGTATATTAGAATCATAGACTTAGCCCGCGCTGCGCGGCAAAGTCTTGAAAGGAATATAGTTAGATGTAAAGTCTTGATTCGGCACGGGTTGATGAAATCGGGTCCTTAATCTGCCGGATAGGTCACGGCTGGCGCGGGAGCTATAAGTGGATAGGCCGCGCGTATCTTCTGAATTTTGTTTATATTTCTATTATAAGGTGGTTTGTCAAGTGTTATTAGCGAAAAAAGTCAAATGTGCTGTATATACAAATACTACAAGCACAGCCCCGCCCAAGCGGAGCTTGGACGGGGCACCCTCCAGAGAAGACTAGATGCGATAGGCAGGGCCACCCGCCGAGGCGATCTTTATGGCTAAGAAAGTCAGTTGGGTCTTCGACGCCGGGATGCTTTTCAACGTTGCATGTGACCACGCTCGTCGCATCCAGGCTCCTCCACGAGAAAGTAGTCAAAAACCCGCGCTCGTTAGCATTGTCTTCTCCGTACTAACCCTTGAAGCATTTCTAAACGAGCTAGCGGAGTTCGCGCATGACACAGACATCAGAAAGCCTGAAGTCGTTGATGTTCTGACTGAGTTTCTAATGGACGCTGAGAGGTCAAACGCATCGCTGGAGACAAAGCTCACAATTGGGAATTGGATTCTGACTGGCACTAGACTCAAGAGAGGGGAGCAGCCATTTCAGGACTTCGCCTTATTGGCGCGTCTACGCAATGACCTAGTCCATTTCAAAGCAAACGCCAGATTCGAAGACGGAGTCTCGAAGGGAAAAATGCATGCGAATCTCTTTGACAAGTTTAGGGACAAGAAGATTCTCGCAGAGAACATGGAAGGCGATGAGTTGTCATGGTCCGTGTTGGTCCAAACGAAAGCTGTTGCCGAATGGTCCTGTAAAACGGCTGCTCGCATGGTTAGCGATTTATGTAGCAAAATCCCGCCGGGCGACTTTAGGACCTGCATTCTCCCATCCGAGCAGCACTATGACGCTGAGAGCCTCTTTTCGGGTCCTATTGAGCATTGCATAATATAGTTACAATGGAAACAGATCGGCCTGCTGCCAGAAGGCGATCACCAGGGTAGGCCGCTTGCGCATACGACG
>JBEKAF010000047.1:0-32455 GCA_050018355.1 Terriglobales bacterium | reverse complement strand
CGTATCGAGCCATGCTAAATGTAACCGAAGGGGAGGCCGTCGAGACACGTAGGATGTAACCCGACTCAAGAGACGATTTGAGGAGGGTTGGATTGGGACACAAGGCGAAGTGGGAATATTTCCGGGCCGTGTATGAGCGCTATCACAGGGCGGGGCGGGAAGCGAAGCACTTGATGCTGAACGAATTTTGTCTGAACACCGGCTACCACCGGAAATATGCGATTCGACTTCTGAATGGAGCTCCTCCCGGAAAGCAACCGGAGCGACGGCGGCGTGGACGGCGAGCGCGCTACGGCCCGCAAGTGCTTTCTATTCTGGCGGCGATCTGGGAAGCGGCGGGGTATCCCTGGTCGGTGCGGTTGAAGGCGCTGCTGCCGAGTTGGCTGCCGTGGATTCGTAAGCGCTACCGGATGACCTCGGCGATGGAGAAACAACTACTGGACATCAGTGCTCGGCAAATCGACCGGCGCTTGAAGGCGAAGAAGGGGGAGCGGAAACGGCGTATTTACGGACGCACCAAGCCCGGTTCGCTGTTGAAGCACCACATTCCGGTGAAGACTGACAGTTGGGATGTGACCGGTCCCGGGTTCAGCGAGATCGACCTAGTGGCGCATTGTGGCAACTCGGGCGACGGAGAATTTGCCCATACCCTGAACCTAACCGACATCCATAGCGGCTGGACGGAGTCGCGCGCCCTGTTGGGGAAGAGCCAAGTGGCGGTGCAGCAAGGGCTGGATGAGATCGAGAAAGTATTGCCCTTCCGTCTTCTGGGGGTGGACTCGGACAACGGATCGGAGTTCATCAACTGGCATCTGAAGGGTTGGTGTGAGCAGAAGCAGATTCAGCTGACGCGTGGACGGCCCTACAAGAAGGATGACAACGCGCACGTGGAGCAGAAGAACTGGACGCACGTGCGCAAGCTTCTGGGGTGGGAACGCTACGATTCCGAAGCGGTGGTGGAGGCCATCAACGATCTCTATCGTCACGAGCTACGTTGGTGGATGAACCTGTATCTGCCCTCGGTGAAGCTGGTGAAAAAAGTTCGGGTGGGATCGAAAGTGCGACGCGTCTACGACGCAGCGCAGACGCCGTTCGAGCGGGTGCTGGCAGGTGCGCAGGCGAAGCCAGAGCCGGTGGCAGAACTAAAAAAGCTGCGCCAGGGTTTGGACCCGTTTCAACTGGGGAAGTTGATTGATCAGAAACTGCAGCGCATTTACGACTTGGCGAATCGGCGGCTCAGTCCGAAAGTGACGGCGGAGAACCGCGGTGCGCAGGTGAAGGAAAAGGAAAAAACACAACACGGCCGGCGAAACGGCTGTGGAAAAGCTTGCCAATCGCGCAAAAAGCGCGCGATTCGCACTTTCCCACAGCTGCGACGACGGCGGGTCTTCGGTTACATTTCCAATGTCTCGACGGTCGAACCCAGGGTTACATCTTTAAATGGCTTGACGCGTGTCCGACAACCAAGCCGGCCATGCGCTGGATGGTTCCAAATCAGGAAAGCCCGGCTTAGGGGAGATTGTGTTTGATGGGTCAGGACATGAGCCATTCTGCACAGTATTGCTAGAGCGTAAGCGTTCGACCAACGCACCTGTTCGAGGAGTGCAGTCTGTGCTGAAGTGGAGCGATGAACGGAGAACCGAGGGTGGCAGCACGGAAGCGACGGACACGGGCGGAGATTCAGCGAGGGCGCAATCCCGAGTCGGTGGCTGCGGATTGCCCCCTACGGCAACGCGAGTTCCTGCACTGGTTACAGCCGCGAGGCATCGCACCGTATATGCGCACCCGGGAGAACGCGTTAAGAAAGAACAATCCACTATACGGCCCGGATCGTTTCACGTATCTCCCCGAAAGCAACCGCTATCTCTGTCCGGCGGGACAACAGCTCACCTAGGCCGGAAGCCCACCTACGCGTGAGGTTTTGCTGCTACCAACGCCTGTCCCAAAACCGAGTCACTTGTCCCATGCGCTCATCCGCGGTACCCATCGGCGGACGTTCCTGCAGTATTCTTCATATTCCGCGCCGAACATCTTTCCGAGCGTCGGCTCCTCGTACAACAACACAAACAAAACCACACCGAGCACAATCACGCACGCCACCGCGATCGCGGCCAGGTTCGCCCGTCCGAAGACTACCCACAGCCCGATCCAGCCCGCGAAGAACCCCAAGTACATGGGGTTACGCACGTATCGATAGAATCCCACCACAACCAGCCTCTTCGGCGGAGCAATTGGCGCCGGCGTTCCGTGTCCCGTCCATCCGAAGTCCCACACGCACCGTAGTGCCACCGCGAAACCAAGCACCGAAGGCACAGCCGCAATCCAGCGCCATTGCGCCGCACCCGCCGCGTCGACGCGAAATCCCAGCCACGACGGCAGCAACCAGAACCACAGCGCAAAGAATGCAGCGCCCACGGCCAGGGAAGCGACGGTTGCCGGCCAATGCGCGCCACGATCTGGACTGCGCCCAGTTCCAGTCTGTCCGCTTGTCATGAACGCCTCCACCAACGCCGAAGTATGAGCCCTGCGCGCGGTTGCGCTCACGCATCCCTACGCGTGAAGTCTTGCTGCCGCGACTAACCCCTGTCCCAGGCTCAAACCGCCATCCCCGGCTGGCACTTCTTTCTGCATGAACACCTCAAATCCAACTTGGGACAGCCGTGCTTCGAGCCGTTGCGACAAATAGACATTGTGAAAGGTCCCGCCACTCAGGCCCACACGGCGGAGAGCGGTTTTCTGTCGCAGGAGCGTTGCCAGCTCGACGAACCCCTCAACCAAACCATTGTGAAAACGCCGGCTGATCGCGGCCACAGGAAGGTTTCGGCCGAGATCATCCAGCAGCGCTTCAAACAGCGGCCGAGTGCTGACGATCCAGTGGTCGTCTTCCGGCACTAGCTTCATCGGATACGCAGTGTCTTCTGTTGATGCGATCTCTGACGATGCCATCGCCATTTCCAGTTCGATCGCAGCCTGGGCTTCGTAATTGACCTGTTGACGGATTCCGACTAACGCGGCCACGGCATCGAACAGACGCCCGCAACTGGACGTGAGCGGTGAATTCACGCCTTGTTCCATCATGCGCAGCAGAAGGTCCACCTTTGGCCGATTGAGCTGGCGCACGAACGGGATATCCAACTTCAGAAACTCCAGCTTCAGAAACTCACGTCCGAAATGATGTGCCAAGTAGCTGACCGCCATCCGCCACGGCTCACGAATCGCGGCAGCTCCACCGGGCAAAGGCACATACTCGAAATGAGCGGCGCGTTCGAAGTCTTCGTAGCCGGCGATGAGCGCTTCTCCGCCCCAAATATGTCCGTCGGCGCCGTAACCAGTGCCGTCCAGGGCGAATCCGATCACCCGGCCTTCAAGGTGATTCTCCGCCATACAACTGGCAATGTGTGCGTGGTGGTGCTGCACGCCAACCAACTCCACTCCACTCTGTTGCAGCGCCCACTTGGTGGAGAAGTAGTCGGGGTGAAGGTCGTAGGCGATGATCTCCGGGCGGATTTCGAGAATCTGCTCAAGATGCCGGACGGCTTCGTGGAAAAAGCTATAGCTTTCCACGTTCTCCAAATCTCCGACGTGCTGGCTCAGGAATGCGTGTTTTCCTTTGGTGAGGCAGATGGTGTTCTTGAGTTCGCCTCCGACGGCCAGCACCGAAGGCTGATCGTCTTTCAAGAAAACCGGTACCGGAACAAAACCGCGGGAACGCCGCAACTGATGCGTGATGCCGCCTGCAACTCGTACCACGGAATCATCGCAGCGCAGCAGGATGTCGCGGTTATGCACGAGGAAGTAGTCGGCGAGACCGTTCAATCGGTTGGCTGCTTCTCGATTATCAATCGCGATCGGCTCCTCGCTCAGGTTGCCGCTGGTCATCACCAAAGCCTTGAACCCTCCCTCCGCGAGCAGCAGGTAATGAAGCGGGGTGTACGGCAGAAAAATTCCCAGGTAGCGGTTGAAGGGCGCAACGTCGTCAGGAATCATACTGAGCGTCTTTTTCGGGAGCAGAACAATGGGCCGCTGCATCGACTGCAGAACAGTCGCCGCCGCACTGTCCACTTCGCAGATTTCCTGGGCAGCCTGCAAATCCGGAACCATCACGGCGAACGGCTTCTCGACCCGGCGCTTCCGCCGGCGCAGCAGAGCTACGGCCGCCGGGTTCGTTGCATCGGCCGCCAGGTGAAATCCGCCCAGTCCTTTTACCGCTACGACTAGTCCGGCATGCAGCTCGGAGGCCGCTTCGACGATTGGGTCGCGGCATTCGATCCGGCGTCCAGACTTATCCCAGAGTTCCACCCGAGGTCCGCACTCCCAGCAGGCGTTGGGCTGGGCGTGAAAGCGGCGGTCCAGCGGGTTCTCGTATTCCGCAAGACATGCTGGACACATGGGAAACATCGCCATCGATGTGCTCGGCCGGTCGTAAGGAATATCGCGAATGATGGTGAAGCGCGGGCCGCAATTGGTGCAATTGATGAAGGGATAGCGATAACGCCGGTCGTTTGGGTCGAACATTTCACGCAGGCAGTCCGGGCATATCGCGACGTCGGGCGAAATGAGGGTGCGAACTTCTTCTCCCTCGTGGCTATGAACAATCAGAAAGTCCCGATCGTTATTGCAAGGCACGTCATGGACGGCCAGGCTCGTAATCCGCGCCAGGGGCGGCGCTTCGGCGGGCAGGTGCTCAACGAAATCCTGGACCGTATCTGCCGGCCCCTGGATTTCGATGGTTACTCCGGCGGACGTATTGCGAATCGTGCCTCTAAGGCGCCTGCCGGTAGCGAGACGATAGACGTACGGCCGGAATCCAACTCCCTGCACGATGCCGGAAACTTCGATCTGGCGCCGAACTTCCATACATCGTCAGCTCGCAGACTGCTGCACCAGCGATTTGTGTGCCCTGCGTCGCTCGCCCAGCCACATCATCCACTCGTGCAAACCGTTGCCGGTCAGGCAAGACACTTTCACAATCTCCATCCCGGGATGCACCTTGCGGGCATTTTCCGCCGCTGCTTCGATGTCAAACGGAACGTAGGGAAGGAGATCAATTTTGTTCAGCACGAGCAAGTCGGACTTGAAGAATATGGACGGATATTTCAGCGGCTTGTCTTCGCCTTCGGTAACGCTCAACACCACGATCTTGGCCGCTTCGCCCAGGTCATAACTGGATGGGCAAACTAGGTTGCCCACGTTTTCGATCAGCAGAAGATCCAGATCTTCGAGTTTCCAATCCGCCAAATGACGTTCGATCATGCGTGCATCCAGGTGGCAAGTACCGCCGGTCGTGATTTGCTTCACGGGAAAACGGAATCGCTTAAGGCGCACCGCATCGTTTTCCGTCTGAATATCGCCCGTCAATACGGCCACGCGATCACGCCGCAGCAGGGTTTCGAGAGTGCGCTCCAGAAGACTGGTCTTGCCGGAACCGGGAGAACTGATGAGGTTCAGGCATAAAACGCCGTGCTCCTGAAATCGGGCACGCAACTCAGCGGCGATGCGGTCGTTCTCACTGAGTACTTTTCGTTCCAACGGCACTCGCTCCATATTCTTCCACCTCCAGATAGGCCAACTCCAACTCATCTCCACTGATGCATGTGGTTTGCAGGCTCGCGCATTGCGGACAGCGAGAATCGTAGTCGCGCACGACGAACTCATGTCCACAGACCTGGCAACGATGGCGGCGGGGACAGACCTCGATTCCCAGCTCAAGCGCCTCCAGATCGGTCTCTTGAATCATCGCTTCAAAACAGAAGCGCAATGCTTCCTGATCGATGGCCGCCATTTCGCCAATCCGGACACCGACTTTACACGGATAGGTTCCCGGATGGAGTCTCATCTCGGTTCTGACCGCTTCCAGCACCGAATTCGCGATTCCCATTTCGTGCATAATCTCGTTGAGAACTCTCGTGCCGCCGATATCTGGTAGCTTTGAAGGGGCGCGGCTTCAGCCGCGCCGTTACGAACCGCATAAATACTGGGGCTTTAGCCCCTGACCTTCGGACGGCATCGCTAAATCGATGCCCTAATACGAAACACAAGTCTTGCCGCAGCCCGTTAGCAGATGCGCGGCAATTGATCGCCTGCCAGCATATCCACAATGCGGGTCGTGCCAAACGGCGTTCGCATCGTCACCAGCCCCGGGTTCTCTTTCTTTACCGTGCCAATAATCTGCGCCTCCGCTCCCAGGGGATTACGTCTTATCGCCTGGAGCACGGCGTCGGCGCCCTCGGGCGCCACGATAGCGATCAGTTTGCCTTCGTTGGCGACATATAAGGGATCGAGCCCGAGCAACTCGCAGGCACCTCGAACCTCTTCGTGGATGGGAAGGGAACTTTCCTCCAGTTCGATCCCAACCCGCGAACGCTCCGCGATTTCGTTCAGCGTGCTGGAAACGCCGCCTCGCGTCGGGTCGCGCATGCAACGAATGGCGGGAGTTACGTTGCGAGTTACGTCAAAAGCTACTGCAAGCATCTCCGCCACCAGCGTGTGCAAGGCGGCGCTGTCGCTCTTGATCTGAGTCTCGAATTCCAGCCCCTCGCGCTGCGCCAGAATCGCGATGCCGTGATCGCCGATCGAACCGCTGAGGAGCACCTTGTCCCCGGGACGAGCACGGTCGGCGGAAAGGTCAACTCCTTCTGGCACCAGTCCAATTCCGGTGGTGTTGATGAACAGCCCGTCGCCCTTGCCTTTCTCGACGACCTTGGTATCGCCAGTCACAACTTGCACGCCCGCTTCCGCTGCCGCCTGACGCAGCGAATTCACCACGCGCCGGAGTTCGTCCATCGAGAAGCCCTCCTCGATGATGAAGGCGGCGCTCAAAAACAGCGGCGTTGCGCCGCCCATCGCCAAATCGTTCACCGTCCCATGGACAGCAAGAGAACCGATGTCGCCGCCGGGAAAAAACAGCGGCTTTACTACGAAGGAATCGGTGGTGATGGCGAGACGCTGGCCGTTCACATTCACGATCGCCTGGTCATCCAGGCGCGCCAGCGCCGGATTCTCGAACGCAGGCAGGAAGACGTCGCGAATCAACTCGGCGCTCAACTTGCCGCCGCTGCCGTGTCCCAGCAGAATTGTGTCTTTGGCCGCGAGCGGCGCCGGGCAACTGAGGCCGAAATTTATTTCGACGGGGCTTTTCGTTGACACGCCCCCTCCTAACTCTCGACCGCATGGCGCCGATAGTGATAGTAGGCCGCGCATGCCCCTTCACTCGAGACCATGGGCGCTCCCAATGGATTTTCCGGCGTACATCGCATGCCAAACACGGGACAATCCGTCGGCTTCTTTAATCCCTGCAAAACCTGGGCGCTGATGCACTCGGCAGGCTCGTCTACTGAAATTTCGCCCAAATCGAAAACTCGGTCGGCGTCAAAGGCAGCATATTCTTCGCGCAAGCGCAAACCACTCTGCGGGATCGGGCCAATGCCGCGCCATTTCTGATCGGCGATTTCAAATACCTCGGCCATGAGCTGCTGTGCCGTCAGGTTCCCTTGGTAGCTCACCGATCTCACATACTGATTTTCCAGCCGCACCTCTCCCGCCTCAAGTTGCCGGACCAGCATGAGGACTGCTTCCAGAATATCCACCGGTTCGAATCCCCCGACCACAATCGGGACGCGAAAATCGCGAACCAGGTCCTCATACTCCTTACATCCCATCACGGTGCAGACATGTCCCGGTGCAATGAAGCCCTGCACGCGGTTCGTGCTGGAAACCATCAAGGCGCGGATCGCCGGCGGGACCAGCACGTGCGAAACCAGCATGGAAAAGTTGGTGAGACCTTCGCGCCGGGCTTGCCATGCGGCCATCGCATTCGCCGGAGCTGTGGTCTCGAAACCAATCGCCAGAAACACGACTTTACGATCAGGATTCAAGCGGGCGATCTTCACCGCCTCGGTCGGGGAGTACGCGATGCGAACGTCCGCGCCCTGAGCCTTGGCCCGAAACAGATCCGAACGGGACCCAGGCACCCGCAGCATGTCTCCATAGGAAACGAGGATGACGTCCGGCTGCAGCGCTAGCGCGATCGCTTTGTCCACGGTTTCCAGCGGCGTGACGCAGACTGGACATCCCGGGCCATGCACGAGTTCGATGCCGCGCGGCAGCAGTTCATCAATGCCGTAGCGCATGATGGTGTGGGTTTGGCCGCCACAGATCTCCATCAGCACCCAGGGCCGGGTTGTGCGCTGGACGATCTCAGCCGCCAAGGCCCGCGCAATGCGATGGTCACGGTATTCGTCAAGATACTTCATGGCGCAAAACCTACAGGCAAGACTCTAAGCGCAGGTGAACAGCCTATCGGTGATAAAGATCACAGCTTGATGTGAGCCAAAACCATGATGTGAGCCAGAACCGGAAGGGTGCGCCGGCGAAAACTTCAGCTTACAAGGGATCGTCCGAGGGATAGTCCGGCGAGGTCTTGGTTGCGGGCGAAAATCACTGTTCCGCTGGCGGCAATTCCGCTTCCAGCGCTCCCAGCTCTTGCAGAAGCTGGTATGTGCGCTCGGCTTCGGCCGAGTCCACGCGGCTTATGGCGAAGCCCACATGGACCATCACATAGTCGCCCAGGCCAGCCTCGGGGACAAAGTCCAGAGATACCTGGCGCACGATCCCGCCGAACTGCACGCGGGCTGCGCGCATGGGACCCAACTCTTGAATTTCGAGGATTTTCCCTGGTATGGCAAGGCACACGGCAGCTCTCCCCAGCGTCAGTACAGCACTTAGTCATTACCGCGATCTGTGACGGACGTCACGCCTCAGAGTGACGAGACTCGGAATTGAACCCGCAGTATTTTCTGAATGACAAAACGCCGCAGACAGATCCGGACGACGACTGAAGGACACCAACAAAAACGGGCACGCCCGAGGGCGTGCCCGTTGAATCGCCTTTCTGACTAATTTACCGTCAGGGTAAACGACGTTGTGTGGACAATCGACCCTTCCGTCACCGTTACCGTGACCGTATTCGGCCCGGCCGGCGTGGGCGCCAGGAGGTTCACCGTTGCCGTACCGGGGCTACTGGTAGCCGCCGATGTCGCGGTGACGGTTATGGGCGAGTTGGGGTTGGGTAGCGCGGTTGGGGCCGTGTACAGGCCGCCCGTCTGGTTAATCGTGCCGGTGCCGGTCCCCAAAACCGCCCAGGTTACACTCTGGTTGGTCGAGTTGTTGACCGTCGCCGTGAATTGCTGTTGCTGGGCTGGCGCTCCCGCCAAGCTCGGGTACAGAGTGTCCACTGTCTGCGGGCTCACGGTAACCGAGACGGGCGGCGGTGAACTACTTCCTCCTCCGCACGCCACCAGGAATCCGGTGAGGGCCAAAGCCAGGCAGAGTCCGACGATCTTGTAGCGGCGCGGCAAGCCTCGCCCGGCCAGTCCTACGAGTACCATGCCAGCCAGCGGCAGGCTCAGCGGCAGCCATGGCCGCTGCTTCTGGCTCCGCAACCTGGGCCGATCATTGCCCTGCCGAGCGTCGCCCGCGGTTCCCGTGAACGGACCCGCCGTCTGGACGGTGACAGTCACGCTTTGCGCCGATCCTCCCGCACTGATCTGGGTTGGGTTGAATGAGCAAGTCGCGCCGGTCGGCAGCCCCGAGCACGAGTACGTAACGGCGCTGCCAAACGAGTTTGCACCCACCGGGGCAAGCGCCATGCTGGTTGAGGTGGACTGCCCGGGGTTGGCGGCGGTCGGGGCCGTCAGGGTCGCTGGAAGGGTGAAGTCCTGCGTGGTCGAGCTGGCCCAAGCTTGGGCGAGGTTGTAGGCGTCGACCGAGCCGAGACCGGTCACCAGGTTGTATCCCGTTTTGGAGTCCGCGTTCGAAGCTTCGTAGCCGAAAACTCCTGTATCAGGACACACGATCCCGGGTGGGAAACCTTCGGGCTGGCCCTGCTGACAGTAGACCATGTTGTCACCAGTTGTGACCTGGTGAAACACTTTGTTGGAGCTATTGGAGAGCGCAAGCTGATACAGGTTCGGGTTGATGTTGCCCAATCCAGGCGTGGTTTGAATCCCTTTCGTTACCACGTACTGGTTCAGCAGCGTCACGATGCCGGCGAAGATCGGAGAGGATGCTGACGTGCCACCAACGACGGAGAAGTAAGTGTCAACCGCGATGAAGATGCCGCTGGCGCAACTGCTGGTCGAACCCCCTTCATTGAGCTCCGACAGCGGCGTGCACCATATGTACCCCGGAAAGCTCGGCGACGCCATCAGGGAGACGTCAGGAACGTAGCGGACGCCGGCGGGGGCGCTGGCAACCGAGAGCCCTTGCTGATATAGCGGCTGCGCGAAGCCGCCGCCGTTCGGGCCCGGTCCCGCGCCCAGGCAAACGTCGTCGGCGTTCTCGTACCAACAGTTGCTGGCGCCCCCGCCGCCGCCGGCAATCCAGATGTCTTCCTGCACCTGTTGCGCGGTCGCCGAGGTTGTGAGCGGAACCCAACCGGTCACAGGCGGGGAACCACCATAGCTGCAGAACGGGTCGCCCTGGGCGGGGTCATGACAGTAGTCGGCGAACTCCTCGACGTCGTTCCACGGAATTTCAGGAATATGGCTTTGCGCGGTGCCACCATTGGCGCCGATGGTGGTGCTCCAGTAAGACGAGGGGTTGGGATAAGAATCGTTGGCGAGGGAGATCTCGGTGCCACCAACGCCGGTGACTTCCGGGCTGCTGGCGGGATAGCTCACGGCCAGCCCGTACTGGGCCCCGAGAAAAGGCGGCGGGGGGGTGTAGGTTTGAGTGCTGCCCGGAGGAGCGGAATCGCATGCGGCCGAGGCTTCGTCTGCCGCTGAGTTCAAGATGGTGACCCCTTCGGCGTTGCCCTGCTGCAGGAGGGGTTCCAAGTTAACTGTAGCGAGAGCCTCGCAGTACCCGTAGCTCATGCTGACAACCTTGGAGAGGGGCGGACCGCTCTGAGGGCTGATGACCGCAGTCAGGGCGTCGTAGGCGCCGCCTGCGGTTCCACCCGAATTGACGTAAATGATCTGCGCACTGCGCGCAGTGGCTCCGGACCATTCCAGATCCAGATCGGCCTCTCCTAAGTCATCCCCCTGTGGGTTCACACCGGCGTCTGGGCCATTCAGCACATAATCGAAAAGGGGATCGGTGCAGGGCGGGATGATGACGCCGTCGGAATTTGTCGCGCAGTCGCTGCTGCTGATGGTAGTAAGACCGAAGCCAGAACGGAAATAATTGAGGTCGTTCAGATAAACGTCGGTTTGGCCCACGATGGCAAGCGTTTGGCCCGTACCATCATAGCCCGCGTTGTGAAGCGAGGTGATGTCGTAAATGGTATAAATGTCGCCCGGAGCGAGGTAATTCGGGAAGATGTAGGCTTCGTCATAGTATTCGGGGCGGGCATTGCGCATTGCGCCGAGGTGCTTCCCTCCGTTAGCGGGCAGCGGGCGGAAGTCATGCAGGCCAATCACGCTGGCGACGATGCCGTTGAGCGCGGAAGGGATCATGAGCGGGGTCGAGTTGGCGAAGTGCTCTAGGCCGTCGACCTGGTAGTTGTGGATCTCGGCGCCGAAAGCGCGCTGCGCCTGGGCAGCGGTGCCGCTGAAGATCACCGTGTTACGGCCGCCTCCGATGCTGATGATCTGAAACCCTTCCGAGCTAAGCCAGGTAGTGATCTTGCTGAGGTCGTTCTGGCTGAGACCGAAGCGATCAGCGTACTGCTGAGGCGTGAGCCACTTGTGGTAGAGAGGCGAACGGGGATCCTGCTGCTGCGCCAGAAGCTGGTTCAGTGCCTTCTGCTGGCTTGGCGAGGGAGCCATGAGCAGAGTGATGTAGCTGAGTTTGAACGACGGATCGACCGAGCCCCGATCATACTGCGGCTGCGCCTTGGGATGGTGACTCTTGGCCAGAGCGATGGTCTGGCTCGAATTGATCGGTCCGGTAATGCGGTCAGGCGCGGCGGCGAAGCTTAGAGTTGAGCAGATCTGGATGCAGAGGATGGTCGTCAAAAGTTTGATCGTCGAAAAGTTGATCGTCGAAAAGTTGGACAAGGACAGCAAGTTCAAACGTGAACGTCGCATGGTCGCTCCGTGGCACAGTAGGATTGTCAGGGGCCCTAAAGCATTGTCAATGCTTACTCTTTGTCTGATCAAGTTATTCCCGAATTGGGTTGTATGGCTGGGAATTATTAGTTGGCTCTTGTGACAAAAATTTACATTTGTTCGGCGTCAGCGGTTGGCGGACAAGAGTGTCCGCTCCACACAGGCTAGACTTCGGCCAGTTCTTCTTCCAGTAACTGCTTGTTATAGAGATCGGTGTAATAACCGTTGCGGGCGATGAGTTGGTCGTGGGTGCCGAGTTCTACGATGCGTCCCTGGTGGAGGACGGCGATGCAGTCGGCGTTGCGGACGGTGGAAACGCGATGGGAGATGAAGATGGTGGTGCGTCCGCGCATGATTTCGCGGAGATGGTTGAGGATTTTGTCTTCGGTGTGGGTGTCAACGCTGGAGAGGGCGTCGTCGAGGATGAGGATGCGGGGGCTGCGGAGAAGGGCGCGGGCGATGGCGGTGCGCTGCTTCTGGCCTCCGGAGAGAGTGATGCCGCGTTCGCCGACGGTAGTGTTGTAGCCTTCGGGGAAACTTTCGATGTCCTGGGCGATGCTGGCGGCTGCGGCGGCGGCTTTGATGTGGTCGAGCGAGGCATCGCCATCTTCGTGCGATATGCCGAAGGCGATGTTTTCGCGGATGGTGTCGCTGAAGAGGAATGTTTCCTGCGGAACGAATCCGATGTGGCGGCGCAGGGAGTCGAGAGGGAATTGGCGGACGGGGCGGCCGTCGATGAGGACGGCACCGGGCGCGGCGTCGTAGATGCGTGGGATGAGGTTGACGAGCGTCGTTTTGCCGGAACCGGTGGGGCCGACGATGGCGAGGCTGGAGCCGGCGGGGATGCGCAGGTTGATGTCTTTGAGAACGGAGATGCCGTTGTAGGCGAAATTGAGATTGCGGAATTCGACTTCGCCGAGGATCGCGGGGCGGGAGTCGCCGCTGGTGGATTGCGGCAGGTTCGGCTTGTCGGCGATCTCGGGCTTCTGGGAGAGGATTTCGTTGATCCGCACCAGGGACGCGGTTCCGCGTTGGAAGATGTTGATGACCCACCCCAAGGCAATGACCGGCCAGGTGAGTTGCATCATGTAGGTGTTGAAGGCGACGAAATCGCCGACGTTCATCTTCCCGAGGAGGACTTCTCGTCCGCCGAGCCAGAGCACGATGACGACGGCGGCGCCGAGCATGAGTTCGAGAGTGGGCCAGAGCATTCCCATCAGGCGAACCAGGCCGAGGCTGCGGCGGATGTATTCCTGGTTGGCGCTCTCGAAGGCTGCGATCTCGGCCTGTTCCTGTACATAGGCGCGGATGACGCGGGCGCCAGAGAAGTTTTCCTGGGCGCGCGCCGAGATGTCGGAGAACATGGCCTGAATGCGTTCGAAGCGCTCGTGAATGCGGCGGCCGAAATACTGGATGACGATGCTGGCGATGGGCAACGGCAGAAAGGCGTAAATAGTCAGCTTGGGGCTGATGGCGAGCATGAAGCCCAGAGCGCCGGCGGTGAAGACGATGGTGTTGGCCGAGTACATGATGGCCGGGCCGAGCAGCATCCGGACCGCGTTCAGGTCGTTGGTGGCGCGGGCCATAATGTCGCCCGTGCGGTTGCGCTGGTAGTAGGAGTAGGAGAGGCGCTCGAGGTGAGCGAACAGGTCGTTCCGCAGATCGAACTCGATGTCGCGAGAGATGCCGATGACCACCCAGCGTGTCAGAAACTGGAAGATTCCCCTGGCGAGCGCGATGGCGATCACCAGTAGGGAGTAGGTGAGAAGTTTCTGGCGGGTTACGCCGGAGTGAAGATCGTTGACGGCGCGGCGGAGGACTTGCGGAAAAAGTATCCAGATTCCGTTATTGAATAAGACGCAGAGCCCGCCCCAGACGAGACCGCTGCGGTAACGCTTTAGATACGGAACGAGGGGGCGTAGGCTTTTCGGCACCATGACGTTTTGTAGATGAAATTGTAGCAGCGGTGGGTGCGGATTTTCGGAGCGAGGGTGCGAGGGAAACGAAGGCGGCGGTGAGCAACAGTGCGGTCCAGAGCGACAGCATGCCTGCGGCGAACATCAATCCCGAGTAGAGCAGGTCGGCGCGTTCCATTCGGTTTCTCCACTTTCAAAGGCCGGGGAAAAAGCCGGGCGAGGACGGAGCTTGGAGGTTCCGTTCCTCACCCGGAAAGGAGAGAGATCCAAAAGTAACGAGCTAGTCCGCGGGCGGAGGCGGCGCGTGCTTGCTCATGCGTGCTTCGCGATTGGCCTTGATCTGAGCCAGTTTGGCTTTCTGATCGGCGGTCAGAATTTGCACTATTTCGGACTTGATGCGGGCGTGCTCGACCTGGAGTTCGATCATGGTCTGCGAGTTTTGCGTGGCGAGGGCGCGCGTCTTGGCTTCGTCGAAGGAACCGCTGGCCTCAAGAGCGCTCATGGCGCTGTGGTTTTGGCGCATCTGCTGCATCAGCGGCTGCAGGGTTGGCTTCTCTTTTGCCCAGATCGCCTTAACCTGGTCGTGTTGCGCGCTGGTCAGATCGAGCTGCTTGAGCATGTGGCGGAAGTCGCCGGGGCCGCCATAACCGTGTCTGCCTTGCGCAATCGCGGCTGCCGCCACCAGTAGCACAGCAGCGCCGATGGTGAGAATGCGAATATGAGTCGATTTCATTGGATCTCCTTTTGACCTTCTTGATCTCATAGGGTCCGGGAGAACCCGAACGTCTATGCTGATAAGAACACTGTTCTCGAGAAGATTCGGTAAAGAGTCGGTCAATCGCGGTAAAGTTTTGTAAAGGCGGAAAGACGCTATTCGCTTTTCGCTAAAAGCCATTAGCGAAAAGCCAACAGCGATTTCCTCCGGCAATCACAAATCTTTACCCCGCGAAAGCCCGCGAAGGTGTTAGATGATTAAAAGAATGGATCACGTACTGGTGGTGGATGACGACGTCGAATTGTGCGGTCTGGTGCAAGAGTACCTGACGGCCGAGGGGTTCAGCCTGAAGGCCGTCCACGACGGCGAGCAGGGACTGCAACAGGCGTTGACCAATGAGTATGCGCTGGTGGTGCTCGACGTGATGCTGCCGGGGATCAATGGCTTCGAAGTGCTGCGGCGGATTCGCAGCGTGTCGAAGATTCCGGTGCTGCTGTTGACGGCGCGCGGTGAGGACGTGGACCGCATCGTGGGATTGGAAATCGGGGCGGATGATTATCTTCCGAAGCCGTTTAACCCGCGGGAGTTGGTGGCGCGAATCCGCGCCATCCTGCGCCGCACCAAGCCGGTCAGGGCGGCGGACGGGGTACCGGAAGTGCTGAGCGTGGGCGACGTGGAATTGGATCCGGCGACGCGCAGTGTATCGCGAGCGGGGCAACCGGTCGATCTGACTTCGGTGGAATTCAATCTGCTGGAAGTGCTGCTGCACGAGGCGGGGCGAGTGGTGACGCGGGAGCGGTTGGTGAATGCCGTCCTCAGCCGCAAGTTCATGCCGTTTGATCGCAGCATTGACATGCACGTCAGCAAGGTGCGGCGGAAGCTGGGCGACTCCGAAGAGGACGGCGACCACATCAAGACGATTCGAGGAGTGGGCTACATGTTTGCGCGGCCGGCGGCGAAGCCGAAAAAATAATAATGAAGAGCCTCTTCCTCAAGATTTTCCTGTCATTCTGGGCAGCTTTGGCGCTGTCGCTGGTGCTGGCGATTCTGGTGACGATCGCCCTGCGTCCGGCGCGGCATGGGATCGAGAGCCAGGGTCTGCAAACTTTGGCGGAAGCGGTGAATGCCTATCAGAGTGGTGGAGAGCGCGGCGCCCACGACTATCTGGACGAAATTTGGCACACGCAGCACGTGCGGGTATTCGTTTTTGATCCGTCGGGTCGTGAGCTTTCTGGACAGTTTGTGCCGCACTGGATTGAGGATGTCCGGCAGGGTGTTGTACCGCACCGCGGCCGGCCCCACCGTCACGGGTGGATCGACAAACTGCTGCCAGACCCGTTTATGCGGGAGGCGCTGACGCTGGATGGAAAACGGTACACGCTGGTGTTGGAGTTGCCGCCGGACCGAGGAGTATTTTTCGGACGGCATGACATCCCGTTGCTGGGAATCACGATCGCGATAATCTCGTCGGGACTGATCTGCTACCTGCTGGCGTGGTCGATGACGAGTCCGGTGACGCGCTTGCGGAAGGCGGCGCAGAGCCTGGCGGCGGGCGACTTGAGCGCGCGCACGGGCGCGCCCGTGGGTGGCCGTCGCGACGAACTGACGGAGTTGATGCGCGATTTCGACCGCATGGCCGAACGGATCGAAGGGCTGGTGGACTCGCAATCGCGACTGCTGAAGGATGTTTCGCACGAACTGCGGTCTCCGCTGGCCAGGCTGAGTGTGGCGCTGGGGCTGGCGCGGCAGCGGGCCACGCCGGAAGTCGCGCCGGGACTCGCGCCGGAACTTGAAAGTGCGCTGAACCGAATCGAACTCGAGGCCGACCGGTTGAATCAACTGATCCAGCGGTTGCTGACCATTTCGCGGCTGGAGTCGGGGACCGACGGCATGCGCAAGACCGTGTTGTCGCTGCGGGAGTTGGTGGAGCAGGTGGCGCACGACGCTGAGTACGAAACTCCGGGGCGCGGCTGCCGCGTAACGGCGAAGGCCGGTGCCGCGGATGAATTTCTGGTCGAAGCCGACCCTGACTTGCTCCGGAGCGCGGTGGAGAACGTGGTGAGGAACGCCACGCGCTATACTGCGGAAGGCACGACGGTGGAGGTGCGGCTGGAGCGGCAGCAGGCGGCGAATGGCGAAGAAGAAGAGATTATTGTTCGCGTGCTTGATTCCGGTCCCGGTGTTCCAAACGAGGCGCTGCCCAAGATATTTGAGCCGTTTTATCGACTGGACGACGCCCGCAATCGGCAGACCGGGGGGGCGGGTCTGGGCCTGTCGATCGCGGACCGGGCCATCAGGCTGCATGGCGGGCAACTTCGTGCATCCAACCGCAAAGAGGGTGGGTTAGAGGTTGAAATCCGGATTCCGGCTGCTCCCGGGTTTGCTCTTCCCGCTCATTCCTGATACACAAATATATTTCAGCCACAAGCTTCAATCTCCGTGACGGCTGGCAGGACATCGCCCGCCGACGGGAAGCGGCTGGGAGAACTGATGTCGAAGAAAATAAGCGTTGCGGTTGCGCTCGTGGGCATGTGCGCCCTGAGTGTGTTTCTGCTCAGTTGTGGCAGTTCCTCGTCCCGGCCCTCGGGAGTCTTGTATGTGCTGACTCAGGGGACTACCGACCAGGGGACTCCCGGCATAGGATTCAACGTGAGTTCCTTTGCCATCGATCTTAATGACGGCAACCTATCGCTGATCAACTCCAATGCCAGCACATGCCCGGCGGCGAGTAGCACCGATAACGCCCCGTGCGGAGCTCCCCTGGACATTTTGCTCGACCCGACAGGCGCGACGGCGTTCGTTTTGAATCAGGGTGTGCCGTGTGTGCAGCAGGGCACGCAGTGTGTGTCTGGCTCCGCTAGTCCTGTTGCGCCCACGATTTACCCGTATACGGTGAACTCGGATGGGAGCCTGTCAGCGCCGGGTTCGGCGCTATATTGGACCTGCCCTAGCGGATCTGCAACTCCCTGTACCCCCCAAAACGGTGCTTACCCCGACACTGCGGTGGCCATGGTGCGAGATGCCGCAGGACAGTTCTTGTTCGTGATCGATCAGGGTTCCTACCCTCCGCCGGGATATCCGACCCCTTCGCAGACAAATCCGAGTTGTCCGCATGTCCCCACCAGCGCTACCGACGTGTGTCCGTCGATCTCGGTGTTTGCCATCCAGCCAAGTCTGACCTTGGAAAGCGGAAGTCCGTTCTATCTCAGCAAGATTCCGACCGCGCTCTCGGCTATTACGTTTACTCCAAGCTCCCCTGCTGGCTCTCCGGCTCAGGAACTTCTCTTCGTGACCAACAATGAAGACATTTGTAGCCAAAACTGCATTTTCCCGTCCCCACACAATGACAATGCGGTGAGCGTGTATAGCGTAAGTTCAGCCGGCGTCCTGACCGAGCAACCAAATTCGCCTTATGCCATTGCCGCGGCCAATCCAATCTCGGTGCTCGCGGTCAACACGAACCCCGCGGGGGAGGATACCGGCGGCCTGTTTGTGTATGTGGGCAATCAGGGGGCTACGGTCGGCGCGCTGAATCCGTTCCAGGTGTGCTGGCTGCAAAACGCGAACTGCTCGCAGCAGGATGTGGCCGGTCATCTGATGGTTCCGTTGGCAACGTGTCCCTTACTATCTTGCGACATACCGCCATCTTCGGTGGGGCAGAACCCGGTTGCAATGCTGGTGGATCCGACGAACAATTTTCTCTACGTGGCGAGCGAAGGCTCGAACCAGGTTTTTGCATTTCTCATCAACAGGACGGCGGGCACTTTGACTGCGCTAAGCCCGCCGAACCAGCCGACTGGATCGCAGCCGGTGTCGATGGCGATGCACCCAAACGTAAACTCGGCCGGTCAGGCTCTCTACAACTACAACACGAGCGGACAGTTTCTCTACACGTCGAACACTGTGTCGAGCAACATTACGGGTTTTACGCTGAGTACGACCAGCGGATCAATGAGCAGTCCGACTACGACTGTCGCTCCGGCGGCGCCGAGCGGGATGGCGGCGCACTAGATTGCACCATTGAACCATTTAGTCATTTAGTCATTGAGTCATTGAGTCATTGAGTCATTGAAAACCCGCTGGGAACTTAGGTTTTCAATGATTCAATGATTCAATGCCCCGATGATTACGTTGGCATCCGAAGAATTAGATAGCCTCCGATGAAACCGAAGACCAGGTCTGGGGACCAGGCAGCGACCGCGGGCGGGAGCTGACTTAAGTTGCCCATCGCCTCGAACAGGCCATTGATCGTCCAATAGACAACGCCGATGCCGATGGCGGTGGCAACCCCTGCGACCGCGGAGCGCTTGCCCGCGGAAAGCGCGAAGGGAATGGCGAGGACGGCCATCACGAACGTGATCAGCGGATAGGCAATCTTCTTCTGCAACTGCACGCGCAGGCGCACCACGTCAAAGCCGCTCTGCTCGAGATCGTGAATGTAGCGGCCTAGTTCCTCGTAGCTCATTTCCGACGATTGTTTGATTTCCTTCTTGAAGTAGGCGGGCGCTTCGGCCAGTTCGGGGTAGGTGGCGGCATCGAATTGGCGGTAGCTCTCGATGGCGGAGCCGCTCAGGCTTCGCTCCCATCCCTGCTCGTAAACCCACCGGCCCATGGAGTTCGACCAGTGTGCGCGGTCGGCGGTGATGCGGTGCGTGATCTGGAAGGTGTGCGGATCGAACTGGAACACCGAGACCCCGCCGAAAACATCGCGGTCGGGATCGAAGAATTGATAGTAATAAATGTCAGAGTGCTGGCCGAAGATCCACTTGCGGTCGGGGCGAAGATAGGTTTGCGCGGGTTTGCCCTTGATTTGGTTGCGGAGCGCGTCCTGACGCTTGTTGGTGTAAGGGAGGTAGATCTGGTCCGAGAGGAAGAGCACGCCGGCGACCAGGATGGAGGCAATCAGGACCGGGACGACGATGCGGTAAAGACTGATGCCGGTGGCCTTGATCGCCGTGATTTCGTTGGAGCGCTGCAGCAGGCCGAAGGTGACCAGTACCGCCAGCAGCATGCTGAGAGGCGTGGTGTTGTAAAGAAAATATGGCACTACGTTCAGCAAGTATTCGCCCACCGTGAGCGGCGAGATCTGATTCCGCAGGATGTCGCCCAGCAACTCGAACAGGGTGAACACCAGCAGCAGCATCAGGAAAGCGGCGACGATCATGGCAAGGTAGAGCACAAAGCCGCGCAGCACATAATCGTCGAGAATGGTTGGGAAACGAAGATTGAACAAATGCCTGCGCCTGGGCAGCCCACGGGTGACGTTTTCGCGAAGGGCCGGGCGGGGCGATTCACCGTTCCGCGACAGCGCTGGCAGGCTGGGCGTCGAAGACGTGAAGCTCGAAGTCTTAAACCATGAAGCTCGAAACCAGGAGCGGAGCGCATCCAGTTCGATCGGGCGGCGTTCCGATTGCCAGAGCAGAAAAATTCCTCCCACAAGAAACACGAAGTCGGCGAGCCAAACACCGGCGGCAGGTGAGAGGCGCCCCTGCTTCGCGAAAGAGACTCCGATCAAAGAAATCGAATAGTACAGAAAGACCAGCAAAATGGTCAGGACAAATCCGCTGGACTTGCCGCCTTTCTTCGACGAGAGGCCAAGCGGAATGCCGACCAGGGCGAGCACGATGCAGGCGGTCGGCAGCGCGAGGCGGCGATGGTATTCGATCAGAGCCCAGCGGCGGGTGGCGGGGTCGGCGGTTCGCGCGATATGGAGGATGTCGGCAACTTTGAGCTCGCCCAGCGATGTCGGTTCGTGTTCCTGATTGTTCTGGGACGTGGGGATCTGGATTGGGATGTCGGTGGTCTGGAAGGTGGAGATCTGGTACTGGTTGGGATTCTTGGGATCGCTTTCGTGCGTGGAACCGTTGGTGAGATGCAAGTCCAGAGTATCGGTTTCCTGGCTGACGAGCAGGCCTTCGCGCGCCAGGCTGATGCGCGGCGAGGCTGGGTCACTCAAATCGGCGAGGAATACGCCTTTCCAGAGGGCTCCGCCGGGCATGGCCTTGACGTCCTGCACGTAGAGAATTATCTTCGGGAATCCCTCGTAAAACACACGGGGCTGGACTTCGAAAGAAGCCTGAGAAGATTTGAGGCGGTTCTGAAGCTCTCCCAGGGCGGCGAGCGAGCGGGGCGCGAGATAGACGCTGTTACCGAGCGCGAGCAGCCAGGCCACCACCACGAAGATTGAGATCACACGGAGGAAGGTCCACACGCCCAGGCCGCTGGCGCGCATGGCGGTGATTTCGCTGTCCGCGGCCAGACGGCTGAGTCCGATGAGGATGCCGACGAGCACACCCATGGGAATGGTGTAGGTGAGCGCGACGGGGACGGTGAAGAAAAAGACTTCTGCCACGCTCGGCAGTGGCGCGCTGTTGCGGACCACGAGTTCGAGGATGCGGCCGAGATCGCGGGTGAAAAGAACAAAAGTGAAAACCGCCGCGCCGATCAAGGCGTGGGAGACGACTTCTCCCAGAATGTAGCGGGTGAGGATGCGCATCCGCAAGGTTGGTTGACCCATTGCGAGTCTAGCATGAGAGCGGGAGTGGTGGTGCTGATGCTGGACAGTAGTGTCCTAAGTCGGCTGTAATCCACGATCCCGAGCAACACCCACCACGGAGACACGGAGGAAGGCTTTTTCATAGGCTCATGGTCGAGTCGTGGTTGCTTTATGAGGGACGAAATCATGAACTCGCTTTTCTCCGTGATTCCGTGTCTCCGTGGTGAGGTTTTGGCTTGGGTGTTTATGGTGGTTTCAAGGAAAGTGTAGTCCGGTGTGCCTCAGAGGGGATCGTGGTAAGAAAGAAAAGCTCGAACCACAGGGGGCACAGAGGAGCACAGGGGAAACCCTAGATGCGCAGCGCTGGTTTTGAGTCGCCAGCCTCCCTTCGGTGCGAACGTCGGTCTACGATATCTGTGAAACTGGCATAGGAGGCCGGGTTTGCAAAGCGGGCTGTGTTCGTAGAGAATGCCCATTCGCCTGGCGAGCGGGATCGCGATTTTTTTGGCCGGAGGGGAAATGAATTTGCGTCGTGCAGTTGCGTTGGCGGTGTGGTGGGCGATCCCGGTGCTGGCGTGGTCGCAGCAGCCGTCGGAAATGAAGCCGGTGACGGACCAGTTGGCCGCCTCGATTTACAACGGGCCGTCGATGACAACTCTAGGCGAACTCGCGGACGGCATCGGCGGGCGGTTGACGGCTTCACCGGCCTATGTTCGCTCGACGGAATGGGCGGCGGCGAAGTTTCGAAGCTATGGGATCGAGAATGTGCGCCTGGACCCGTTCACGATTCCAGCGGGCTGGCAGCGAGGGACGGCGAGCGGTGCAATGCTGTCGCCTTTGTCGCGTCCACTGAACCTGGCATCGTTGGGGTGGGCGCCGTCAACGCCGGCGGGAGGAGTGAACGGCACGGTGGTGATAGTTGCAGACGTGGAGCCGGACGCATTGCGATCCCGGGAACACGAACTGCGGGGGAAGATTGTTTTTCTGGATACGAGCAAGATCATGGCGGAAGACTACGGGAAGGCTTTGCCGAAGCTGGAGTCAGCGTGGCGCACATTTCAGAAGGCGGGCGTGCTGGCGGTGATCACACCGGATCGCGAAAAGAACAACGTTTTGAATGCGCACGACAGTCTGTGGGGTGCGAAGTTGCTTCCGCTGCCGGCGGCCGAGGTCGGCATGGAAGATGCGAAGCTCATTCAGCGAGAACTGGAGCGCGGGCCCGTCACCATCCAATTGACGATCGAGAACAAAACTTCGGGAGAGACGACCGTCAACAACGTGGTGGCGGAGATTCGGGGCAGCGAGCGGCTCGACGAGTGGATACTGATCGGCGCGCACCTGGATTCGTGGGACTTCGGCACAGGCGCGCAGGACAACGGTACCGGTGCGGTCAGCGTCCTCGACATCGGTCGCGCCATGATGTTGCTGGGGAAAGCGCCGCGGCGCAGCGTCCGGTTGGCGCTTTGGGGCGGAGAAGAGCAGGGGCTGCTCGGATCGTATGCCTACAAGCAGACGCACCAGAGCGAGTTGGATAAGTGCGTGGCCGTTCTGAATACCGATAATGGCGCCGGGCATCCCAAGGGATGGAAAGTGGAAGGCCGCGAGGATCTGAAAAAGGCGATGCGGCCTTGGAGCGACGGCCTGTTGAAAGACCTGAACGGCGGCGATCTTTCGCTGGAGACAACCTACAACACCGACCACGGTCCGTTTGTGTTGCAGGGAATTCCGGCGCTGGATTTGTGGGTGGACATGACGAAGTATATGGAGGTCCATCACAAATCGAGCGACACGCTCGACAAAGTCGATGCGCTGGACTTCAAGGCCGGGGAAGTGATTGTGGCAGTGACCGCCTACGCAATCGCCCAAAGCGAAACGCCGATCGCTCCGCACATTGATCACGAGGCGGTGAGCGAAATCCTGAAGAAAGCGAGATTAGAGGAAATGCTGGAGAATGTGGGAGTGTGGAAACCCTGACTGCAAGCTCTCAGCCGTCAGCTCTCAGCCTTCAGCTAAACCCGCGGCTGCGGCTGATTCGCGCTGCCCGTTGCGGCTACGCTTTTCTTAGAAACAGCGCCCCCAGCGGCGGTAACGTCAGTCGCAGCGAATACGGCCGTCCGTGGGTTGTTTCGTGGAGCGCCTCGGCGCCTCCCGCGTTGCCCATACCACTGCCGCCATATTCGCGGCCGTCGCTGTTGAGAAGTTCTTTCCAGTAGCCGCCCGTCGGCACGCCCACCATGTATCCCAGCCTGGGCACGGGCGTGAAATTGCACGCGATGAGTATAGGGTTCTCGTCGGCCTTGCCTTTGCGCAGCAGCGAGATGACGCTCATAGGCGCATCGTTGCAATCTACCCATTCAAAGCCTTTGGGATCGTTATCGAACCAGTGCAGCGGAGATTCGCTGCGATAGACGCGGTTGAGTTGCTCGACCCAGTTCATGAGTCCGCTATGCACCGGATATTCCAGCACGTTCCAGTCGAGGCTGCCATCGTGCGACCACTCGCTAACCTGGCCGAACTCGATGCCCATAAACAGCAGTTTCTTGCCGGGCTGGGCGAACATGTAGGCCAAGAGCAGGCGCATGTTGGCAAACCTCTGCCACTCGTCGCCCGGCATTTTGCCGATCAGGGAGCCTTTTCCATGCACGACCTCGTCGTGGCTCAGGGGCAGGACGAAATTTTCGTGGAGCCAATAGAGCATGCGAAAGGTCAGTTTGTTGTGGTGATACTGGCGATGAATCGGGTCCTGGCTAAAGTACTGAAGCGTGTCGTGCATCCAGCCCATGTCCCATTTAAGACCGAACCCAAGACCGCCGAGATAGGTGGGCCGCGAAACCATGGCGTAGGAGGTGGACTCTTCGGCGTAGGTTTGAATGTCGGGGTGCTCTTTGTAGGCCTCGAGGTTGAATTGGCGCAGAAAGTCGATGGCTTCCAGGTTCTCGCGTCCTCCGTACTTGTTGGGAATCCATTCGCCCTCCTTGCGCGAGTAGTCGAGATAGAGCATGGAAGCGACGGCATCAACGCGAAGTCCGTCGATGTGATATTTGCCCAGCCAGAACATGGCGCTCGACATCAGGAAGCTGCGCACTTCAGTGCGGCCGTAGTTGAAGATGAACGTCTTCCAATCGGGATGGAAGCCCTGGCGTGAGTCGGAGTGCTCGAACAGGTGGGTGCCGTCGAAGAAGGCGAGGCCGTGGCCGTCGGAAGGGAAGTGCGACGGGACCCAGTCGAGAATGACCGCGATACCGTGCTGGTGCAGGTAGTCCACGAAGTACATGAAATCCTGCGGCGTGCCGTATCGCGACGTGGGAGAGAAGTAGCCCGTGGTCTGATATCCCCAGGAACCGTAGAAGGGATGCTCCATGATGGGGAGCAGTTCGACGTGGGTGAATCCCAGCTTGTTCAGGTGGTCGGCCAGGCGCGGCGCGATCTCGCGATAGGTGAGCGAACGGTTTTGCTCTTCGGGGACGCGCATCCAGGAGCCGAGATGAACTTCGTAGATCGACATGGGGGCGTGCAGCGAGTTGGCGGCGGCGCGTGTTTCAAGGAAGGCCGCGTCGTTCCAGGTGTAGTCAAGATCCCAGACCACGGAAGCCGTGCGCGGCGGCTTCTCAGCGAAAAGTCCTACCGGGTCGGTTTTTTCAATCTGGTAACCGAGTTGGGTGGAGTGAATGTGGAACTTGTACAACGTGCCTTTGCCGACTCCGGGGATGAAGCCTTCCCAGATTCCCGACGTCCCGCGAGCCTGGAGTGGATGGGATTGTGGGGTCCATCCATTGAAGTCTCCGACCACCGATACCTCGCGGGCGTTGGGAGCCCAGACGCTGAAGACGGTGCCCGTGGTTCCATTGGATTCCACAACGTGTGCACCCATCTTCTCGTAAATGCGATAGTGGGTGCCTTCGTTGAATAAATAAAAATCTTCGGCGGTCAGCAGGGAAACGTCGTAGCGGACCGGAGATACTTCCTGAGTTGGAGGATTCTGCGTCATAATTTCGCTTCCGGTCTAGTGTATTCGAACACTGAGAAGGATAACGCTTTTGAGATCGGGCGTCAGGCCATTCTACCGCCGATCTGAATATGCGCGTGGTGGTTGCAATTGCGGTCATCCTGGGAGCGATTATCCTGATTCAGCGCGGTGACCGCCATGCGGAGCTGCAAGCGGAAGCGCTGCAGTCGGACTGAAAGCGCCAGCGACCAGCGACTAACGACTTTTTTCCTTCTGCGCTTCGCGCTTTTCCCGCGCCCAGCCCTCTTTCACCCTTTGTCGCGAGCGCCCGAGTGCCAGCGCATCCGCCGGAACATCTTCAGTGATGCAGCTTGCTGCCGCGACGTAGGCGCCGCGTCCAATCTTTACCGGCGCCACCAGCGTCGAGTCGCTGCCGATGAACGCGCCATCTTCGATGACCGTCTGGTGCTTGTTCACGCCGTCGTAGTTGCAGGTGATGGTACCCGCGCCGATGTTCACGCCTTCTCCGATTTCCGCGTCGCCCAGGTAGCTGAGGTGATTCGCCTTTGAACCCTTGCCCAGCTTGATTTTCTTGGTCTCGACGAAGTTCCCCAAGTGAGCGCCTTCGCCCAGCTCACTTCCAGGGCGCATATGAGTGTACGGTCCAAGCACAGCTCCCGCGCCTACGCGCGAGTCTTCCATGATCGTCCCTGGCCGCACCGTGACACGGTCGCCAAGGACGGAATTCCCAATCACGCTGTAGGAGCGGATGCGGCAATCCGCGCCAATCTTCGTATGACCCAGCAGCTGCACGAAGGGCTCAATCACGGTGTCGGCGCCGACTTCCACGTCGCTGTCGATCACGCAGGTGTGAGGATAAAAAATCGTAACGCCTTGCTCCAGCAGTTCGCGGCACTTTGCTAGGCGCAGCCGCGCATCCAGAACCATCATCTCCGCTCGCGTGTTGCTGCCCAGCACTTCGCCCGCATCCGAGGTCTTGATCGCGACCACCTTTTTGCGCGTCCGGTGAAATACTCCCGCCATATCCGTAAGGTAGTACTCGCCGTGCGCGTTCTCGGTTGAAAGATGGTCAATATGCTCGTACAAGGCGGGGCCAGCGAAGGCATAGAACCCTGAGTTGATCTCGCGGATTTTCTTCTGCTGCGGGGTCGCGGACTTTTCTTCCACAATCGCCTGCACCTCGACTCGTCCCCCGGCGCCTTTGCGGATCACTCGCCCATATCCATAAGGATTGTTGAGATCGGCGCTGAGCAAAGTCATGGTCGCTTTCTGAGCGCGGTGGAAGTCGCTGAGCTTCCTTATGGTTTCGACAGTAATCAGCGGAGCGTCCCCCGAAAGCACGATGACCTGGTCATAGCCCGAGAGCGCTTCGCGGGCCACCATGAGCGCGTGTCCGGTGCCACGCTGTTCGGCTTGCACCACGAAGTTCACGCCTGTGCCGGCAACCGCCTCGCGCACGCGCTCCGCCTCATGGCCGATAATCACGAAGATGTCCTGCGCGGGCACGACCTTTTCCGCCGCAGCAATCACATGCGCGAGGATCGGCTTGCCGCCGACTTCATGCAGAACCTTGGGATGTTTCGATTTGAGTCGCGTGCCCTTGCCCGCCGCCATGATCGCAATGGCGATACGCGTGGCTTGCGGACTTGACGGGGAAGACTTCGACTTGGCTTTTGGCGTTTTTGCCATGCTCAGCCAATATACCGCGAGAGAATCAACTCCGTATCGTCTGCCGATCCGGCGTTTGCGCCATCAGCGCCATGAGGTCGTGCGCGACGTGGTCGGTAGCGTGCCGCGCCACCGCGCCCTCTTCGAGATAATCTCCCAGCACCGGGCACACGCCAAGCGCCTCGATCGCTTCCAGATCCACCACGATCTGCGAAGCTCCCTCCAGAGCGTACTTGGCCTTCATCTCTGGCGATGCCGTCTTGCGATTGATCAGGGTGTAATCGAACAATTGGACGCCAGCGTGGCCATTAAGTGCGCGGATATGATCCGCCGCCGTTAAACTAAGACTTTCATTTGCCTGGGTCATCAAGTTGCAAACGAATACTTTGACTGCGGAAGATTCAAGAATCGCATCGGGGATTCCGCGCACCAGTAAGTTCGGAATCAGGCTGGTGAACAGCGAACCGGGGCCGATTGTGATCAGGTCGGCGCTGGCGATTGCCGCCAGCGTCTGGGGAAGCGGCCCAACATCGGGAGGCACCAGGACTAGCTCTCGAATCTTGCCCTTGCTCGCCGTGATTCTCGTCTCGCCGCGCACCCGCGTCCCGTCTTCGAATAGCGCTTCCAGTTCCACGCTCGACATGGTTGCCGGATAGATATGCCCACGCGTGAGCAGAATTTCCGAAGAAAGCCGCACCGCCTCGGCAAAGTCTCCGGTGATCGAAGTCAGCGCCGCCAAAAAAAGATTTCCGAAGCTGTGGCCCTCCAGTCCGGATCCCTTCTGAAAGCGATGCTGGAATAGTCTCGAGAGCAGGGCTTCGTCTTCGGAGAGCGCGACGATGCAATTGCGCACATCGCCTGGCGGAAGCATATTGAACTCTTTGCGCAGACGGCCGCTGGATCCGCCATCGTCGCTCACCGTGACCACGCCACACAATTCGTGAATGGTTGGCTGGCCGGAGGTGGCCAGAGCCGGCGTCATGACGTAACGCTTCAGCCCCTTCAGCAGCGTGGAGAGGCCCGTGCCGCCGCCGATTGCGACCACGCGCAGTTCGGGGCCAGCTTTGCCGGTGTCGGATGAGTTCGTGCGCAACTGGGGGAACATAACGCCTACTATTGAATCATTTACTCATTGAGTCATTGAATCATTGAATCACCCGCTGGGGAACTTAGGTTTTCAATGATTCAATCCTTCAATGATTCAATGACTCAATCGAAGCTAGCGCTGGCAGCTAGTGCGGGCAGCTAGTACGCGCTCGCTTCTTCTTCCTGCGGCTCAGATTCGGCGCCCGGATCCGGATACAGCAGTTCGGTGAAGCGCGGATCCTCCGCCAGATTCTGGAAGTCGCCATCGTTCCGCGCCTGAAAGCGCAGCGCGGGTTTCGCCTGAATCGCCGCGTTGAGCGTCTTGAGCGATTCCTCGACGTGACCGGTCAAGCAATCCAACGCGGCCAGCCCGTACAGAACGTAGTCTGCCTTGGGATTCTGCTTCAATAACGTGTCGAGGTGCTCGCGCGCCGTCACGTAGTCACCCGCGTTGACCAGCGACACGGCGTAGTCGTAATGCTCTTCCGTGGTTTTGAACTGCAACGCGGGCGCTTCCAGATGCTTGTCGCAGGTGAGGATGTGCACTTGGGCCCGGTCAACCAGGGACTTGTTCGGCCCGCTCAGTACTTTCTGCAGGTGGCCTTTGGCCTTCTCGAACTTGTGTTCCTGCAACGCGCGAAGCCCGGACTCGTAGTTCTGTACCGCCTGGGTGTGTCGTGGATCTTCGGTCACTTGTTTCTTGGGGGTTACCTTCAGTGGCATCAAACCGCCTCTAGTTCGAAATTTAGTTCAGAATTGAAATCGAAAAGCTTGAAATCGAGCGCGCTCTCAATTAATGCTGGCCGCTGTCGCCAGATCAACCAGCTTCCAGTCGCCCTTGATAATTCCTGCGCGAATCTGCCGCGCCGTCTTGCCCTGCTTGTGCATCGTGTAAGCGTAGTAAAGCTCTTTAAGGCAGGTTCCGCACTGCGCGCCGTGCGTGCCCGAAAAGCAGCGGTGCAGACTGGTGTGTCCCATGCCGCGGTCACAGTAGCAGTAACACGGCTGCTGGTAGATGACCTTCGGAATCTTTGCCGCCAGTTCATAAGCTTGCGTCTGATACGGAAACTGCGCGTTCTCGCCCCAAAGCTGATCCTTGGTCAGGATCGGCGGAAGCGCGCTGCCCGCGGCCGGAGGAGCCGCGTTGAAATGCGGGACTCCCTGATCGGCTTCAGATTGCAGCCAAGGCGCCGACGCCATCGTGACCATCAAAAACAGCGCCGCCGACGCGAAAACCCGTGTACGCATCCCACTTAACCTCAATCCTATATTTTACCTGAAGGCGCGGGATTGGCGAGCTACCGGCCGGGGTTCGCGTCACCGCACCGAGGCGCTGATGCATACCCTTCACCAGACTTTGTCATCCCGAGCGAAGCGAGGGATCTGCAGTTCGCCGCAAAATGCAGATCCCTCGCTTCGCCCGAGATGACAATTCATGAAAAGGTGATCCCAAACGGGCCTGAACCTGGAGTCCAAAGCCTAAAGCCCTGAGCCTGCTTTACCCCAGCTTCTCAAAGAACAAGCAGATCGTTTCAATCCCGCGATGGAAATTCGGGATGTGAAACTTCTCGTTTGGAGCATGAAGGTTGTCGTCGGGAAGCCCAAAGCCCATCATGACCGAAGGAATCTTCAGCACGTCCTGGAAATCGGTCACGATCGGAATCGATCCGCCGGAGCGAATAAACACGGTCTCTTTCTTGAACGTGTCATGCAGCGCCTCGGTCGCCGCTTTGATGAATCGGTTGTCGGTGCCGACCACGCAGGCGGGGCCCTTGCTCCAAACCTTGATCTTGATGTCGATCCCCTTGGGCGTGAGTTTCTTGACGAACGCCGTGTAGCGCTTCAGGACGTCGTCCGGATCCTGGTTCGGCACGAGGCGCATGGAAACCTTTGCCGAGGCCTTCGCCGGGATCACCGTCTTCGCCCCCTGAGTCACAAACCCACCCGGGATGCCGTGCACTTCGAGCGTGGGACGTGCCCACGTCCGGTAGAGCACCGAATATCCGGGCTCGCCGGTCAGCACCTTGGAGCCGACTTCGGTCTTGCGATAATGCTCTTCGTTGAAAGGCAGCCGCTTCCAGGCCTTCAGCTCATCTTTGCTGGGCACTTTGACGTCCTTGTAAAAGCCCGGGATCAGTACTTTGCCCTTAGAATCTTTCAGCTTGCCGATGATCTCAATCAGCGCGAACAGCGGATTCGGCGCCGCGCCGCCGTATATGCCGGAGTGCAGATCGGTCTTTGCCCCAACCGCTTCAATCTCCGTGTACACCAGGCCACGCAGGCCCACGCACAAAGTTGGAAGGTCCGGCGCGAACAGTTCCGTATCGCAGACCAGCGCGAAATCCGCGTTCAACTTCGCCTTCTGTTTGCGGACGTACTCGGCAATCGATTCGCCGCCCACTTCTTCTTCGCCTTCAAAAATAATCTTGACGTTGATGGGCAGCTTGCCCCCGTGGGCCTGCATCAGGGACTCGAGCGCCTTCACTTCCATCCAGAGCTGCCCTTTGTCGTCGACCGCGCCGCGCGCGTAAATGTTATTGTTGCGCTCGGTCGGCTCGAACGGCGGCGTGTGCCATTCGTCCACCGGATCGGGCGGCTGCACATCGTAGTGCGCATACATCAGGACCGTCGGCTTGCCAGGCGCGTGCAGCCAGTCGGCGTAGAGCAGGGGATGTCCCTTGGTTGGGATGATCTCGACATTGTCCATGCCGATGCGGCGCAGCTCAGCGGCCACATATTCTGCCGCCTTCTGCACGTCGCCTTTATGTTCATCGAGCGTGCTGATGCTGGGGATGCGGAGAAGGGTCTTCAGCTCGTCGAGAAAACGCGGCTGATTATTGCGGGCAAAATCAACTGCCGGGGAAGCCATAGCCTGTTGCCTTTCTGGCGCGCTGGGCGCACATTCTAGAATGATCGCCGAAAACGATTCAGTATACCCTGAATCCGGGCAGGTGCTCAGTGTCGGAGTAGCATTCAGCAAGAACCCGTCGCCTTTACCGCCAGCCGGCTACACAAGTGCGAGCTTGTGATTTCATCTCCCAAAGATCAGTCGCGCAAGTTGCGTCCCGACAAGAACCTGAAACGCGATTGACAGCAACCCGTATCTCACAAACAATAGACTCTACAGTCCACATTCAACCGGAGGCCCCCTTATGTCTGAAGGCGAACCACCGACCGTCTACCACCCCGAGTCGCAGAGCAATGTCGGCAAATGGATTCTTATCGCGCTGGTCGTTGCCTATGTCGGCGCATCGGCGTTTTTCATTTACGACCAGCACGGCAAGCTCGAAAAGGTCACGCAAGATCAGGCCGCCAGCCAAAAACAAATTGGCGATCTGACCAAGCGCATGCAGTCCGCCGAAGCCGATTCTGAGACCCTGGCCCAACAGTTGGGCATGACCAAGAAAGAATTGGCGACGCGTGCTGCCGAGTTGCAGCGTCAACAACAAGTCGCATCGGCACGCATCGCGGAACAGGCGGCGGAAGAGAAAAAAGATGTGGGCGCCGTTGCCGGAGAAGTTGGAAACGTGAAGACCGACGTCGGCGGTGTGAAGACCGACGTGGCCGCCACCAAGGCGTCGCTCGAGGCGACCATCGCGAAACTGCAGGGCACCATTGGCGATCTCGGCGTGCAGAGCGGACTGATCGCCAACACGCGCAGCGATCTGGAAGCCCTCAAACACAAGGGCGACCGCCAATACTACGAGTTCACCTTGTTGAAGGGCACCAAGCCGCAGGCGTTCTCGACCGTGGCATTGCAACTCAAGAAGACCGATCCCAAACGCGGCAAGTACACGCTGGATGTCACTGCCGACGACAAAACCATCGAGAAAAAAGACAGGAACCAGAGCGAGCCGGTGCAGTTCTACACCGGACGCGATCACATGCTGTATGAACTCGTGGTCTGGACGGTGGATAAGAACAAGATCACCGGCTACCTGAGCACGCCGAAGAATGCGCCGGTGCCGATCACCGCTAGTCCGCGCTAGCAGCGACGATAGCAATGCTGCCTGCGAACGCGCACACGCTCCTTGAAATCGCACTCCGCACCGGAGTCATCTACTGCCTCGTGCTGATCGGAATTCGAATCAGCGGCAAGCGGGAAGTTGGCCAGATGACTCCGTTCGATCTCACGCTTCTCCTCTCTAGGGATGCGTCATCTTCTCCGGCTTGACTAGCTGATCAAATTCCTCACCCGTGAGATATCCCAGCTTCAGCGCCGCCTCGCGCAGGCTGCTGTGCTCGACGTGCGCCGCGTGCGCAATCTGCGCCGCCTTGTCGTATCCCACTTTCGGAGCGAGCGCCGTGACCAGCATGAGCGAATTCTTCACGTACCAGTCCACCTTGGCGCGATCGACTTCAATGCCCTTGAGCATGTACTCCACGTAGCCGTGGCAAGCGTCGGCGATCAGCGTGACCGAGTGCAGGAAGTTGTAGATGATCACCGGCTTGAACACGTTGAGCTCAAAGTTGCCTTGCGATCCGGCGAATCCCACCGCGGCCGTCGCTCCGTGAACCTGTACGCAGACCATCGTCATCGCTTCGCATTGCGTGGGA
>JBEKAF010000046.1:0-32555 GCA_050018355.1 Terriglobales bacterium | reverse complement strand
CTCCTGTCCATGATGGTGGATGGAGGACGCGTTGCCAAAGTGCTCGCCAAAGTAAGGCCGCATGGCCTCCAGGACCTCGGGGAGCACCGGAGTAGTCGCGTTGTTGTCGAGATAGACCCGTCGCATCATGCCGCTTCTATTGTACCGATGCGCGGTGCAAGAATCAGACTTCACAACCGTGCTTGGCCGGGAAGTGTGTGCGGCGTAGAATAATTAGTTTGCCCTTTGCCGCTCGCGGACGTGTGCCCCCCGCGGCAGAATTTCCATAACTACGCGGAGAAATCATGAAGACAAGACTGTTCACTTTCGGTCTCATCCTTGCCCTCGCAACGCCCCTGGCGCTCGCCGACGAGGGTATGTGGTTATACAACGCCTTCCCCAAAAATCGGGTCCAGAAGCAATACGGCTTTCTGCCGACGCAGGAATGGCTGGACCACCTGCGGCTGTCCTCGGTGCGCTTTAACAATGGAGGCTCGGGTTCGTTCGTGTCGGCCGACGGCCTGGCATTCACCAATCATCACGTTGGCGCCGACTGCATCGAGAAACTCGCCACCTCCGGCGCGGACTACATGAAGACCGGCTTTTACGCCAAGACCCAGGCGGATGAAGCGAAATGTCCCGATCTTGAACTGAACGTGCTGGTCGGCATCGACGATGTCACCGCGAAGGTCAAAGCCGCTGCCCCGGCAGCAATGTCGGCGGCCGACGCTGGCCAAGCCCAGCGCTCCGCCATGAGCGCCATCGAAAAAGAATGCACGACTTCGACCGGCCTGCGCTGCGACGTGGTCACGCTCTATTCGGGCGAAGTTTACAACCTCTACAAATACAAGAAGTACACTGATGTGCGCCTGGTGTTCGCACCGGAATATGAAGCGGCGTTTTTCGGCGGCGATCCCGACAACTTCACATTCCCGCGCTATGACCTGGACATCACTTTCTTCCGTGTTTACGAGAATGATAAGCCAGCCCATCTCGACAACTACTTGCAATGGTCGAAAACAGGAGTCAAAGATGGCGATCTGATTTTCGTTTCCGGCAATCCGGGAGGCACGGATCGCCTAACAACGTTGGCGCAATGGCAATTTCTGAAGGACGTGGATTATCCGGCGCGCCTCGCCGGCTACAAGCGGCGCATCGCTGTGCTCCAGAAGTTCAGCGCGCAGTCGCCGGAGAACGCGCGCATCGCGCAGGAGGACATCTTCGGGTTGCAGAATTCTCAGAAAGCGATTAACGGCGAGTATGAAGGCCTACAGGATATGGCGATGTTGTCGCAGATGAACACGGCGGAGCGCGGGCGGGAAAAGGCTTACATGGATAAGCATCCGGGCGAACCCAACCCCTGGCAAGAGATTTCCAACGCCACGAAAGTGAACCGGGAAATTTACGACCCGCTTACCTACGTCGAACGCATGCGTGGGTTCTACTCGGACCTAGCGAGATACGCGCGGACTCTGGTTCGCGTCGCAGAGGAAAAGTCGAAACCGAACGGCGACCGTCTGCGCGAGTATCGTGATTCTGCCCTGCCCTCGCTGGAGCAGCAACTGTTCAGCTCCGCTCCCATCTACAAGAATCTTGAGACCGCGACTTTGGCCGTCGCCCTGGCCCAGATGCAGGAAGCGCTGGGACCCGACGATGCGGCCGTGAAGGCGTCGCTGAGCGGCAAGTCGCCCGAAGAGGCGGCTAAGGCGCTGATCAGCGGTACAAAGTTGGAGGATGTGGCTGTCCGCAAGCGACTTTATGAGGGCGGGAAGGCAGCGGTGGATGCGAGTACGGATCCACTGATTGTCCTGATGCGCAACGTGGATCCCGAGGCACGAGCGGTACGCAAGCGCTTCGACGACGAGGTGGATGCGGCGGTGCGGCGCGACGGCGCAACCATCGCCCGGGCGCGGTTTGCCCAGACGGGCTTCACCCAGCCTCCGGACGCGACCTTCACGCTGCGCCTCAGTTATGGCACGGTGAAAGGGTATGAGGAGAACGGGAAAAAGATTCCTTACTTCACCACCTTCGGCGGCGCTTTCCAGCATGCGGAGGAGCACGGCAGCAAGCCTCCGTACAATCTGGCCGGCAGCTGGCCCAAGATGAAGGCGAAACTCAATCTCGAGACACCACTGAATTATGTTTCCACCGCGGACATCATCGGCGGCAACTCGGGCAGCCCGACCGTGAACAAGGCGGGCGAAGTGGTCGGAATTATTTTCGACGGCAATATCCAGTCGCTGGTTTTAGACTTCTACTACGACGACCGCCAGGCGCGGGCCGTGCATGTCGATTCGCGCGGTATCGTCGAAGCGCTGCGCAAGATTTACGGCGCCGACGCTCTGGCCAATGAACTGACCGGCACGAAAACGGCAGCCAAGGCGGCAAGCGAATAGGAAGTTCTGATTCGCGACGAAGGGCACAGAAAACGCCAAGGACCTTCGATCTGGGAGGCTCCTCGCCCTTTCTTTGTGCCTTTTTTCGACGTTGCAGATCGTCAGGATGCCAACACCAGTGTTCCGAATCCCATGGTAAAATTCCGCCCAAGATGCTCTCGGGGTGAGCGGAACTTCAGGAGGGATTTGTGAAAACGCTAACCTCATTCGCGCTGTGTGTGATATTCAGCTCGGTTCTTGTCTCGGCACAAACAACGCTAACCAACGACGATGTCGTTAGGTTGATCTCACGCGTGAAACTGACACCTGCGTCGCAGCTTGACCCGGCTCTTCCGCCTGTGACCTTCGAAAAATGGCTCCGTCTTCAAGTTGGGAGGGACGCAGGGCTTGGTTGGGCAGTAGGGACTGTCAATGTCCCTGGGCACGACCTCAAATGGGTCGAAGCCGCCGTTACGGATCGGGGCCTGCCGGGGATAGTCATCAGGATTGCCTGTGGACCATCAGAAGGAGGAGCCGCCACAAAGCCGAAGTTTCACTCCTTGCAGTTAGTGCGGGCGGATGAGTACGCCGAATGGCCGCGTCTCCGTGACCTGCCTGTGGCGCTGAGAAGAGCTAGAGACGAAGTGAGATGAAGAAAGTCGAGTACGAAAACTCAGCTATTCCGGCCAAAGCGAGGCCGCCGTCTTGCTCAAGATCTGCTCTCGCATCTCTTCGCGAATGGGCAGAGCCTTGAATTCCTCAAGATTCCGCTTGACGTCCGGAACACCCGGACCCGGCCAGTCGGTGCCAAACAGCGTCTTGTGCGCGATCTCATCGAGCCGCGGGAAACATTTCAGCAGCGTTTTTGGCGGAATGCCACTGATGTCGAAATAAACGTTCGGGTGCCGCCGGATGAGAAAAAACGCGGTGTGCATCCAGAGCGGCCGGCCACCGTGTGCCAGCAGGATTTTAAGCTTGGGAAAATCGACCGCAACATCGTCAACGTAGATCGGGTCGCCATATTTGTTGCGCGCGCCGGGGAAAATCGACGTCCCCGTGTGGAACATGACGGGGATGGCGTTAGCCTCGGCAGCCCGGTAGATGATTTCGAGGTCCTTCACTCCGTTCAGATAATCGTTCGGAAACAGCAGTTGATGCGGCGGGTGAATTTTGATCATGCGAATGCCGAGACGCAGGATGTGCTCGACATCCGCCATGATGTTGGTAGTGTGCCGCGGATGCAGGCTGCCACACGAGATCAGGCGCTTGGGATCGTACTTCGTGTAGTCGGCGACGAACTGGTTGACCGCGGACGTCAGGCCGATCACTTCCGGCGCCACGCAGTTGATCAGCGCGGCACGGTCAACGCCGCAACGGTCCAGATATTTCAGGAAGGCCTTGGGCGAGCGGCAGTATTCGGCAATCTCATCGAAATTGGCGCGCTTGCGCTTCATCAGTTCAAGCGCATGCGGCTTGAGCAGTTCGATCGGCTCGATGTGGATGTGGCAATCGGTGATCATGATCTGTGGTCAGTGATCAGTGGCCAGTTTCGCTGCTTGCTGCTGGCCCCCGGCGGCTCTTGGTTTTGCCAGCAGCTAAGAGCCAAAAGCTAAAAGCCTCTCTTCAGTACAACGGCACTTTCGGATCCACCGTCCGCGCCCAGCCGTCGATCCCGCCACGCATGGATTGAACTTTTTCGTATCCTTGCTGGCGGAGCCAGTTGGTGACGGTCAACGAGCGCACCCCGTGATGGCACAGGACCACGATGTAATCGTCGGGGTCGAGTTCCTGGTGAGCGCGCGTCGGAACGTCGCCCATCGGAATGTGCTTTGCCCCTTCGATGCGGGAGGTTTCGTATTCCCAAGCCTCGCGAACATCGAGCAGCGTAAATGTTTCCCCACGCTGCCGCAGCGCCTTGACCTGCCCGGGAGAGATTTCGAAGTCCATAGTTTGATCCATAGTTGAGTCAGTAGCTATGGTCCAAGAGCTTGTTGAAAAACTTAAGGAATTGTCATCCCGAGCGAAGCGAGGGATCTGCAGTCTGTCGGAAATCGGCGAAAACTGCGGGATTCTTCGTTGCCTTCGCTCTGTGGAACGCCAATGAAATCCACAGATCGCTGCTATCTCGCGCCATTCCTCCGAGGCTCAGGCGCACTTCCCAGCGTTGCCAGACTCACCAGCGCTGCCACCGCCCAGAGCGCACCGGTTGCAATTCGAGCGGTACGCACATCGGGGGACGGTATGTTGCGCCACAGCGTCAACCCACAGCCCACCACAAAATTGATGACGAGCAGGCCGAAGAACACACGCTCGCGCAGGCAGCGCGTGTCGAGCACCAAGCCGGCCAGCAAAAGGACCCACACGATGTAGGTCGCTGCGGTCCACCCGTCGTGTGGCCAATAGTACTCTTTGCGCCAGAGGTGGCTAAACGAAATCCAAGCGAAGTAGGCGCAGCCGAGAAAGCCCGCCACGCCCCACAATGGCGTGCGGCACATCAGGTGGCCAGAACTGTAGGGCTTCTTCGGCCCGATCTTAACCTTCGCGTTTTCTATTTGCCTGTCCATTTCGGTGGTCGTTTATCGAGGAAGGCAATGATACCCTCGCGCGCGTCTTCGGTCGAGATGAGTTCATCGAGGTTATCGACAAGTCGCTTAACTCTTAATTCCCGCCATCATCTTCTCGATCTCGGCTTTCTGATCGCCGCTGAGCGGCAGAAATGGCAGCCGCGACGGGCCTCCATAGTAGCCGTTGAGGTCCATCGCGTACTTCACGCCGGGGACGCCGAGTTCACCGACCACGCGCTGGGCAGCTAGTTTCACGCGCTCTTGTTTTTCGCGGGCGAGAGCTTTGTCTCCGTCTTTGAGTGCGGCATAGATTTCGTAACACGCGGTGGGCGCGGGACAGGCTAATGCGAGAATGGCGCCGACCGCTCCCAGTCCGAGCGACGGTTCGAGTTGGTGAGCGGCGCCGACCATGACCTGGAAGCCGACTTCTTTCTGCCGCGTCTTCAATTTTCCTACAACGGTCACCGCAGCGGATGACGGTTTCGTAGCGCTGTCTGCGTGGGCGGGCGAGGGCGCCCGTCTCTCCGCCGCTTCAGCGGGGCCCGCGAGCGCGGCGACGCTGACCAATTCTCTGCTTTGCTTCTCGCTTTCCGCAACTGCGGCCTTGAGCATGCGCGGAGTCACGGCGTCGAACGTTTCGGTCACGGTGACCTGCCTCTTTACATTGATGTTGCGCGTGCCCTCGACCATCGTTTTCACTTTGTCGAGGTTGCCGCTCGATTCCTTGATGGCGGCGATGTTCGGATGGCCGGCAAGTTCGATCACGACTTCGGCGGGGATGTCGTATCCTGTGGCCTGCGGGAAGTTGTAGATGATAATCGGGAGCGCGGACCGATCGGCGACCGTGCGATAAAAAGCGAGCAGGTTAGCCGGGTGCATCTGTTTCTTGTAGTAGTGCGGAGTGCGCACCATGGCGGCGTCGTAGCCGAGTTCGGCGGCGTATTCGGTGAGCCGCAGAGTTTCATGCGCCGACTCGATGCCGGTGCCGGCGATCATGACCTTGCCGGGCGCGGCGGCGGCGAGCGCCGTCTTCAGCACGTCGCGGCGTTCCTGGTCGGAGAGCAGGATCGCTTCGCCCGTTGAGCCGAGCACTACGATGCCGGCGACCGGCGTGCGCGAGTAGCGCTCGACGTTCGCTTCGATCTTTTTGTAATAGACCTCGCCATCGGGATTGAAGGGCGTCGTGATGGGCGGGAAGATTCCGGATAAAAGCATGGTGGGCCTCAGTCGTCGGTCGTTGGTCGTTTGCGACCGCGATTCAATTATGGAGTCTGGGTTGAGAGTTTGTCATCTTGGTCAGGCGGGAAAACCTACTCGCAGGCGGGCCAGTCTTTGCCGGTGGGGTCGACTTCGTGGCGATACTGGTCTTCGGTCCCGACGAAGAAGCGGGCAAACGCCGTCGAAGTGCGTTCGTCGACCATGGTCTCAATTTGCCAGACCATGCCGCCTTTGCAAACGCCGGCGTTCGAAAGCGGCGTACGGCGCTCACCTGAGTAGTAGAAAAAATCGTCTCTGCCGTGGCCAGGCTGGGGATCGGAGGAAGTTCGCAGCGCTCCGTGCGCATCCAGCTTGAGCAGACGGCGGCCGTCTTCCATCGGCACTGGAGGCGCGCCTTTCTGGCGGAAATCGACGCGCACCCAGCCGCTGTATCCGGCGGGAATCAGGAAACGCTCCGGCGGGCGGCGATGGAAAACGATATCGAAAGCGGCCGGGCCGAAGAGGGCAGCGGCGATAAAGATGGGAAGGCCGAGGATTGCGACGAGGACGAAAGGGGCTTTGCTCATGAGGTGTTACTTTGCAGCGACCCTCTCCGCGTGCAGCGCCTGCAGAGCTTGCACGCGCACTTCTCCGCGCTGCAGGGCCGCGATACCTTCCGCGGCGGCTCGGGCAGCGGAGAGCGTGGTGATGGTTGTGATGCGGCCGGTGACTGCGGCGCGGCGGATCGCCTTCTCGTCGAAGTAGGGGTCGGGACCGTGCGGCGTGTTGACGATCAACTGGATGCGATCGGCTTTGATCAGGTCGACCGCGTTAGGACGGCCTTCTTTTACCTTGTAGACGCGCTCAACCGCCAAGCCAGATTCTTCCAGGATGTCCGCCGTGCCGTGCGTGGCCACTAACCTAAATCCCATGTCGACGAAGCGATGCGCGACCTCGACCACGTGCGGCTTGTCATGGTCGGTGACGCTGATGAAAACCGTGCCCTCGGTCGGCAGTTTTTGGCCAGCGGCAATTTGGGCTTTGGCGAAGGCTTCGCCGAAATTGTCAGCGATGCCCATGACTTCTCCAGTGGAGCGCATTTCGGGACCAAGCACCGTGTCGACGCCGGGGAATTTCGACCAGGGAAAGACCGGCGATTTCACGTAGAAGCAGCGGCCCGTATCCAGATCTGTGCCGCGCTCGATGTATTCCGGAAGGAACTCGCGCAGCTTGCGTCCGGTCATGAGGCGCGCGGCAATCTTGGCCATGGGCACGCCCGTTGCTTTTGAAACGAAGGGCACGGTGCGCGAGGCGCGCGGGTTCACCTCCAGCACATAGACCTTTGCTTCGTGATTCCCGTTGCCCTTCGCGCCGTTGCCGCGCGGGATCGCGAACTGCACGTTCATCAGGCCGATCACTTTGAGTGCGCGCGCCAGCTTGAAAGTGTATTCGCGCATGCGCCTGAGCAGCGGTTCGGAAATGTCGACCGTGGGCAACACGCAGGAAGAATCGCCAGAGTGGATGCCGGCTTCCTCGATGTGCTGCATGATTCCGCCGATCACGATGTCCTCGCCGTCGGAGAGCGCGTCCACGTCGACTTCAATCGCGTCTTCGAGAAATTTATCGATGAGGACGGGGCGGTCCTGCGAATACTCGACGGCCTGCTTCATGTACTGCATGATGGTGTCTTCGTCGTAGGCGATGACCATGGCTCGGCCTCCGAGTACATACGAAGGACGAACCAGCACCGGGAATCCAATCTTCTTCGCGGCTTCGACCGCCTCCTCGACCGAGGCGACCATGGCGCCGGGAGCTTGCGGTATGTCGAGCTCCTCCAGCAGCTTCCCGAAACGCTTGCGGTCTTCGGCTAGATCAATCGATTCTGGCGTGGTGCCAATGATGTTGACGCCTGCAGCCTTGAGCGGCAGAGAAAGATTCAACGGCGTCTGACCGCCGAACTGTACGATCACGCCGACCGGCGCGCCGCCGGAGGCTTCGTGCTCGCAGACGGCGAACACGTCTTCGAGCGTGAGCGGCTCGAAGTAGAGGCGGTCGCTGGTGTCGTAATCGGTCGAGACCGTCTCCGGATTGCAGTTGATCATGATGGTTTCGAAGCCGTCTTCGCGCAGCGCGTAGCTGGCGTGGCAGCAGCAGTAATCGAATTCAATTCCCTGCCCAATGCGGTTGGGACCGGAACCGAGAATGACGACCTTTTTCTTCGCGGTGGGCGCCGCCTCGTCTTCTTCCTCGTAGGTGGAATAAAGATAAGGCGTGTAACTTTCGAACTCCGCGGCGCAGGTATCGACGCGCTTGTAGACCGGCTTCAGGCCGTGCTTCTTGCGGAAGTGGCGAACTTTCTCCTGGCCGCCTTTGCCGTCCAGACGCCAGGTCCCGGCGAGACGTCCGTCGGAGAAGCCCATGCGTTTGGCTTCGCGCAGCACCTCGGTGGGGATCGATTCCATCGGGTGCTTTTCCAGCTCAAGTTGCATGTCGTTAATCTCTTTGAGCTGGTAGAGGAACCAGGGATCGATCGATGTCATCTTCGCGATCTGCTTGATGGTGTGCCCCTGACGGATTGCGTACTGGACGTAGGTCAGCCGCTCGGGATGCGGCGTGACCAGCCGCTGAGTGAGGATCTTGGGCTCGATTTTCTGCGACCCCACGCGCTTGCCGGTATCGAGAGCGCGGATTCCCTTTTGCAAAGCTTCCTTGAACGTGCGGCCGATGGCCATCACTTCGCCGACGGATTTCATCTGCGGTCCAAGCGATTCGTCGGCGCCGGGAAACTTTTCAAACTGCCACTTCGGAATCTTGACCACCACATAGTCGAGCGTGGGCTCGAAACAGGCCGGAGTCTTGCGCGTGATGTCGTTCGGAATCTCGTCGAGCGTATAGCCGACGGCCAGCTTGGCGGCAATTTTTGCGATCGGAAAACCGGTTGCCTTCGACGCCAGCGCGGAAGAGCGCGAGACCCGCGGGTTCATTTCGATCACCACCATGCGCCCGGTCGAAGGATTTACGCCAAACTGGATATTGGATCCACCGGTCTCGACGCCAATCTCGCGGATCACGGCAATCGCCGCATCGCGCATCACCTGGTACTCGCGGTCGGTGAGCGTCTGCGCCGGGGCGACGGTGATGGAGTCGCCGGTATGCACGCCCATGGGGTCGAAGTTTTCGATCGAGCAGATGATGATGACGTTGTCTTTCGTGTCGCGCATCACCTCGAGCTCGTACTCTTTCCAGCCAAGAACGGATTCTTCGATCAGGCACTCATGCACCGGCGAGAGATCGAGGCCGCGGGCGAGCACTTCCATCAGTTCTTCACGGTTATAGGCGATGCCTCCGCCCGTGCCGCCCAGCGTGAACGACGGGCGAATGATAACCGGGAAGCCAATCTTGCCGGCGAACTCGATGCCGTCTTTCAGGTTGTTGACGAGCGCCGATTTCGGCACGTCGAGCCCGATGCGCTGCATCGCGTCTTTGAAAAACAGACGGTCTTCAGCCTTCTTGATAGCGCTGATCTGGGCGCCAATCAGTTGTACGTTGTATTTTTCGAGCACGCCGCTGTCAGAAAGTTCGACGGCAAGGTTGAGCGCGGTCTGGCCGCCAACCGTGGGCAGAATGGCAAAGCCCGCGCCCGGCGACATCTCCCGCTCGACGCGAATGATCTCTTCGAGATATTCCCGCGTCAGCGGCTCGATGTAAGTGCGGTCCGCCGACTCGGGATCGGTCATGATCGTGGCCGGGTTCGAGTTGGCCAGCACGACTTCAAAGCCCTCCGACTTGAGCGCCTTGCAAGCCTGCGTGCCGGAGTAGTCGAACTCCGCCGACTGCCCAATGACGATGGGGCCAGAGCCGAGGATGAGGATTTTCGAGATATCGGTTCGTTTAGGCATTATGCGATTTTGGTCCTGCCTTGAAGGGGCGCGGCTTCAGCCGCGCCGTCAGATGCCTCTACTAATTGGGGCTTTAGCCCCTGAGGGACTGCGTCCAACTCAAATCCAGGGTGCGCCGACGAGAATGAATAATCGCTGGCGCGTTCGCACAAATGCCTTCGCACCGGATTCTCGTGAATGTAGCGAATGTGATGCGCATAATCGCCAGCATCCCGAATTCGATGATCCTGGAATCCCTTCTGCCAGACCTCCATGTTCGAGCCAAGCTCCTTCTTGGCGCGGAAGGAAAATCCGCCTTTGATGAACTGAACTGCTTTCTCCAGGCTTGTCAAAGGCGTCATGAGAACATGAATGTGGTCGGGCACAATGACGAATTCATGCAGAAGATATGCGGTACCTCGGTAGTGATAAAGCGCGTCGATGAGGAGTTTTGTCCATCGGTCGTTATTGAAAAGAGAACGACGTCCCCAGGTCTCGGTTGTAACCATGTAGGTCTGGCCGGTGTTGGTCGCGTGTTCTCTCTCTGGTCTCAACTCTCAACCCCAGGGGCTAAAGCCCCAGTCAATAGAAGCATCTGAAGAAGCATCTGACGGCGCGGCTGAAGCCGCGCCCCTTCAAAACTTTTTCCGCAGACTGTAAAGGCGAACGCCTTCAAAACCTGTCTTTTCAAAACCTATTTTTGCACTCCTCCATCATCCGCACAAAATCCTTAAACAAATAGTGCGAATCATGCGGCCCCGGCGCCGCTTCCGGATGGTACTGCACTGTGAACAGCGGCAGATTCCGGTGGCGCATGCCTTCGAGCGTCGAGTCGTTTAGATCCATGTGCGTCAACTCAACTTCGCTTTGCGGGAGTGAATCGGGATCGACGGCGAAGTTATGGTTATGCGCGGTGATCTCGATCTTGCCGGTGGCCAACTGCTTCACCGGATGATTTCCGCCGTGGTGGCCAAATTTCAGCTTGAAGGTCTTCCCTCCGAGCGCTATGCCGGTGAGCTGATGTCCCAGGCAAATTCCGAAAATCGGTTGGCGTCCCATCAGGCGCCGAATGTTGTCGACCGCGTAGGTGCAGGGCTCCGGATCGCCCGGTCCGTTCGACAGGAACACGCCGTCGGGCTTCAACGCCAGCACGTCCTCCGCCGCAGTCTGCGCCGGGACGACCGTCACCTTGCAGCCTTCTCCCCGCAGCTTGCGCAGGATGTTCTGCTTGATGCCGAAGTCATAGGCGACCACGTGGAAGCGTGCCGGCTCGTCTTTTACGCCGACCACTTCGTCGGGCAAGTGCGAGCGCTCGCCCGTCTCCCACACATAGGTGTGGTTGGTGGAGACGACTTTGGCGAGATCGGTGCCATCCATTTTCGGGATCGCGCGCGCCTTGGCGACGAGTTTGTCGGTATCGTCTTCGAGCGTTGAGATCACGCCACGCATCACGCCGTTGTCGCGCAGGTGGCGCACCAGCGCGCGCGTATCAATCTCGGCGAGCACCGGGATCTTGAACTGCTCCATAAATTCGTCCGTCACCTGCTGCGAGCGCCAGTTCGAGCTGACTTTCGAGAACTCGCGCACGATCAGCCCCTCGATGTACGGACGCACCGCCTCGTTGTCTTCCGGATTCGTGCCGTAGTTTCCGATTTCGGGGTTGGTCAGGACGACGATCTGCCCGGCGTAGGAGGGGTCGGTGAAAATTTCCTGGTAGCCGGTAATGGAAGTATTAAAAACGACTTCGCCAGAGCACTCGCCTTTAGCGCCGTAGCCTTTGCCTCGGAAGACTCTGCCGTCTTCGAGGGCAAGGATCGCTTGCATTGGAACTCCTGGGAGTGGATTTTATAGATTCTAGCAGGGCAGGTCTCAGTTGTCAGGTGTCGGGTGTCAGGAAGCCCTCCGCTCAGAACGCTGGGAGAACCTATGGTTGGATTTTCCTGACACCTGACACCTGCGACCTGACACCTTTACCGCAGCCTTCCGAGCTTGTCCATCGGCCAATATCCGAAGACGGCTTTGCCGTAGATGTAGCGTTCGTTCACGGTCCCGAAGTCGCGGCTGTCGTTGGACATCGTGCGATGGTCGCCGAGGACGAAGAAGCCGTTCAACGGAACCACGACTTCGCCATACGAGCGGGCGTCGGCGTAGTCGCTGGGAACGTAGTCTTCGTCGAGCGCCTCGCCGTTCACATAAACCTGGCCGTTCTCAATGCGGATGCGGTCGCCGGCAACGCCGATGACGCGCTTGATGTAGCTCTTCGAAGTGTCGCGCGGATAGCGGAAGACGACGATGTCGCCACGCTGGATGGGCTCCCAGCGATAGACGAATTTGTTGACGAAGATCCGTTCCTGGTCTTCGAGTCCGGGCATCATGCTGGTGCCCTCAACCTTCACCGGCTGGTAGAGAAAGATAATGATGAAAGCGGAGATGGCGAGCGAGACGAAAAGATCGCGTGCCCACACTGCCACCACGGGCAGCGGGCGCGCGCCAAATTCTTTTGTCGCCGCCGAGGTCGGCGGCTGGGGGCTCCCCACGTCAGGCATCGTGTAGCTATTCTATACGGAAGAAGGTCGCTGGTCGTTAGTCGTTGGTCGTTCGCGCATTTACGCGCATTTACGAATGACCGCCAACGGATGGTGGAGGCGATGCGTCTGAAGAGCACCGCAGGGCGGTCATCGTCCGGCCAGGAAGACGAAAGCCGAGCGACTGCCGACTAACGACCGACGACCGACGACCATTTTCAGTTGCCAAACCCTGGCCTCTCGCCGTACAAACGATGCAACAGCGTTGCGAACCCATGACCGACTACTCAATCTTCCCGAAGATCAATGCGACGCTCAACGGATGCAGCGCGGTGCTGCTGGTTACAGGACGCGTGCTCATCGCGCGCGGCAAGATGGCGGCGCATCGCGCGGTGATGTTGACCGCGCTGGCAACCTCCTCCCTTTTCCTCGTGTCGTATCTCTACTACCACTATCACGTCGGTTCCGTGCATTTTCGCGGCACGGGGTGGACGCGACCCCTTTATTTCACCATCCTGATCTCGCACACCACCTTGGCCGTGGTCATTGTGCCGATGGTGCTTATTACGCTAACCCGCGCCCTGCGTGAGCAATTTGACCGGCATCGGGCGATCGCGCGCTGGACGTTTCCGCTCTGGCTTTACGTCTCGGTGACCGGCGTGATCGTCTACCTGATGCTGTATCAGATTTTTGTACAGACAATTGCCCGCCTGTAGAGACGGGGCTTGCCCCGTCTGGGGAGTCACGGCAAACCCCATCTCTACGTTAAAGAAGCTCGCCGATTCATCACATATTTTTGGTACGGGCGACACTGCCTCTGGGCCGCCCAATTCTGCTATAGTTGGCGTCTCGAAGGTCAGCGTTCTCGAAGGAGCCCGCGTTCATGAAAAGCGTAAACAAAGTCATCCTGATTGGTAACCTTGGCAAGGACCCCGAAGTCAAGTACACGCAAGGCGGCATGCCGGTCGCCAAGTTCTCCATCGCCACCAACGAGCGCTTCAAAGACAAGGAAGGCAACTGGCAGGACCGCACTGAGTGGCACAACATCGTGGCCTTCCAGCGCCTAGCCGAGATTATCGGCCAATATCTGAAGAAGGGCGGGAAGTGTTATATCGAGGGCAGCCTGCGTACCGGTTCGTGGGACGACAAAGAAACCGGTAAGAAGATGTATAAGACGGAGATTATCGCCAACGAACTCGTGTTGCTCAGCGGACGCGGCGAAGGCGGCGGTGGCGAGCACGCGGGCAGCTCGCGCGGAGCCTCGGCATCCGCGGGCGGGAACAACTTCGACCAGAGCGCGCCCGAACCGGAGCACGCGCCAGCCGGAAGTTCTCCGATTACGGATGAAGACATTCCGTTCTAGCGGACTGCCGAAGAACTTAGGTTTCGTATCAGGCATCGCTTTAGCAATGCCGTAAGTTCTTCGAAATCAGCCGCCCCTTTAGGGGCCAAGTGTCGAAAATCGAGTTTTCTCCGCAGCCTGCCGGGACTCCCATCTTGAGGAGACCTATGCTTGCAAACCGAAATTGCGTCCCCTGCCGCGGCGGTGTTCCGTCGCTGAAGGGAAACAAACTCCTAGAAATTCATCATCAGTTGGCGGAACCTGCGCAGTGGAATATCGTCGACGAGCATCACATCGTGCGCGCCTACAAGTTTCCCGATTTCCGGTCCGCGCTGGCTTTCGTGAATCGAGTCGGCGAACTGGCCGAGGAGCAGGGCCATCATCCCGACATCCTGCTGGGATGGGGCAAGGTCGAGATCACGACCTGGACCCACGCAGTAGATGGGCTGACCGAGTCGGATTTCATCCTGGCAGCGAAGATTGACCAGTTCCTTTGAATCGGGTCATCGAACCATCGGGCCATCTGGAACCCACAGACCTGAATCACCCGAACCTGGCGGCGTCGCTCACTCTGCCGAATGCTTTCCATTCGCAACCAATTCCAGAAAATATTGGTGAATGCGCCGGTCGTCGCTCAATTCAGGGTGGAACGTCGCCGCCAGCGTCTTGTCCTTGCGCACCAGCACCGGATCTTTGCCTTCCGTCGCGATCACTTCCACGCCTTCGCCCACGCGTTCGATCTTCGGAGCGCGGATGAAGACCATTTCGATGGGCTCGTTGAGAAATCGGCCTTCGCGGATCGAGCTGTCGATCTGTCGGCCATACGCATTACGTCGCACAGTGATGTCGAGCGCGCCCAGGCCGGCCTGTTTCGGATTCTCTACTTCTGTCGCCAGCAGGATGCATCCCGCACAGGTGCCGAAGGTCGGCTTCGCGCGCACGAAATCCCTCAGCTTCGCGAATCCGTCTTCACCGAGCAGCTTTAGAAATGTCCCCGACTCCCCGCCGGGAATGACCAGACCGTCGATCTCATTCAGTTGCTCCGTTTTTTTCACCAGAACAACTTCCGCGCCCAGTTCCTCGATCCGCCGCCGATGCGCGTCGAAGTCGCCCTGCAGGGCTAGAACTCCAATTTTCATCTCGTTCCCTAGCCAACCTCAAGACCTTTTAAACCACAGGGGGCTCAGGGGAACACAGGGAAAAGAAGCTTTCCTCTGTGCACCCCTGTGCCCCCTGTGGTCAAGATTTTCTGCTACCAGCCCCGCGTCTGCAGCAGGTGGGCTTCATCGAGCGTGGACACGGCCAGCCCCTTCATGGCGCCCGCCAAATCCTCGCTGACTTGAAGTAACACTTTAGGATCCTTGAAGTGCGTCGCCGCCTGCACAATCGCCTTGGCGCGCTTCTCGGCTTCGACGGGATCGGCAAATTCGGTCGAGTTCTTCATGAAAATGCCCGAGCCTACGAAAACCGCTTCGGCTCCCAGTTGCATCACGAGCGACGCATCCGCCGGAGTTGCGATTCCGCCCGCGGAGAAATTGGGCACCGGCAGCTTGCCGTCACGCGCCACCATCTTCACCAGTTCGTAGGGCGCTCCGTGCTCTTTGGCTTTCGCGTAGAGTTCTTCTTCCCCGAGCACGGTCAGAATCTTCATCTCCAGCACAATCTGACGAATGTGCCGGACGGCGTGCACTACGTCTCCGGTGCCAGCCTCGCCCTTGGTGCGAATCATGGCCGCGCCTTCGGCGATACGCCGCAAAGCCTCGCCCAGATTGCGGGCGCCGCACACGAAGGGAACCGTGAACGCCTGCTTATCCACGTGATGCGCTTCGTCGGCCGGCGTAAGAACTTCGGACTCGTCAATATAGTCGACGCCCAGCTCCTGCAAGATCTGCGCCTCCGCGAAATGACCGATGCGGCACTTGGCCATGACCGGGATCGACACGGCGGCCATGATTTCGCGAATCGTTTTCGGCGAGGCCATGCGAGCCACCCCGCCTTCGGCGCGAATCTGCGCCGGAACGCGCTCCAGAGCCATCACCGCGACCGCCCCGGCTCGCTCTGCGATCTCCGCCTGTTTCGCGGTGGTGACGTCCATGATCACGCCGCCCTTGAGCATTTCGGCAAGCCCGGTCTTCAGGCGGAGGCTGGTGCTGTTGTGTCCGTTGTTCTGCGACATGGGTCTACTCTCTTCTGAATCGTCAGCGATCTTGAATCGTGAGATCCTGAATCGTGATTGTGAGATCCTGAATCGTGAAGGATTAAGATTAAATCGTCGGCGCGCCAAGGCACGCCTGAGCCGGAAGCATGCGCTGGAAACTCTGCTCTTCCCGCTCCCACACTTCATTTTACAGCCCGTTTGCGATTCGCGGTACCCCTATCGCAAGCTAGCGGTCCACAAACCGCGCGAACATCCGGTGCGGATCGATTGCGATGAACAAGCCATGACTGCGCGCCAGCACTTCCCCTTTTTCGTTCAGGATCTCGGCCATGTTGACGTGTTTCCGGCCCGTCACCTTAACCTCGCGCGATTCCACGCGCAGTGGCTGCTTCAGCGGCACCGGCTTCAGGTAGTTCACGGTAATCTCGGAAGTGAGCGCCACCACGTGACGCAGTTTATTCACCTTACCCATCGCTTCATCGAGGATCGTCGCGATGATGCCGCCGTGGCAGTGTCCCGGAGGTCCGGTGTAGCGTTTGCCCAGCCGGAATCGGCACACGAAACAGTCGCGCTCCTCGTCATAGGTGAAGCGCAGCCGCATGCCGTCAGGGTTGTTCTTGCCGCAGGCGAAACAGTAGTTCTTCAGCAGTTGTACGTAGCGTGTGTCGTGTCCAGCTTCGTGTTTCTTACCAGCCATCAAAAGATTCTATCGCGAGTTGGCATCGAGACTGTGTATCATGTCGTGCGAATCATCGAGTGCCCAGGAGGTCCCAATGTCTCCCGCCAACAAAACACTCGGCCCCTACAGCGTTCATCCCGGCGTGGCCATGGTTCAGAAGTGGATAGAGGAACTGCCGCAGAAAACCGGGCGGTCGCTCGAAGAATGGATCGATCTCGCCAGGAAGTCCGGTCCGCCGACGGAGAAAGAACGTCGCGAGTGGCTGAAGAAAGAACACAAGCTGGGCACAAATTCCGCGGCGTGGATCGCGGAGCGCCTCGAAGGCAAGGGCACGGAGGAAGACTCGCCCGACGCTTACCTGAAAACCGCCGCTGAATGGGTGGAAGCGCAGTACTCGGGTCCGCGCGCCGCACTGCGTCCGCTGTATGAACAGTTGCTGAAGCTTGGGTTTTCTCTCGGCAAGGACGTCAAGGCCTGCCCCTGCAAGACGATGGTGCCGTTCTATCGCAATCACGTGTTCGCGCAGATCAAGCCGTCGACGAATACGCGAATCGATCTCGGATTCGCGCTGGGCAACATGAAAACGCCCAAGCGCCTGATCGCTACCGGCGGCTACGAAAAGAAGGACCGCATCACCCGGAGGATTGAGGTCAAGTCAAAGGCCGATTTCGACGACGAATTAAAGCGTTGGCTGAAGAAGGCGTATGAGATGGATGCGTAGCTCGGGGAGAGACGGGCGTCCCTCCCGTCCTTCAGACGCAAGCAACTGCCGAGCTGCGCTCGGCTTGGACAGCCGAGGGCGGCTGTCCCTACGCAACCCTGGACGGGCGAGACGCCCGTCCCCACACGAGCTGTGTCCTAGTCGTAGTACTCCAGCCCCAGATGCGTAATCAACTCTTCGCCCTTCAAGTGCCGCAAAGTGTTCTTCAGCTTTATGAGCTGGATGAACAGATCGTGCTCCGGATACAGACCCGGCGCCGTCATCGGCGACTTGAAGTAGAAGCTCAGCCATTCCTGAATCCCCAGACGGCGTAGCTCCGGCGTGCGCTGCGCGAGATCAAGGAAGAGCACCAGATCGAGCACGATCGGCGCCGCAAGAATCGAGTCGCGACACAGGAAGTCCACCTTGATCTGCATCGGATACCCGAGCCATCCGAAGATATCAATGTTGTCCCATCCCTCTTTGTTGTCGCCACGAGGCGGGTAATAGTTGATGCGAACTTTATGGAAAATATTGCCGTAGAGCTCGGGATACAAAGCGGGCTGCAGAATGTGCTCGAGCGCTCCCAGCTTCGATTCTTCCTTGGTCTTGAAAGACCCGGGATCGTCCAGCACTTCGCCGTCCCGGTTGCCCAGGATGTTGGTCGAATACCATCCACTTAGCCCGAGCAGCCGCGCCTTGAAAGCCGGTGCCAGCACCGTTTTCAGCAAAGTCTGGCCGGTCTTGTAATCCTTGCCGCAGATGGGAACTTCGCGCTCCCGCGAGAGTTCGAACATCGCAGGTATGTCCACCGTCAGATTCGGCGCGCCGTTGGCGAAGGGCACGCTCTCCATGAGCGACGCGTAGGCATACACCATCGAGGGCGCGATATTTTCGTCGTTCTCTTTCATCGCTTTTTCGAGCGCCTTCACGCTCTGGTGAGCGGCGCTTGGTTCAATGAAGGTCTCGGTCGAAGCGCACCAGATGGTGATCAGCCGGCTCGCGCCACTCGACTTCCTAAAGTCGCGGATGTCCTGGCGAAGTTGCTCGGCCAGGTCCAACTTGTTCTTCCCCTTCTTCACGTTCGGCCCGTCGATCTTCTTGACGTAGTTGTGATCGAACACCGCCTTCATCGGCTGGATGGCGCTGAGCCGCTCCTTCACTTTGTCGAGCAGGTCGCGCTGCAGCACACCAGCGTTGCGGGCGGCCGCGTACATGTTGTCTTCGAAAATGTCCCAGCCCGTGAAGACCAGATCATTGAGTCCGGCGAGAGGAACGAATTCCTTGATCTTCGGCGAACGGCCATCGGTGCGCTTCCCCAGACGGATGGTTCCCATCTGCGTGAGCGAGCCGATGGGGTGCGCGATTCCCTTGCGCACCGCTTCCACGCCCGCAACAAACGTCGTAGCTACCGCTCCCATGCCCGGGATCATCACGCCAAGTTTGCCCTTGACAGGCTCGATCGCGCACTCGTGCCCGGCGACGCTGTGTGCTTTGCTTGAGGACTCCACCTCGACGGGCTTAACCTCGACGCTCGCCACCTTCTTCACTGCTGTCTTCACTGTCGTGGGGGACTTTTTCAGCTTCGCCATATTTTGGCTGCTTCCTTGTAGGAACTGTGGGATGTATGCAAACCGATTATGTTCTCGCATCCGGTGAGCTTTTTGCAAACCCGCGCGCCTGAATCCGCAGGAAAACCACTTCAATGGCGTCTACAACGCATTGGGTGGTTTGCGCGATTACCACAGCCGCAAATTCGACGAATCGGCTTACTTCCCGTCCAGTTCCACGTTCTTGATCGGCAAGTCCCAATGTCCGTCGAGGATTTCGAACCGCCGCTGCTCTTCCCTCGCATAGGTGGCCTGGTCGGGCCAAAGCTGCTTTTTCAGCGTATCTTCGTCGAACGGCTCATTCGCGGCCGCCGAGTTCTTGAACACGATGGTCACGCGATAGTCCCAGCGCCCGTCTTCGGTCGTGTGGTAGCGCGGTTGGTCCATCCAGACCTTGAGCAGGCGGCCCAACTCCACTTGCTTCTTGAGCAGCGGGTAGTGGTTCTTCTTGAACAGCTGCAGAAACTCGTCTGCATGTCCCCACTTGGCCTTGTAATAGTATTCGACGACGAAAGGCTTGCCCGTTTCGGATGCCGACTGGGCAGGGAGAGATACTGGGAGCAAAGTCAAGAACAACAGAAGGAATCTCAATTTCATCGATGGTCTCCGTGGGGAATGATTGTCGCATAGCCGGCGAAAAGGTTCATAATTTTCTAAGCTGCGGGCTACGAGCTTCGAGCAAACCGGTTGCTCGCGGCCCGCAGCTCGTAGCTCGCGGCGGTCGGCGCAGACGCCCCAGTGCTAGAATTATCTGTGCCTGCCGCGTCTCTCCGACTCATCGCCATTGATATTGACGGCACCCTGCTTAACCCGGAATTTCAGATTTCCGAAACCGATCTTGCAACGCTTCGGCGCGTGCACGCCCAAGGCATCGAAATCATCCTGGTCACCGGACGCCGCCACAACTTTGCCCTGCCCATCGCTCAACAACTGGGATTTGATCTCTGGCTGATCAGTTCCAATGGCGCCGTCACCCGCTCCCTCGCCGGAGAAACTTTCCACCGCGACCTGCTCCCTGAAGCGACCTGCCGCGAGCTCGTCCACGTGATGCAGGAATTTCGTGGGCAGACCGTTCTAACCTTTGACGCCAATGGTCCGGGCACAATCGTGATCGAGCGTCTGGACGAGATCGAAGGCAGCATCCAGCGCTGGCTGGAGAAAAATAGGCAGTACATCCAGTTCGTGGTTCCGATCGAGAATGCGCTCACCACCGATCCCGTGCAGGCCATGTTCTGCGGCCCGGTCGCGAAAATGCAGCGGGTATTGCAAGTCCTCGGAAGCTGCGGCCTGCCCATCACGGTTTTGCGCACCGAGTACCCGGGCCGCGATCTTTCCATTGTCGATGTGCTCAATGCCGGCTGTTCCAAGGGACACGCCCTCGAGCGCTGGGTTAATTACCGGCGCATTACCCGCGAACAGGTCATGGCCGTTGGTGACAACTATAACGACATTGAAATGCTTGCCTTCGCCGGCCGCCCATTTATCATGGGGAATGCATCGAAAGAGTTGCGCTCGCGCGGCTGGACGCTTACCCGCTCGAACGCCGAAAGCGGAGTAGCCGCCGCCATCGACCACGTGCTAAATGGAAAAGCGCTTGAACCGATAGTCGTTGACCAGAGTGGCGGACCGGCGACTGGCGAACCAACGATTGTCGGACCAACGATCGTGAGCAGCTTGTGATGATTCGAAGAAGGCCATCAGCGACGGAGCGGGCTGCGAGAATTGCGGCGAAAGCCGCTGCGCTTTTCTGTGCCGTAGCCGTAGCTTTGCTCGCTCGTCCCGCGACTGCCGCCGAGTTGGCAATTCTCCGCAACGGCTTCTCCATTCGCCACGAGCATCGCCTGGTGATGGGAACGACGACTCGCCTCTATCTCGCTACCGACGATGCCAGCTTTACCGACGTGCCCACCGCCGAAATCACTGGCTACGAAAAAGATCTCTCGTTGCCGGCACCCGCAGATTCGCAAGCCTCGACCACCTCCCCGTCTGCGAAATTTGGTCCCGCGCCCGCTCTGAATCAAGTCGTGAACTCCGCCAGCGCCGCCTATCATCTCGACCCCGATCTCGTGAACAGCGTCATTCACGCCGAAAGCGGATTCAACTCGCGCGCCGTTTCCCCCAAAGGCGCCCGCGGACTCATGCAGTTGATGCCCGGCACCGCCAACCAACTTGGCGTGAACGATGCCTTCGATCCACAGACCAATGTTGAGGGCGGAAGCCGCTATCTTCGCGAACTTCTGGAGCGCTACAACTTCGATCTCGTCAAAGCGCTGGCCGCTTACAATGCGGGCCCGCAGCGCGTCGAGCAGTATCAGGGAGTGCCGCCATTTCGCGAAACCCGCGCCTACGTGGCCCGAATCGTCCACGAATACAACACTAAGAAGATCGCCCAGGAAAAGATCGCCCGGGAAAAGGAAGCGAAGCAAAAACAGGTCTCTGCCAAAGCCCCGAGCCACGCCCACCCCGCTTCCAAACCCGCAGCCACCGCCGTCGCCGCCGAATCTCCGCGTTGACCCTGCCTCCGCTCTAATTTACCTTCATTCTGGGGGCTTGCTCGCCACAACTGCGCACTCCTCCGCCCCGCGCCAAATGATCAGCACTCGCACAAGACGGAATGAACAAAACTGAATGAACAAAAAAAGATACGTGGTCTACGCCGTCGTCTTCCTGGTGCTGGCCGTGCTCGTTTATCTTCAGTTCCGGACCTGGCAGAACTTCGACTGGGCACGCTTCCGCGAAACCCGCCCGCAAAAGTGGAGACACATTCTGCACGGCATCGCGCTCATCTACCTCGCCTACGTGGTGCGCGCCATTCGCTGGAAGATATTCCTTCGCCCGGTGCGCCCGCAAGCCTCCTCTGCCAGCCTGGTTGCGCCCACCATCATTGGCTTCACCGGTCTCGCACTGCTGGGCCGCCCCGGCGAACTGATCCGCCCTTATTTGATTGCGCGCCGACAGAACTTAACCTTCTCGTCACAGCTGGCAGTCTGGGCGGTCGAACGCATCTTTGACATCGGCGCATTCACGGTCCTGCTGGTGAGCGCGATCTTTGTGGCTGCCGGTCCACGCTCGCTTCCCTTTTACAGCCGCTTCCGCGAAGGCGGATTCCTGCTGGTCGCCCTGGTCGCAGGGATTTCGCTCGGAGCGGCAGCCGTCCACTGGAAGGGCGAAGCCATCGCCGATTGGATCGAGCAGCGCTTTTCTCATCTTGCCGCCAATCTCGGACGCAAGATCGCCACCCGCGTCCGCGAATTCCGCAGCGGCTTAAACACCATCCACAGCCCGCTCTCGCTCCTCGCGCTCATTGTGCTCTCGGTCCTGATGTGGTTCATGATCATCATGGCTTACCAGGAAGTGGCCCACTCCTATGGCGTGGCCATCCTGAATATTCGCCGTTCGCAGGTGCTGGTGCTCATGGGAGCCAGCATGATCGGCTCCATGGTCCAGTTGCCCGGTATCGGCGGCGGATCCCAGTTAGCGACCATTGCGACGCTGCAACGCATCTTCGACGTTCCCCCGGAACTGGCCGCCAGTTGCGGCATCATGCTGTGGTTGGTGACGTTTGTCGCGGTCGTTCCCGTCGGACTGCTGCTCTCCCATCACGAACGCCTATCGTTGCGCAAGCTTTCGGCTGAGACCGAGCAGGCGGACGCAGTCGCGGCGGTTGAGGAAGCAACATGAGCCAGGTCTCAGGTGTCAGGTCTCAGGTGTCAGGAAAATCACCCCCCCTCGCCTTGGTTTTCCTGAGACCTGACACCTAAGACCTGAGACCTGCCTGCTACAATTTGGTGTTGCCGCTGTGCCGGACGTTTCGCCATGAAATGCCCCTTTTGCGGGTTTGAAAACGACAAAGTCGTGGATTCGCGCGAAAGCAAGGAAGCGGATTCCATCCGCCGCCGCCGCGAATGCCTCAAGTGCGAAAAGCGCTTCACCACCTACGAACGAATCGACGAAATCCCTTACATGGTGGTGAAAAAAGACGGACGCCGCGAGCGTTTTGACCGCCAGAAAGTTCTCAACGGCCTCATGCGCGCCTGCGAGAAGCGTCCGGTGCCAATCAGCAAGCTCGAGCAGATCGTCAATGAAGCGGAGACCTTCGTCATCGAGTCTGCCGAGCGCGAGCGCAAGACCAGCGAAATCGGCGAACTGATCATGAACCGCCTGCGCCGCTACGACAAAGTCGCTTATGTAAGGTTCGCCTCCGTCTATCTCGACTTCAAAGACGTGCAGGAGTTCATGACCGAACTGAAAGATCTGCTGAAGACGAAAGACGCCCCCGAACCGAAGGGCAAGACCGGGAAAAACTGATTGAGACATTGAATCATTGAGGCATTGAGTCATTAAGGCATTCAATGACTCAATGATTTCAATGACTCAATGATTCAATAGCCCCATGAACTCGCTTGACAAAGCGGCGGAGCTGAAGCGGCGCACGAAGAATTTTGCGATCCGCATCGTAAACCTTTTTCGTTCCCTACCACACTCTCCAGACGCACAAACTCTGGGAAAGCAACTTCTGCGCTCCGGCACGTCGGTCGCAGCGAACTATCGGGCAGTCTGCCGTGCCCGTTCCCAGGCCGAGTTCATTGCAAGAATGGGCGTCGTGGTCGAACGAGGCAGACGAAACCGTCTTCTGGCTAGAGATCCTGGGCGAAACAGGAGTAGTTCGCCCGGAGAGAATACAAGATCTACTGAACGAAGCCAACGAACTAGTAGCAATCTTCGGGGCATCTTTGCGCACGTCCAAGCATGGTGTTAAATGATTCAATGATTCAATGATTCAATGACTCAATGATCTCTCATAAAGTAACCCTCATCCCCGGCGACGGCATCGGCCCCGAAGTTATCCAGGCCACGGTTCGCATGATTGAAGCCACCGGCGTCAAATTCGAATGGGAGAGCTTCGCCGCCGGCGCCGAAGCCTTTGAGAAGTACCACGAATACATTCCCAAAGAACTCAGCGAATCCATTGAGCGCACCCGCGTCGGACTGAAGGGTCCGGTGACCACACCCATCGGCGGCGGCTTCGCCAGCATTAACGTCGAACTGCGCAAGCGCTTCGAACTGTTCGCCAACTTCCGCCCCATCCGCAACCTCCCGCATATTCCCACCCGCTACCCGGGTGTGGACCTGATCGTCGTCCGCGAAAACACCGAAGGACTTTACTCCGGCATCGAACACGAAGTTGTCCCCGGAGTGGTCGAGAGCCTGAAGATCATCACCGAGAAGGCTTGCACGCGCATCTCGCGTTTCGCCTTCGAGCATGCCCGCAAAAACAAGCGCAAGAAAATTCATTGCATCCACAAAGCCAACATCATGAAGATGTCCGATGGATTATTTCTGCGCTGCTCGCGCACCGTCTCGAAAGAGTATCCCGAGATCACCTACGGCGAGCACATCGTCGACAACACCTGCATGCAACTGGTGATGAACCCCTACCAGTACGACATGCTGCTGCTGGAGAATCTCTACGGCGACATTATTTCCGATCTGTGCGCGGGACTGGTCGGCGGCCTCGGCTTGGTCCCCGGCGCGAACTTCGGCCACGAGTGCGCCATCTTTGAAGCCGTACACGGCTCCGCGCCCGACATCGCCGGAAGGAATATCGCCAATCCCACCGCCGTCTTGCGATCCGCCCTGCTCATGCTGCGCCATCTCGGCGAGCACCACGCCGCCTTGAAGATCAGCAACGCCATCGACGAGGTCTACCGCGACCGCAGCAAACTTACCCGGGACGTGGGCGGCAACGCCGGCACTTCAGAATTCGCCGACGCCATCATTCAGGCAATGGAAACGCAGAGTTCCACCGCGGCGGGCGAACAACCGCAGTAGTAGAGGCGCGGCTAAGCTCACGTGTAGCAACGGAGCGCCCTCGCCAGTCATCTCCGCGTTGTACACACCCGCCTCGGAAAGCGACAATAGACAACCATGAAGCAAACCCTGCGCGATCTCGCCGAGAAGCTCGGCTGCCGTCTTCTCGGAGACAGCTCCGTCACCGTGACCAGCGTCTCCAGCCTGCAATTCGCCACCAGCCATAGCCTCGTCTTCGTGGATGAAGCTCAGTATCTCGACACCGCGCTCCGCTCATCCGCCGCCGCCGTTATTGCTGGAGACTTCGCCGCCAGCGCCAGCGCCTCCAAGCCCCTCCTGATTTCCGCCCAGCCGCGCCTCACCTTTGCCCGAGCCGCGAAGCTGCTCCGCGACCCCGACCGCAGTCGCGTCATTCATCCGTCCGCTATCGTTCCCGCTTCCGCTGAGATCGGCAAGAACGTAGCCATCGGCCCGCGTGCGATTCTCGGCGAACACGTCAAGGTCGGCGATGAAACTACGATTGGCTCCGGTTCGGTCATTGGCGACGACGTGGGCGATGACGTGGTGATCGGAAGCCATTGCCGCCTCGACGCGAACGTCACCGTTTACCCGGGCACGACTCTCGGCGACCGCGTCATCGTGCAGGCTGGCGCTGTTCTCGGCAGCGAAGGCTTCGGCTACGTCCGCGATTCTCAAACCGGACGCTACGAGCAATCTCCCCAAATCGGACGTCTGGTGATCGAAAACGATGTCGAAATCGGCGCCAACTCGACCATCGACCGCGGTGCGCTCGACGAAACTCGCATCCGCCGCGGCACGAAGATTGACAACCTTGTGCACATCGGCCACAACGTCCAGATCGGCAAGAACGTCGTCATCGCCGCTCAAACCGGCCTCTCCGGCAGCGTCACCGTCGAAGACAACGTCATCATGGGCGGACAGGTCGGCATCGGCGATCACGCCCGCATCGAATCCGGCGCCATGCTCGGAGGCCAATGCGGCATCCTGCCGAAGAAAGTGCTTCGCGGCAAGGGAGTCGTGTTCTGGGGAACCCCCGCGCGCCCCATCCGGGAGTATCTTAAAGAGCTGGCCTTCGTATCGCGGTCGGCCAAGAAGGAACGCTGAGCTCAAGGAAGCTCTTAGCCCTTAGCTCTTAGCCTTGAGCTCTCAGCTCTTGAGCGGAGACGCGGCAAGCCGCGTCTCTACAGGGGCAATCTGTTGGCTGCTAAGGGCCAAGAGCTAACGGCTAAGAGCGAAGAGCTGCATTCATGCCCATCCTCGTCATCGGCGGACACACCCGCAGCGTCGGCAAAACCAGCGTCGTTGCCGGTCTCATCGCCGCCCTGCCCGCCTTCCACTGGACCGCTCTCAAAATCACTCAATACGGACACGGCGTCTGCTCCGCCAACGGCGAAGCCTGCGACTGTGCCACCGCCGATCATTCCTGGGCTGTGTCAGAAGAAAAAGACCGCTCCGGCGAATCCGACACTTCGCGCTTCCTCGTCGCCGGCGCCGATCACTCCTGGTGGGTCCGTACTCAGCAAGGGCACCTGGCTGAAGCCATGCCTCGCATCCGCAAGATCCTCGCCTCGACGCAAAACGCCATCATCGAATCGAACAGCATCCTGCGTTTCCTGAAACCGGACCTCTATTTAACCGTGCTCGACCCGCAGACCGCCGATTTCAAAGCTTCCGCTCAAACCTACCTCGACCGCGCCGACGCCGTGCTGCTGCATTCCGTCGAAAACTCCAAGGGCCCAGCCTGGGAACACGTCTCGCTGAAGCCGGTCATCGACCGCCCGATGTTTGAGATCCACCCGCCAAACTACGTGACGCCCGAAGTAGTCGAGTTCGTTCGCGCTCGCTTAGCGTCATGTCCCGCAAGTTCGCGGCATAAACCCCAACTGTCATCCTGAGCGAAGCGAAGGACCTGTGTATCTGCTTGTAGCGCCGGAATACATAGGTCCTTCGCTTCGCTCAGGACGACAAGGCAAAAGTATGTCGCGAATTTACGGGACGCGACACTAAGCATTTCCTAAAGCCTTTCTCTGCGAACTCAGCGTTCTCCGCGGTTCAAAGCTTTCAGCTCGCATACATCCCAATCACCCGCTCAATCGCCCGCCGGCACACCGCGCAAAACGTTTTATGCCGCGTGAACATGATGCAGTCCACCTCCGGACGGTAGTACCCCTTCGCCTCGTAGTTCGCGCCTTCGAACGCGCCCACCTTCCCCGCAAACTTCTGCGAACCGAGCATGGCATCTTCCTTCTCGCGCTGTTTGCGGAAGAGTTCGTCCATCTCCGCCTCAGGCTTCCCCGCCGCTCGCAGCTCTTTGCGCTGCCGCTGGATGTCCCGCTCAAAGCGATCGAATTCCTCTTTATCCCACGGCGTCGGCACCGGTCTTCCCGCCGCGACCAGATCCTTCCACTTCAAATTTGCCGGATCGAGCAACGCGGTCACATTCGGCTCCCACGGCTCCGTCTTCTTCTCCGCCGGCAGATACGCAACATCCGACGTATAGTACTCATCCGCCAGCGCGGCGAACTGATGTCCAAACTCGTGCACACCCACATATCCCGCCCACAGATTGTCGATCGCCACCGTTGCATACTGATTGAAAATTCCGCCGCCGCCGTACGTCTGCCCGTTCACCAGAATTTCGATGAACTCATACGGCGCGAACGATGCCACATCCCGCAACGAGCGGTTCTCCGTGGTCAGCACATAGCGCTCGGTGCCGAACGTGTCATACGAAGCGCCCACCGGCGACCGCCGATAAATTCCGCTCGAAGGCCGCGACACGCCTGACTCCTCCGCCGCCGGACACAGCCCCCACACGTTGAAATCTTTCTGGTGCTCGCGAAACGGCGATGTCGAAAACAGCGCCTCCATGAATCGCCGCGCGTCTTGCTCAAATTTCCGGCGTTCCGCCGCCGTGTAACCGTCGCCCAGTACCAGCAAGTCCACCTTGGTCGCCGGATCGCCCATCTTCTGCAATTCCATCAACGCCCCCGGCGAGGGTGGACGCGACCGGTCCACGAACTTGTCCTTCGGATCCACTACGGTCTTCCACACTTCCTTCCACAATTGGCCAAAGCCGCTCCCAGCGCGCTCTTTCAGCGACACTTCCACCGGCGCCTCGGGACTCGGAAAGCGCAGCGACTCCGAAAACGTCCGGTTCCCGTGGAGCGCCTCTTCTGTCGTCTTCCACTCTCCAAACACGGAATTGAATCCGCGCGAGTACAGCAACTTACCGCTCGCTTGCTCGTGCACTTCAAACAGGTAGTTTCCCAGCTGACTTTCATCGATGGCCTTATTCAGATTCCCCGGCCACTCCAGCGGCTCAAGCACCACCCGATCCAGGCTGAACCATTCTTCGTGCGAGTTCCCAGTGTGGTAATAATCCACGCGCAGGGTGCGTGGTGCAGCAAGACTGAAGAGGCACAATAGAAGGGGTGCGACAACAACGCCAAGCGCTCGTTTCATGACCGGCATTGTAGCCTACGAACCCGGCTTGATCTCAACCGCCTTGTCTTTTTGATAGGTGATCACCAGCGGCTTTCCACCATTCGCGTAATGCAGAGTTCTCCAACCGTAATCTCCCGAACCCTCCGGCACGCCCGCTCCAATCGCAAAGCTGGCCTGTAACTCGCTCATCCCCGCTTGCACTTCATGAGCGTCAATCTCCTTCCAGACATCCGCCGGCCAGTGCTTGTAAAGATCGCGTGGATCTTCGATGAAGAAAATGTCGTCGGAGTAAATCTTGAAGTCGCCACCCTTTTCCGCTCCAATCGGAACCGCGTAGGCCTTACCCTCCAGCGCAAAGCGCGCCAGCACCTGCTTGATCCCCGGAGCCTGCGGAAAAACATCCGTCACCACGTCCTGAATCGCGAGTTTCTGCAAAGGCAGCAGCATTCCCGCCTCATGCCCGAAATCTGTCTTGTGCCGCTGAAGATCGTATGGATAGTACGTGTTTTGATAACCGACCTTCACCCATACGGGCTGCTCGGTCAATTGGCGCGCCGACTGCAGATCATAAGGACGCAATTTCTTCGGTGTGACGTAGTAGTCCGCCTTCAGCGCCGTTTCCTGCTTAGGCTTCGCGTCTTCCTTCATCGCCTCGCGCCGCTCGTACACGATGTACGCCGCGCGCCCGCCCGCAAGCACAATGACGGCCCCCAGAAAGATCTGCAGTTTTTTCTGAAACTCCGGATCGAATGCCATGATTTAAGAACGATATCCCTTCGTGTGGGGACGGGCGTCTCGCCCATCCAAGCCGAGCGCAGCTCGGCAGCTGCCTGTGCTCACGGCAACCTTGGTTTCGCTATAGAATATGGCCAAGCGGTTTCAGTATCAATATTCTGTATTCAGCAAGCCGCAAAGGAAATTCATGCCCATCGTCCAAGAGGACGTTCTGAACGCACTCAAGCAGTGCTACGATCCCGAAATCCCCGTCAACATCGTCGATCTCGGCCTGATCTATGAGATCCGCTTCGACGATGTACCTGAAGGTCAACAGGACGTCACCGTCGATATGACCCTCACCGCTCAAGGCTGCCCCGAGCACGTCAACATCAGCGCGCAGGTCAAGTCCCGCGTCGAGCAACTCCCCGGCGTCCGCAACGCCAACGTCAACGTGGTCTGGGAACCGCCCTGGACTCCCGAACGCCTAAGCCCCGACGCTCGCAAACAACTGGGGATCGATTGATGCCATCGTTCGCTGATCGCTGTTCGCCAGTCGTTGTACTTGGCATTGCGAACAGCGAACGACGAATAGCAAGAAGCGGGCCCTAGTATTCCCCCAGCTCCTCAAACGCCCGCGCCGCGCGCTTTTCCGCCAACTCCTCGATCTTGCTGCCGATCTGCATCGCCAGATCCAGAAACTTCGCTCCCTGCCGCACATACGAAGGCAGCTCTTCGCGAATCCGTACAAACTGATTGGGATACTCCGACGCCAGCACCGCCAATCCCACCCCTCCCACCAGCACCGCCGCCGGACGTTTCCCCTTCAGCAGCAACATGGTCGCCGTTCCCACCGATCCCGCAATCACCGCCCGCTTCCAGTTCTCCATTTCGTCTCCTGACCGCGACTGCTTTTTCCTAGCAGGATTCTAAACCAACGCTTCCATGCTTTATACTTTCGCCAACACTCAATCGAACAACACCTATGATGCGATCTCGCATACTCCCGTTCCTGGCCGCTCTCCTCTGTGCTGGCACTCTCTGCTTCGCCCAAGCCAAGCCTCGTGCCCGCGACCTCGGCGTCCCTTTCGACGGCACACCCGGCGCCAACAACGCCATCACCGACGTCCACGGCGTCGAAGTCGGACACACCACGCTCATCTCCGGCAGCGGGAAGCTCAAAGTTGGTGAAGGCCCGGTGCGCACCGGCGTCACCGCCATCCATCCGCGTGGCCGGGACGCGAACGACTCCGTCTTCGGCGCCTGGTTCACGCTCAATGGCAACGGCGAGATGACCGGAACGACCTGGCTCGAAGACTCCGGCTTCCTCAACAGCCCCATCATGATCACCAACACGCACAGCGTAGGCGTGGTGCGCGACGCCGTCATCGCCTGGAAAGTGAAGCGCGGCGAGCCCGACATGGAAGGCTACTGGTGGTCATTGCCCGTGGTTGCCGAAACCTGGGACGGCTATCTCAACGACATCAACGGATTCCACGTGAAACCTGAGCACGTTTTCCACGCTCTCGATTCCGCGCACAGCGGCCCGGTCGAAGAAGGCAACGTCGGCGGCGGAACGGGCATGATCTGCAACGAATTCAAGGGCGGGATCGGAACTGCCTCACGCGTGCTCGATGCCAAAGCTGGCGGATACACGATCGGCGTGCTCGTGCAGTGCAATTACGGACAGCGCGACCAGTTGCGCATCGCGGGCGTTCCCGTGGGGCGCGAAATTCCGGAGCATATGGTCTGGAAAGATGACGTCGGCTCGATCATCATCGTCGTCGCCACCGACGCGCCCCTCATCCCCACGCAACTGAGGCGCCTCGCGCGCAAAGCTTCTCTCGGCCTCGGCCGCGACGGCAGCTACTCTGGCGATGGTTCCGGCGACATCTTCGTCGCCTTCTCGACCGCGAATCCGGGAGCGGCCGCTCCCAAGGGAGTCCACGACCTGAAAATGTTGCCCAACGACAGCCTCGATCCACTGTTCCTCGCCACCGTCCAGGCCACCGAAGAAGCCGTCGTCAACGCCATGGTCGCCGCCGAAACCATGACCGGTATCGACGGCCATACCGTCATCGCCCTCCCGCACGACCGTCTGCGCGAGGTCCTGAAAAAATACAACCGCCTGGAAAAGTAATGTTCGTGTGGGCCGGGTCCTCGACCCGGCCGGGTGGGCTCTCGGCCGTACCAGTACTTTGCCCTCGTTACCTTCGCTGCCCAACCAACGCGTGCCCGCTCCCGCTTGCAGAGGGACTACAATTCAGGTAGTGAAAGCCTACAGAATCCAGCGCATCAAGGGCGGCATGAAGTTCACCTGCACGCAGTGTGCGCACAGCGTCAGCACGCTGGACTTCGACGCCAAGGCGGGCAACCTCCGCACCCAGGCTGCAACCGTGATCAATGATCACGCTACCAAAGCGCACCACACACCCATGTTAATTCCCCCCTCCGATAGTCAGCAGCGCACCTGGCGCTAGTCTCTGAAGTCAGCGGGTAACGCAGCAAGCTGCGTCTTTGCCTATGGGGAGAAGGATGCGCGAGTTTTTCCGCAGCCTGTCTAGAACTCATCTAACTCATCTCATAAACCAGCCACTGAGCGTTACTGGTGACATCGAGATGTTACGCCAACAATAGTGAGCGGCTTCCCCTGCTTAAGCCGGCTAGAACGTTGAGGCAGCCCCGCCGCAACTTCCGGCCTGGAGCAAGGCTGCGACGCAAGGCTCGCAGTCGGCTGCCCCTGAGATCGAGCCAAGCGCCTTCGCGATGCTTCCGCGAACGAGTGGGCATCTTGGGTCCGCTTCCCTCACTGTGAGACCTGCCATCGTCGTCCCAAAACCGGAAAGCGGCGTAGGAGCGTGATGGGCTGACGATCCATACCTCCGTTACTTCCACAGCGGGAACAAAACTGTTAAGGTTCGCATTATGGCCACTGAGATCGTTGCCGGATTGTCGCCCACGTACCAAAGCAAACGCCGCTCGATACGCTACAAACTCGACGTCCCGCTCCGGGTTATTCTCCACAAACAAGACACAACTCTGATAAGAGATGGACGGGGCACAGAGCTTAGCGAATATGGGATGTGCATAATGGCGGGAGTGGAATTAAAACTTGGAGAAGAAGTCGAAATTGAGTTTACTCTTCCGTATTCGGGTGAACCCATTCGAGTTTCGGGTGCAGTGCGCTACCGCGATGGCTATCGTTACGGATGCGAGTTCACCCTGGACGGTCAAGGAGAACGCAAAGACGTTGCGCGTTTGCGCCAAGTCTTACAAACCTTCGCCGGGGAGAAGTCCTCCTGAGTTACGAGAGCATTGTGGTGTCCCGAAATGGCAGTGGAACTGTTTCCAGATCCTTCGCTCTGTTGGACAGCCATACTGACTTCCGAGAAGCGCACGCCTATGTTGCGCAGGCTGCACCTTAGGTGCGGTAATCGCATTATAAAAGGGCGCCCTTTTAGAGTAGGTTGTGATCGTTCACATCACCACCTACAGAAAGGAGCACCCTCATGGATAGTGAAAAGTATATTGGGCTCGACGTTCATCAATCAACCA
>JBEKAF010000045.1:0-32812 GCA_050018355.1 Terriglobales bacterium | reverse complement strand
TCCATCGTCCGCTCCATCGCGGCCTGCGTGTAAGAGATCATGCCTTCCATGGTCTCCTACCCCCGCCGCCTGCAAAGCGGACATATCACTTGCTATCTCAACCGGACATATCATGTGCTAACGACAGCTACTTGTGCAATAAGCGCAGCACACTATGCTGTGATCTACATCACTGCCGACGACCCATAAGCAGAGCAGAACCCACGCCATCTTAAATTAGTAGCTCGCCGCACTCTCAGAAGGTCCGCATCAGCATTCACACCACCTCGAAGCCAGAGAACATCTCCAACCTGCTGATCATGGATCAAGAATACGCAGCGCCAGAGATTGTAGCCCCGCATGTTACGGTAGTGCTGCAGCTTCACTTGCTGATCCTGGATCCGAAGACCCATATCGTGCTGTGGGCATTCACCGAGGACGTGGAAGGGGAATCATGGAAGGGACGGCACGCAAGAACTTCGATCAAGCGATGGCTACTTTTGTGGACGACGTGAAAAAGCTGACTACCCCGCCTTTGGCCACGGCCGATGCTGCTAACAAATAGGATTGCCCAGCCTACTGCAGAGGCGGTCTTTCTCGAGAGCAGTCAGAATCGAGCCGGCAGAATCGCCCGGCAGTCGCCCTCACGACCCCGTGATCTTGACCCGTATTTCTTCCGGCAGCCTATCGCGGATCTCCGCCGGCAGCCGGTCGTGAACGTGTCGCGCCCCGAGCTTCGCCGCATCCACCACCGCCATGGGCGCGGGAGTCGCCACCGCCACGATCAACCAGATCAGCGCCGACAGCGCGAAGCCCGCGAGCGCGCCCACCTCCAGCCAGAAAGCATGACGCAGTCCAAAATGCCGGATCACGGCAAACGCCAGCAAAAACACGGCGGCCGACGCCGAAGCCAGCACAATCAGCGAAATATCGATGATGCGGTGCAGTTTCTGGCGGCGGCGGCAGTGCTCGCAACTGGCGAAATGTAACTCGTAGTCTCCGCGCATCTCCGGAGCCAGGCCGGAAATATCGTAGCGCCATCCCGCAAGGATTTTCCCTACGATCGGTTCCACACACGCGCTCATAAGAGGCTACAACCGGATTGGTTCGAGAACTTCCGTCTGGGTCGCCAGCAGCACACGGTTGTGCCACAGCCCCTGACGGCCGCCGAGCGCCTGTTCTGCCGCGGCTCGCGCGATTTCGGGATGGTTATTCTGTTCAGACAAATGTGCCAGAATTAAGTATTCAGCTCCTCCATCATAATCGCTGGAGAAGAATTCCGCGAGCGCGTCATTCGACAGATGCCCCACCCGGCTCATCACCCGCTGCTTCACCGACCACGGATACGGCCCCGAACGCAGCATCTCCACATCGTGATTCGATTCCATCACCAGCAAGCTGCAGCCCCGCAGATGGTCGCGCACGCTCGCCGGCATGTAGCCCAGGTCGGTGGCAAAACCAATCTTGACGCCTTCCGCGCGAAACGTGAAGCCCACCGGATCGGCGGCGTCGTGCGGAATCGTGAAGGGCATGACCTCAATATCGCCCACGCGAAAGCCCCGGCCAGCCGCGAAATGCTCCGACTTCGGCAGTTCCGGAATCGCGCCCTTTTCGTCGCGCACCGCCCGGCTCCAGGCATGAAGCGTCGGCGCCGTCAGGAAGACAGGCGCGTCCAGCTTGGTCGCCAGACGCTGAAGGCCGGAAACATGGTCAGAGTGCTCGTGCGTAATCAGGATCGCGGAAATTTCCTCGGCGCGCTCACCCAGCGCCCTCAGCCGCTTGAAAGTTTCGCGGCCGGAAAGCCCGGCATCCACCAGAATGCGCGTTGAACTCGTCGCCACCAGCGCGCAGTTCCCACGACTGCCGCTAGCGAGCACCGACACCGACACTCCCATAACCCGTAGCTTACCCCTACTCGCTGTGGAAACGGGAACAGTTTTTCACTAGTCGGTACCTTTAGTGGGAACTCCCCTGGCAGGCTGCTGAAAGACTCAAGTTTCGTATCAGGGCATCGCTTCAGCGATGCCGCAAGTTTCTTCCGCCCCTAGAGACGGGGCTTGCCGCGTCTCTACGGGAAATCAGACCCCCCTTTAGGGGCCAGGACCGACGTCCCTAGACTAACGACCAACGACTAACGACCAACGACCCGCCCGCTCACTTCCTCGCAAACAGGTTGTCCACCACGCCCCGCCCCATCGCTCCCCCGAACGCGCCCGCAATTCCCGGCACGAACGCCAGAAAGGATTCGTAGATTTGCGCCCGCTCCGGCTTCTGCGAAAGAAAAAAATACGCCAGCCACTCCACCACCGGCACGAACACTCCGACCAGCAGCACCCAGCGCCAGGGCCTTCGCGGGCTCAGAATTCCAAGCAGCATGCAAGCCGCCAGCACCACCATCGCCGTCAACAGCAAGTCACCCACTTTGATGTCTAACCAGCCCGCCAGCGCTCCCAACATCACCGCCAGCAAATAACAAAAAGCGTCGCCGCCAGATTTTCCTTTCGGAAGTATTCCGCCCGAGCCTGTCGTCATATCTCCATCTCTGAGAATTAGCTAATTCCGTACTGCTGGGCTGCGAGCTACCGGCTCCGAGCAAACCGGTTGCCCCGCAGTTCGTAGCTCGTAGCTCGGAGCTCGCAGCCCACTCAGCGACAAGAAGTAGCTCACCACCTCATCTTACGAGTACGTGTAAAAGCCGCGCCCGCTCTTGCGTCCCAGCCAGCCCGCATCCACCATCCTGATCAGCAGCGGACAAGGCCGGTACTTCGGATCCCCCAGCCCATCCAGCAGCACCCGCATGATGTCCAGACACACGTCGAGCCCGATAAAATCCGCCAGCTTCAGCGGCCCCATCGGATGCGCCATCCCCAGCTTGAACACTTCATCCACTGCCGGCGCCGTAGCCACGCCCTCCATCACCGCGTACATCGCCTCATTCAGCAGCGGCATCAGCACCCGGTTCGAAACAAATCCCGGAGCGTCATTCACATCCACCGGCGTCTTCTCCAGCTTCACCGCCAGCTCGCGCACCGTCTCAAGCGTAGCCTGTGAAGTCGCAAGCCCTCGAATCACTTCGACCAGTTTCATCACCGGCACCGGATTAAAGAAGTGCATCCCAATCACCCTGTCGGCGCGCCCGGTCAGCGCCCCAATCTTCGTGATCGAAATCGAAGACGTATTCGAAGCCAGAATCACCTCCGCCCTCATCATGCGATCCAAGTCGCGGAAAATCTCCGCCTTGATCTCAAGCTTCTCCGTCGCCGCCTCGATCGCCAGATCGCAATCCCCCAGCTTCGACCGATCCACCACCGCCGTAATCCGCCCCAGCGTGGAGACCTTGTTGCGCGCCGTAATCTTGTTCTTGGCCACTTCGCGATCCAGGTTCTTCGCAATCGTCGCGAGCCCCCGATCCAGAAATCGCTGCTCCACATCGCACAGCACAACGTTGAACCCGCACCGCGCAAACACGTGGGCGATCCCATTGCCCATCGTGCCCGCCCCCATCACTCCCACCCGCCGAATCGCCATGATTGCCTCGCTTGAGATTGGCTGACCAAAGAAGGAAACTGGAAAGTTTAGCAGAGTGGGCTGGCGCCAGCATTTCTTGATTACCGAAGAAGTAAGACCTTCGCTGTGGTCTTTCTAGCGAGAAATCCGATGACAACCTTAAGGAAGCGGAACTTGGCGAAGAACTGCGTCTTGCTGAGAACGCCGCCAGATCGTTACCGCAGAACATCCGTCAACAGTCAACTCCCGTTTTCTGTTTACATGAAAGGGATTGAAGCATGCGCTACAACCGAGCGGCAATCATATTGTTACTCGTCGCAAGCCCGAGCCACGCACAAGACACCGCCCGGTCTGAACGAGAGATGATTCAACAACTCGTTCAGCAGGTGAAGGCGCTCCAGGAGAAAGTTGAGGCGCTCGAGTCCCAGCAGCGAGCGAGCGCCCCATCCAATACCGATGCAACTTCTCAGTCCGTGAGCACACCTACTCCGCAAGCTGCGGACAACAATGCGCAACCTGCTGCCCTCATACAAGAACTTCATGGACTTCGCGGCATTCAATGGCGAGGGTTCGGAGAAGTCGACTACAAGGTGCTGAATCAGAGAACCCCTGAATTGGGAACTTACGGTTTTGTGCCGGGCTCAAGCGGGAACTTCTACACCGGCGACTTCGATCTATTGCTAACTGCACGAATTGACGACAAGGCCAGTGTGCTCTCGGAAATTGCGATTGGAGAAGGGGACGCTCAGTCCTACAACATCGACCTGGAACGCATGCTGTTCAACTACGATTACAACGATCACCTGAGAATGTCTTTCGGTCGTTATCAAACCGCGATTGGCTACTACAATACCGCCTTCCATAGTAGTACCTGGTTCCCAACCACCGCGGACCGCCCGTTGCTCATGGAGTTCTCGGATAACGGGGGTGTATTGCCCACGAACGCGGTGGGATTATCCTTTACCGGCTCCATTCCGTCCGGGAAATTAGGCCTGAACTACATTGCCGAATACGGCTCCAGCGATACGATTCGTCCCGACCTGAACGGCCAAACGCTCACCGACGAGAACAACGGCAATCACATTAATATCGGGCTGTTTGCCCGCCCCGACTCCATCCCGGGCTTGCAGATTGGCGGCTCAATTTATCATGATCGGATTAGTGACTTCGCGAAGGGACCAGACGTCAGGCTCGGCCAGATGATCGTCAACGGGCATGTTGTGTACATCCGGCACGGAATCGAGTTCCTGGGCGAAGGCTTCCTCCTCCGGCATGCCTACGAGCACAGGTCGACGGCGTACGACACGCCCGCCTTCTACTCGCAAATATCGAAACAGTTTCACCGCACTCGGCCGTTCTTCCGCTACCAGTATATAAACGCAGACGTGGGTGGCATCCTGGACGACGTTGACCTTCGTTATGGGCCTTCATTTGGCGTGCGCTACGATTTCAATGACTCCATTGCTCTAAAGATCCAGTTAGATCACACAGTAAGGAAAGGCGAGCCCGACCTTAACGGGCTGCATATGCAGTTGGTATTCAAGTTTTGAACGGGATTTCATGCAGACGAAACTGATCGTCGTCCGAGTTGCGGTCTGGGCTGTGGTCTCGCTCATCGGTATGGCAGGCTTTCCCTCCGCCATGGCGCAGACCAGCGTCGTGGCGGTCGTGGTCAACGAGAAAAACCCCGTCAAGAACGTAAGTACCCCGGAGCTTCGCAAACTCTTTGCCGGAGAGAAGCATTTCTGGTCTGGCGGCCTGTCCGTCAGGTTGTTCGTACGCGCGCCTGGCGCATACGAGCGAGTCGTCCTGTTGAGATTGTTGAGTATGTCAGAGAGTGAATACAAGCAGTATTGGACTGCTCAAGTGTTTCGTGGAGAGGCCCAGACCGAGCCGGTTGCACTGTTCTCAAATGGAATGCAAAAAGAGGCTCTGGCGGTCTATCCCGGCGCTGTCGCTTTAGTAAGTTTCCAGGATGTCAAGCCTGGCATGAAGGTGGTGAAGGTGGACGGACATTTGCCTGAAGAAGCGGGCTACCCACTCAACTGAGAACTCTAAGTTGGCGATTCCGAAGCTTGGACGGAGTTCTTGCATAGCACAAGCAGGCGCACTTGGACTGGGACTTCGTGACGAAGGGTGGCTTTTCGCGGTTTTCGAAAGTGGGCCGCCGGTGGGCCAGCACCGGAGTGGACTCGGGTTTTACTCGGCATGTGGCAAAACGGAGAACTGGCGGCGCGAAGTTTCCGGTTGGATGGCGCTAGGGGGATTGGATCAAGAAGGAATTGCGCAAGCGGCGACTTCCGAACCGTACCGCACACGACTGAACTGCACAGTCCGGCACGAGCATTTAGACAAAATGCCAACCCTGCCCCGCAGTTTCACAGAAGTCGCCTCACCCCAATGTCGGGGTAGCGCCTCCGGAATCCGCCGCAGAGCAGGGCTCGATGCAACTCGCTCCGACAACCTCAGGCGTGGTAGACCTGCTCGTTCTGCCGCGCTTCGTACCACAGCGCCAGCTCGACGCGGTTCCACAATCCCAGCTTGTCGTAGATCAATCGCAAGTAATTTTTCACCACGTGCTCGGTGGTCCCGAGTGAATCGGCGATCTCCCGGTTCTTGCAGCCCTCGGCTACGCGCTGAATGATGAGTTGTTCGCGTTCGCTGGGCCCGCGGTGGTTTGCTGTTTCTCCAACCATAATTGCCTCCTATAAAGTAAAGTCGCGAGCTTAACCCGCTTGATGCCACCTTTGATTCCGAAGCGCAGAAACAAGCGGTTGAAATGTGCTTTGACCGTGCGCTCGGCAATGTTCAGATCCCGAGCGATTTCTGAGTTGTCACATCCCTGGAGCAGCAGATCAATGATTTGCCGATCCCGGAGTCCCACTTGTATGAAATTCTCTTCCATAAAAATACGCACCTGACCGGCGCCCCAAACGCGGCAACTGGCGCCGAAACCCGGACCCCTCGGCACATCTGGATTCGGGTCTTGGCGTCTCATTTTGCATTCCCCCGGCCAAATCGCGCAAAGTGACATTAACCGCGTGAAAAACCGCTCGCAGCACGGTGTTTGGCCGAAAAACGACAAACAATATAACCAACACGGGCCGAGATGTGCAGCAGTTTTGCTCAGCATCTAAGGTGAATCACTTAGTACAAACTTCCGATGTACCCGCCTGCCAACGAGCATGATTTACACAGAAGTACATCCACAGCCCGTCCTCGCCCCTCCCATATAATGAGCTGTGGACTTCAAGCTGGTAAGCACCTACAAGCCCCAAGGCGACCAGGCACAAGCCATCGACAGCCTCACCCGCGGCGTCTTCGATCGCGAGCAGCATCAGGTTCTGCTCGGCGTCACCGGATCGGGCAAGACCTACACCGCCGCCAAAGTGATCGAGGCCGCCAATCGCCCTGCCCTCGTCATGGCCCACAACAAAACGCTAGCCGCCCAGCTCTACCACGAATTCAAAAGTTTCTTCCCAAACAACGCCGTAGAGTACTTCGTCTCTTACTATGATTTTTACCAACCGGAGGCTTATGTTCCGGCGGCGGACCTTTATATTGAGAAGGAATCGACGATCAATGATGAGCTCGACAAGTTGCGGCTCTCCGCCACGCGATCGCTGTTCGAGCGGCGCGATTGTTTAATTGTTGCTTCGGTTAGCTGCATCTACGGGCTGGGGTCGCCTGAAGCTTACTACGGGATGCTGCTGTTCCTCGAAAAAGGACAGAAGATCAAGCGCCAGGACATCACCCGCAAGCTGGTTGAAATTCTCTACGAGCGCACCGAAGGCGATTTTCGGCGCGGCACGTTTCGGGTGCGCGGGGATATCATCGAAATCTATCCCACCTACGATGACAATGCTTATCGCATCGAAATGTTTGGCGACGAAATTGAATCGCTCTCGCAGATCGATCCACTGTTCGGGACCGTTAAGCAGCGATACATGCGGCTGCCGATTTATCCTAAGACGCACTATGTGATGAAAGAAGAAACTCGGGCTTCGGCTGTCGCTTCTATCAAAGCCGAGTTGGCTTGGTGGGAAGTCGAACTTGAAAAGCAAGGGCGGCTGGTTGAGTCGCAGCGCATCCATCAGCGCGTGATGTATGACCTGGAAATGATCAGGGCCATGGGTTACTGCCACGGCATCGAAAACTACTCGCGTCATTTCACCGGACGCCTTCCCGGCGAGCCACCGCCGACCCTGCTCGACTATTTTCCGCGCGACTTTCTGATGTTCATCGACGAATCGCACCAGACCGTGCCGCAACTCCACGGCATGTATCACGGCGACCGCTCGCGCAAGCAGACGCTGGTCGAATACGGATTCCGCATGCCTTCCGCGCTCGACAACCGCCCGCTCACCTTCGAGGAGTTCGAGCATCGCACCAACCAGATCATTTATATCTCCGCCACGCCCGGTCCCTACGAACTGACTAAGTCTGCCGGCGTGGTGGTTGAACAGATCATCCGCCCTACCGGACTGATTGATCCTCCGGTCGAGATACGTCCGGTCAAAGGACAGATCGACGACTTACTGCACATGATCCGCGATCGCGTCGCGCGCAGCGAGCGCGTGCTGGTGACCACGTTGACCAAGCGCATGTCCGAGGACCTGGCCGAGTATTACAGTGAGGTCGGCGTGAAGTGCCGTTACATGCACTCCGAAATCGAAACGCTGGAGCGGGTGAAGATTTTGCGCGACCTGCGCAAAGGCGAGTTCGATGTATTGATCGGCATCAATCTTCTGCGCGAAGGCCTCGACCTGCCGGAAGTATCGCTGGTGGCGATTCTCGACGCCGACAAGGAAGGGTTCCTGCGCTCCGCCGGTTCGCTGATCCAGACCATTGGACGCTGCGCCCGCAACCTGAACGGCCGGGCAATTCTCTATGCGGATCGCATGACCGACTCCATGAAAAAGGCGCTCGACGAAACCAACCGACGGCGCGCCATCCAGCACGCCTACAACGAAGAAAACGGAATCACTCCCGAATCCATCATCCGCCCGCTCGACATGACGCTAGTCGCCATCGCAAGCGCCGACTACACCGACCTGACCTCCTCCGAAGTGGACGGCATTCCGGATTTGAAATCGCAGGAAGAGTTGGACGCTTACATTGGGAAGTTAGAGAGCGATATGCGGGAGGCGGCCAAGCGGTTCGAATTTGAAAAAGCGGCTAAGCTGCGGGATACGATCAAGGAACTGCGGACGAAGGAATTTTTGTTTGCGTAGCGACAGTTGCCCCTCGGCTGTCGCGCTGAGCAAAGCTCGGCAGGATTCCGTTGCGAGGACATGCCGTTTGGATTCGCTCCGTGCGACTGACAAGACAAACAAAAGTCAAAGTCCCCACGCCAGGCGGCGTTGTAGTTGCAGCTTCTACTTGTTTACTTTGGGCTGGGGAAACGAGCAGGAGAAGGGTTACTGCCAGGCGAGAGCGACCAGTGGATTCGAGCAAAGGCATAAATTAATGGCAAAGTACGGACGGAGCAAACGACCTTTGGCTTAAGATTTGCAACCGGGACTATTCGGAGTGGGTCGGCCCAGAGCGCAGAAGCGATCTGGCCGGACGCTCCTCGAAAGCCTATTCCATTGCTGCCGCCTGCTCGGGCACCACCTCCACGCCGGAGGTGATCTGAAACGCCGGCTTCAGCGAGCGGTACACGGGACACCCTTCCGCGTACATGCTGTGGACGCGATCCACGGTTTCGCGGACTTCGTCGGGATTCGCGGCGCGCAGGTGAAACGTCACGTGCACTCGGCGGATGATCAGGACCCTGTTTTCTTCTTCGACTTCACCGCGCACGTCAGCAGTGAGGCGGCCTTCCTTAGCGTTGATCTTGCGCGCATCCAGCGCGCCGGCAAAGGTGCCGAGCATTCAACCGCCCAGTCCGGCGATGACGTAGTCGATCGTGGATGCGTGCGACTCGGCGCCGAACCGCGACATGTCCAGACCGTAATGCTTCGCGATCTCGCTGTGTACGCTGAAATAGACGGGCTGAGCCTCGCCGGGCAAGCGCGCGACGCGCAATGGGCCCTTGAGGCGCTCGATATGAATGTTAGAAACGTAGGCGACGTCGGCCATAAAAACCTCCGAGACAATGTAGCGCGGGCTTCGGGCTGGCGGGGCCCAAGGCAGCTATTGGAATTGGCTTTCCGCTGCTACCCGAGTAATTCGATCTAACCCGGAATTTCCTTTTTGACCTCGAAAACAGCAGCTATTGTAAACCCACCTCGCCTTATATGGAATAGCATTTTGGAGGGGGTACACCGACAAACCTGTGGACATTTATATTCGGAACGCTTTCATCGAGCTAGAAGGATTTGTGTGATTTCTGGCTATTGACAAGATTTGGAGGAAGGCGAGTTAGTAACCTGGCGGGCGGTTTGCCTCTAGCTCCTAAGTGCGTTCCACAGAGCGAAGGTAACGAGGAATTCTCAGTTTTCGCGGATTTCCGGCAAACTGCAGATCCCTCGCTTCGCTCGAGATGACAATTCCTGTTGTGCAGTCGCGTTTTCCCAGGAAACGTTTATGAAAACAGTTCCGCTCAGCAGCCGCCGCCAGCGGCGGCGTGGGCGGCTCTTTTGCTGGACTCGCGCGCGGCCACGGTGAGTTCTTTTTCGATCGAAGAGAAGCGCTGAAAGACTTCGTGAAGCCGCAGCGCCATGTTGCGAATGGTATCAGCTTGCGCCAGCACGGTGGCGGGCAGTCCGGGCTCGATGACCAGAAGTTCGGCGTTGCCGAGCACGGTGGTGAGAGCGTTGTTGACGTTGGTCCGCATCTCGAGCATGTAGCGTCCGAGAGTGGCCTCGGCTTGGGCGGCGGCGCAAGTTTTCTCGGCTTCGCGGGCGCGAGACTCGGCTTGGCGGCGGCGAAGAATTTCGCGTCCGATGAGACCCGCCATCGCCGGCCACAGTCCGGGCTGGCGACGCAACTCGAGAACGGCGCCATGGAGGTTATAGAAATCGAGGGCGGGATCGGAGTGAATCATGATGGCAGGCTTGCCGGCGGCGGCGAGCGCCTGCTTCAGGTCTTTGATCAGGCGTTTGTTCAGATGGTTGCGCTTGTCGTTCTTAAGTTTTTCAACGGAAGAGGCGTCGGCAATCGCGAGGTCGTAGTGGCTGCCCTCCAGGTCGCGAGAGAAGCCTTCGTCGAGGACGATGAATTCCGGACCGTCGGAATTCGGAGCGGGATCCTGGGGCCAATTCGCGGTAATCTCCCGCGAGAAGGCGGGGTCGCTGGCAAGGATCAGGACGGTCGGGCGATTGGTGCTCATCGTCGCTTTCTGGCTCGGCAAGTTGGCCTCTAACTCGTTGGCGCCGCAACGGCTAAAGCCGCCGTCGATTTTTGCGGCACTTACGGCGCGGCTGATTTCCCGTAGAGGCGCGGCCTGCCGCGCCTCCGGAGACGGGGCAAGCCCCGTCTCTACAGCGGGAAATTAGTCTTCCGTTCCGCCGCCAGACTCTCCGGAAGCGGCGGCGGCGCGCGCGGCGCGCGGATTTTTGTGCGCTCCGTTCTGGAGTGCGTCGTCGACGGCCGCTCTAAGATCGACCAGCATGCGCAGCGGCTGGCCCGAGGAGTATTCGGCGTGGAACATGACTTTCCAGGACTGGCAGATCATGCGCAGACGGCCGGTCGGTTCTTCGGCGGAGAATTGGGCGCGGCGGCAATCGATGGTCGAGACGCCGCGGCGCTCGAGTTCGCGCAAGCCGTCCTGGATGGCGTTGAGATCGTCGTGCATGAGACGGAAAAATATCCGCCGGATCATGAAGCTGAAACGGGCAAAGGCCACCATCGCCGAGGGCTCGAAGTAGCGGGCCGCGTTCTGCGTCTTGAGCTTGCGCCCTTGCTCGATGGCGCCGCTGTGGAGCAGTTCGCTGAGGCGGCGGCAATGCGCCGCCGACTGCATGATGGTATCGAGAGAACTCAACCACGCGGGGAGCTCCGGCTGTTGCGGCCCGAGTACGGGCTCGAGCACCTGGGCGACGTAATCGAGGTCCACGTCGGCGTCTTCAAGGCCCGAGGGCGCGCACAGCGAAAAATACTGGACAAGCAGGAAATCAGTCTTGTCGCGGTCACTCGCGGACTTCGCGGTCTTCTGCATGTGATGGACGAGAAGATGGCGCAGCATGGCTTCGTTCGCCAGGGGCGTGGTCTGCAGAAACTGGCGCAACTGGTGCACCTGGATCTGGGCGTCGACCTGCTGGAACCAGGCTTCGGCGTGCTCGACCGACTCGGGCGATGGCGAGAACCCGTCGTCGACGGGGCAGGCGGAAATCTCAATCACAAATTCGCGCACCAGCGCAGAGTAAATGGGCTGCAGGGCGCAGAGCGTGGCCCCCTGCTCTTCCAGTGAAGGTTGGAATGAAGGTTGGGTGGAAGCAGTCATGATTTCACAATCCAATTGGGAACAGGTTTTAGGAAGCGGACGGCAACCGCTGTCCGCTCGGGATGATATTGAACCGCGACCACGGAGGCTTCGGCGTGAAGCGAGCCGTCGTTGCTTTCGAGGAGGACGCGATCGGCAAATTCCAGAGGACGGTCGACCCCGAACAAAACTTCGCGCGGGGTGCCGAACTCGATGACGGTGTCTTGAAAAAAAATATTCTCGTTTTCGTGGGCAGTCGGATCGTCATTTCCGTTGCCGTTGCTCTTGGTGCGGCTGAGTTTGATGGGAATCCGCACCGGAGTGGCTTCGGGAAAGAACCTAGCCAAGCGGCTTACGATGTCTGGTTCAAGAGCGCGAGCAGTTGCCTGGTTGGGCACGGAAACCTCAATCCCGGGGGAGCTGGAGCAGGCGAGCCTCCCCCTCTTCCCGGTTTGGAAGAGCTGCGAGGAGACTCGTTCTGCCTTATCGGCATTCCGTAGTGCACGGGCGCCACCAAAAACTTGAAGGTCATGCCCCTAAGAACAAGTGAAAGAAGGACAAGCAGTTAATGGCGTCGCCTGGGGGCGGAGCAGGTTAATTCTTCGGGGAGCGGGGAAAGTGCGTCTCAGAATGAAACTCCTGTCTCATTTCGCGGGTTGCGAAGAAGCGAAGGAGTTCGCGCTGAGGCCGAGCTGCGCTCGGCTTGGACGGGCGAGTCGCCCCGTCCCCACAGTTGCTCGTCCCCACACTTGCGGCGGCCGGATCTATTGCAGGGTGGTCGAGGTGGGAGGTTCCTCGCGGGCGCCGATGTTGTAGCGCTTGAGTTTGCGATAGAGGGTGGCGCGGCTGATGCCTAGCATTTTGCCGGCTAGAGCTTTGTCTCCCTTGACTTGGGAAAAAACGCGCTCGATGGTGGCGCGTTCGATGTCTTCCAGGTCGGTGCGGGAGAATTCTTGCGAATCGAGCGCTTCGGCTTGGACTTCCGCGCGCGCGATCGCTGGCGGCAGATCGTTGATTTCGATGATGCGCTGATCGCCGAGAGCGACGGCACGCTCCAGGCAATTTTCCAGTTCGCGGACATTGCCGGGCCAGTCGTAAGCCAGCATGGCCTTCATGGCGTTGCCGGAGACCTGGACGCCGCGTCCGGGAGCGAGGCGTTCAAGGAAGAACGCCGCCAGGATGGGAATGTCGGAACGGCGCTCGCGTAGCGGGGGCAGAGAAATGGTGACAACGTTGAGGCGGAAATAGAGATCCTTGCGGAAGGTTCCTTTCTGGTATTCGGTGTCGAGATCGCGGTTGGTGGCGGCCATGATGCGCACGTCCACTTTGACCTTTTGATTGCTGCCCACGGGGCGGACTTCTTTCTCCTGGAGAAAGCGCAACAGCTTGGCTTGCATCTCCAGAGGAAGTTCGCCAACCTCGTCGAAAAAAATGGTTCCGGTATCGGCCGATTGCAGCAGTCCCGACTTGGAACGAAGAGCGCCGGTGAAGGCGCCTTTTTCGTAGCCGAACAATTCGCTTTCGATGAGGGTGGGAACCAGCGATCCGCAGTCCACGGCAACAAAGGGAAGGTTGGCCATGGTTCCGCGAAAGTGAAGGGCGCGGGCGACCAGTTCCTTGCCGGTTCCGCTTTCGCCGGAAATCAGGACCGGGGTGCGCGTGTCTTTGAGGCGGGAGATGAGGCGCAGGACATTCTGAATGCCGGTGGAATTGCCGATGATGCCGTGGACAGCGGTCTCGGTTTCGGAGCGTTCGCGGAGGTAGAGATTTTCTTCCACGAGGCGGACCTTGTCGGCCATGCGGCGCAGGAAAAGGCGCAGGTCATCGAGCGGAGCAAAGGGCTTCGCAATGTAATCGTAGGCGCCGAGCTTCATCGCCTGGACGGCAGTTTCGACGGAGCCGTGGCCGGTCATGACGGCAACTTCGATGCGGGGGTAAGCGCGCTTGGCCTGCTCCAGGAATTCGATTCCGGACATGCGCGGCATCACCATGTCGGTGAGCACCATGTGGACGGGCTGTTCCTCGAGCAGGGCGAGAGCCGCGTCACCGCTCTCGGCTTCGAGGCAAGAGAAGCCAAGCGACTCGCCGACGGTCATGCAAAGGCGGCGGATGGTCTGCTCGTCATCGACAATCAACAATCGGATACGGAAGTCTTGAGTCATGAAGCAGCCCTGCCCATGGTCTGCTCGACCACGGAAATGAAGTCATGGACGCGAAACGGCTTTTCCACGCAGGGCGCTCCGGTGCGGCGCAGCGTGGCAGCAGTTTCCTCGTTGGCGATATCGCCGGTGATGAAAACCAGCCGGGAGGCGAGTTCCGGGCGATGGGCGGCGATCCAGGCATAGACCTGGGCGCCATCGACACCTCCGGGCGTGCGCATGTCGGAGACGACGCCGTGAAAATTGCCGCTGGCCAGCAGTCGCAGGGCTTCGGCGCCGGATTCGGTCGGAACGACGGCATATCCGTGGCCCTCAAGAACGGCGCGTACTAGAGCCAGGACGGCCGGTTCGTCTTCAATCAGAAGCAGTGGCGCACAAGCGGGTTTAGTTCCTGTCTGCGTCATTTTGGATGCACTCCTGCAACGGCTCCAAAGGATGCCACCTCGGATACTACCGGGAGGCGAACGATGAAAGTGGCTCCTTCAGAGTCCAGGTTGTTGTGACAAACAATTTCGCCGCCATGTTCGCGGACGATACCATAGCAAATACTGAGGCCCAAACCAGTACCCTTGCCGACGTCTTTGGTGGTAAAGAAAGGATCAAAAATACGTTCGGGATCGGTGATGCCGATGCCGTTATCGCGAAAAGAAATCTCGACGAATGAGTTGGCGCGGGCGCTCATGACCTCAATGCGGGCGGGCCGCGCGCTTTCGCGGACGGCATCGTAAGCGTTGTTCAGGATGTTGAGAAACACCTGCTGGAGCTGGTGAGAGTCTCCGATGACTGTGGGCAGGGACTCGTCGAGGCGTTCGACCACCTGAATGCCGTGACTGATGAAGTCGTAAGAGCGCAAGTGCACGGTGCGTTGCAGGATGGAGTTGAGCTGAACCGGCTGGCGCTGCGGTGGCATCTGGCGGGCAAAGCTGAGCAGGTTTTGCACGATCTGCTTGGTGCGCTGCGCTTCCTGCAAAATCACACGCAGATCGCGGCGCGCGCTTTCGGGGGTCTCGGGGTTTTCCATCAAGAGGTCGGTGAATCCGAGGATGGCGGTGAGGGGATTGTTGACTTCGTGGGCGACGCCGGAGACCAGTTGTCCGACGGCAGCCATTTTCTCGGCGTGCATCAGCTTGGCGCGCAGCATCGCGGAGTCGGTGACGTCGGTCATGACTACGACGATGCTGCTCACGCGGCCGTCTTCGCCGCTGATGGGGCTCAGATTGACGGAGAACTGACCGCTGACGCCGTCGCCGCGCACCAGAGGCAGATCGAAGTTATCGACCTGTTGGCCGCGGGCCACGGCTGCCAGCGCTTCGCGGAGCGCGGCACGGCGCGGGGCAGCGCACAGGTCGGGCAAGGGATGCGCCAGTATCTGGTTCTGCTGAAAGCCGAGACCGCTCCAGCGCCGGTTGGCATAACTGATCACGCCTTCGGTGTCGGTGACCAGAATCAGGCTCTGGGTATGGCTGAGAATTTTGTTGGAGAAATCACGCTCTTTCTGCAGCTCGGTTTGCGATTGGTGGAGGCCAGTAATATCGAGTATGAGGCCGCGATACTGCAGGATGTTGCCGGACGGATCGCGCACCGCGAAACAGTTGAGGAAAACGTGGACCGACGATCCATCCTTGCGCCGGAAGATTTCTTCCTGATTGCGCAGTCCGCCCTGGCGTTCGAATAGTTCCCCGAGTTCTTCCCGCCGCCGCGGAGAAAAATAAACTTCGGTGGGAATGTCGAGCTGAATGACTTCTTCGCGGCTGCTATAGCCAAGGATGCGAACCAGCGCGTCGTTGACTTCCACGAAGCGACCCTGGGGCGTAGAGAAGAAAATTCCTTCCTGAAAGTTGTCGAACAGTTCGCGATAGCGGCGCTCGGCTTCGCGCCGGTCGGTGATGTCCTTGAGAACGTGCACGGTCTGCAACTGGGCGCTGCTGGCGGCATGAATGCGCGAGGTCGAAATCAGGTAAGTGCGTTCGAGGACGGGGTGCACGTATTCGTCGAGACCCTCGCCGCTGCGGCAGAAGGGACAGGAGTGCGGCGAAGCTCCGGTGGAAAGGGCTTCGAGCGCCCGCATGTTGACGCCGATCAACTGGTCGGGGGCGATACCGACGAAGTCGGCCAGGGAGCGATTGACGCGGAGAACGTTGTGCTGCTCGTCATGGACCACGATGAAGTCGCTGATGGCATCGAAGACGTCCAGCCAATGGCGGTTGGCCTGCTGCATGTGGGTGAACAGGCAGGCATTCTCGAGAGCGATGCTGGCATGACCGGCGATGGCGCGCAGCAACTGCTGATCTTCGATGGCCGGCGGAGCGCCGCGGTCGGCGAGACAAAGAACGCCGACGAGTTCTCCTGAAGAACCGGCCAGCCGGACCAGAGTGCAATCGGTCCATCCCAGAGTGGAGGCGAGAGCGGTTCCGAGCATATCGCTGGCCGCGGCGAAGGCGACATCGGTGGGGTATTTCGGCAGGGCCGCACTGAGCGCCTGACTGAAGCGGCGGAGCAGCGGCTTATCGTCGACTTCGGAGGCGCCGCACATGAGGACGGTATCGAGCTCCGCTGTCTGGAAAAGGCTGAGGGCAACGGAGCGGCCTCCGAGCAGGCCCGACGCGCGCACAGCGAAGTTGCGCATGAACTCGGGCAGATGCAGAACGGTGTTGAGTTCGAGCGCGATCGTGACCAGGGCCTCGGCGCGGCGGCGGTGCTCCTCGGATTGGTGCAGGTTACGGGTAAGTTCGAGAGCGATGGCAACTTGCGCGGCCAGAGCGCGGGCGCGGCGGACGTCTTCGTCGTTGATCGGCCCCGGCTCGATGCGGTCGAGCACTCCGAACATCCCGAGCACATCGCCGTTCGAGCCGAGCAGGGGCACAGCGAGGAGTTGGCGGATCTGGAAAGCGGCCACGAAATCCAAATTCGCGCCCGGAGTTTTGGCGGCGTCCTCGGTGAAGAACACATTTTTTTGCTTCAGCGTGCCGGGCGCGACGCCATCGTCGAGCGGGATATCGACGGGACGGGCGACGCCGTTCTCCACTGCCCATCGAATGTGGAAGGTGTCCTCTTCGAGGAGCCCGATGAAGCAGCGCTGAAAGCCGAGGAAACTGGCGGCGCGGACGACCGAGGTCTGCATGAACTCGTCGAGCTTTCCGGCGGAACCGAGTTCGAAGGAAATCTCCAGGATTTCGTGCAGTTCGTGGGCCTGGGCACGGGCCATGCCGTACAACTCGGCGTTGGCGATCGCGACCGCGCCAAAGCCGGCCAGGGCCGAAACCAAGGTTTTGTCTTCCTGGGTGAACGGGTTGGCGAGACGGGGGTAGACCAGAATCGCACCGTGCGAGCGCGAGGTGCGAAACGGCGCCGCGATGAGAACTCCGGGCGGCGAATCTTCTCCGAAATGAGAGGCGCCGTCGATGCTCACCGTAATGCGCTCGCCGGCGGCGACGGCGCGGGTGGCGATCTCGAGCGAAGAGCGGAGGTCGTTCTGCTCGAAACGCGCGTGGATGGAGAGGGCGAGCCTGGGGGCCTCGGTCGACACCGCCTGCAACTGGAACCGTGTCTCCTGTTGGACGAAGACGAGCACGGCGGGCGAATGCAGCAGCACGCGCAGGCGGTCGGCGATGCTCTCCATCACGGATGCGGTGTCGGGCAAGCCATGCAGTGCGGTGGCGACCTCGACCAGAATGCTGGCGCGGCGGTGCTCTTCGCAGGAAAGCTGGTTTAAGCGGAGGGCTTCGAGTGCGGTGCCGAGTTGGGCCGCCAAGATAGTAACTTTGGCAACGGCGTCATCGTCAAAGCCGGCATGGGACACACTTTGCACGAACGCGATGGCACCGACCACTTCCCCTGAAACCAGCAGAGGCGCGGCCATGGCGGCATGCGCGTGGCATTCGGCCAGCCATGGGTAACGGGCGACGTCGACGTGGTTGAGGAAGAAGGGGCGACGCCTCTGAACCGCTTCAATACCGATGGATGGATCACCGGCGCGCATGCCTCGAAAACACTCGGCATGGTCGCCGTCGGCTTCAGCTCCGACGAGCTCACCGTCGGAGGAACAACTCCAAAAGTAGGCGCCGCTGGCATGGAAGAAGGCGCGGGTGAGGGCGCAGAAGGACAGGATGAGCTGGCTGGGATCGCTGCTCTGGAAAGCGGCCCGGGAAAGCTCCAGTAGAAGCTTCTGGAAAGCCTCCTCAGACTGAGACGCTTCGCCGGACCCCGAATTTCCCGTGTGGGTTGTCAGTGCACACCACTCGCTTAGCTAAGCGGTTGAAAACAATTGAATTACATATAAAACGTACGCTTGATTCTCAAATTGAGTCAAGGGAATATGAGGGGGCAGTGCCGACTTGTGAAACGGCACCAAAGTGATATCGGCGTCTCATTCTGCCATCAGCGATCGGCAATTGTCCGGATGAGCACGACATTCTTGCGCCCGGGAACCGCAGTGTGGGATTGGGTGAGGAGCTAAGGATCAATTCTTCATCGCATTGCAGAGATCACGAAAGTAATGCAGAGGAAGAACTTTTGGTATCCGCTGGTGTGGTCCATGCACGAATATAGGGCAAACGCACAGCGACAAGGGAGGTACCGTGTCTATTCAAGCCCTGAATCGTGTGTTCGCGGTGGGTCTGCTGCTGCTTGGCGGATGGGTCGCGACCAGCGCTCCCCTTGCATGGGGACAGGAAATCGATCGAAAACCAAAGATCAAGGTGGCGCCAGTGTATCCGGAACTGGCGAAGCGCATGAACATCTCCGGCGTGGTGAAAGTAATAATCACGGTCTCCGCCAACGGGTCGGTCAAGGACGCCAGGCTGGTTGGCGGGCATCCGGTGCTGGCAAGCGCCGCTATGGATGCGGTCAAGAAGTGGCGTTTCGAGGCAGGTCCGGGAGAGTCAACGGGGGTTGTGGAATTCCGTTTTAATCCGAACCAGTAAGAGGGCGGCGCCGGGCCCGAAGCGCTGGCTGAGGAAGGTTGGAGCATGAATATCGGAAAAAAGCTTTATCTAAGTTTCGGCATCATTCTGGCGACGGTTCTGGTGCTGCTGGCCATCAACCTGATCGCGGTGCAACGCGAGCATGAGACCAAGGCGGCGGCGCAGCGTTCGATCGACATGACCGAGGCTACCTCGTCGGTCCGCTTCCAGATGATGCAGAACCGGCTTCACCTGCAGAACTACCTGCTCAGCGGGGACACCCGGGACGTGGAGAAAATGAATGACGGCGAACACGTGTTGAGTGACGCCCTGCACCATGCCCAGGACCTGGTGAATTCCGCGCAACAAAGAAGCAGTCTGGAAAAAGTGCAGGGGCTGGAGCAGGCTTGGGGCAACGAGTTCGCCAACCCGCTGGCGGACAAGCGTCGGGCCGTGGACAGCGGCAATGCGACGGTGGCCGAACTGCAGATTTTCTATCTGCAAAAGGATCCGAACTCCTGGGTCTCGCGTTCGAGCGAGGTTCTGGACGATGTCGACCGGGAGAACCGCAAGTTGCTGGACGAGCGGCGCCACTCCGATGAACTGGCAGCGACGGGTACGATTCTGATGGCGGTGTTCAGTTCTCTGGTCGCTCTGGGCCTGGGCGTGATCATTGCCTACCGGACCGCTACTGGGATCACGGGACCGCTGACCCGGCTGATTCACGTGGCCGACCAAATCGGCCAGTCGGGGGATCTGGATCACAATATTGACGTTCACGGCAAGGACGAGATCGGGCAACTGGCAAGGACTTTCGACTCCATGGTGAAGTACCTAAAGGAAATGGCCGCGGTTTCCGAAGCCATTGCCGGGGGCAACCTGGCGGTGGAAGTCCGTCCCCGCTCGGCCAACGACACTCTCGCGAACGCATTCACGCGCATGGTGGAAGGCCTGCGCGGGATGGTGCGCCACGTGCGCGACGCCGCCTCCCAGGTGGCCAGCGCCTCCTCCCAGGTGGCCAGCGCTTCCGACGAGACGGCCAAGAACAGCCTGCAGACTTCGTCGGCCATCGATGAAGTGACAAGCACCATGCACGAAATGAGCGTGAACGTGCAGAACATGGTGAAGAGCACGCAGACGCAGGCCTCGAGCGTCAGCGAAACCTCGGCTTCCATCGACCAGATGGTGACCTCGATCCAGCGGGTGGCGGATACGGCCAAGGTTCTGCTCGATATCTCGAACCGTTCGCGGGAAGAGGTGCACAGCGGCATTGGCACCATGGAAAAGGCGACCGACGGCCTGAACCGGATCAACACCACGATCCGCTCTTCGGGCGAGATCATTGACGCGCTGGGCACGCGGGCGGACGACATCGGCAAGATTGTCGAAGTGATCGACGATCTGGCGGAGCAGACCAACCTGCTGGCCTTGAATGCCGCCATCGAAGCGGCGCGGGCGGGCGAGCACGGACTGGGATTCGCGGTGGTGGCGGATGAAGTCCGGAAGCTGGCGGAGAAATCCGCGCAGTCCACCAAGGAGATTTCCGAGCTGATCGGCAGCATCCAGAAGGAAGCGCGCAAAGCGGTCGAAAACATGGAGAAGAGCACGACGATCGTGAACGAAGGACTGAATCTGGGACAGGAACTGAATGCCGCGCTGCGAAAAATTTCGAACGTGGTGACCGAGGTGTACAAGTTCGCGCAGGAAATCGGGGCCGCCACCAACGAGCAATCGCACGGCTCGGCGCAGATCGCGCGCGCCACCACGCGGTTGAACGAAATCACGCACGAGATCAACTCGGCGGTGGAAGAACAGGCTTCCGGGGCGCAGGCGGTGGTGCAGGCCATGGAGCGCATGCGCGAACTGGTGCAGTCCTCCACGTCGGGTTCCACCGAACTGGCGGCTTCCTCCGATCAGATGTCAAAGATGTCGCGGGGTCTGCTGGACTCGATGGACCGTTTTGCGCTGCGCTCGAACGACAGCACGCCGGGGTACGGGAACGCAGCCCGGACCGCTGCGGCGGGATCTCGTTGAGGGAATTCCATCCATGAGCCGTGAAACACACATTGTGGGCTTCCGCGTGGGCCGCGAGACCTACGGCGTGCCCATCACATCGCTGCATGAGATCGTCCGCGTGCCCGAGATCACTGCGGTGCCGGACGCGCCCGATTATTTGGAAGGCGTGATCAACCTGCGCGGAAAGATTGTCTCGGTGGTGGATCTGCGGAAGCGGTTCGGGCAGCCGTCCGCCGGACTCGACCGGCGCAGCCGCATTCTGGTCGTGGAACACCGGGGCCGGCTGGCGGGCATGATTGTGGACTCGGCGTCGGAGGTCCTGAAGATTCCCGAAAGCGAAATCGAAGCCGCGCCCGCCATGATGCAGGAAGGTGGATTGGACTGTGTGACGGGCCTGGGCAAGTACAAGGGACGGCTGATCATTCTGCTGGATATCAACAAGGTATTAGCGGCGCGCGAGGTTGGAAACGAGCCGCCGGCAGAAAAGCCGGCTGCGGCCGGTAGTGGCAAGGCGGGGACCAAGGCGGGGACAGGAACAACAACAAAGACCGCCTCGGCCGGAAAGTAGCAAGAACCGAGCCCACATGAACACGAGCGAAACACCCGCACTCACCGACGCGGAATTGAAACTCCTGCAGACCCTGGTCTACCAGGAGTGCGGCATGCACTTCGACGATCGGCGCACTTCTTTCCTCCAGGACCGTTTGCAGCGCCGGTTGAAGGAGTGCCAACTGGATTCGTTCTACAGCTACTATCGCCTGCTCATCAGCCAGCAGGGGAAACAAGAGCTGTCGTGCCTGCTGGAAAACCTCACAGTCAATGAGACCAGCTTCTTCCGCAACAAGGCGCAGCTGGACCTGTTTCAGCGGGACGCGATCGACGAGATTTTGCGGCGCAAGCAGGAGCGCCGCGACTACAGCTTAAGAATCTGGAGCGCGGGCTGTTCCACGGGACAGGAACCCTACACCTTGGCCATGCTGGTGGCCGATGCGCTGTCGTACTACTATCTGCGCAATCCTCAGCCGCTCGAATCGCCGCTTCCCAAGCCTCTGGTACCCGCGCCCTGGCGGGTGGAGATCCTGGCCAGCGACATCAACTATTCGGTTTTGCGCTCGGCGCAGGAGGCTTCCTACGGTGAGCACCAGATGTCCGGGGTCGACTATGGCTACCGCTTGCGCTACTTCGACAAAGTGGGCAACCGCTACGCGGTGAAGAAGAACGTCAAGGAACTGGTGCACTTCGACTTTCATAATCTGAAGACCGAATACCTGCCGCAGCGCAACGACATCATTTTCTGCCGCAACGTCATGATGTATTTCGACGAAGCCGAGCAGAAACGGCTGGTCGAGAAGTTTTATCGTTGCTTGAATCCCCAGGGATACCTGTTTGTCGGCCATGCCGAAAGCCTGCTGGGGCTGACCGAAAAATTTCAGATGGTGCATCGCAACAGCGGCACGGCGTACCAGCGAGTCGAGGTGAAGATGTGACCCTTCCCCCCGAGGATCGGATGACAGAACTCCGCCAGTTGTTCTTCGAAAGCGCGGGGGAACTCGTCCAGAAGCTGAACGACGAAGCGATGCGGCTGGAGAAATCGCCTGGCGATGCGGAGACCGCCCGCAGCCTGCGGCGGACGGTGCATACGCTGAAGGGGGACGCGGCCGCCTGCGGCTTCCGGGAACTCAGCGAACTCTGCCATGAGTTCGAGGACGTGCTGACGCTGGAGAACATGGCAGCGGCGGCTTCGGTTCCCGAGATCGCGTTGCGCGCCGCCGACGTGTTTGCGGCCTTGCTGGAGGCGTATCGGAAGGGGACGAAACTTCCCAGCATCCAGTCTTTGCGCGCGGACATTGCCCGTCTGGCACACCCGGCGCCAGGCGGCGCGGCCAAGGCAAAGAAGAAGACACGGAAAGCCGCCGCGAAAACCAGCCGCTGGTCCGAATACGAACAACTGGCGATCACCCGGGCGCTGGCGGAGGGCAAGCACGTTCATCACTTGGTGGTGCAGATAGACCCACAGTGCGCCATGCCCATCGCCGGACGTCAGATGATCCAGTTGGCCCTTGCAGGACTGGGCGAGGTCCTGGCTCTCTATCCGGTCGAAGGCAGTCACGAGCCCATGAACCGCGTGGAAGCGGCGCTCGCGTCCGAAAGATCGGCGGAGCAGATCCGGGCGAAGTGCAGTATTCCAACGATTACGCTGAATGTCCGAGTCCGGCCCCTGCGCGTCCCAGCGCCGTCGCACCCGCTTACGCCGGCTTCCGCTGCCGATTCTGAAGTAAAGGACGAGGCCGCGTCGCCTGCGGCCGCCGATGTCACTGCCGACGTCTCTGCCAACGAAGCCCCGTCGACCGGGGAACCGGCGGCCGCCGTGCCGGGCGGCCCCGACAACGTACTGCGCGTGGATGCGGAAAGAATCGACAGCGTACTCAATCTGGTTGGTGAACTGATCTTGGCGAAATCGATGTTGCAGCAGACGCTGTTGGAATTTGGACAACGCTTCCCGAAAGATGTCTTGCGGGGAAAGTTCTCCGATGCCATGGCGTTCCAAGGGCGGGTTTTGAATGACCTGCAGCACTCGGTCATGAAGATTCGCATGGTGCCGGTCGATCAGTTGTTCCGCCGGTTCCCGCGCATGGTGCGGGACGTCGGGCTCCAGTGCGGGAAAGAAGTCGAGCTGATGGTCAGGGGTGGGCAAACCGATCTCGACAAAAGCATTCTGGATGCGATCGCCGAGCCGCTGACCCACCTGGTGCGAAATGCGGTCGGCCATGGCATCGAGACCGCCGAGGAGCGCGTTCGCGCCGGCAAGCGGCCGCAAGGGACATTGCGGCTGAGCGCTTATCACCAGGGAAACCAGGTGGTCATCGAGGTCTCCGACGACGGGCGCGGCATCGATCCGGAAAAAGTCCGGCAGCGCTCCCTGTCCCAGGGATTGCTGAACGCCGACCAGGTAGGCCGTCTGACCGAGACCGAGACTCTGGATCTGATCTTGAAGCCGGGATTCTCCACTGCGGAAGAAATCACCGAACTCTCGGGCCGCGGCGTGGGATTGGACATAGTGCAGAGCGTGCTGGGACGCCTGAAGGGAACGGTGCAGATCGAAACTGCGCTAGGACGGGGCACAACCTTCCGTCTGCGGCTTCCGCTGACGCTGGCCATTATCACGGCGTTGATGTTCCGGGTGGAGCAGCGGCTCTACGCCCTGCCGCTGAACGCGGTGGCGGAGATCGCGCGCACGGTTGAAGAAGAGATCCATCAGGTGGAGCACTACGACGTGCTGCAACTGCGCAACGACGTGTTGCCTCTGCTGCGCCTGGGCTCGAAGCCCCCGAACGGGCCGGAGACGGCGCAACGCAAGGTCTTCGTGCTGGTGATCAATAGCGGGGACCGTAAGTTCGGTGTCATCGTCGACACACTGGAGGGCGAAGAAGAGCTGGTCATCAAGGCGCTCGATGACCAGTCGATCACTACCGACCTGGTGAGTGGGGCTTCGATTCTGGGCGATGGGAGGGTGGTTCTCATCCTGAACATGATCGCGCTGATGGATCGCTTCACGCGCGGGCGGGCGGATGCAACCGGCCCGCGGATGGCGGGTTTGCTGTCGAGTGTCGTACCAGCAGAGACGAGCGGTGGTGGAATCGAAACTGGTGAGATGCGGGCACGCGGCACGGCAGGGGGCCAGTCATGAAAAATCCGGTGCGGGTCCTGGTGGTGGATGACTCGGCGCTGATGCGCAAGCTGATTCCCAATATCCTCGAACGGGATGACTCGATCGAGGTTGTGGGCACAGCGATGGACGGCCATTTTGCGTTGAAGAAAATCGAGGACCTGTCGCCGCAAGTGGTGACGCTCGACCTGGAAATGCCCGGAATGAACGGGATTGATACTCTGAAAGAAATCATGCGACGCTGGCGGCTGCCGGTGATCGTGGTCAGCTCGCATAGCACAGCCGGGGCTTCGATCACGCTCAAGGCGCTGGCGCTGGGCGCGTTCGATTTCGTGGCCAAGCCGAAGGATGTTTCCGCGCGCATGCCCGAAATTGCCGATGAGTTGATCAAAAAGATCCGGGCCGCGGCGCAGAGCGCGGGGGTGCAGACACAGTTCCTGCCGGGGGAAATACACAGTGCACAGCCTAGCAAGCTGCGGCCCATCGCACCGACGCACATCATCGCCATCGGCGTTTCCACGGGCGGTCCGAACGCCTTACAATATCTTTTTTCGAAGCTGCCGGTGGAATTTTCGGGCAGCCTCCTGGTGGTGCAGCATATGCCGGACGGGTTCACGGAACTGTTCGCCAAGCGGCTGGACGAGAGCTGCCCCATCCGGGTGAAGGAAGCTCAATCCGGCGACTTGCTGGTGGCCGGGCGAGCGCTGATTTGTCCGGGCAACCGGCACATGAAAGTGAGGAAATTGCCGCTGGGCAACGTGGCGGTGCTGGCGGAGGAAGCCCCGGTGAACGGGCACCGTCCTTCGGTGGACGTGCTGTTCCACAGCGTAGCCGAGGCGTTTGGTCCGCAAGCCATGGCCGTGTTGATGACGGGCATGGGTGAAGACGGGGCGTTCGGCATGGGAGAGATCCGGGCAGCCGGCGGATTCACCGTGGCGCAGAGCCAGGAAACATGCGTGGTTTTCGGCATGCCCAAGGCGGCCATCGAACGCGGCTACGTGATGCGCATCGCCGACCTCCAGGATCTGCCCAATATTTTGCAGGCACAATGCGCGCCCGGCCGCAGCCCGGGGGACACCACCGACGTCAAGAGGGCAACCAGTGCCGGAAGTAACTAGAGTTATCTATCCGAAGGTGTGTAGATCGTGATTAAGTGATAGTTGGGGAGGAGTGTCATGGAAAAGTTTGCGCCCGTAAAACGGAGCGAAGACGGACAGCCGGTGCGCTATCTGATCGTGGATGACTCCGTGTTCGCCCGCAAGAACCTGGCCCAGATGATCGAAACATTCGGGGGACAGGTAATCGGCGAGGCGGGCGACGGAGTTTCGGCGATCAGCGAGTACGAGCGGCTCACGCCCGACATCGTTCTAATGGATATCACCATGCCGCAGATGGAAGGCATCGAGGCGGCGGAGAAGATCGTGCGCGACCATCCCAACGCCCGCATCGTAATGGTGTCGTCGGTCGGCTACCAGGAGAACATCGTGGCAGCCTTGCAGCGGGGTGCCCGCCACTTCGTGCAGAAACCGGTCAAGCCGGAAGTTCTCTATGAAGTCATCAAGTACGTGATGCGTGACGACGCAACGACGACGCGCGGCGCCGGAGCCGGAGCCTAGTCATGCGGATGGACCTGATTCAGCCTTTCATTAACTCGGCCGACGCCGTCCTGGCGCAGGGGCTAGAGTCGCCCATTTCCATCGAGAACCTGAGCATGGAAGAAGAGGCGTACCGGCGGAAAGGGATTGCTGCCGAGGTTTGCCTCACGGGCGAGATCGAAGGGCGGATCATTTTTGATGTGGACCTGGGAACGGCGGTGCAACTCGCCAGCCGTCTGGCCGGCGTCGAAGTATCCGAGACTGACGATCTGGTACGGGAGGCGGTCTGTGAGCTGGCCAACCAGATCATTGGCAACTCCGTCACCACGCTCAACGACCAGGGATTTCACTTTCGCGTTCATCCCCCAACCCTGCACACGTCCGAGCAGGGCAGCGAAAGCAGTGAAGACACCGAAGCTCTGGTGATGTGCTTCAATACTTCCAGTGGAAATGTCTTCATGAATGTGGCGCTGCGTCACCACTGCCGCTGGGTGGTGGAACACGCTGCGGTCGCGGGGTAGGAAATCGTCGTTGGTCGCTAATCGCTCGACACTGCAACCTATCCAACTATATCCACGCGCAAATCGCAACATACGTTCAGATTGTCATCCTGAGCGAAGCGAAGGACCGGCAAACTACGGACCGGCAATGAGAAAAACCGGATTCTGCGGCGGGTTCTGCGGGCTCGGCGGAATCGGCGTGCGCGAACCGATTGGGGCCGGCAGATTCTCGATATAGGTGTCGTTGGAGGTATCGATGATGTTGACATTACCTCCATCGCAACTGGACAGGTACGCGCGGGAACTGTCGCCGCCGGCAGCCATCATGAAGCGGAAGCTCGTCGTGGCGCAGGCCGAAACGTAGTACGGGGAACCCAGGATGGTCGCGTCCGGAAAACCGGGTATGCCGACCGTGGTCTTGATTGTGTTCGACGTCGCCCAAACCACGGTGACCTGCGGGAAGATGTTGCTGCCTGTGCCTGAACCCGACACGGTTTCCGTCTGCCCGCTGGTGCTCGTGGTATTGGGCGCCTGGAAACACGTGCCCGGGCAAGCAGTCGTGCCACTCACAATCGCGCCAACGATGAACGTTCCGTCGAATCCGCTCACTGTGGATGTGTCCGTGCCCGTGACGGTAATCGTCACGCCTGGGGTCAGGTCATGCCCTGCCGTCAAGCTGTAGGCGTAAGTCGCGGTGGTTCCGTCGCCCGAGACAGAGGAGATATTGAATTGGCTGGACAGCACAGCATAGGAGGCAACGTATGCGCGGCTTCCGTCGGGCAGGGCCGCGGCAGCAGTGGCAGTGGCAGCTGCCGACGACCCAACGGGCAGCAAGGCAAACGGAGGGATGGGAATCGTCTTTATAAGCTGCGGTGGAGATTGCGAAACATCAACGATTTCCATCTCCGGGCCACCGGGAATATAAAGCCGATTCAGATTGGGGTCGTAGGTCATTGTGGTGGCGCCCGGGACACTGATCGTCGATTCGGTCAAGAAGTCGGGGCCAGCCGTCGACGTGGTATCGATCGAGGCAAGCGTGCCGCTCGTCTGCTCCAGCACGTACACACGCTGGCTGTCGTTACGGGCAACCAACCAGATGGGCGGATAAGTCAACGAGCCGGTGATGGCCCTCGAAGACAGGTTACCCGCGTTGGTGTTGAACGCGCTGATCGCGCCGTCGTCCTGGTTGGCGACGTAGAGCTTGCTCTTGTCAGGTGTAACGGCTATCGCAACCGGATTCTTCCCGACCGGAGTCGGCGGGGCGAACAGGTTGTTGCTAAGGGTGTTGACCACGCCCACCGAAGGAACGACGACATCGGGAAACTTGACAGGGTCCGGTACGTAGCTCGGCAACGTCACATACGCCAACGTATCCGTCGGCGCAACCGCCACAAAGGTTGGGCCGGAATTCGCCGGCAGACTGATGGTGGTAGTGCTGGAGATGACCGTGCTGCTGAAGTTCAGCTTGGTGATCGAATCGCCCGTGTTCAGCGGGCCGCTCACGGAATGGTTTACCACCAATACCTGGCTGGCGGTTTGCTGCACAGCATGAACCGGCGCGAGGCCCACGCTGGCGACGCTCATCTCCGAGTCGCCGGAGACATCGATCACCATCGCGCTGCCCCGCACGACGGTTCCGTTATCGTTGATTGACACCACCGTATGAGCTGCCGCCGGGTTGGGAAAGGTTGGAGGATTGGGGATGATAATCGGGCGAAACGTGTCGCCGCACCCGGTACAGATCAGATAAAGAAACAGCACGAACCCCAACCAGAGAAACCTCTTCATTCCAACTCCGTTGTAAAAGTTAGTCTTGCGCGGAAACCGATATTGTATCGGGAACCGGGGCGAGAGGGGAAATCAGGCAATACTCAGCCCGCCGTTTTTGAGAAGCGGGTGGAGGCGAGTTTGGTTGCCGGGGGCAGGTCTCTGGCCGCAATATTTGAAAAAACCTAGATCGAGGATTCACGCGCGCCCGCGGCGTGTTTTCTGTTGGCGCTCGGCCAGCGTCTCCGCGACTTTTTCCGACCCGGCTGGCTTCTTCGTCTGGGCCAGGCTTTCTTTCAGCGCCGCCATCAGATCTACCACCGGGGCCAGCTTCCTCGGTTGCTCGACGGCTTGGACTTCGCCGCCCTCCAGCTTAGCCTCAATCAGCTTTTTCAGATTTTCCTGAAAGGTGTCGTGATATTTCTCCGGGTCCCACTCGCCCGCCAGCGCCTCAATGAGCTGATGCGCAATCTTAATTTCGGCGTCTTTGATCTCCACATCGGGAGCGCCGAACGACTCGACCTCGCGAACTTCCTCCGCGTAGTACATGGTGTGCAGCATCATTCCGCCTTTGTGCGGACGCAGGAAAACGGTGTATTCGCGGTTGTGCATGGTGAGTTTGGCGATGGCGACGTACTCGCTCTCCTCCAGCGCCTTGGTGAGCAGCGCATAGGGACGGCGACCGGCTTCATCGGGAACCATGTAATAAGACGACTCGAAGTACACCGGATCCACTGCGCTCGACTTTACGAATTCCAGGATCTCCATCGTCTTCGCCGTCTTGGGCTCGATCTTCTTGATCTCCTCGGGATCGATGATGACGTATTCGTCCTTCCGGTACTCATAGCCCTTGACGATATCGCTACGCTCAAGGACCTGGTTGTCCGCCGGGCAAATGAGTTGCTGCTTTACACGATGGTGGTCCGTGCGGTGAAGCTGGTTGAACGAGATGCCGCTGCTGCGCGCGCCCGAGAACAGACGCACCGGCATCGAAATTAATCCGAACGTAAGATAACCAGACCAGACTGAGGCCGCCATTGGTTTCACCTCAAGTAGAGACGAGGCTTGCCTCGTCTCGGCAGACGCGGCAATCCGCGTCTCTACAAGATCAGAACTCGCCAAGCGTACAGAAGTGTAGCCTAAATGCGTGAGGGTTGCTGCCACCAGATTACGGGGCGAATCCAAAGGTCAAGCACTACATGGCGCGGTCCGCTGCCGCCGGGCACCGAATATAGTGTTATCGAACGCGGCTCCTGCGTCCAGCCGTCAGCTCTCAGCCATCCGCTGTCAGGGACGTGAGATTCTACCGATAGCGGAGAGCTGACAGCCGAAAGCTGCCCTGACAATGCTGAACCCTTATCTAGCACACGCCTGGGCGTCATCCCCGGAGCGGCTGGCAAGCGCTGCGGCGGTGACGCTGGGCTTCGCGGTGCTGGCTCGCGCCCTGCGCGGCGTCAATCGATCCGGAGCTCCGGCGGGCGGTCTCGCCTGTTTCCTGCTTTTTGCCGGCGCCGGCCCAACCGCTTTCGCCACGCTCGCAGCGCTGTTTCTGATGACCTGGGTATCCACCCGCCTGGGATACCGCCGTAAGCTGGCGCTTGGGCTCGCCGAGCGCCGCGAAGGCCGGAATGCGTGGCAAGTCTTGGCCAATCTGGCAGCGGCTGCCCTCGGTTCGGTTGTTTTCAGCGCCACCGGAAATCGCGTTTGGTTGGTCGCGGCGCTGGCCGCTCTGGCCGAAGCGGCGACTGACACCGTGGCCAGCGAAATCGGGCAATGCCGCGGCCCAGATGCGCGACTGATTACGACATGGCAACGCGTCCCCGCAGGTACCGACGGCGGCATCACGATTTCCGGAAGCATCGCCGGCATGGCAGCCGGTTTGGTGATTGCGGCGGTCGCGGCCGTGGGCGGGATGATTCCTCAGGCCCAGCTCTGGATTCCCGTGGCCGCCGGATTCGCCGGAATGCTTATCGACAGCATCCTCGGCGCCACCCTGCAGCGCCGCGGCTGGATCAGCAACCAAGCGGTGAATTTCTTCGCCACGCTGGCAGCGGCTGCACTGGCGTATGCCAGCTCAACGTTTGTAAAAGTATGTTTGTGAAATCATGAAACTCAGGTCTTCGGATTAAGATCTGCGGATTACGTTCGCTGCTTGACGCGGTCGAGCAGCATGAAGACTAGGACGCCCAGCAGCGCGTTCGCCACGCCCGACCAGAATTCGTGCGGCCAGCTCCACGCCATGCGCAACCCGACCAGGCCGCGGGCAATCATGAAGTAGACAACCTCGTGCACCACGTAGAAGAAAATCGTAAGCAAGAAACGAGCGCCGGTATGTTCCACGTCCAGCTTGATCCCCAGCGAAGACGCGCCGAATCCCACTACCGTCTTCGAAATTCCATAGAGCCCAATGGGATGATGCGTCAGCGCATCTTGCAGAATTCCGATCAAGCCGCCGGTGAGCAGGCCGGCCAGGGGACTGCGCCGCGCCGTCGCGAAACCAATCACCACCAGCAGCGGAAGATCGAAGATCGTGAAAAAAGGAAACCGCAGCGGCAGCCACGCCTGCAGGAAAACGGCGGTCAACGGAATCAGAACGGTCGCCGGAATACTGAAACGGTAAACCTCAACCTGCTCTCCCGATGTGTATGTTATGGCCACGTCAGTGCGGACTATCCTGTACGGCGGGTTGCGGTTTGGGTTCGACCGCTGCCTTCACGGACTTGGGGGGAGCTTTCATAGCATCGGTACTGGTTGCGGTTGCCCCAGCCGTTTTTTGCGCGGCGGGAGCGCCGCTGCCGGCGGAGGCTTCTGGGGGTGCGGCTTTTGGCTTGGCATCCGAGCCTGTGCTCGGTGGCGCGGCGGTCCCCGGCACGGCGGCTTTCTCGGCATTTTCCGGCTTGGAAGGAACGCTCGGCAGGCGCTCGGCCAGAATATCGACGGCGCGGGCTGCGCCCGTCTGGTCGGGCTCGGCCTGTCTTTCATCAATCTTCGTTACAACGAGCACTTCTTCCAGGCGGCTGAGGTCGGCCGCGGGACGCACGCGAATGTTGAGAAACAGCTCACTGCCCGGCGAAACCTTCGTCACCCTGCCCACCAGCAGGCCCTTGGGGAAAATGCCATCTCCGCCACTGGTAAGAACCATTTCTCCGGCGGGCACGGTTTCGTCGCTCATCACTTTTTCAAGCACCACTTCGCCCGACGGCGTGCCGCGCAGTATGCCTTGCAGCCGCGTTTTGTCGAGGAGCGCGCCCACTCCACTGGTCTGGTCGTCGATCAAAAGCACCAGCGAAGTGGAGCCGTACACCCGCAGCACCTTGCCCACGATGCCGTCTGCGGTGATGACCGCCATGTCGGGCTTGATGCCGTCGCTTTCACCCTTGTCGATGTAAACCGAGCGCGACGACTCGCTGCCACTTCCCCCGATGACCTGCGCCGCCATGGTCTGGGAGATGAACTGTTCCTTGAAGGCCAGCAACGCCTGCAGACGCCGCGCCTGATCGGCGTCCTGGCTCATCCGCACCTGTTCCAGACTCATACGCTCAATCTGCTGCTTAAGGCTGCGGTTCTCGGCGCGCACTCCGCGCAAATAGAAATAGTTGTGCCAGACGTTGCGGCTGGAGGTTTGCGCCCACACCAGCGCCTTTTCGAGAGGAGTGACCGCTCCCACCGCCCAGATGCGGATCAGGCGCGTCGATTCGCTGTCGGTCGTCCGCTTGACCTGCACCGCCAAGCCGAGTACCTGGGCGAATAACACTCCCACCAGCACGATCAGGTTGCGGTAGCGTCCGAGGACGTCCATAACAGCAGGTCTCAGGTCTCAGTTGTCAGGTCTCAGGGAACCCGTCGTCCCTGAGATTGTCATCTCGTGCAGAGCCCTTATTCCTCGGATTTGTCATCCCGACCCTGAGCGCAGCCGAAGAGGAGGGATCTGCATTTCGCTCGTAGCTCGCGGCTCGCAACTCTACTCGATCGAAATTTTTCTCAGCAGTTTGAAGTCCGAGAGCATCTTGCCCGTTCCCAGCACCACGCTGCAGAGCGGATCGTCGGCGATCGAGACCGGCAATCCCGTTTCCTCGCGGATGCGCTTGTCGAGGTTCTTGATCAGCGCGCCGCCGCCGGTCAGCACGATGCCGCGGTCGCTGATATCGGCGGAAAGTTCCGGCGGCGTGCGTTCGAGCGCGACGCGGATCGCATTCATGATGGTCGAAACGCATTCGCTCAGCGATTCGCGAATTTCGCTGTCGTCCACCGTGATGGTCTTGGGCACGCCTTCGATCAGGTTGCGGCCTTTGATTTCCATGGTCAGCGGCTTGTCGAGCGGATACGCGGAGCCGATTTCGATCTTGATCTGCT
>JBEKAF010000044.1:0-33640 GCA_050018355.1 Terriglobales bacterium | reverse complement strand
ACCGCCGCACCGCTCCCACCGCGCGGATGCGGCGGGCCGTTGTATCTTTTGAGCTGTATAAAACCGCTGGACGCCTTTACTTCCGGCACCGAGCGGTTGCAATCAAAACTTGTTCAGACGTTCCTTAGGCAAAAATGGGCAGTTTTAGGCGTAGTTGTTATGAAAGATGTTACGTCGTTTGAACCTTAAACACCCCGATAGTGAGTCAACGATTTTCTGCACCAAACGGAACTGTGTTCGGTCCAGTTCGACACCGCTTCTTATATCGACGTCCACGGGGCGAACCAGCGCAGGTTAAGCACACGGTCGGAATGCAAATCTGGGAAGACGTAAACTTCTGGCTGACCGACAGTCAACCGACCGACGAATCCCAGGCAAGGTACCCACTGCCATCGCCGGCCAATGCCCCACCGGAAGAAGAATGCGCATGTCGAACATCCCAGGTCAACTGCAGCTAGGACGGATCCGGGTTCATCCCGGCGGTCCGGAACGCACGAGCCAAAGTAAACGGGCTATCCGAACGGCATAGAATGAGTTCTTATGGCAATCGCATCGAGTCACCTCGCACGCGAGCAGTCGATTCTTCAAGATCTGGAGCGCAGTTTTCCGGACTTCACTGGCGAGTTCCTGTCGTGGGTTCACAATCCGGATGACCCGCCTGACTTCATAGCCCAATCTTCCTCCGGAGCGGTGGGGCTCGAATTGACAGAATGGCTGGACGGTGACCAGATGAACGCGGCACAACGTCGTGAGCGTCAGAGGGAACATTTGATGGAAGTTCTTGGCGCGGGCTGGGAACAGGAGTATCAACCGAAGAACGTTGCGATGGCGTCGGTGGACCCACGCTGGGGATTCAAGATCGCTCCGAAGGATGAGGCTTCCCTGCGGTCGGAGTTCTACAGGTGCGCTACAAGCGTCGATCAAACATGGTTCACGAATCCGGAGCGTATCGACCGCGTGTATTACCAGGCGGATTTTCAAGAATATCCGACGATGCAGACGTACTTGCAGGCGATACGCTACATAGGCGGTCCGCCCCACGCTTGCTTCTGGCTTCAGGCCGAGGAGGACGGTGGGGCATACGCCCCCACGGTTTCCGTCGAGACTCTGACAGAGGCGCTGGAGGATAAGCTTGTCAAGTTTGCCAGACCAGAATGGCAGGCACGAATTGCGCAGCACAATCTCTCCGAACACCATCTCCTAATCCACGGCGGATGGAACTTTTACAAGAACAACACGCCTCACAGCCCGCTGACGTTAGAACGGATTGCGGCGCGCGGCGCAGAATTCTATGCTGCTCACCCTCAGAAGGAATTGTTCGACCGAGTGTGGTTCTTCCATTCGCTGGATTCAGCAGATGAAATCAATACGCTGGTCGGGTTCCCTGACGGAGCCGGAAGAGTTCGTTGGCTGGCACAGTTGTGGCCATCGTTGATCGTCCACGCGCGTTCGAAGGAGTAGCACGCTACTTCTTTTCGGACGCGGGCGCAGCGGACAGCGGAACAGCAACCGTCACGGTGATCGCAGGAGTTTCCCACTCGCCACGTTTCAAATCCCGGACTGGACAGCAGACAGGGTTTTCGCGCAGGAGCGTGTCCCTGCCGATTGGAACCGAGGGAATCGACGTCACGATATCTCTTCGTGGACGATCATCTTTTTGTTCGTCCATTTGAGCGTTCAGTTCGGGAGTAGCGTCGTCGATGTCGAGAACCCAGAGCTGCCGAGCGCCGCGCCCGTATAGGACTGCCGTATTCAAGACGATTCCCCGGCAGCGTCTCGGACCGCCTCCTAGCGTCAGCTTGAATTCGACCAAATCGCCACGTTTGTACCAGAGTTCTTCTTCGTTTCTCATGCGTCACCCATAGAGTCTGTGTTCGACATTGTCGAGCAGGTTCAGGCCCATTTCCCGGACTCTTTCGAGGAACCGCTTAGCTTCCGCACTGCCGATTCGGATGCGTTCGCCCAACGAAAATGAACTGTCGTCGCTCAGATCGAGATATTCTTGATCGACGACGCCGTGATTGTGCGTCAGGATATGACGCCGTTGAACCATCTTCTTTATGAACGCTACTTCCTCCGGCGGAACCACTCTCTTCGGAAGAGCATCGTTCCCCGGCCACTCCAGAACTCCGATATCGAACCACTGCATGAGCGATTCGTTGGCGGCCAAGGGCCTCTGAAAATTCAGGTCCTCAAGCTGTTTCTTCCGCCGCGCCGTCATGGGGAACAGAAGTAGCTTTAGGCGGATGTGCTTGGCAAACGGTTCGAAGGCGAAAAGGCTCTTTACCGTCAAATCCTCCCAGACTTCCCCGTGCGACCTGCGGTCGGAAACATCTTGCTTGGTTTCCTGCCAGCGAGTCAGCAGCTTGTCGATCTCCTCGTTGAACAACTTCCGCGCGTTCGTCCGTCCGCACCGCGGACAGAAACCGTAATCGCCCAAGATGTCTGTTTCGGTTCCGCAATTGTCCGTCTCGCATTTGAAGTGGAATTGCTGCTTCACCTCCGAATAGTGCCACGCTGGTTTCACGTCCGTAACATCAGCCTCGCCGATGGAACTGCTCTTTTTTCCCCGGTAGGCGCGTGCGAATGCATCGTAGCAAGCCGTCAAATAAACGCGCTGGTCCTTTGAAATGAAGGCGAGGCTCGGAGCTGGTGCCGCGCAGTAAGGGCAATGCGTGACCTCCCGCATGATGTGGTTCGTACGGAAGTACTTTTCGCACACAGGACAATTCCGGCCCCACATGCATTGCTCATCCGATTGGATGCACGCCAGAACTGATGGCTGAGGGTAGACGGAAATGTGGCCGATGCCGCCCGCCGGAACCGTGCTGAGGATTTGTCGACCGTCCATGCTGAGCGCGACCATGTACAGCGCTCGCATGAACCCGGAAGCCTCGAAAGCGATGCCTCGGCCAGCGTCGTAGAGATACGATACGGTTCCGCTCGCAGTCGGAATCTTCTCTTTGAATTCGGCCATTCGGAACTTCTTCGCCTGATTTTAGCAGACGCGTACGTCAGTACTGTTACGCGCCCGAGGGGGCCCGCGCTAGATTGATGGCGGGATGCGTCCGCATCCGGCGACGCGGCGTACACCCCTCAATGCAACTGACCAAAGTGGTGGCTTAAAATGGGTTCATGAGTTTGCCACAACGAAAATCCACAGCCCCGGCTCCTCAGGAATCCGAGGCCCCAGCTCCACAACCGATAACGAAGGCGACAGTGGCTCTCAGGGTCTACTTGTGCCAGTCCATGTTTCAACGCCCAGCGCCTTTTCGGGACCCGCGTTTTGATATCTCGAAACTCTCGACGTCGCTGTACGGCATGGGGTTTGACCGAGATTTTCTTTTGAAGTGCGAATATCAGTATTTTTGGAATTTCGCCTCACTGTTTCCGGCGCTTCATGACGGCAGCTTCTACGGTAACAGGGTTGGTGGGCAGTCACGTGGGCAGGGCGACCTGCGCGGATTCGCGACATTCTTATGCGGGACGTTCGCTGACGCTCCGTGGCATCGCACTGAACTGAACGACCGTTTCGAGGAGAGTCTTCGGAATGATGGATATCAGTTCGTCGGAAGACGGCTCGTGGAGACTGGTCTTGACACCACGGTCCCCGGCGAAATTGCGTCGCTCCCAAACAAAGGTGTGCTACGCGATGAGCTAAGGACCCAAATGCAGATCGGCGAACTTGTCGCAATCCTGTTCCTCGACCTCGACCACTTCAAGGAAGTGAACGATAAAGTGAGCCACGCTGAGGGCGACAGGTGTCTCACGGAAGTTGTCCGGGTAATCGCGCCACTGTTGCGTCGCAAAGGTAAGCTGTACCGCATAGGCGGGGACGAATTCTGCGCGATGCTCCCCAACTTTTCCGCGCCCGAAGCCACTGCCACAGCGGAGGGGCTTAGGAAGCTCATTGACGCGTTGCCACCGTTCGGTGGCGTAGTCAAAGTAACGGCGAGTATTGGGGTCGCGACTTCGAACGCAACGGGATTGGAGACGCCCGAAGCGCTCATAAATGCTGCCGACGAAGCCATGTACGTTGCGAAATTCACGACCGAGAACCGTGTTTGTTTGTGGCCGCCGGAACCTTCCGAGGCGAGGCAGGCAGCGGAAAAGAGAAAAAATCTCGTCGGGATTGAGGACGCTACAAGGCCGTTTTTACCCGGAATTCTTAGACCTATTTTTGACCTTATCACCCTGATCGGGTCGAATCGGGTCTAACGGCGTCTGACGTGAATCAATCACTAACGAACGGCAGGCGGGGCCGGGGACCATTGAGAATGTTCCGTCCTATCCCCTCGCTAGATACAGGAATCAGGCACACAGTCGGCACACGCTCACTTCGCAATCGAGCGATTTCTGGCCCTCGCTTTGACCTGCACCACTGTTGGAATGTCAGTCGCATTATCGAGCACCCCTGTGCCGTTATTCCAGAACAGGAACTGTGGATCGCAAAGTGATGACTCTTGGGATTGGAGCATCGAGACTTTGAATATAGCTGGGCTCAGTGATCGGTGGGAATCTGACGCCGGAGCCAATGAGGCAGGTGCAGGCAGCCCTGATCTGGTATGTCGGCCTTCGAGCGACATCTCACGCCAAAAGAAATCTCAAGAATGTGGGGTTGGTCCACTAAGACCGTGATTCGCCGCTTCCGAAATGAACCGGGTGTACTGCTCGTGGAGCGCGCGGAGAGCCGCACCAAGCGCCCCTACTCGCAGATTACGATCCCTGAATCCGTCATGGTAAAAGTGCACGAACGATATGCGGTCAAGAAGAATTCCTAAGCATGTCCGAGCGACCTTGATTTTTCCTGTCGCTACCCCGCAATCCTGCCTTCCAACTTCCGACAAGCCGACTTGAACGAAGCCGCTTTGCGGCGGACGCATACGCGTGTTCCTGAGCCGACATGGTGGAGGTGCCTTGAGCTAGCTTGTGTCGCAGAGGAGGAACACTCTGTGACCCATTTACGTCAGATCATGCTTGAGGAGTTGCGGCGCCGCAACTTTGCCGATACGACCATCCGCTCGTACCTGCATGGTGTCGAGCACTTCAGCCGATACTTCCACCGCCCGCCCGATCAGCTTGGTCCTGAGCACATCCGCCAGTATTAGGCGATGCTGTTTACCAAGTTGAAGTTCAGCCCGAACACCGTAACGCTACGGTTGGCTGCCTTGCGCTTCTTCTACATCCAAGTATTGAAGAGAAGCTGGAGCATCGCCGAGACACCCTATCCGAAGAAGGTTTTTCATCTTCCCCAGATACTCAGCCAGGAGGAGGTCGCGCGTCTGATTGACGCGGCAGAGTTCCCCTTTCACCGCATCCTTTTGATGACGCTTTATGCCACTGGCGCACGCCGTGCAGAAGCGGCCCACCTGAAGGTCAGCGACATCGACAGCCAACGGATGGTTGTCCATATCCGGGAAGGCAAGGGCGGCAAGGACCGCGACGTCATGGTCAGCCCCAAGCTGCTCGCGGAACTGCGCCTCTATTGGCGTGGGCTCCGGCGCAAGCCGACCGACTGGTTGTTTCCCGGCAACCGATGGCATACCGCAAGTTATCCTGTCACCACCAAGGTCCTCTGGACTGCCTGTCAGCAGGCCGCTGAACGCGCCGGCCTTGCGCACAAGCATATCCATCCTCATACGCTTCGACATTGCTTCGCCACACACCTGCTCGAAGCCGGCGCCGACCTGCGCACCATCCAGATGTTGCTCGGACATCGCGACCTTGAGGAAACGACGATCTATCTTCATCTCTCCCAGCGGCATCTCAGCGCAACCGCCAGCCCGCTCGACACCCTCACGCTCATTGCACAAGGAGACAGAAGCACAGCTCATGAGTCGGCCTCTGCTGGAGATGGCCGATATCGTTCGCTGTGCGGGACAGTCCTTTATTGAACTCAGTCGGAGGTGGATGAATTGGCAACATCGGAAGGTGCTGCTGGCCATCATCCGCTGCCGCACTGCCGCGCTGGGCGGACATCGCGATCGCTGCACCGGCTGCGGACATACCACCGCCATTTCTTACAACTCGTGCAGAAATCGCCATTGCCCGCGGTGCCAGGGCAACGCGCGCCTGCGCTGGCTCCAGGCGCGGGAACGGGAACTGCTGCCCACCCGCTATGTACATGCCGTCTTCACCCTGCCGAGAGAACTGGCTCCGCTCGCCTTGCAGAACAAGCGGCTCATCTAAAACCTGCTCTTTCACGCCAGTGCTGAGACCCTGCTTGAGATCGCTCGCGATCCACGGCACCTTGGAGCCGGGATCGGCTTCTTCAGCGTGCTCCATACCTGGGACCAACGACTGCAACATCATCCTCATGTGCACTGCGTAATCCCCGCTGGCGGCCTCGCTCCGGATCACTCAAGCTGGATTTCCGCCCGACACTCCTTCTTCCTGCCCATCAAGGTGCTCAGCTGTGTCTTCCGCGGCAAGTTCGTCGCTGGACTCCGGAGCGCCTTCCAGACAGGCACACTCCAGTTCCACGGACATCTCTTGCCGCTTGCGGAACCGCGCGCCTTCGCCTCCTGGCTGCGGGTACTGTTCCGTCACGACTGGGTCGTCTACTCCAAACGGCCTTTCGGCGGGCCGGAACATGTGCTGCGCTATCTCGGCGCCTACACCCATCGCGTCGCCATTTCCAACCGCAGGTTGGTTGCTCTTGCCAAGGGCAACGTGACCTTCCGCTGGCGCGACTCCGCCCACGGCAACAAGAAGAGGATCATGACTCTGGCGGTCGAAGAGTTCCTGCGCCGCTTCCTGCTCCACCTGCTGCCACGCGGCTTCGTGCGCATCCGCAACTTCGGCTTCCTCGCCAACCGGCAACGCGCCACCCTCCTGCCGCTCTGCTTCCAACTGCTTCGTAGCTCGGAAAACATGCCCGCTCCGGCGGCATCGCCTTCCACGGACCAGCCTCGCTCGCTCTGGAACTGTCCGGCCTGCGGCGGAACCATGCACGTCGTCGAACGGCTCTCTGCCGCGCAACTCCTGCTCCGCTCTCCACCTCAACCCGACCGGTGCGCAGCATGAACCTCTATCTGCATCCTCGGCTTCTGATCGTGCTCCGGCACGCACGGAGAGTTCTTGTCTCATCGGGCCAGGAATGCCCGGTCCGCCAACTTCTCAGCCTCTGCCCGACACCTCAGCGCGACGCTTCTCCGCTCGATCCAGTCCTGCAAACGGTCCGTCCTGCCCATCACAGCGGGTTCCTAAATAGTCTGGACCCGGTCGGATCGATTCAAATCCCATAGACATCCATCAGCGGGGGCGGCTTCCTTCAAGTCGCTGTATCTGAAGCGCCCGCCCGAGATCATGCACCCGCGACCGGTTGTCCAGCGGGCGCTCCAGATACAGCCCTAAGACTTCGCGTTCCTAATCCGCTCAACTTCCTCGAAGCCCGTTTCTGGATAGCTTCCGGTTAGCCGACGATCCACCCAGAATCTCGGCGTGTTTCTTCGAAGGCGGTTTGTGGGATTTTCGTGAGGCAAAACCGGCTTACTGTTTATGCGCGACAAACTGCCGAATAGTTCCTTTCACTTTGTTCTCTATGGAGATGGTCATCGTTTTCCCGTCAGCGGAGGGCGTAAAGCAAGTGACCTCGACCACTTTTCCGTCGTGTTTATCAGTCTCCTCGATCGTGTTCTCGCCAATGCGCTTTACCGAAACCATGGTATTGCTGAGATCCCCCTTGACAGGCGTCTCCGTTCCATCCAACCTCGCAGCGTAACTTTGCCCGGTGGGATCGGCGAAGCTGAAGGTATCGCCTTCCAGCTTCAACGTCGCGACCAGCGCATTCTCCGACAGGTTCACACGCTTCACGACCTGCCACGAACCCGAAACTGCGTGCGACCCACGCGGTCCTTTGGTTACCCGACTCAGGATAAGTGTCCCGCTAGTCACATCACCGTTGGCGTTACAACTCTCTGTCCACTCGACCGTGGCGGAGTTCCCGTCGGATGAGACTGTCATCTTTGAAGTCCCGACCGTCTTCCCACTTCTCTTGTCAGTTTCCTCGGTCGTCCAATCGTCAACCACCTTCAGGCTGACTGTGTCGTAGCACGGCTCTCCGGTGATCTTCTGGTCTCGGCCATCCGCCCTAATATCGAGTGGGGGATCACAGGTGGTGCAACGATATGTGTTGTCTTGCAGCAGATAGTCGTCACCCTTTGTCGGAGATTGAGACTCGGCGAGGTCAATCTTCCAAGTACCGTCAAAGGGGCTCTGTGCCGTCGCCTGAGCTAACATCAACCACGGAATCAGAAGTACACAGCAAAGCAGCGGCCTCATTTTCGACCTCCTTAAATCTGGATGCATGTGGCTAGTGCGAAAGCATATCAGTTCTAATTGCAGGAGGCACAGAAGCGAGCCTGACCGGGCCAACCCTTCTGTTTCTCATCATGACTTCCAGACAGGGTGAGGGACTTTCAGCTAGCCGATTTCTCCACTAAAGTCCACACAGAGTCCAAAACCATCCTTAGAGTCCCGAGTGACGGGCGACTCTGAAGTAATCCCAAGGTAAGGTTAGCCGACTATCCGGGAGTCACCGGGTGGTGACTAGAATCAAGAATGCCGGGCGCAGCCACTACGAGAAGTCGGTCAGCGGTACTGAACGCTGGCCGTTTAGGCAGTCGATGTGGCTTCAGCGTTCCACGAACTTCCACCATTTAAATCCGAAACGCTTCTCGCGCTCATTCTGAATCGGAGTGACAACGCCCAGGCCTCCAGCACGGAGAAATGTGACTGCCAGGTATTCGCCTGCCGTAACGCGACCGAGCGGCTCCTCCGCGAAAGACCAGATTTCGGTTTGAAATGGCTGCGATTCGATGACCTGCGGCGGCTGTTTGCCGTCGCCAACATGGATTGCGGCCACGTGCGCCTGCAAGGTGTCGCCCTTGCCTGAGGACCAGGTGGCAGCCAATTCGCCATGGCTGCGGGCAGTCAAGTACGGATAGTAGGAAACTTCGTCTCTGTCCACGATATGCCAGCTAGTCCAAGTCTCACCCTGATCCAGCGATCGCGCCAGCCACAGGCCCTTTGTTGAACCCCAAAGAGAGTAGAGTGCGCCGTCCGCATCCCAGGCAACCGGTTCCACCCAGCGTGGAGTTCCTTTGTTTTCGTCAGGACTCCAATCGCGCTCGCCTGGCGCCGGGTGCTTCTGCCACGTCTTTCCTCCATCGCGGCTCACCGCAATCAGGTCGACGCCCGGTGTGAATTTATTTCCCGACGCGGATAGCGGAGTGATGCGAACCGCGATTTCGCCATGGGGCCCGACGGCAAGATGGCTTGAGCCTCCCTGTTCATTGATGCGGGGGCGTTCCTTCCAGCTGGCGCCGCGATCCTGGCTGACCTCGTAACGCACGCCGTTTCCGTCATTCCAGATCACATGAGCCGTTCCATCTGGCGTTACTCCAATCCATGGTCGATCATCAAAACGAGTCTCCGACAGAACCCTCCACGTCCACGTCGCGCCCGCGTTCTTGCTGGCGCCTATTGCGATGCGAACGCCTTCGTTTTTCTTGTTGTCGTAGCTCATGGCGACGAAGTAAAGGGTGTCGTCCCGGCCGACCGCCAGGTCCACGTCAGAGTTGCCAATCGCTCCGTCCGCGTTGCGGCCGACATTCACTTTCTCCCATGTCGCGCCATGGTCGCGGCTCCGCCAAAGATCAGGAATCTTTTCCACTTCGCCGTGTTGGCCCCCATATCCGGTCACGAAGAGCGTGCCGTCACTCAGTTCGACAACCATTGGTTCCCGGGCGAGCCGGTCAACAAGATGCTCCACGCTCTCGGTTGCGACGAGCGTTTTCGATGTTGATGGCTTGTCCGATGCTGACTTATCTGCGGGGCCCTGCTTTTTCGATCCGAGTGCGTAGCTGGCGAACACAGCAACCGCGCACGCTACGACGACAATGACGGCGAGTCTGGAAGCAATCGCCGTAAACAGGGGCATCGCATGGCGAGTGTCCGGTTTCGAAGGCATGTTGTTCTTGGTCATTCGCTAAACCCTCCACACCGTGATTGTCACCCGGACCAGACTGAGCCCACGCCGGAGCGCTCGGTCTCATTTCGAGGAAGTATAAGCCAAACTGACGTGGACAAAGTGAAATCTCCGGGGGTGCCTTAGAAGCGGTTTCTTAAGAGTGAGCAACAGAAAATGCAGATTCTGGGCGGAGGACGGGCGACTCTGAAGGTATGGGCCAGTTCGCGTCAACGCGGTCCAGAAGTCCTCTTCGAGGACATCTGCCCGAGTTCCCACTCCGTTGACACTGATCTCCTCGAAGCCCGTTTCCGGTTGGCCGACCATCCGGGCCTGAACCACGTCTCCTTCCAGGGCCGCTGTGAAGTACGTTGGCCAGTGACATGATTCATGTTGATTTATATTAACCAATATGCAAATATTGCAATATAAAGATGCCTGAGTTAGCCCAGTTCACGGCCGAGTTTTTCAAAGCCTTGGCGCATCCGATGCGGGTCAGAATACTGGACAGTCTGCGCTCCGGGGAAGTCGGCGTCAATGAGCTCAGCACCCGTCTGAAAGTTGAACAAAGTACGCTTTCTCAGCAACTTGCAGTCTTGCGAAAGAGCAGTATTGTAGTTGGTCGCAAGGAAGGCCAGAACGTCTACTACTCAGTGCCAGACCAAGCAATCTTTCGTCTACTCGACGACGCCCGGCAGATCTTCAACAATCAACTGGTCGACATCAGGGACCTCCTTTCTCAACTTAGACCAGCGGGGGAAAAGTGAGCGGCGCATTCGAGATTGGGGCCCGCGCGATGTCCTCGCGTTTGGAATTCACCGCTGCCCTGTGCCGATTTAGTGGTCGGGCGGACGGACAGATGATCCAATGACGCAAGTTGCCTTCAGTTTGTTCCTTGTGGCCACGCTATCGGTCCCCGTAGTCACTCTGATCTCCCGCCGGTGGACGAAGGCGCGCGCGCTACCTGCCGTACTGCTCATGGCATCGTTAGCGACCGGAATCGCTGTGGCAGGGGCGGGTTTCTGGGATGGGCAAAGGTTCACGGTTGAAGTTTCCCAAGTGGCATCGTTCTCGTTCGCACTCAGCGTGGACCGGCTCAGCGCGTTCTTTCTGTTGCTGATTTGCTCGGTCTCACTGCCCGTCATCCTGTATTCGAGCTCCTACATCCCGCGCCACTATTCCGGAGCGCGACGGGATTGGCTGTGGGTGCTCTTGCCTCTGTTCCTGATGTCGATGGTTCTGGTCGTAACCGCTTCCACGGCGTTTGCGTTTCTATTCGGATGGGAACTGATGACGCTGTTCTCGGCCGGCCTGATCGTGATCGACGGCGACTCGGAAGAGCGGCGCCACAACATTTTTATCTATCTCCTCATGATGCATGCCGGCGCGGCCGCCGTCATCGGCGCTTTCCTGTTATTCCTGCCGCACGCTGGCAACTTCGCCGAGATGCGGGCTAGCGCAACCCTAATGACGCCAGCTCTGCGCACGGCGGTCTTCCTGCTGGCGTTTGTAGGTTTCGGGACGAAAGCCGGAATTGTTCCGCTGCATTTATGGCTGCCTCGAGCGCATCCGATTGCGCCTAGTCCGGTGTCGGCCTTGATGTCGGGTATCATGCTCAAAACCGCGATCTACGGATTGGTCCGCTTCGCTTTTGATTTTCTAGGTGGCGGTCCCAGTTGGTGGGGATATCTGGCGCTATTGGCAGGCGGCGTGTCAGGCCTGTTGGGTGTGTTGTACGCGATCTCGGAACACGATCTGAAACGTTTGCTTGCCTACCACAGCGTCGAAAACATTGGCATCATCTATCTCGGCCTGGGGGCGGCGCTGGTGTTTATGGCGAACCATGCCGCGGTCTGGGCAGCGCTCGCGCTCACGGCAGCCCTGCTCCACTGCCTGAACCACGCGATTTTCAAGAGCCTCTTGTTTCTTGGGGCTGGCGCAATTTCCGACGCGACTCACACGCTCGACCTGGAAGAACTCGGCGGTTTGCAGAAACGTATGCGCCTGACCGGCGCCGTGTTCCTGATTGCCTGCTGTTCCATTGTTGGCTTGCCGTTGTTCAACGGTTTCGTGAGCGAATGGCTCACCTTCCGCAGCTTTCTGGCGGGTTCGGAATTGACCGATCTTTCCGCCGCCATCGTTCTGCCATTAGCCGCGGGCGTACTGGCGTTGATCGGCGGATTGGCAGCCGCGTGTTTTGCCAAGGTATACGGTGTTGCCTTCCTGGGGCGTCCCCGGAGCCACGAGGCGGAAAGCGCGAATGAAGTTTCCTGGCCCATGCAGGCAGGCATGTTATTGCTCGCGGTAGCTTGTGTTGCGATCGGAATTTTCCCCGGCATGGTGCTTGGCAGCTTGGGCGCTCTCACCGAGGAACTCATTCCCGGCGCCGCGTTGCCCCAAGCGGCAGCATTACTCTCAGCGGTGCTTCCCTGGATCGCGCTGTTCGTTCTAGTGCTGGTCGCCGGTATGGCCGCATTCAAACGCGCGAAAAAGCTGACCGCGACCTGGGCCTGCGGACTTCCCGGCCTGGACGAGCGCATGCAATACACCTCCATTGCATTCTCCAAGCCCCTGCGAAAGGTATTCTCGCAGGTGTATAAGGCGGACCGAACGCTCAATGTGATCCCTGCCGACCAGCCATATTTCCCGGCTTCGATCTCGTACCGTTCGGTTCGCACTACCTCTTTTGAAAGGCTGTTGTATCGGCCCGGCGTGGACGCCATCGTCGCAGCGGCATACCGTTTGCGACGGCTCCAGACCGGCAATATTCAAATCTACCTGCTCTATATCTTCGCCGCCCTGATCGCCCTGCTGATGTTCATGAGGTGGGTATGATCTGGGCGATGAATGCGGTCCAGGTGCTGCTGCTGATACTGCTGGCGCCGCTGGTGCGCGGTGTGATTGCCCGGCTCAAAGCCAGAATCCAGAATCGGCGCGGCGCCAGCGTGTGGAGGCCGTACTCCGACGTGTTCAAGCTCTTTCGCAAAGAGGATCTCGTCCCGGCTTCGGCTTCGTTTGTTTTTCGCCTCGCCCCCATCGTCCTGTTCGCTACCACCCTGGTGGTCGCGGCGTTTGTTCCACTGCTCTACGGCTCGGCGCTGGTGGGTGTGACCGGCGATTTCGTGCTTCTGGTTTACCTGCTGGCGCTGGGGCGCTTTTTCCTAATGTTGGGAGCGATCGATGGCGGCAGTTCCTTCGGAGGCATGGGAGCGAGCCGCGAGGCGCTGGTTTCGACTTTGGCGGAAGCTCCATTTCTGCTGGCGCTGATGTCGGTGGCCATCGGGGCGCACACTGGCACGATCGCGGGAATCGTGCAGTGGACCGTGGGGCAAAACTTCTTTCAGTTCTCGGCGGTTCACGCCCTGGCGTTTGTGGCCTTGGCCCTGGTGGCGATCGCCGAAACGGGTCGCATCCCGGTGGACAATCCCACCACTCATTTGGAACTGACCATGATTCACGAGGCGATGGTGCTGGAGTACTCGGGACCGAGCCTGGCTCTGATCGAATGGGCAAGCGCGATCAAGCTCACCGTGGTCATGGCGTTGCTGATCGCGTTGTTTGTCCCCTGGGGAATGGCGACGAGCCTAACGGCTGCGGCTCTCGCAATCGCAGCGCTGGTGCTGCTGCTGAAAATGGCCGCACTCGTGCTGGTCCTGGCGTTGATGGAAAGCAGTGTCGCAAAATTGCGGATGTACCTGGTTCCCGATTTTCTCGGCGTGGCGTCGGCGCTGGCGATCCTGGCTGTGGTTTTTACAGCGCTGATGAGGTGAACGATGGTTTTAGAGGTAAACGATGGGGTTATTTGAGTCGGCTGCGGCTAGAGCTCTGGCGTCGTCCGGGGTGTTCTTGTTCATGACGGTGCTGCTGATCGCGGCAGCCAGGCGGATTTCCACTTGCATCGGCTTGTACAGCCTGCAATCGCTGGTCATCACCGCCCAGATCGCCGCCGTGTCGCGCATGCACCACTCCGCTCAAGGCTTCGCGATCGCAGCCATGGTGTTGACGGTCAAGGTGGCCGCGATTCCGTACGCGCTGTACCGCATCGTCGAAGAGTTGAAGGCGCCGCGCGATGTTTCTTCCTCGACCTCGCCTTCGCAATCCGTGTTCATTGCCGCCGGACTCATTCTGCTTTCTTTCTTTGCGGTGCGGCCTTATGTCGGCGTGCTGGGCGGCGACCAAGCCATGCTTGCGGCCGCAGTGGCCTTGGTGCTGACCGGCGGGTTCCTGATGGTGAGCCGCAAGAAGGCATTGATGCAGGTGGTTGGCCTGCTGGTATTGGACAACGGCATATTCCTGGCGGCTCTCGCCACCACCTTCGGTATGCCGTTGGTTATCGAGATCGGAATTGTGTTCGACCTGCTGATGGGAGTCTTTTTGATGGGATTGTTTGTCTTTCGTATTCGCGACACCTTCGACCACCTGGACGTTTCCAAGCTGCGGCGGCTGCGAGGCTGATGGATGATCCTGCTTCTTCCATTGTTCATCCCGCTGGCGGGCGCGCTGTTCGTATTCCTATGCCGAAATCCGCGTGTGGTGGTGCGCGCGGCACTCACGACCGGCGCGCTGGAGTTGGCCGCCATAGGTGTTACGGTGAACAGCATTCATTCCCAGGGCGTTCTGACTGCGGGACGCTATCTGCGCGCCGACGGCCTCACCTCGTTCTTCCTCATCAGTCTGGGCCTGATCTTCGCGCTCGTGCTCGTCTATTCGTCGGGATACCTCCGTCATGTTCCGGAAGGAAGGTTCTCTTCTCTCCGCTGGTTTTATGGGCTCGTGTTTTTGTTCCTGTTCACCATGGTCGCGGTTTACCTCTCGGCCAATCTCGGAATGATGTGGATCTTCGTGGAGGCCACAACCCTCGCATCCGCCTTGCTGGTGGGCTTCTACAACACCGAAGGCGCGGTCGAGGCCGGCTGGAAATATTTGATCGTCTGCACGGTGGGAATCGCCTTCGCGCTGTTCGGTACGATCGCCCTCTACCTGGCGGCAGTGAAGGGAGGAGTCAGCCCCGAGTCCGCGCTCGATTGGGGCACGCTGATGGCGGCCGCTCCGGGTCTGGTGGGAGGACACGAACTGCTGAAACTGGCGTTCGTTTTTGTGGCGGTGGGATACGGAACCAAGGTGGGCTTTGTGCCCATGCATAGCTGGCTGCCCGATGCTCACGCCGAGGCGCCCTCGCCCATCAGCGCGCTATTGTCCGCGGTGCTGCTGAATTGCGCGATGTACGCGCTGCTGCGTTTTGACGCGATCACCTCGCGGGCCATCGGCACCGGCTTCAGTCATACTCTGCTACTAATCTTCGGCGGTGTCTCGCTCGCCGTGGCCAGCCTGCTGATGATTGTGCAGCGCGATCTGAAACGCCTGCTCGCCTACAGCAGCATTGAGCACATGGGGATTGTGGCCATCGGCGTTGGTCTGGGCGGCGCACTGGGACTCTACGGAGCTTTACTGCACACCTTCAATCACTCGATCGCCAAGACATTTCTGTTTTTTACGGCGGGCAACGTTCGAGAAAAGTTCGGCACCCTGCGCATGGAACGGATCCGCGGCATGGCCCGTTCCCTCCCCTGGACCGGCGGCGCCCTCATCCTGGGCGCTCTCGCCATTACTGGGATGCCACCCTTTGGTTTGTTTGTCAGCGAGCTGTTGATTCTCACAGCGGCTTTCTCCACGGCACACTATTTCATTGCGGTGCTGATGCTGGCAGCGATTTCCGTGGTCTTTGGCGCGCTGCTCCACCATTTCCAGTCCATGGTCATGGGCAAGCCGGAGGATGTTCCCGTGCGACCGGCGTTGCAAGCTTCCTGGTTCGTGGTCATGGGCGTTTGCGTTCTATGCCTGGTGGTACTGGGCGTACATATCCCGGCGGCCTTTGCGGCGGTTTTGCGGGGCGCGATGGCGGTATTGCAACCGGCGGTATTGCAACCATGACAGAGACTGTTCCCCATCACGAAGCGGGCGTGTCACGAGCGCTGGATCTGCTGCGCTCTGCGAACGCGCGGCTGGTCTCCATTTTTGGCAGCACCGATTCTGGCAATACGGATGACAACCGCGTACGCCGCGTTCACTACCTCATCGACGTAAATGGCCGCGAATACCGCATGTTCACGTCGCCCGTCACCGGGCCCATCCCTTCGGCGACGCCGATCACGCCCGCGGCCGCCTGGTACGAACGCGAACTCCATGACCAGTACGGTATCGCGTGCGCCGGGCATCCCGACCCGCGTCCTCTGTTGTTCCACGAGAATTGGCCGGAAAACGTCCATCCCATGATTGACGACACCTCGCATGTGCCCTGGATCGACAACGACAACGGCGGCCAGTACCGCTTCCTCAAGGTGCAAGGGGACGGGGTTTGCGAAGTGCCGGTCGGTCCCATACACGCCGGCATCATCGAGCCTGGGCATTTTCGTTTCAGTGTCGTCGGCGATACCGTCCTCCATCTCGAATTGCGGCACTTCTATACCCACAAGGGCACGGAGAAACTGTTCGAGAACACACCGCTGATGGACGGGGTGATGATTGCCGAATCGGTTTCCGGCGACAACTGCTTTTCGCATGCAGTGGCCTACTGCCAGGCAATTGAAAATGCATTCAGTATCTCGGTGCCGCCGCGGGCGCAGGCCATCCGCCTGATCGGACTCGAACTGGAGCGCATGATGGCCCACATTGCCGACGTCGGGGCGCTGTGCGGAGATGTCGGGTTCAGCGTGCCGGCCGCCTACACCGCGCGCCTTAAGGAGAGCCTGCTCCAGGCTTCAACCCGCTTTTTCGGTACGCGCTTCTGGCGTGGCATCGCTGTGCCTGGAGGGCTCACCCGTGACTTGTCTTCCGCAGAAACGGGTGAGTTCGGCGGCAGGGTCACGGCCGCAGCTCGCGATTTCGCGCAGATGGCACGCCTCATCCTGCACACGTCGTCTGTCCAGAACCGCTTTGAATCAACCGGAATCCTGACCGCCGAAATAGCCAGGCAATTGGCGGTGGTGGGGCCGGTGGCGCGCGCCAGCGGAATCAGGCTGGACGTCCGTCGCGATCATCCGAGCGGGCGCTATCGCAACATCAATGTGGACGTCCCACAGTACAAGTACGGAGATGTGCTCGCGCGCGCGCGCATCCGAATCGACGAGACCGCCATATCAAGAAACCTGATCAATGAAACGCTGAAGGAACTTCCGGCGGGATCGGTTCTTGTGCCCGTTCCATTATCGGGAAACGCAGAGGCTCTGTCGGCAGTCGAATCACCGCGTGGCGAGCTGCTTTACTGGGTGAGAATACGCGACGGGAAAATCACGCGTTGCCACATCAAATCACCTTCGTTTCAGAATTGGCCCGCGCTGCCTTTGGCTATGCCCGGCAACATCATTGCGGACTTCCCACTAATCAACAAGAGCTTCAATCTCTCGTACTCCGGGTGTGATCGATGATCGGCGACGCGGTCGAGCGCAGTCTCAGAAGCCCCCAGGTGCTGATTTCGGTCGGCGAATTACTATCGAACGCCGCCGGAAGCCGCATGCCGGATGTCCAGCCGGACTTGCTTACCGGCGAGGTTGCGCGCCGCGTGGTAGCTGCCTGTCCGACATCGGCACTGAAAATTGACGAGGCAGCCGGGCGGGAGTATCTCGTTCTCAACTACGGCGATTGCATTGCGTGTTCCCGCTGCATCGCTGCCGGCAGTGGAGCATTCCGCTACGCGGAAAAAGTCGCCCGTTGCGGTGTCAGCAAGGCAGCCCTGGTGCGGCGATGGGACATCCAGAGCCGCACCGAAGTTGTCGAGAACGAGCCGGCCTTGTCGCAGGCGGCAGAGCAGATTCGCGCTCTGGTCGGGCGGGCGCTGAACATCCGGCAAGTTGATGCCGGATCGTGCAACGGCTGCGAGGCAGAAATCGTCGCCCTTACCAACCCCTACTACGACCTGGAGCGCTTTGGAATTCACTTCGTCGCATCCCCGAAGCATGCAGATATGCTGCTGGTCACGGGGCCAGTAACCCGAAACATGGCCGCAGCGTTGAAAAACGCTTATGACGCTGTACCTTCTCCGAAGCTGGTGGTTGCGGTTGGGGCCTGTGGATGCAGTGGTGGAATCTTCGGCGGCAGCCACGCCGTAGTCGGCCCGGTCGACGCAGTAATTCCAGTCGATGGATACATTCCAGGATGCCCTCCAACTCCGAGCATGCTGCTTACAGGTATCGTGCAGGTACTACGCCCCTTTTCGTCGCCTTCGCGAAGGCGATGGTCATAGCGCCGCGGGGCGCTGCTGTTGGTCAAGCGGAAGTCGCCACTCCCCAAAACCCGTCCCGGGACGGACTCTCAACGACGCTGTCCAGAAGTCCTCTTGTGGGAAGTTTGCCGGGATCGGTACTGGGAAACGCCGCAGCATCGAGGGATCCTCTCCCGGCCCCGGCTTTTGGATTCCGGTCACCATGCCGACATATCGGGATCAATCCTGAACGTTTCTCCTCATCATCTGCCATTCTCAAACTCGTTGCTTCACACGCCCATTTAATAGCAACCAGGAGCAAATCATGCATGCTGGCTCCGCGCTCCGGCGATTCACGGAGCTCTAACTGAGCCATGACATCGCCATGATGTTGGGTCGGTCTTTGAATGCTGTGGTAGAACAGCACCACCGGCTCAGGCTCAAGCAGTTGGTAGACCTTCGACAGCGGTAAATCTTTCATGCAGCCTGAACCTCGTCAACTTGAACGAGTAATATAGTGCAACGGAATTCGTTGCACTCGGTCAATGGCACACACTCTAATTGACGGTGGCGAGCAGATCGTCAAGCGTGCGTAGCTTGAGCGTTGGATCTTCGGCGATGAAGCGGCGCAGCAACGTCTGATGGCCGGCGCCGTAAAGGACGAGAACGCGGTCGCCCGGCTCTAAGGTGCCAAGAAGACTGGTGAGTATGAAGGTATTGCGCTCATACCAGCGGGTCAACAGACGCGCCCCGGCAGGATCGTTGTCGTCGCCGAAGTGTCCCCAACGAGCGTAGATGGCCGCGTTGTCGACTATCCATACGGGAGAGTTCAAGCGGCGAAACATCTCCAGGACGGTGTGGCCGAGCAAATACTCTCCGTCCGCCTGGCTTTGTTCTGCTTCCATGCGGTCAATGGCTTCCAACTCGGTTGAGCGACCGTTGGCTTTAGCCCAGTTGACCAAAGAACCATAGGGGAAATCCCACATGGTGTCGATGGCATAAATCTTCTTGAGTCCAACGGACTTGGCCAGACGCATACCAACCTGCTGACGTTCATCGCGCGTAAGCTGGCGTTGACCGGCCACATATTCTCCATAGACGCGATCCAACCCCGCCTGATCACCAGCGTCCCACTCAACGGCAATTTTGGTAGGGCGAAAGCGCGCGAGCACGTTCGTTAGCCCTTCGATTTCGGCCTGTCTTTTGGGAGTGAGCATGTCGTCGGCCTTTGTGTTGTGCAGATCCAGGCCGGGATTGTTCATGTGGTATGTGCCAAGCAGGAGCACCTCGGCCTGGGGCGTAGCGGCAGACGCATCAATTGATTTGGGCTTGCTTTGCGCGGATACTGGTATGGCAGCTAGCAGAAGAAGAACTGTAGAGTAGAACGGCTGGAAACATACACGCAATTGCATCGCAGACAAACCTCCTAGCTGTATCTACGCAATGCAGAACGAATTGTTCCGGAAAGATATTATTTTCCACTGCTAAAAAGGTCCACTTACGACAGCCCAAAGCGCTCATTGCCGCTGGTTGCGCGCAATTCTCTGGATTACTCCCCGTAAACGCGCTACCGCTCACGAGTCACGGCCTTAGCTCTTTGCGCGCACTGTAATGCGCAGCAGTTCACTTCGTTTGAAGAGGCGCATGCGGGGTCCCCAGGTTCCGGTGCCCCGGCAGACAATGGCGGTCATGTCCTGCACACGATAACGCCCCGAAATTATCGGGAAAGCGAGCTTCACGAGATATGTAAACGGCCATATCTGCCCTTCGTGTGTATGGCCAGAGAGCATGAGTCCGATGCCGGCGCTGGCCGCTCGTTGGGTTTCCAGCGGCGTGTGCGAGAGCAGAACGCTGGCGCCTGCGGGACGCTGACGCAGCGCCTTTCCCAAGATTGCCGCATGCGCCGCGCGTCCCCGGAAAGCTACGTCATCAACTCCAGTCAGGATCAGCCCAGGGATTGGTTCGATACTTTCATCGCGCAGCACGTGGAAGCCCGCCCGGCGAAAGAGATCGATGATCTTCGTGCCTCCGGCGTAGAACTCGTGATTTCCCGTCACAACGTACACGCCGTGCGAAGCGCGGAACTGCTGCAGGACAGGCAGCCAGTCGGGATAGGTCGTCTCATCGCCTTCGAAAACGTCGCCCACAAGCAGCAGGAGGTCGGGCCGGAGCGACTCAAACTGAGCGGCGCGTGCGCTCGCCCATCCAGGGCCGAGCAGGGCTCCCATATGCATGTCGCTGGCCACCACAAGCACCGTTACATCGGCCTCGCGGGGCAATCCATCGAGGACAACCTCGTACTCTGTCACCACCGGGGAACGCCGCGCTTGGACCAGCGCTATGGTCGCCATCAGCAGCGCGAGAATAAACGCGACCGTGCGTAGCGCAGGCAACTGCGGACGCAGCCACAGACCAAAACCGGTGCAGAGATCGAAGACGAGGAAGGTTGAAAAAAGCAGAAAGAATGCGCCCACCCAGTAGGCACCGACGATCTCAAGCACGTGCGAGATCCCGTCAATAGAGTAGTGTTCGAGCACCCGCGAGACGATGTAACTTGCCCCAAGCAGGATTACCGCCGGAATCAAAAACCGCGCCGGAACGTGGTGTGCGATGAATGGGATCGAGAGCAGCCGCGAGATAACGTAAATGTGTAGGCCAGCCCAGAGAAGGCAGATCAGGATCAAGGAAAGGAACACGTGCAGGAATCTCCCGCTTTGAGTGTATCGAAGAAGCGGAGCCCTCAGCAGTGTCGTTCAAGAGGTTCAAGAGCGACATTGCAATCCATAGGTTGACCGGACCGTAGCCGACTTCCCGCTGCTGATCTGCGTTTTCGCGATTCACACCACCGAACACCTGCAGGGAAGTGTCTTGTTTCTTTGTCGCAGGTCTCCCCGCCAAAAGCTGCTAGCGTTGGCATAGCAGACTGTCCCCTCTGGTTGAGCGTCGCTCTGACGATTAGTACTGAGAAACGCCCTTGGGTCTAGGAATTAAGTCGTTCCCGAATCTGCAATCCGGAAACAAATGTGCTTGTTGGCGCAGAGTGTTCGGGGATCATCTGTTTATCGAAGCCTTCGGCGGCTTGATTCGGAGTCTCAGGATCAACAATTTACAGACGGAGGTGGGGAAGGGTTTTTCGAAACGCCACTGGAAGACTCTGCCACGCGTTTAGATTCGGATCGCCATTGCCTTTCATTAAGCCTGTCCCACCGTCCTCTGTAGTGCGTCGTCGACATCCGGCAAGATGATCGGGACATCCTCATCCCACGATCGTTTTACTTCTTTCTCCAGCAAATCCTGGAGCTCAGGCACCCAGGGATAATAGTGTTCCTTCACCGTGTCGGGATGGTCAGCCAGCAGCATGGCAACATGATCCACGCTCACCCGCTTCTTCAGAAGTTCGACGGCAAAGGTATTTCTAAACATGTGCGACTTGGGCCGGATGCGTTTGCCCTCCCGGTCTCGCAGATCGAGCGGAGGTTCCACCAGCTTCCATAAACGGCGCAGCGTCTTCTGCCACGTGCTGGCGGCTTTATTCCTTTTGCCCTTTCCTGACCAAAAGAAATAATCGGGGTGTGCGTCCGGTCCAGGCGGAACCCTGCGCAATTCGTCTGCGATCTGCGGCGGGAGCAGCACCGTGACCGGATTTCCGGTCTTGGTACGGTAGAGCACCAGACGATCGTCTTTGCCCAAGCGCGAGCGTTGCAGTGTCACCGCATCGGTAATGGCGAGTCCACTCCAACGCATCAAGTTACACAGCGCATGCAGCCGCCTGCCTTTGCCGCGAACTTCCGCCTTGTTCACCGTTGCCAGCGAAAGATCGTAGGTGGTGCAGGCCCGCAGCACGGCCTTGAATTGCGCGGGGGTGAATGGCAGCGTTGGGATGCTCGAGTCCTTCTTGCCCACGATTTTCGCCATGCCTCGAGCCGGGTTGCCCCGATCCTTATCCAGCGTTGTCTTGAGCCATTTCTGCGCGATGCAATGATCAAAGAAGGCGACGGTGTTGTCGCGCTTCTTCGACTTGGACCAGTAGGTTTTGGATTTCCAGGTGCCCATCCACTTGTTAAGCAACGGGGACGTGACCTGGTGAACATACAGTACGCGCTCTGCCTCCGGCTTACCCTGGTCGTGGACGTGGAGAAAATCCATGAGTTGCCTTTTCATCGTGCCGTATTTCGATTCTGTGGTTTTGTAACCGTCAGGGTTGGAGGAAGCGGCTTGCTTGCTGGCGATAAACTCGTCGAAGGCTTCTTCGATCAGCTTGGGCGTAATGGCATTGTCGGCTTCCCGGGCCCGCTCTCGCAGAATTACAGGGTCGTGGTCGTCCGCCCATTCTTTCGCCCGCTGGCGGGCTGTCTCCCAGGATTTGGTCTTGGCGCTGATGCGGGCACGCGTGAGACGCACATAAATATGCTTCGGGCAGCGGCAGCGGCCATCTTTTTCCTTTTGGACAAACCTGCAATCGGCTCGGTGGCGATAGACGATGACATCGACTTCGGGGCGTGTGTCGAACTGAAAGTTCCTGGGCACTTTCGGCTCCTAGCGCGCGTGAGGTGGATTCCTAGTCGCCAGAAAGATACCAGAAAACGTGTGCGTTTTGTGTGAGGATAATTACAGATCAGCGTAATCCATTGATTCTAAGCTACAAATAAATGGTGGCCAGGGACGGAGTTGAACCGCCGACGCCAGCCTTTTCAGGGCTGCGCTCTACCACCTGAGCTACCTGGCCACTTCCACCGCACATCGACTGACGGCCGATTTGGCCGTGCACTGGGCGCTCTCACTGGGCGGGATGCCGCGAAGCAAAACAGCCGATGCGCTGGGACCGTGCGCAACCTTCAATTATAACAACCCTGTGCCGTTCGCTCAAAATGGTTGCCGACAATTTTCGCCGCGCCTTTTCTTCCTCACGTTCTTTCTCACCTTCTTTTTTCACGAAGAGAGCTGGCCGCCCGGCACGCCATTCATGATCGTCAGCGCGCAGCGATTTGCGCCAAACCAGTATGGGATTTCGCGATAGTCACTCACGTCAAACACCGCAAGGTCGGCGTCTTTGCCCGGTTCCACGCTGCCTTTGCGGCCGGCTAATCGAAGCGCCCATGCTCCGTTGATCGTCGCCGCTGCGATCGCCTCCGCGGGTGACATCTTCATATGCGTGCAGGCCAGCGACATCGCCATCGGCATGCTGAGGGTTGGGGAAGAGCCCGGGTTGTAGTCCGTCGCCAGCGCGACCGCTACACCGGATTCAATGAACCGGCGCGCGTTCGGATATCTCGCTAAGCCGAGAAAGTAATTTGCCCCCGGGACGAAAGTTGCGACCGTGTCACTCTCGGCCAGGGCCGGCAAGTCGGCATCGTTTACGTGGTCCATGTGGTCGAGAGATGCGGGCTGGTAGCGAAGGAGCGGCCCGAGTCGCGTTTCGCTGAGTTGCCCCATATGTGCGCGGACGGCGAGATGGTGTTCTTTCGCAACCGCGAAAATCTGCGCGGTTTCTTCTGCGCTGAAGGCTCCTCGATCACAGAACACGTCCACGAACTGGGCTAGCTTGCGCTTCGCAACTGCGGGCATCATTTCGTTGCAGACGAGGTCAACATATTTCTGGGAACGTCCGCGATACTCGGGCGGGACCACGTGCGCTCCCAGAAAAGTGGGAACCACAGTGCCCGGCCACTCTCGAGCAGCCGCGCGGATGGCTTCGAGCGACTTCAGTTCAGATTCCGGGTTGAGGCCGTAGCCGGACTTGGTCTCGACGGTCGTTGTCCCGTGACGAGCCAAATCTGCCAGCGCCGTGAAAACCTTCTGCGTGAGCGCGGCTTTGCTGGCGTTACGCACGCCGTCAATGCTGGAGCGAATTCCTCCGCCAGCCTCGGCGATCTCTTCATAATTGGCGCCAGAAATCCGCTTCTCAAAATCCACCAGCCGCGGACGCGTGAATACCGGATGGGTATGGGAATCGACGAAGCCGGGTAAGACCACGCGTCCGCGACAATCGATTTCGATGACCTTCTTGCGATTCCTCTTGAGCCACGGATCGCGCAGAGCGTCTTCCGTGGTGCCAACCGAGACGATCTTGCCGCCAAGGCAGAGCACGGCAGCGTCTTGGATGATTCCAAGTTCGGAAAAGGAGGCGCCGCGTCTAGGGCCGTCTGCCGTCGAGCGCAGGGTGAGAAGTTGGCGGATGTTGATCAGCAGAAGTGCCGACATCCTGCGCATTCCTTTTTCGTGTTGGATGTTCACGATCGCGCCATCGGGATCTTCACGCCCGTCTTCGCGGCAAACTCCTTCGCCTCCTCATAGCCCGCGTCCACGTGCCGAATCACGCCCATGCCCGGATCGGTCGTCAGCACGCGCTCGATGCGCTTGGCCATCATGTCGGTGCCGTCGGCGACCGTGACCTGCCCGGCGTGCAGCGAGTAGCCAATGCCCACGCCGCCGCCGTTGTGGATCGAAACCCACGAGGCACCCGCCGCCGTATTCACCAGCGCATTCAGCAGCGGCCAGTCGGCCACGGCGTCCGAGCCATCTTTCATGCTTTCGGTTTCGCGGAACGGAGACGCCACCGAGCCGCAATCCAGGTGATCGCGTCCAATCACGACGGGAGCTTTGATCGTCCCTTTCTTCACTAGTTCATTGATGGCCAGCCCGAACCGCGCGCGCTCGCCATATCCCAGCCAGCAGATGCGAGCCGGCAGTCCCTGAAACTTGATGCGCTTGCGGGCAAGTTCAATCCAGCGCCGCAAGCTGCGATTCTCAGGAAAAAGTTCGAGCACGAGATCGTCGGTTATGGCGATGTCCGAAGCTTCGCCCGAAAGCGCGGCCCACCGGAACGGCCCGCGCCCTTCGCAAAACAGTGGACGGATATAGGCCGGAACGAATCCCGGAAAGTCGTAAGCATTCTTAACGCCGCGCTGGAACGCGAACGTGCGAATGTTGTTGCCGTAGTCGAACGTGACTGAGCCCATCTTCTGCAGTCGCAACATGCCTTCAACGTGCTTCGCCATGGCGTCGAGCGACCGTTCCTGATAAGTCCGCGGGTCGCGCTTGCGCAGTTCGAGCGCCTCTTCGAACGTCATGCCGTTGGGCACATATCCGTTCAGCGGATCGTGCGCCGAGGTCTGATCGGTGAGAATATCCGGCACCACGCCGCGTTCGGCGAGTTCCGGAATAATGTCCGCGCAATTGCCCACCAGCCCGACCGAAACGTTTTCTTTTTTGCGGACGGCATTTTTCAGAATGCGCAGCGCCTCGTCAAGCGTGGTCACGAGGAAGTCGCAGTAGCCGGTCTTGAGGCGCTTCTTAATGCGCTCGGGATCGACGTCAATCCCAAGAAACGCCGCGCCAGTCATGGTTGCCGCCAGCGGCTGCGCGCCACCCATGCCGCCCATGCCGCCCGAGACGATCAGCTTCCCGCTAAGATCGCTGCCAAAATGTTTGACGCCCGCCGCGTTGAACGTTTCGTAGGTGCCCTGCACGATCCCCTGCGAGCCGATGTAAATCCACGATCCGGCCGTCATCTGCCCGTACATCATCAGCCCGGCGCGGTCCAGTTCGTTGAACTTCTCCCAGTTGGAAAAATGCCCGACCAGATTCGAATTCGCAATCAGCACGCGCGGCGCGTACTCGTGAGTTTTGAACACGCCCACCGGCTTGCCCGACTGCACCAGCAGCGTCTCGTCGTTCTCAAGATTCTTCAGCGACCGGACGATGGCGTGGTAGCAATCCCAATTGCGGGCCGCCTTGCCCGTGCCGCCATAAACGACCAGATCCTGAGGCCGCTCGGCGACTTCCTCGTCAAGATTATTCATGAGCATGCGCATGGCCGCTTCCTGCTGCCATCCCTTGCAGGAAAGCGTGTTGCCGCGCGGGGCGCGGATGCGAGTGTAAGAAGATGTTTGAGTTTCGGTATCGACTGGCATGGGTCAATGGTAGTTCCTGACCCACTCAGTCTTCAAATGGAAGAAGTGGCGGCACGCGGTGGGCGCTACTTGCATCACTTCAGCAATTACCGTGATTGGGGATCACGTTCGCCCTACATCGCAAGCAACAGTTACGCCCATGGCATCTACCGTGGGCCGGGTTCCACGGGGGCTGGTTTTCTTTCTGGACCTAGAATGGCCGGCGCTCGAGGCTTCGGAGTATTTGGTGGCAGAGGTTTTCACGGCGGCGGAGGTTTTCACTCAGGTGGCGGATTCCGCGGCGGTGGGGGAGGCCACCGCTAACGTCGAACGGCTTAAGACCTGCGGGGCGCTGCAGCATTGACCGGGCTCCTCGAGAAATACTGCCCCGCGAAGTGCCGCTACGAGAACAACAGCTTCTGGCCGCACACGAAACTCCTCCGAATCAAGTTTTCAAGTCAAGGGGATGGGATGCGGCATGTTGATGGGGGAATGAGCTATTTTAATCAGAATCATGTTCTGTATTGAACAGAAGTGTGAAATGCGAAGGCGTATAAAGGCTATGAGATGAGTCCTCGATTGCGGAGGGGAAGCTGCACAATTTGCGCCCGGTTCGACGGAGCGAGAAACAAGAGCGGACATTGCACGAGCTTGACGACCTTCTCCGCGATCGAGCCGAACACCATCGGGCGCCACCCAGAGATGCCGCACGTCGAAAGCACAATCATGTCGATATGCTCGCGTTCGATCACGAGCATGATATTGCCAACCACATCATTGACAATGTTGTAGCGGGGACTCTAGTCTTCCTCCCCCGAGACGCTGGCGAAGTGCTCTGCAACAATCTGCTTTCTCCGTGAAAGTCGATAGCGCCCGCACATAGGCAGATAATGGCAGATCGGACGGGCGTTCACATTTGGACAGCCAGCTTCACCTGCGACAAGCCCCGCCAACCCACCAACCGCTCTTGAGGACTGCCGGAAGCTATGCCGCTGCCGCGTTCGCCTGCGTGCCCTTTATCTCGCACTCGGCCTTAAGCCAATCGTTCAAATCTTGACCGTCGGTCCTTCCGCGCTGCTCGTAAAGTTCGTAGGCGCGTTGCTGAATCTGCTGCTCAATCGGGATCAGGACGGTCGGCTCGTCCGACTTCGGTGCGAGTGTTGATGGCTTTTTCTCGATCTCGTCTGGATGGCGATCTACCCTTTTTTCCAGTTGTTCAGTCTGCCGCTCTAATCTGTCGGCTTTGGTGCGTTTCTTTGCCATACCCACAGCTTGACACAAACCTGATGCCAAAGCGAGGTTCTACACTCCACCACTACCAGAGACGAGCGTTTCCGGAGCCATGCAGGTGCCGAGCCGAAACCCTCGCCGAGACTTCGGCAGGCGGGCAGATCAGGCAGGTCTCACAGAAATGTCCAGCACAGTTCGGCACCGCCGTGTGAAAAACGAAAGCGCCCCGACTCCGGTTAGAGTCATGGGACGCTCTCGGAACAGCCCTCCCCCGAAAACTGCTCAATTCCAACTTAGGCTCCGTCCCAAACTTGGTGAATAGCTCCTGCGTGCCACTGTGGTGGCACTTCGGGGCCAGCATGGCGAACTTTCGATGTTCATCGGCTGTCCGCCGGATGTATCCTTTCACTCATGCCCTCCACAGCGACGTTTCATGAGTCCCGACGAAGTACTCGTGTCCCTCTAAAGGTGGTTATCACGGTTGAGGGTGGCGCTGAGAGTCGGACTTGCGATGGCGAGACCATCGTCGTCAACCTTCACGGAGCATTGATCGCAGCCGCAGTTGGGTTGAGCAGTGGAATGAGAATCTCGATTCACGTCTACCTGACGGATAAGCGTGCTGCGGCTCGGGTTGTCTATATCGATCCTAAGGACCCGCTGCACTGCGGGATCGAACTTGATGAGCCACGAAACATCTGGGGCGTGTCCGTGCCGCCCGATAACTGGGACGAGACCTCGGTCTTGGAGACCGAGCATTAGAGATGTGCCCCTGCGTGCCACATGGCGGCACTGCTAGGCTACTCACTCGCAGATGTGGCTCGCCTCACGGTAGCTTGAAGGATTCAAGCTGCATCATAGTTTGTCGATGACGCCTTTTAGTCTCTGTGTCAAAGTCTTCGTGACCTCGTGAAGTTGAACAAGGCTGCCTCGTTGAAATTCAACGTCGGTTTCTTTCAAATCATCGGCCAGAGCTTGGCAAAGCTGGTAGGCAGCACGAATACGTTCTCCGGCTAAGAGCGAGAGCACACTGGTCGAGTCTTGATCGTTCTCCTTGCGGAAGACATACTGCTGGGTGGCCCATGCGGTATTCCTGACTCGATTTAAAGCGTCCCGGAAATCCGCCAGAACATCCGGGTCTACATCGCTGAACAGCAACAACTTGTGCAGCCCCTGAAGCTCCGATATGCCCTTTTCTAAGTGCGACCGAACGTTGAGATCACCAATCCTCGGCTGTGTTCCCGCTTGCGGAGTTGATGGCGCAGACACACTCTGTTCCTTTTTCAGCTTCCGAGTAGGCGCTGCCTTACGTCCCGCACCCTGGTCTGCCATTGCACTCTCCTCGCTTTGGAACACACATAATAAACCCACGGAAGATCTGGTTTGGGCCTGCCCCCTGGGGTGAGACAAACGGTTAAGGGCGCCATCAATGTCAAGTAAATCGACGGAAAACCGCAAAACATCGACGGAAACCCATAACGCATTTGTAGAGCAACGCGGTTCCCGCAGACTTTTGCATTTCGTACCAAATCCCAAGGAGACAATCAGACGTCGGGCGCACCCGCGACGGCGGCGCCTGAGAAACCGAGGAGCACGTGAAGAGCGCCTATGAACAAGTGCCCGCTGCGATTGGGCATTAAGAACTGCTAGGGGCTTGGGCTGGTCACAAATCCGGAAGTTCCACGCTGCGCTATACCAAACCCAGGCCAGCAGCGATTGAGCAGGCGGCCATGGACGCAGTGGAGTAATCGACGGAAACCCATAAAACATCTACGGAAACCCATAACGCACTTGTGGAGCAAGGCGCGTAACAGATGAGATCTTTTTTTGACTGGAAACTGTCACGCAGAATTTGAGGTCCCACAGACTTTTGCATTTCGTACCAAACCACTAAGGAGACAATCAGATGACCAAGAAGCTTGCGCTAGTGTTAACCATTCTCGGCGGGCTGGTGGCTGGCACGATCCCAGCGCCGCGCGTCTCCCGTTCGAGACTAACTTGTTTACCATAGCTGGAAATCGAGGTCATGCCCGGTCGTGGGCAGCGGGCTGCCACGGCTGTGGCAAGCTCAAAAGTCTCTGCCTCTCTGTCTCCCCAGATGGTCCAGCTTCGGCCTTACCGCGATTTTTTTCAAAGATCTTCAGAATGGCGGCATTGATTCGAAAGGACTTAACTTTTGAAAAGAAGATCCCCAGCTTTTGATTTCAAACAGCATCGCATTGATAATAAAGGACTTGTTAGAATAGATTGAATTCTTGAGGGGGGCAAAAATGGCGAATGGTGGGGGGCGGCTGACTGGAAAACGTCACTATGAGCTCGTGCTCGGTACCGTTAAGGGGCTTGGTTCTCTAAGGACGAACCTCGGTCGGAAACACCTGTGTGCCGACCCTTCCGAACTGAAATCGAAGGGTCCATTCACTGGCAACCGCCTGACCGTCCACTTGCGCGGGAGTGAAGCTCCACTGCCGTGCCGATTCCAGAGCCAGCCTCGCGAAGTACTTGCTCTCTACGTGAGAGACGAGCTTTGCTTCAGAAACCTTCCCCGACGGATCGACCGAGACTTGAACGTTCACTTTGACCTTACCGGTAATTGTGTTCCGTGCGCTCTGCGGCACATTGGGCACGACCTGCCGCGAAACCTTGCCGTGGACCGTTCCTTTTGTCTGATTTTGCGTTTCCAAGAACGGTGGCGGCGAAGGCTTGGCGGCGACGCCAGATGCAGGCTGGGCGGTGCGATCGGCGGGCGGAACCGGAGGCCGGCGCGTCAGGAACGCCCGCACGCCCAACACCGCCAGCAACACGATCACAATCACCGCGGGTAGGACCATGCGCCGCCTGGAATGCTCCTTCTCCGCCTGCATTTCAACTTTCCCTGGAGCTGGCGGCGCCGGAGTCCGCAACCGCATTTGAAGCTCCGCGACCGTGCCGCGCTGCCGCGGGTCGACAATCAGGCACCTGCGGGCAATCTCGCGGAAAGGTTGCGGAACTGTCTCGGGCACGATGGCCTGGGGCGGATTCGAGTTTGTGAAATCGGGCGCGTACTGCGTCAGGGTTGCGACCAGCGTAACGCCCAGGGACCACACGTCGGCTTCGGGCGACAGGCCCGCAGTCGAGACCTCAGGCGCGTCGTAGACGGTAAGCGGGCGCGTTCCCACCCGCTCTCCCTTTTTGAAGAGTCCGTCCGCGGAAATCTTCAACTGGTTGTCGACCGCCAGAATGTTGGATGGCTTGATACGCCCGTGCACGAAACCCGCCTGATGGAGATATCCAAGAACTTCAACCGTGGGCTGAAGCAAGGCAGAAGCTTCGGCGGGCGAAAGCGGACGTTGCGGAAGAATCTGCGACAGATCCTCCTCGGCGTACTCCATCACGACATAGAGATACCTTGCGCCGTCCAGCTCGCAGCGGCCGGATTCAAAGAGACGGAGCAGGTGCGGGTGATCAAGCTTCGCTGCTGCAGCCCAGCTGGCTAGTTGAGCATCGTCGTCGCGTCCCGCCGCCGGGATGAGCTTGATTGCAGCTTGCAGAGGCTCCCGCCCGCTACGCTCCGTCAAGAACACGGCGCTTTGCTCTGAGCCTCCCAGTCCGTGCAGCAGCGGAAACTTTCCGTCAACCGTTTGGCGTTGCCAATTTTCCCAGACCTGGGTCGCAGTGCTCATAGCCGCTCACTCGCCGAGCGCTATTCTATTCCAGCACTCGCTCCGGCGCTGCTGGAAACTGTGTTGCTCTCTGCTCGGTCGTAAATGCCGCGGCCGCTGCCGGTAAATGCCCTGGGTGCGAGGGTATCGCTGACCAGCGGCTCTGCCACCGCTGCCATAGACCGTCTCGAGAGGAAGGGTCTGGTCCGCCGCGCGCCAGATGCCACGGATCGACGTGCCAGAATTGTGCACCTCACCGAGAAAGGGAAGGTGCTGATTAGCGGGGCATTTCGCGAGCATGAGGCCGACATGGAGACAGTGACAAGTTGCCTCTCCATGTCGGAAAAAGCGACCCTGGTTGGCCCGATGATCCAGTATTTGTAGCCGCCCTCGTAGTAGTAGCGGTAGGTGGCGGTGGGGCCGCGCAGCGACGTCGGAATCGCGGATCCGCTCCTCGTAGAGCTTGAAGGTTACCGGGCAGTCCAGGCGGAGCACGTATTCGTGCGGGGCGTCGGCGTAGGTTTTGGCGGTCTTCCAGATTGGATTCGTCATGAACTCTTGCGGGTCCGGGCCGCCTTCGGGCGAACACACTAGCACGAATTGTGAGCACTGGTCGCTGACGAGTTTACAGCAACGGCTGGTGAAGACCGGAGGACGGCTGGTGAAACATGCCCGCTATTACTGCCCTTTTCTGGCGGAAGGACATCTGAACCGGCGGCGGTTCGGAACCTCCTGGGCCGGATCGCGCTGCTACCAATACCGACGGGGTAGGTGGATCGTGGTCCAGTCAGCAGCGGAATCCGTCTATCAGCTGGTTGAGGTAGGGAGAGGTGTTGCAAAAGTAGCCCACAAATGGGGCAATTTTGGGCTGTGCTGGTGTGGACGGCAGACCGTCGGGAGTGCTCCCGATGACAAATCGTTTCACGATGTCGCGAACGGGCGAGACGGGTGTACTATCATGGTTCCGTTTTCGAGATCAGAAAGGAAATTCCCGCTCCCGGACAACGGAGGTGAGTAGCATGAAACCCGACAGCAGCCTTGAGACGCAGACGTACCGCAAGGTTGACTTGCGTTTAATTCCATTCCTTTTTCTCTGTTACATTCTTGCATATCTCGACAGGGTAAATGTTGGTTTTGCAAAGCTGCAGATGCTTAAAGACTTGTCTCTAAGTGATGCGGCTTTCGCGACGGGGGCTGGTATCTTCTTTATAGGGTATTTCTTTTTTGAAGTTCCTAGCAATGTACTGCTAAAAAAGTTTGGGGCACGCATGTGGATTGCCAGGATCATGATTTCCTGGGGCGTTATATCCACGTGCATGATCTTTGTAAAAGGTGCATGGTCATTCTATGCTATGCGTTGTCTTCTGGGCATAGCAGAAGCCGGTTTTTTCCCAGGGGTCATTTTTTATCTAACCTTGTGGTATCCCTCAAGACTTCGAGCAACACGAACCGCCTGGTTTGTAGCGGCTATTGCAGTTTCCGGGGTAATCGGTAATCCCATATCCGGCTCGATCATGGATCTGTTATCAGGCGCGATGAGATTATCTGGATGGCAGTGGTTATTCCTGGCTGAAGGCATTCCTTCTATTATCGTTGGCATTTGGGTAATTTATTATCTGAACAGCAGCATTGAAGAATCCAAATGGCTTACCATTGAGGAAAAAGCGTTGCTGGCACAGAATCTTGTGGCAGAAGATAAGCACAAAACTGAACATAAACTGATCGATGCCTTCAAAAGCGGTAAAGTATGGGTGTTATGCGCGATCTATTTCACCTTGATGATTGGCTTGTACGGCATTGCTTTCTGGCTACCGACGATTGTGAAGGCGTTTGGTATAAAGGGTTATTTCAAAGTTGGCATGATTACTGCCATACCATATGGTGCAGCCGTTATTGGCATGATCATACTAAGCCATCATTCAGATAAGACAGGAGAGCGGCGACTGCATTATGTATTGAACGTTACGGCTGGAGCTATTGGTTTGGTTTTGAGCGGGGTATTTGCATCAACTCCTGTTCTGGCCATCATATTTTTGTCCGTAGGTACCCTTGGGGTTATTGGGTCCATGCCATTGTTCTGGCCGTTACCGTCGGCATTCTTGGCTGGAACTGCCGCTGCAGCCGGTATTGGTATTGTGAACTCGGTGGGCAACTTGGGCGGTTATTGTGGGCCAAACATTCCAATATGGGCGCGACTTGTTTCTTCCAATCGATCTGCTGCCTTGTATATCATTGCAGGAATTTTGATGATCGGGGCTCTAATGACTTTTTTCTTTATACCAAAGACGTTCCGCGTCAGAGTGGGCATTGCTGAGTAAGGAGTTTCTGCGAGGCACGCCCTGTCTGGAAGGTTGAGAAAATGAAATAGGGCAGAGACAGGTCACGGGCTAGCCGGGCGTGGGTTGTCACCGAACCAAGATATTGGTGAAAACAGTTAAAACGATTTCGGGCGAGTCCGACCGGTGCTCCGGGATTCTTTTCCACGTCAAAGCAAAGGGTGACTGGCCTGGCCGTGGGCTATAACGACACCGAGAACAATGTGGCGTTATCGCGCTGGCGCTTGAGTACACCCTGGGCAGTCAACCCGGACCTAGGGAGACTCTGATTAAGCTCTCCATTTTCCACCGGTGTTGAGGATAGATTGAGGAGAGCATCGGAGGGCTTGCGAATGAAACAGCGGACACTGGCGGCGCTGAGCGGGTTTGAACGGTACACG
>JBEKAF010000043.1:0-34108 GCA_050018355.1 Terriglobales bacterium | reverse complement strand
ACGTCAAAGGCGCCTTTACCAGCGCGGTTGCGTCGAAGAAGGGGCTGTTCGAAGTTGCCGACCGGGGCACGCTCTTTCTCGACGAGATCGGCACCATGAACATGGACACGCAGAGCAAGATTCTGCGCGTGTTGCAGGACCGCAAGTTCATGCATCTGGGCGGCGTGCAGGAAATTCAAGTGGATGTGCGCATCATCGCCGCCACCAACGTGGATCTTCGCCAAATGGTGAAAGAAGGCCGCTTCCGCGAAGATCTGTTCTACCGCCTCAACGTAATCAGTCTCGATCTGCCGCCGCTGCGCCAGCGCCGCGAAGATATTCCGCTGCTGGTGCAGCACTTCCTCCAAAAGTATTCCGAGGAGAATGAACGGCCCCGGCGCCGCATTACTACCGAGGCGTTGCGCCCGCTGGTGAGCTACTCCTGGCCCGGCAACGTCCGCGAACTGGAGAACACGATCGAACGCGCCGTGGTGCTATCTTCCGACACCGACATTGGGCTCGATCTGCTGCCCAACCACATTGTGGGCCGGGGCAGCTCGGTTCCGGCTTTGGACGCGAATGCGGGAGCCACGCTATTCGGCATCATGGAAGACTGCGAACGGCGGATCATCATCGACATGCTGGAGAAGTGCGGCTGGAACCAGACCGAAGCGGCGGAAAGCTTCCACGTCCCGCTCTCCACGCTGAATCAGAAAATCAAACGGCTGGCCATCGAGATCAAGAAGAAGAATCGCGAGTAGTCAGCTCGTTCTTCCGCCTGTAGGGACGGGGCTTGCCCCTTCTACGGAGACGCGGCAAGCCGCGGCTCTACGGGAAAGCAATGATGTCCAGGTCTTCCGCGCGGCGGCCAATCCCTCCGGAAACGGTTTGCGACTCCAACCTTGTTTCCGCTCTGCTATAGTTCCCTGAGCAGACATGGCGTTCGAACTCGAACTGATTTCGCCCATTGAAGTCGCTAAAGACTTTGCGCTGGCGGTTCAGGAATACACCCTGCTGTCGGCGCAATCCCTGGCGAACTTCTTCCGCCGTCCCCTGTACATGGGCGACATGCTGCAGCAGGCGGATCTGGTCGGCGTCGGCTCCCTGCCGATTGTGATTCTGACGGGACTCTCCGTCGGTGCGCTGTTGGCGCTGAACTCAGCCAGCACGTTGCAACGATTCGGCGGGGTCACTCTCATCGGCCAACTCGTGTCGATCGGCATGGTCACCGAACTGGGTCCCCTTATCACCGGGCTGATGGTGGCCGGGCGGAACGCCTCCGGCATGGCCAGCGAACTGGGCTCGATGATCGTGACCGAACAGATTGATGCCATGCGTGCCCTGGGCACCGACCCCACCAAGAAGCTGATTACGCCACGAGTGGGGGCCACCGCCTTCATGCTGTTTTTCCTGACCATCATCGCCGACCTGCTTGGGCTGATCGGCGGCTATGGGGTCGCACATCTGCTGTTCGGGCTCGACACGCAGCAGTATTGGACCTCCGTGTGGCAGACCCTTGTCTTCCGCGACGTCTTCACCGGCCTCATCAAGCCGGTGCTGTTCGGGTTCATCATCGCCACCGTGGGCTGCTATTACGGCATGTCCACGCGGGGCGGCACGCAGGGGGTGGGCCGTTCGACCACTCAGGCCGTGGTCGCTTCTTCAGTGTTGATTCTGATCGTGGATTTCTTCGTTACCAAGTTGATCTTCGCAATCTTCGGTTACAGGTAAGGCATGCCGGCCCCCACTCTGCCCAGCGAAAATCCGGCTGCTGCGGTGGCAAGTCCATCTGGCTACGCCATCGAGTTCGACAACGTTTCGATCGCGTTCGATGAAAACGTCGTGCTCGACGGCATTTCGTTCCAACTGCCGCACGGCGAAACCAAAGCGCTGTTCGGCGTCGCCGGGTCGGGCAAGAGCACACTGCTCAAGCTTGCCATAGGGCTGCTGCGGCCCGATAGCGGCCGCATCTTCGTGCTGGGAGAGGAAATCACGCGCATGTCGGAACAGGAACTGTTCGAACTGCGCCGGCGCGTGGGCATCGTGTTCCAGGAAAGCGCGCTCTTCGACTCGCTCAAAGTGTACGAAAACGTCGGTTTCCGCCTGATGGAAGAGCATATCTCCGTAGCGGAAATCGAGCGGCGGGTCCGCGAGGTGCTGCGCTTCGTGGAATTGGAACAAACCTACGACATGTTTCCGTCCGAACTCTCGGGTGGCATGCGACGGCGCGTGGCCATCGCCCGCGCCATCATCACCGAGCCCGAGGTGCTGCTCTACGACTCGCCTACCGGCGGACTCGATCCGGTAACCTCGAACACCATCGTCGAACTCATCGTGAAGCAACGTGACGTCTACAAAACCAGCGCCCTCATGGCGACCCATCGCCTTCAGGACGCCTTCACCATGGCGACTCACCAGTTCGATAAGGCCACCAACCAGATGGTCGTTCTACCCAAAGGCCAGCATTGCGAAGTGCCCATGAGCTTTCTGATCCTGCGCGACGCCAAGGTCATCTTCGATGGCGACGCTCAACAGCTCGCCACTTCGCGTGACGACTACATTCGGGAATATATTTCGTAGGGTCGTCCGTGAGATCACAGCCACAACGTGCCATCACGCCAGCTGTGTCTGACTGCTGAGCAGCCCAGAAGTTTCACGGCTTCTTTAGTCGCTTTTCTTTTGGCCACTCTTCTTTTGGGCACTCTTGTCTTGGCCACGCTTGCCCGGCAGGCCCACCGGATTTTCGTGCGTGCGCTCGCGGAATCCGCCTTTCATCCCCCTCGCGAGGCCGATCGTCGCTTCCCCAAACTTGTCGCGCAGATGATCCGCGGCCGCCAGGGCTTTCTGCCAACGCTCGTGCCGCGAAGGCTCCAGCAGATCGAGCTGGATTGAGCCCGATTCGAAATTCGACGCTTGCACTCCCAGCAATCGCACCGGCGCGCCCGGCTTCCAGTTGTCGAAAAACAAACGCCGCGCCTGCTCAAAAATCTGGTTGTCCATCTGCGTCGGCTGCTCCAGAGAATGCGCTCGCGTGATGGTCGTGAAATCTTTGTAGCGCAATTTCAGCTGGAGGGTGCGCGCAAAATATCCGCCCTCGCGCAGCCGCCGTCCCACCATCTCGCTGAGCCGCATCAGCGTGGACTGCAAGCGCTCGGCATCGCCCGTGTCCTCGTCGAAGGTGTGCTCGTGGCTGATCGATTTGGGATCGATGGTTTCTCCCACTTCGTTGTCGAACCATCCACCTGCATCCTCACCCCGCGACTTCCCTGCCAGCGCGAGCCCCCATTTTCCGAAGCGGTGTTCCAGATCGCGGTCCTCGAGGCGCGCGAGGTCGCCCACTTTCTGAATGCCGATCGCATGCAGCTTCTGCTCCATCACCTTGCCTACGCCGGGGATGTCGCCGACGGCGAGCGGCGCCAGAAACTTCGCCTCCTCTCCGGGCAGCACCCAGAGCACCCCGTTCGGTTTGGCTTTGGCGGAGGAAACCTTCGCGATTAGCCGCGATGTGCCGATCCCGATCGAGCAGTTCAATTGCGTCGCCGACTTCATCGCCGCATGAAGCTGATGCGCCGAACGCAGCGGCCGGCCGTGCAGGCGCTCGGTTCCGGTCATGTCGAGATAAGCCTCGTCCACCGAAGCCATCTCCACCAGCGGAGAAAAGTGGCCGAGCACTTCGTGCACTTTTTCGGAATACTCGCGATAGCGCTCCGGATGCCCGTTCACAAAAATCGCCTGCGGACAAAGTTTCGCCGCCGTCCGCAGCGGCATGGCCGAGTGCACGCCAAACTTCCGCGCCGCATAGGATGCGGCCGAGACCACGCCCCGTTCGTCCTGCTGCCCTCCCACCACCACCGGCTTGCCTTTCAGCGATGGGTCAAACAATTCCTCGACGGACACGAAGAAGGCGTCCATATCGACGTGAAAAATGGTGCGCGGGGAGGAGGTGCTCATCGGAGTCCGAAATGCCTTGCAGAAGTGTACCGCGAGAATACGTGCCTTGGGATCGAGAGTTGCCGCAAGCGGTCACCTCCAAATTGGACACGCGAGAGGATTCAGCGTAGTGTTGTATTGAGTGAGCACTTCCTCTCCTCTTTCAGGTCCCCTGAACTAAGTCAGTTCATCTGAAGTACGTTTCTCTTAGTCCGCCCGCTAAAGTGAGACGGTCTGGACCAAGGGCCGCTAGGGCGCCAACAACAAGACAGCAGGGTCAATGAGAAAAACGAACGTTCGCTCTGAGGATCGGGGCCCCACTGTTCTCACTCGGGAGTATCAGGAAGCTAATCTCCCCATTTTGAGCGAAGTGCTGTTTGCGGTCGAATTAGCTCTGCTGCATGCCGCGCCCATCTATTACGGACTAGGAACACCTCACGGCGACGGTTCAGGAGTGGTCCTCATCCCCGGCTTCCTGTGTCCCGATCATTACTTATTCCCGCTGCGTAAATGGCTGGGACGGATAGGGTACGAAGCCTTCTTTTCCGGCATCCGTTGGAACGCAGAGTGCCCCAACCTCCTGATTAAACGCTGCCTAAATGAAACCATAGAGAAGGCGCTTGCCAAGACCGGCCGCAGGATCCATCTGATCGGCCACAGTTTGGGAGGCGTTATCGCCCGTTCGATCGCGGGGCAACGGCCACAGGACATCGCTTCCGTCATCACGCTGGGCGCGCCGTTCCGCGGCACAGTGGCTCACTCCAGCATCCTGCGCGCAGCCGAAACGGTCCGCCGGCGTATCCTGAAAGAGCACGGCACTGGAGTGCTTCCCGCTTGCTACACCGGGCATTGCACCTGCGATTTTGTGGATTCCCTGCAGCGCAGCGTGCCTCCGTCGGTTGTCGAAACTGCGGTTTACACCCCCCATGACGGAGTGGTTGATTGGCGGTATTGCAAGACAGACAACCCAGATGCCGATTTCCAAGTTTCAGGCACGCACATCGGCCTGGTTTTTAATTCTTCGGTATACACCATCATTGCCAACCGTCTGGCTCAGACACATTGCGCACAGAATGCGCGGAGGCTGAGGGGTGGTCGTGTCCGGCCACTTGGCCGTGTAGCCGCCGTCTCGTAGAAGTGCCCCCCTTCGCAGTCGATTAGCGAGGCCTCTCGGGATTGTGCCCGGATCACGGGTATGCGGAAGGAATTCTGCCCTAAGTCAGCGCTTATGGGGCAGCACCCCATAGTTCGTATCACTGGCGCGGGCATTTTTGCCCGCGATGCGCGGCTCGCTAACCCAGCACCGGCACTTTTTTCAAGTCCGCTACTGCGACTGCGTCCGCGCTGGCCCGCGCCTGTCGCGCACGATCGTAGATCTTGCCGTACTCGCGCGCCGACGCGCCCCAGGAAAAATCGCGGCTCATCCCGTTGCGCATCAGCGTCTGCCACGACGACGGATCACGGTAGGCGAGCAATGCTTGTTTGACCGTCGCGAGCAGCGCTTCGCCCGTGTAGTCGGAGAACTTGAAGCCCGTGCCCCTGCCGGTGCGCGCGTCCCAAGGCTCGATGGTGTCGTCAAGGCCGCCGGTCGCGCGCACGATTGGAACCGTCCCGTACTTCAGGCTGTAAATCTGGTTCAACCCGCAGGGCTCGTACCGGGAAGGTATCAGGAACATGTCCGCACCCGCTTCAATTTTGTGTGCGATGGTATTGTCGTAGGCGACCTTGACTGCAATCTTATTCGGGAACTGCTTGTTGAGGCGCCGGAACATTTCTTCGTACGGCTTGTCGCCCGTTCCCAACGCGACCACGATTATCTCTTCGCGCGCCAGCCGGTCCATGATCTGCGCAATCAGGTCGAAGCCCTTCTGCGCGGCGAACCGCGAAACGATGCCGATCACCGGCACTTTGGCGTCGGCGTTCGCGACTCCGAAAGCATGCAGCAAGTCCTGCTTGCATCTGAGTTTGCCGCTCAGATCCTGCGGCGAATACTTCGCGACGGTGAATTTGTCGGTCTGCGGGCTCCACTCGTCGTAATCCACGCCGTTCAGGATGCCGGTCACGGTCGCCGCGCGATTACGCAGCACGCCGTCCAGGCCAAATCCATATTCGGTGGTCTGGATCTCCTGACTGTATTTCTTGCTGACCGTGGTGACGAAGTCGGAGAACACGAGGGCGCCCTTCAGAAAATTCACCTGGCCGAAAAATTCCATCTTCGAGATCGTGAGCAAATCCCAGGGCAGCGTCAGCAGCGGCAAAGTATCGGGCGGGAACAAACCCTGGTATCCCATGTTGTGGATGGTGAAAACGGTGGCGACCTCGCGAAACGCGGGATCCTCGGCGTAGAGCGTGCGGAGCATCACCGGCACGAGCGCGGACTGCCAGTCGTGGCAATGGAACACATGCGGCACGCCCAGCACCTTGGAGGCTTCGAGCACCGCCCGCGAAAACAGAGCGAAGCGCTCGGCGTTGTCCGGATAGTCGCCGCCCGGACCTCCGTAGAGCGCCTCCCGGTCAAAGTACGGCGGATAATCCACAAAATAAAATCGAACCCCGGCGCCGCTCCCCGCCGTCACCACCGAGCAGAAGCGATACTTGTCGTCGAAAGGGATGGTGATGCTACGCACGACCGTTTGCGGATCGGCCAGTTTGGTTTGGCGATAGCGCGGAACATACACGCTCACCTGATGTCCCAGGCTGGCCAGTGCGCGCGGCAAGGCGCCGACCACGTCGGCCAGTCCGCCAGTCTTGGAAAATGGAACGCACTCGGATGCTGCGAAAGCGATATGCATGAGGAAGAAGCCTCCTGAGCCAGAACTCGATATGCCTCGCTCACGTTATGATTAAGATTCTGTAGAGACGCGGCAAGCCGCGTCTCTCCGCTGCGCGGCCATGAGCAAGACGCACAGGAAGAGAACTCCGCCAGTCTAATGCCGGAAAGAAAGAGGGTCAACGTGCCCAGGGGCGCTACCGTACAAACGATTTCCCGCAAGCCCAAACTGGGACAGCATTTCCTGGCGAGCGAACCGGCGGCTCTGCGCATTGTAGAGGCCCTGGGCGATGTTTCGCACGCCACGGTGCTTGAGATCGGCCCTGGCCGCGGCGCCATCACGGATTTGCTGGCACGGAAAGCGCGGCGGCTGATCGCAGTGGAATTGGACCGCGTCCTTTCGGCGCAGCTCCGGATGAAATTCTCCATGCAACCCAATGTTGAAATCATCGAAGGCGATATCCTGACGATCGAACTGGATACCGTCTTCGGGGCGAAGCCTGGCAGCCTTCGCACCGGCCTGAACTTCGCGCCCGAACCGGCCCGCGTCATCGGCAACCTGCCGTACTACATTACCTCCGATATTCTGCTGCGGCTGCTGGAGTATCACCGTTACTTTTCGACCATTGTCATCATGGTGCAGAAAGAAGTTGCCGATCGCCTGGCGGCCTCGGCTGGAAACCGCGACTATGGCTTGCTTTCGGCGACGGCGCAACTGTACGGCCGGGTCGAGCTACTCTTCACGCTTCCGCCAGGAGCGTTTTCTCCACCTCCCAAGGTTCATTCGAGCGTGGTTCGCATTACGATCAAGCCGCGGCTGGAGTCGCTTCGGGTTTCCGAGGCCGAGTTTATTGCGTTTCTGAAACTTTGCTTTGGGCAGAAACGCAAAACTCTCTGGAATAATCTGAAAACGCGGTACGATGAAGATGCGCTGCGTGCCGCTTTGGCGAAAAGCGGCGTGAAACCTGCGATCCGGGCCGAAGCGCTGCCGCTGGAAAGAACCGCCGCTTTGTTCCGCGCGCTGCGCGACGGCAGTTCATAATTTTCGCAGGCAGGATTTTCGCGAACTGACTTTTCGCGGGCAAGAGTGCCCGCGCCACACGTCTCCGCGAGGAGGCCACTGATGACTTCCGCTGTACGAACTCCCGCCGTCGCCGGCAGGTTTTATCCGGGCCGCGCGGAAGAATTGCTGCGCGAAATTCGAGACTACACTTCTCCCGTCAAGACCGGCCGCATCGCCGCCATCGGATGCGTCGCTCCCCATGCGGGATACATCTACTCGGGCGGTGTCGCAGGCGCTGTGTATTCGCGCCTGGAAATCCCCGAGCGCTGCGTGATTCTTTGCCCTAATCACACGGGCAAGGGACGTGCGCTTGCGGTCATGGCCAATACAACTTGGCAGACTCCGCTCGGTGAGGTAGCGGCGGACGCGGAAATGGGCGCTCGGTTGCTGCGTCGTTTCCCTGCGCTGCAAGAGGACAGCGCCGCGCACCGCGCCGAACACGCCATCGAAGTACAGCTTCCTTTCCTGCAGGCGCAACAGCCGGAATTGAATCTAGTCCCGATCGTCATCGGCACCAGCGACTTTGATGTGCTCCGTGGATTGGGCGAAGCACTGGCGGATGTGATTGCCGGTCGTCAAGAGGAAGGTCAAGAAGAAGATCGAGAAGAGAAAGTCCTGATCATCGCCTCCAGCGACATGAACCACTACGAGTCCGACGCGATCACTCGCGTCAAAGACCACAAAGCAATCGAACGCGTGTTGGCCATGGATGCGCGCGGACTCTGGGAGGTGGTGATGAACGAAGACATCACCATGTGCGGGTTCGGGCCAACGATTGTCATGCTCACTGCAGCCAAGCTTCTGGGAGCGACTTCAGCCACGCTGGTCAAGTATGCAACTTCGGGCGATGTCTCCGGCGATTACGAGTCAGTGGTTGGTTACGCGGGAATAATTGTGGAGTAAGAACAAGAGTGCGGTGAAGAAAAAAGGCGGCCAATTTTGGGGCCGCCTTTTTTTTCAGAAATAATTTTCTGTTTCAGTGAGGACGCGGTGGCGGCGGCGGCGCGGCCGACCGGTGCGGCGCACCCGTCGGAGCCCCACCCGTGGACGTCATTGGACTCGTGCCGAAGCCGGTTGCCGGCGCCGTGGCCGGAACTGGCCGAACCGTCGCGACTACGACGGGGCGAGAAGTCCGCTCCATTGTTTTCGAGAGGCGATCGAGGTGGCGCACCGATCCGCGCGGCACTCCGAAGCCGGCGGAGCCAGGATTGATGGTCAGGCGACGCGGCGCTCCCGTGGCCGGGTTTGCCGCGAGGCCGAGTCCCACCATCACTGTCTGATGCCCGCTCACGGGCGCTGTCGGCACTTTCGTTCTGACCGGCGCATTCACCATCAGCGGAAGCGCATTCCACGAATTCCAATTGCCCGGCTGCCAGATCCAACCGAAGCCGGGAGCGAAGGCCCAGTTGCCGTAATTGTAGGGCATCCAGCCCCACGGATAGCCCGACACCCACATGTAGCCAGCACCGGGATAGAAGGCCCAGCCGCCATCCTGGAACGGGCTCCAGTTGGCGCCGATAAAGTAGGGCTGCCAGACGTTGCCGTAGCCGGGCACGATCATGAAGTTGCCGTAATAATTCAGGTCGCTCATGCCGTAACCATACGGCGACGAAATGCCAGAGCCGCCGGCGGAAGCGTAGCGATCGTGATAGTCGGTCTGCTGGCGATCCCAAGCGTCGGAGGGATCCGCTTCGTAATTCCTGGCGATCACGAAAGTGTCTTTCTTCGCGGGCTTGGCGGGATCGCCATTCGCAAGGTCGTCATTCGCAAGTTCGATGGTTGCGCTGTGCTTCTCGGCGACGTCAAACTGTCCGGACGGCGTGGTCGCGCTCAATTTGCCTTTGAATACGGCCACGGTCGCCCTAGCGTCGTCGAGTTCCACGCGGAAGTGCGTGGCTTCGGGCACGGTGACGGACTCGTGGGAAAAATTCAGCAGGAACTGGTCGCCCGTTTTCTGGCCAGCCTTTTTCGGGTGAAGATCCGCGTAGACGGTGCCGGAGACAAGTTGCACGGTGCTTAGCTTCTGGCCATCGTCACCGAGCGCAAGATGAATGAAGTCCACTTCACTGTCGGGAGCAAGGCGAAGCGCGCTGCCATCTTCGAATTCCACTTCCGCGCGGCCATCTTTGCCCGTCTTCACGCGCGAGCCCTCGATCACCGGCAGGTTGAGAAAGGCTTTATCAAAACCGTCGCCGGCGGCGCGGTCGATCCGCACCGTGCCCTGCACTTCGCTCAAGCGGACGATGCGCGCCTTCGACTCGGCCGACGCCGAGACCACCAGAAACGCCGCTGCGAGCACGGCCCACATTGCCAGCATCTTTCCGAGTCTTGCGATCGCCATATGCTTCTCCCGGACTGGTTTGAGTCTGCGAGGGTGCGGAGCTTAAGTCAAGGGGGATTTTGGGCAGTGGGCCCATTGCGGCGGCGGAAAAAGTCGGATGCAATGCCCAGCCGTAAAGGGGCATCTGGTTTCCCGTAGAGACGCGGCTTGCTGCGTCTCCGGGGACGGGGCAAGCCCCGTCTCTACAGGCGGAGAATCCCCGCGCATAAACGATCAGTGAACTCCGGCGCGCGCCAGCAAACGTTGGGCGCGGGCGCGGGTTAGGTTGATCACGGACGGATCGGCGACGATCTGATCGAGAATCGGCTGAATGGCCGTGACCTCGACCAGTTGATTGGTGCGGGCCATTTCCTCCATACGCTTGAGTTCTTCGTCGAGCGCGAGCTTCTGATAGTGGAGATCGTACTGGAGGCGATGTCCGAATTCGAGCGTGGCCGAGAGGCTCTGCATCAGGCTGGTCAGTTGCTGCACGGCGGGGTGGGCGGAATAGTTATAGGTGGACTCACCGCTGCGCCGCGCGTCTCCGTATGTGAGCGTCTTCTTTCCGGTAAAGGCGAGGTTCTTGTGTTGGAAGTCGACGTCCTTCTGAAAATAGTCGGCCTTCGCCGCCAGTTCGAAGATTTTCTGCCGCGTTTGTGCAGCTACGGTGAAGTCAAGATCGAAGCTGTCGGTCTCGTCGGAATCAGGCGGCAGGCGGCCGCTGGACTGGTAGCGGGCCGAGCCATCGGATGGAACGCGAATCGAGTAATGCTCCGGCTGGGAGGTGGGGAAATCGAGGGTGAAGGTGACCACGGCCGGGGCTTGAACTTCGGTTTGCGAATAAGCGAGGATCGAAGAAAAGATGAGCAGGCAGACAAGCTGAAATGGACGTGGCATGGGCCGCTGTAATGATTGGGGATGGCAACTAGGAGTGTCAAGGGGAGGCAGGCTTTTGGCTTTTGGCTCGCAGCTCGTCGCTCGTAGCCGTCAGCTCAGGTCGATCCCATGACAGGCGCCGAGCTTCGATGGGGGCTGGTTATGTCAGGCCTGCGGCCGGCATGGGGAGAATGCCTTGCCGCGGCGGAGGAGATGCTTAGGGTGTAGGGGTCCTTCGACTCCGCAGCCCGCCTCGCAAGCGAGGCGGGCTGCTCCGCTCAGGATGACAAGACTGGCCAGGATGACAAGTCATACTGCTCAGATGGCTCTGGCGTTCATGGGTGGCTGCAGTGTGCAGATGGCAGATGGCGATGGCGAGCGCATCGGCGGCGTCGGCGGGCTCGGGAATCTGATCGAGATTCAGAAGACGCGTCACCATTTGCTGGACCTGATGTTTTTCGGCGCGGCCGTATCCGACCACCGCGGACTTGATGGAGAGTGGCGAGTATTCGGTGACTTCGAGTCCGGCGGAAGCAGCGGCCAGCATGGCGACACCGCGCACCTGGCCCAGTTTCAAGGCGGACTTCACGTTGGCGGCGTAGAAAACGTCTTCGATCGCGACGCGGTCGGGGCGGTGCTGGGAGATGAGTTCCTGAAGGCCGATCGAGATGCGCGAGAGGCGCGTGGGCATGGGGTCGCGCGGAGAAACTCTGATGGCGCCGCAGACGATGCAGACGAGGCGATCGTCGGCGAGCAGTTCGACTACGCCGTATCCGGTGTATTCGGTGCCGCAGTCGATGCCGAGGACGCGCATGGGGGAAGTGTAGCAGGAGAGCGATCAGCTCTCAGCTCTCGGCTTTCAGCTTTTCGCTCTTCGCTCTTCGCTTTTCGCTCTTCGCTCTCAACAGCATCTTGGTCTTCGGGATTTGGCTTGATCGTTTTCTTGCTGGAAGATGGCGTAGGCGTTGGGTGAGGATTCCAGACGGCTCCGATCTAGAAAGCGCGCCGCCGAGCTGTGTTCGGCTGGACAGCCGAGGGCGGTTGTCCCTACGCGCGTGCGCTCAGGCAGCATGATAACCTAAGTAAATTGTGGCCCAGGGAAACGAGCGATACGAGCGGACTCATAACTCGTACCAAAAAATCGTATGAGGAGCAGGCGATGAAAATTGGAGTGCTGACGGGCGGGGGCGACTGTCCCGGGCTGAATGCGGTCATTCGGGCAGTGGTGCGTAAGGGCACGTTTCACTATGAAGACGAGTTCGTGGGATTCATGGAGGGCTGGCGCGGGGTGCTGGAAGACAAGATCATGGAACTCGACCTCTCCTCGGTGGGTGGCATCCTGCCGCGCGGCGGCACGATCCTGCGCACCTCGCGCACCAATCCAGCCAAGCATCCCGACGGCCTGCAGCACTGCGCCGAGAACCTCAAGAAACATGGTTGTGAGGCACTGATCACCATTGGCGGCGATGACACGCTCTCGGTGGCGCAGAAACTTTTTACCAACGGAGTGAAAGTGGTTGGCGTTCCGAAGACGATCGACAACGATCTGGCCGGCACCGACTACACCTTCGGCTTCGACACGGCCGTGAATGTGGCCACCGGCGCCATTGACCGCGTGCATACGACGGCCGAAGCGCACAATCGCGTGATCGTGGTGGAAGTGATGGGACGCGCTGCGGGCTGGATCGCGGCCTATAGCGGCATCGCCGGCGGCGCCGACGTCATACTGATCCCCGAAGTTCCTTTCGATATTGACCAGGTGGCCGAACTGATTCGGCAGCGCCACGCCCGCGGAAGATATTTCAGCATCGTGGTGGCAGCCGAAGGCGCGAAGTTTGCCGATGGCACCCAGTTGAACGGTGGAGCGTTGGCTCTGCAAGAAGGGCGCGATGAGTTCGGGCATCTCCGGTTGGGCGGAATCGGCTCGACCGTAGCGCGCGAGATCGAAAAGCGGACTGGCTTCGAGTCGCGGTCGGTTGTACTCGGCCACATCCAGCGAGGCGGAACGCCCAGCGCTTTCGACCGCGTACTGGCCACGCGCTACGGACTGGGCGCCATTGACATGGTGCACCGCGGCGAATTCGGGCAGATGGCGGCGCTGCGGGGGAACAAGATTATTTCCATCCCGCTGACGGAAGCCATCGCTTCGAATCGTCGGGTGGATAAGGAAATTCTTGACGCCGCGATCGGCATTCTTGACAAGCTCAACTATAAGGTTTCGAAGGGTTCCTGAGCTGGCGCGGAAGGGAAAAAGGGGAAGAGCGCCTTGGCGCTCTTCCCCTTTTCTTAATCTGGGTATGACTTTTGCACACGACAGGCAGACTTTTGCACACGACAGGCCGCTGTACCAAGAGTTACCACCAGAGCGGGATTCGCTTGGCATTGGCGCGGGTTTCAGGGCATACTAGATCAGCACTCCCCCTCGACCGATTACGATTTTCGAGGAGGCTCTGTGCCCATGTTTCAACACGAAACCCAGCCCGAGACCCATCTGGAGCGGTCGACACCGCTCCCCTTGCAACCCACGTCGCAGGATGCGGAAGTGCAGCGGAAGCGGATGCTTATCGCGCTGGGGATACTGCTGGTGGCGCTGGTGGCGGTGGTTCTGAGAGACTGGGATTTTTGGTTTCCGCCCAGCGGTGAAGTTCAGGAAGCCGCCGTTCGCAGCAAGATTAAGAGCGCGGCTGCGGCGGCTGCGGCAACTGCGAGCACGCCGGCGACGCCCGCGCGGGAACGCAAGCCAGCCAAGTCCCCGGCACCCGCCGCGGCCGAAGTTCCGTTCTCGGCAACCACCGAGCGCGCAGCGCTGCCTCCTCTGCAGGTGGAAGTCGTAGCTGGAAACCGCCACATCAACGTACCCGCGAAAAGCAATGCCATCCATCTGGATGTGGGGTCGGGCGCGACGTCTTCCGCATCCGGCGCTCCTGCATCGGCAAATGCGCTGGTTAGTGCCGGCGATCGGGTGCAGCTCTCGCCGCAAACGGCGCAGAGCGTGAGCGTTTCGGTGCCCCCGGATTATCCCTTGCTGGCGCGGCAGATGAAGGTGCAGGGCGCAGTCAGTTTGCAGGCGCTCATCTCGCGAGACGGCACGATCCAGGAGTTGCAGATTCTCAGTGGTCCTAGCATCCTGGCCACCGCAGCTCGCGAGGCCGTTAAGCAGTGGCGCTTCAAGCCGTACCTCCAAAACGGGCAGCCTGTGGAAACTCAGGCCCGCATCACGGTGAACTTCACCATTTCGACAAATTGAGCGGGGGCTGGATCGAAGTAGGCATCGATCCAACTGGAACGGGCCAGCGGAGTGAATCGGCGGTGTGGGGTTCTGCGTAAAATTAAAACGGGCGTCCGGATTCTTCGAACCCAGGACGCCCGGGCAGCCCTCCCCCAGAACTGCTCAACTGGGAATGTAAGACTAAGCGGCGAATCTGAAAATAGCACGCGAGTGCCAAAGTTGTCCCACCAAAGTGCCAGCCCGTAAATCACACGTTACAAAGCCTGGATCCGAACTTGAACACCGGCTTCTACTCTGAAAACACCATCTTCCAGGGCGCCGTTCCGGTGGAAAAAGGCGAACCCGTGATGACCGTAAGAGCGCCGGTCGATGGGTTGTAGGTATAGCCCTCAATACCGTTTCCGGACGGACTGCCGATATAGAAATAGTTGCCGCTGGGGTCAAAGAGGGCGAACAGCCCGCCCGCGGCCACGCTGAACGGCGACTTCGTTACTGCCACCAGTTGTCCGTTCGTAGAAGTGATCGTGAAACACCAGATGGAGTCGCTCGATCCCGGAGTCACCGCGTAAACAAACCTGCCGCTGGGATCGACGGTGACCAGGGTGGGGCCGGAGCCGACCGTGGAGGTAAATGGCGAGCCGAGTATCGGGCTCAGTGCGCCGGTGTCGGAGTCGATGTTGAACCCGGAAATGTTGCCGATGGTGGACGCATACGGGGCAGGGTTGGCTGCCGAAGGATTCGCCACGTAGAGGAATCGTTCAGTCGCATCCACGGCCAGGCCGAAGGCTCCCGCCCCGGAAAAGACCGGCGACCCCGGCACCGGAGCAAGGATGCTTGTCGCGCCGGAACACTGCGGTTCTGAAGCCAGCTGGGGCGGGCAAAACGAAAAAGCAGTAACCCTACCGAGGCTCGGATTGGTCACGTAAACGAACTGGCCGGAAGGCGTGATCAGAATCTCGCTTGGATCCGAATTCGCAGGGACGGGCAATCCGACCGGGGACAAAGCGCCGGTGCCGGGATCGATGGAGAAAACGGAAACGTTGTCAGACAGGTTATTCGTCACTAACAGGTACTTGCCTGAGGGGTCGATGACCGCGGCATTCGGACTGGAACCGCCGGCCGGAGTCGGAGTGCCACTGAGCGTCAAAGTCCCATCGCTGGCGACGTTGAAAATCGAGATCGTGTTGGCGCGGGAATTGACCGCGTAGAGAAACTTCTTTGACGGAAGCAACGCCAGGCCGGTGGGCGAATAATCCTCCTCTTGCGGCGTTTGCGCTCCCGTGGTGATGGCGCCGGTTGCGCCGTTAATCTGCAGCAGAAGCACCGAGCCACTCGCTGGCAGGGTTACGTAGGCATTATGGTTCGGCCCCGTCGGGGTGTTGTGACTGCTGTTGCCGCAGGAAAGGGAAAGTCCGGCCAGGATAACGACGACGGCCAGAAGAATCCAGGGAAGACCACTTTGACCTGCCAGTGCGGCACGCGCCGCCCTCAGAAAGCTCATTTGCGAACCTGCTCCTCAATATCCAAGATGAAAACGAAAGGTCGTGCTCACTATCGTGCACGAGAAGGCGGGAACAACGCAACTGCGCGCCTTGCCCGGCGCGACGCAACCTTCGAAAACTGGAACCCGTTGGGTTGGATGCGCAGGCGAGGGCGCGAGACTGCGTCGGCGCCCGCCAAACTGCGCGCGCCCGAGGCACGCGATGCCGGCCCGCGGTATGTGTTCTAATCGTTGTAGGCTAAATGAGCGCGTTGCAAGTTGCATTTCAAGTGAAGATTACGTCGTGATCGACATCCACTGCCACATTCTGCCCGAGGTCGACGACGGCCCCAAGTCCTGGGATGCAGCCGTCGAAATGTGCCGCCTAGCGGCGGCTGACGGCATTACCCATGCTGTCGCCACCCCGCACGCCAACGATCGTTACGCCTACGATCGCGGATACCTCTCCGGGCTTCTCGGCGAGCTACGGGAGAAGGTTGGTCCCGCGCCGCAATTGAGCCTGGGTTGCGATTTTCATCTTTCATTCGAGAATCTGGAACGCGTGCTCGAGCAGCCGCACACCTACACGATTGGCGAAACGAACTATCTGCTGATTGAACTCAGCAACTTCAGTGTCCCGACACGGCTTTCCGAGTGTTTCACCCGCTTGGGAGATTGCGGGCTTACGCCGATCCTGACCCATCCCGAACGGAACCCGATCCTGCAGCAAAAGCCGCAGCGCATCCTGGAGTGGGCGGAGCAGGGCTGTCTGATTCAGGTCACGGCCTCGGCGCTGACGGGATTCTGGGGAGAACGGCCCGAAATCGTCGCCCGCTGGTTGCTCGACCGCGCAGCCGTCCACATCCTCGCCTCCGACGCTCACGACACAAAGCGCCGTATCCCGAATCTGTCCGCGGCTCGCGATGTAGCAGAAAAAATCGTTGGAGCCGAGTATGCCGAAGCGCTGGTCGAGGGCAACCCGGGGGCGATTGTCAGAGGGATGCCGATCCCTTTCTGTCCGCGGCCGGTGCTGGATTAGCGAGAATTGGAGCTGCAAGCTACCAGCTATCTCATAAATGACCGGTGTAAACGCTTCTTTGCGACAGCTATTGCAAACTCACCCACTGAGAAGGTTGTTTCTCGCACTTGGGACAGTGGGTTCCAGCTACCGCGATAGAAAATGGTGCTGTACCGCGAGTACCGTGATTCCGACGATTATCTGCAGCGCGGTAGAACTGGCAATCCTGAACAAGACCGTCCCGGACAGACGTTTGAACACCAAAGGGACATTCGTCAATGCGCTTGCCATGGACGCGATTACGACCGCCGTTCCCGCCAGTTCTGGCGTGATCTTTGCGCTGGCACTGAGGTTTCCGGCTGCCGCAGTAGCACTCGCACTGCTGGCCACGCCGCTGATGCCGCTCGCAAGCATAAAGCCGATGTTGCCGAATACCCTCTCAGCGAGTGTGCCGACGACCTGGATCGCGATAAACAAGATTCCGTAGCCCAGCACTCTTCTCAAGGAGATGGGGGAACGCAGAGTCAGTTCTTTACCAGGCTCGTCCTCGGGCTGGCCGCCCCGCAGCAACAAGGCGACACATGCCATCGCGAAGAGCGGGCCGACCGCGGTGAGCAGCGCTCGCGGCGCGAACAGCGCCAGCAGGACGATATTGCGGAGGAACATGGCGACGGTCGCCAGTAGAACTACCAGCACCGTGGTCCTGGAGTCGGTGATAACGGTCATGAGTTCGGCGACTGCGGCACGGCTGTTCACCAAGCCGCCAAGGATGGCCGTCCAGTACAACCCCCGCGTGCTGTACAAGCGCAGGAGCACGTAATTGACGAAGGCTATGCTGGCGATCACGACGACCGAGACCCACGCTTGCCGCAGGTTCACCAGTTCCCAAGGGTCAATGAACCGGTTGGGCAAGACTGGGAAGATGACCAACCCGATCAAGCCGAGGAGCACCGCACCGCGCAACTCCTCCAAGCTCACGCCCCCGGCGAACCTGCGCAATTCCACCTTCCACGCCAGCAAAAGCGTCATCAGGATGGCGGATGCGACCGGCGTGAACGTGTGGCCGAGTCCGACGAGTACGCCCAAGGCATAAGTCACCAGCAGCGCGGCAGAAGTTGTGATCTCCAGAGAGCCACTGCCGATCATGCTGCGAGCGTTGAGGAAAGCGATCAACACGATCACGCCGATCATGGCCGTCAAGCCGTACTCGGCTGAGATCAGCACACTCAAGGTTCCGAGCAGGGCCGTCAACCCAAACGTGCGTGTCCCGACGTCTTTGTTGGCAGACTCTCGCTCAAACCCGACGAGCATGCCGACCGCAAGAGCCATAGCGATTTTGATCGCGACTGTGTTAGGCGGAAACCGCGTGACCTCCTGAAACGCGAATGACATAAAACCTCACCCGATCAATCTCACCCGCTCGCTGCGCCAGCCGGGGCGCATCGACATTGGAATGGTTATAACGCAACGAGGCAGGCTGTGAGCGATGTTTTTTCAGCCGATTGCTGAGAAGACGATGGCTTTTGCCATGAAATTCCGGGAAGCCAAGTAGGTTCCAGCTAAAATTGGATTCGACGAGTGCCGACTACTGCTGGGGAAGGTTGCTTTCCGCCGGAGTCTGCTTCACCCCGGCCTTCGGATCGCCCGCGGCTGGCGCGGCGGTCATCGCGCTTTCCGGATTGAGCAGGTGATCGTGGCTGGGGCCTAATCCGAGTTTGATCAGCGCTCGGGAATCTGGAGTCGTCTTCGACTGCCATCCCTGATCTGCCTGATAACGCTGCATCGCGGCCTGCGTATCGCTGTCCCACGATCCTGAAGGCTCACCTTGCATGTAGTGCTCGCGGATGAGCGCTTTCTGAATTGCCCGCGCGCGAGCCGAGTCAATCGCCTGCTGGCCGCGCTTCGTCGCGACCTGCTTGGAGCCCTTCTTGCCGCGGGAGCTTCTGCTCTTCTGAGCTGAGGTGCGCTTGTGAGCCGAAGTGTGCTTGGTGGTCGCGTGCCCGCTAGTGTGATGCTTTGATCTCTCGGCTGTCGCCGCGGAAGCGTGCGCCGGTTTCTTTGGCGGAGTCGACGTCTGTGTCTCTGCGATTGCGAGCCCATGCACGGCTAGGCAGAGCAGGCTGCACAGCCCGACCCATCGCCAACGCCGAATTTGATCAGCCCGGTGCATCTTCAGAATCCAGTTAATCTTGCGCTCTAACAAAAAAGGGCGAGACCAGCCCACCCTTATGGTCCCCGAAACGGGGACGGAGCGCCAGTCTCGCCGGATTTCCTATCGGTTACGGAAGTGTACCTGCCAGGAAGATCGTTCCATCCTGAGCCCTTGAACCTCGCGGACGCACCAGGAACACGACATCCTGCCCGCTCTTCAGCGACGACTCGATCTTCTTAAAGTCGTCGGGATTGTTCACGGGCTGCTTGTTCACTTCCAGGATCACGTCGCCGCGATTCAGACCGAGATCCTCGGCGAACGATCCCTGCTTCACGTCCTGCACTACCACGCCCTTGGCCGCCGCAATGCCCAGGCGATCGGCCAGATCGGGAGTGATGCTGCGAACCGTAACCCCGAACTTGCTGGCCTTGGGGGCCTCCTCGCTCTGGCCTTCGTCTTCTTCGCCCAGACGGGAAGCGAACAATTTCGAGCGATCGGCAATGGTCACCGTCGCGTCTTCCTTCTTGCCGTTGCGCACAAAGGTGAGCTTGGCCTTCGAGCCCGGCTTGCGGGAAGCGATGTCAGCCACCAGATCGTCGCCGCTCTTCACGTCCTTGCCATCCACGGAGGTGATCGTGTCGCCGATCTTCAGGCCCGCCTCGTCGGCCGGGCTGCCGGATACCACGTTCGACACCGTCACACCCGATCCGTAAACGCGCGCGATGGCCGGGCTGGGTTGGGCGGAAAATTCAATGCCGATGGAGCCGCGCGCCACACGGTGTTCCGGCCCGATCAACTGGTTATAGACCTGCGTCACCGTGTTCGACGGCATGGCAAATCCCACGCCCGCGTACGAACTCGTCTCCGTAAGGATGGCGGTATTGATGCCGATGACTTCACCTGCCATATTCACCAGCGGTCCACCGGAATTGCCCGGGTTAATCGCCGCATCGGTTTGAATGAAGGATTGGAACTGCCGGTTGGGAACGATGTTGCGCCCCTTGGCCGACACGATGCCCGCAGTCACAGTTTCCTGCAGTCCGAAGGGACTGCCGATGGCCAGGACCCAGTCGCCAACTTCCATGCCGTCGGAGTTGCCCAGTTTCGCGGCCGGTAGTGGACGATCTATATCAATCTTGATCACCGCCAGATCGGTCTCCTGGTCCATGCCGATCAACCTGGCATCGTGGCCTGGAGAAGCCGGGTTTTCATCCTGCAACTTCACACGAATGCGATCGGCCTTCTCGACCACGTGCCGGTTGGTGACGATGTAGCCCTTGGAATCCACGATCACGCCGGAACCGAGCGAGCGTTGGCGGATGGTGCCTGCTTCTCCGCCCTGACCGCCCTGGCCGCCGAAGAACTTGTCAAAGAAATCCTGGAACGGGGAGTCTTCATCGCCGTTGCCCTGATCCTGGTCCGGATCGGGACGCACGGAGCGCCGCCGGTGAGGGTTCTTAATGGTCGACTCGGTATTGATGTTCACCACACTCGGCTCCAGTTGCTTGGAAATCTGGGAGAAGGCGGTCGAGAGCTGTTGCGGAGCGGGAATGGTCAGCGGGGTCGCATCCGACGACTTCTGTCCCTCCTTGCCTTTCACTCCATAGGAGACAATCGTGCCAATCAGAATTCCAACCGCCAGCGTCGCCAGAATCGTAAACGTGTACGCCCAACGGTTGGCTTTGAGACGCACCCAAAAAGCGCTTTCGCGCGAATCCATTTCTTTCCTCCTAAAACTGCCTAACTTTTTATTATACCTTCGCCCCAGGCAGGGATCGGTTCGAAGGCCGTCAAATCGTTAGACGCAGAAAACCTAGATCGCGTTCGCCACGAACGCCCGGAGCCAAGGGAAGGGTGTTGGGCTTTGCCCCGCCGGGACGGGTCGAAGCCCCGTCCCCACACAACCCTCTACAGTTTCAGCGTCATCAGCGCCAGGAACAATCCGGTATAGCCGGCGATGACCAGCAACACCAGCAGCGCCCCAAAACTCAGGACGTTGAATATTCCCCACGGCTTCTGCACCGCGCCCGTCGCCAGCTTCCACAGTCCGAAACTACCCGCCAGCGCGCAGGCCGGCAACACGAACAGCCCAATCGCCCGCCCGTGCGCCACCTGGGGAAAAACGATCAGGAACATCACGGCAGGAAGGAAAACCAAGGCCGGGACAATGGCCAGGGGGGCACCGATCATGAACGCGCGTTCCCGCTCTTTATATTGAGTCATTGAATCATTGAGTCATTGAGTCATTGAACCATTTAGTCATGGGATCAATGAGTCATCGGATCATCAAAGGGTCACCCAATGATTCAATGTCTCAATGATTCAATGACTCAATGCTGTACACGGTCTTGCCGCCGACCACCGTACGCAGAACTTTCGTCTCCAGAATTTTCGGCGGCAGGGCTGCCGTAATGTCCTGATCAAGAACGACAAAGTCGGCCAGCATGCCCGGCTCCAGCTTGCCTTTTTGCTTTTCGGCGAACTCGGCAAAAGCGGCGCCCGTCGTGTAGGCGGCGATCGCCTGCTCGATGTTCAGCTTCTGCGCGGGATAGTAACTCTTCTTTCCGTCTTCGCTCTGACGGGTAAGGGCAGAGTAGAGCCCGCGAAACGGCGTCACCGGTTCGACCGGATAATCCGTGCCAAAGGCCAGCACCACTCCGCGGCGAAGGAACTCAGCCCATGCATAGGAATGCTCCGCGCGCTTCGGTCCCAGACGCGCCTCGGCCCAGTTCATATCCGTGAGCAGGTGGTTCGGCTGCATGGAGGCGATCACTTTGAGATCCTTGAAACGCAAAATCTGCTGCGGCGTGGTGACTTGCGCGTGCTCGATGCGAAGCCGGTAATCGGCGCCACCGTCGGCCGCTTTCACCTTGCCTTCTTTGGCCGCCTTCTCCGCCTCGGCGAACGCGTCGAGCGCCAACTGCACCCCTTTGTCGCCGATGGCGTGGAAGCCGATCTGATATCCCGCCAGCACCCGCTCCTTGGTCATTGCATTCAGCTTCGCCGCTTCGTATTGCGGCAGACCGCTGTTCTTCGGATCATCGCTGTAGGGCTCAAGCAACGCGGCCGTCTTCGAACCGAGCGAACCATCCAGAAAGGCCTTCAGCATTCCGGTGTGGAGCAGGTTGTCGGACGCGGGATGCGAGTTGCGCTTGTTGTTCAGGTCTTCGATCGAGTCGTCGAAAGTCAGCCACTCTGAAATCCTTGCCGTCAGCTTTCCCTCGTGCTCGAGTTCCTCGTAAATCTGAAAGTCTTCCCACTGCGAGTAATCCTGCGCGGAGGTGATGCCGTGACTCGCGAGATCCGCAAGAGCTAGTTCGATGGCTTGCCGCCGCTTCTCGTGCGTCGGTTTGGGAATCACCGCCTGCATCGCAAGCGCCATCTCGCGCAGAATGCCGTTAGGCGTGCCGGCGTCATCGCGGTCGATCTTTCCACCTTCCGGATCGCGAGTAGCGACGGTGATGCTGGCCAGTTGCAAGGCGCGCGTGTTCGCCACGCCAATGTGTTCGTCTACGCGCTCGAGGTAAACCGGGTGTTTGCCGCTCACTTCATCCAGATCCCAGCGTGTGGGCAAAGCCTTGACGGGCCACAGAGTTTCGTCCCAACCTTCACCGACCACCCATTCCCCGGGTCCGGCGGTTTCGCACTTGGCGCGCAACCGCTCTCGGAACTCATCAAGAGTTTTGACGCCGACCAGATTCACGTTCATCTTCTCCAGCCCTGCGCTGGCCAAGCGTATGTGGGCGTCATTGAATCCGGGCATGACGAAGTGACCATCCAGATCCACGATCTTCGTCTCTGGCCCCTTCAACTTCATGATCTGGTCGCGCGTGCCCACGGCGAGGATGCGGTCGCCGCGCACCGCCAGCGCTTCCGCGCGCTTGCTCGCGCCCAACGCCGCCGCATCGACCACTCCGGTGTAGATGTTGCCGTGGGTAAAGATCAGATCCGCTTTCGGCTTCTGAGCCGCGTTCTGAGCCGACACGCCAGAGGCCACGGCCAACAGCAAAATCGGAGCGATTCGCGTCATCATTATTCTCCTACTCCCGACAGTGTCAGCATTGTGAGCAGAATGCGCCTTAGTCCTAGGTCTCGTCCATTGCAGTCGAACCATTCTTGCAACGTGTGCGCGCCGCCACCGGAGCCGCCACCACCGATCGCGATGGCCTCGCGGCCGAGCGAAAGCGGAATGTTGGCGTCGGTCGACGCGCGCTGCACCTGCGCCGTATTGCCCAAATGCGCATCCACGGCGCGAATCACTTTCAGAAGCTGCGCACCCGGCGCCAGTTCGCCCGCCGGACGATTCCCGATCTCGACCACTTCACTCTGCACCACCTGCGGCCTACGCGTTCCGTGCTGAGCAGCGGCCCGATTTTCCAACGCGACCGCCTGAACCAACGCGGTGCGCAGGGCTCGCTCCAGCCGGTCAATTTCCGCCGTCGACGTGGAGCGCAGATCGACCCTCATGCTGGCGGATTCCGGAATCGAATTCACGGAAGTCCCGCCCCGAATCACGCCGACATTAAACGTTGTTTTCGGCGAGGCCGGCACCGGCGTTTGACTGAAGACCTGTATCGCACGGGAGAGCGCAATAATCGGATTAGGCGCGCCGAAGTCGCTCCACGAGTGCCCGCCCGGACCGCGCACGATCACTTCGAAGCGGCGGCTGCCCAGGGCCTCGGCCACCACGGTGTCCGCTCCGGCGCCATCGACAATCACGCTGTAGGCAATCGCGTCGCGCCAGCGCGGCGTCGCGAAAACGTGCCGCATGCCGCGCAGATCGCCTTCGCCTTCTTCCCCGACGTTCCCGATGAACAGAAACGGCAGCGCATGCGAAATTCGCGCGCTGCCGAGCACACTGGCCACGGCCAGCATCGCCGCAATGCCCGCGCCGTTGTCGGCGACTCCCGGGCCATACAACCGGCTGCCCTGCTGGCGGATGTTCAATGGGGTCGCCGCCGGAAACACCGTATCAATATGCGCGCTGAGCGCCACGAAACGGCTTCCGTAGCCGGGACGAACGCCGAACACGTTGCCGACCTCATCCACCTGCACGTCGGTGAGCCCGAACTCGCGAAAACGGTCGGCCAGCCAGGCACCACGCGCTGCCTCTCCGAATGGAGGCGCGGCAACCCGCGTCGACTCCATCTGCCACAGCGCAAACTGTGATTCCTGCGAGCGGAACCGGTCGAATGCAGCGCGCACTTGCGGGGAGCCGGCGAGCCGCGCTACTTGTTTCTGCACCGGGGGATACGAATCAGAAGCTGCCACTTGCGGAATCGACTCCATCCTTTGCGCCTATCTTATAACGTCAGGGCGTAACGTCGGACGCGTAACATCGGCACGGACGCCGAGCGAGTACTTGGTTCACGGCCTTCGGCGGACCATGTGCGCTTGGTTTTGATAGACTGTCCAAGTTTCTCGATAGACTTCGTTCCCCACCCGCCTTTAGGAGGTATCGCAGTGAAACCCGTTGTAAGAGTTGTCGGCATTGTCATCGTCCTGTTGATTGTGGTCGCCATCGCGCTCCCGTTCCTGGTGAACGTCAACAATTTCCGTCCCCAGATTGAGTCGAACCTCAGCTCGGCTCTGGGACGGCCGGTGAAAGTCGGCAATTTAAGCCTCGGCATCTTCTCCGGCAGCGTGGGCGCCGACCAGCTCTCCATCGCCGACGATCCCAAATTCAGCAGCGAACCGTTTATCCAGGCGAAATCGCTCCAAGTAGGCGTCGAACTGATACCGCTCATTTTCAGCAAGCAGCTCAACGTCACCAAGATCGTCATTGACCATCCGGAAATCACTTTGCTGCGCGACCGCGATGGAGTTTGGAATTTCTCGTCTCTCGGAAACCAGCTCGGAAATCAGTCGGCGCAACCAGCCAAAGCAGCCGAAAAAACGTCCGGCGCACCCGCGAACGTGAACGTGGCCAAGCTCGACCTGACCGACGGGACCATCTCCCTCGGATCCATTTCCGGCAAACGTACGCCCATCGTGTACGACAAGGTCAACATTGTAGTGCGCAATTTTTCTTTTACCAGCGCGTTTCCCGTGATCGTTTCCGCACGCCTTCCCGGCGGCGGCAGCTTGAAAATAGACGGCACCGCCGGTCCGATCAATTCGACCGATACTTCGCTCACGCCGGTGCAGGCAAAGGTGAACCTCAAGAAACTCGATCTCTCCCGTTCGGCGCTCGTGGACCCGGAGCTGGGCATCACCGGCTCGGCTGATTTCGATGGCACGCTGAGTTCCGACGGCCACATCGCGAAAGCCGGCGGAACCTTGAAGGCCACGTCGTTAAAGCTGGTTCCCAAGGGCTCTCCCGCCGGAGTGCCCATCCAGATTGTCTTCGCCGTCGAGCACGACCTGCAGAATGAGTCCGGAAAGGTGGTGCAGGGCGACGTCGCTATCGGCAAGGCGCTGGCAACACTGACCGGCACTTACGATATGCACGGCGAAACCACTTTGATCCAAACAAAACTGAACGGACAAGCCATGCCGGTCGACGACCTCGAAGCCATGCTTCCCGCACTCGGCGTAGTTCTTCCCACCGGTTCGCGGCTCAAGGGAGGAACGCTTTCGGCCGAACTCGACTCCGCTGGTCCGCTCGACGAGCTGGTCTCAACCGGCTGGGTAAAGATGAGCAACACTGCACTCGCCGGTTTCAACCTCGGATCCAAGCTATCGGCAATCTCCGCCCTCACCGGCAAGCAGACCGGCAATGACACCAGCATCGAGAACCTGAGTTCCGATTTGCGGTACGCGCCCGAAGGCACGCGCCTCGACAAGATCAACCTGGTGATCCCGTCGCTTGGAACCGTCACCGGCGCCGGCACTGTGAGCCCCAACCATGCACTCGACTTCAAGATGTTGGCCAACCTGGCCGGTGCCGGCGCCGGTCTCACGAAAGTCGCCGGCCTCGGCGCGGGCGGCATCCCCGTGGCCATTGGCGGCACCACTTCGAACCCAACCTTCATGCCCGATGTGAAAGGGATGGTAAACGGTAAACTGAAAGGTTTGGGCAGCCTAGGCGACTTTTTTGGAAAGAAGAAACCCAACTAGCTAGCTTCTGAATTCTGACTTCCTTCGGCCCACTCGAAATTATCAGCAACGAGTACCGCAATACGAAACGCAGAGCGCATAGGCCCACACCCCTGAGAGGCTGAAATTGTAAATGGAAAGGTGTCAGGTCTCAGGTGTCAGGTCTCAGGAAAACCACGTCACACCGATGCCTGACACCTAAGACCTGAGACCTGCCTTACGGCGTCCCCTCAAACAGCGGCCAAAGCCGGTCGGCGGTAACGCGGTAGATCGCGTAGGCACTGCCATCGTCGGAGGTGCGCCGGAACAGCAATTCGCCGCGGCCATCGCCGTCGGCATCGACCGCGTCGATCAGTTCCATCCGCGGAGTGACGTCGAGATGTCGCGAATCCGTCTGCGAGAAGAATAGTTTACGCAGCTCGCCTTCGAGGTTGGTGCGGGCAATCAGCGTGATCTCTTTTGGGTCTTCGACGTTTCCGGTCGCGCTCGCAGCAGGCGGCTGAGTTTTCGCAGAGAGCACCAGCACCGGCTCGTTCGAATTGGAGAGATCAAAGATGCGCAAGCTCACATCGTCGAAAGCAGGCTTGGGCAACTTGCCGGCGGATTTGTTCGCGGATGACTTCTTGCGCGTGGGTGCAGCCTCTTTTGTCGCAGCGCTTGCCTGCGCCTGAAGCTGCGTCGCCGCCAGATCGAGCATCTTGTTGCGGTAGATCGCTTCCTCCGCCGGCTTCACATCGTAAGTGTAGGGGCGCGGATCAGGCCCGCCGGCATCGGAAATCGCCGGGATGATGACAATCTGCGGCAAAGCTGCGGCGGAGTCTTTTGCAGTTGCGTCGGGCTTCTCAGTGCCTGTCGAGGATGTGCCCGGCGGTGTGCCTGTCAGGGCGTCGAACGTTGTAAACGGTTCGCGGCGCGCACTTGAGTCTGGCTTTCCACGTCGCAACCGGGGCCGATTCGGATCTTCGATCGGCTCCTCTGGTGCGGACGCCTTCGCGGTCTCCGGTGGCGCGGACGCCTTTGCAGCATCCGGCGACGGAGGAGGAGGCGGCGCGCTGGCAGGCGGCGCAGCAGTCGGCGGCGGAGGAGTCGCGGGCTTTTGCTGGTCTTTGTCTTTGTCCTTACTACCGGAACCGCTATCGGAGTCTGCCTTTTCGCTGCGGCGGTGAAGTACGGGTGGGCCGCCCTTGTCTTCGTCTGCGATCACGGGCGTCGAATACTTCTTGTGTTTCTCCGGAACTCTCTCTCCCGCGGGAGTCCATGTGCCTTCGGCGATCCAGACGTGGTTGAGCTGTCCAGGTTGCGTGATCGTGAAGACGCCTTGCGACACACCGGCGCGAAAGCCTTCGTAGACGATTCCGAAATCGAGAGCCATGGGAACGGGCGCAGCTTTATACGAGCCTGCGTCGTAAAATTTTCCATCCATCATAATGGCAATGGGAATGATGCGAGCTTTGTTGCCCTTGGGTGCAAGCTGGATCAGCCCCAGGGCGCGCGGTCCTTTGGCGGAAGCCGGCTTGTGCCCGTACTGCGGCATCGGACCCTGGGCCTGGAGCCATGAACTGGCTAGCCAGGTCGAGGCGGCCAAGGTGACGGCGAACACCCGGTTGCGATATAACGATGAGCGGCGAGGAGAAACTTCCATGGAAGTTAATGATAAATCCCCAGACTTCAGTACGACGGACGAGAACGGCAAAGAGGTTGCCTCAAACGATTTTCGCGGCCAGACCGTGGTGCTTTATTTCTATCCCAAGGCCGATACGCCGGGGTGCACCAAGGAAGCGTGCGGCTTTCGCGATACCTACACGGAAATCAAGAAGACAGGCGTGGTGCTAATCGGAATTTCGGCGGACACGGCGGCCGCGCAAAAGAAATTTCAGACCAAGTTCAGTTTGCCTTTCCCGCTGCTGGCCGATGCGGAGAAGAAGATCGCGAATCTGTTCGGCGTGGTCAAAGAGAGGCAAATGTACGGCAAGAAAATAAAAGGGATCGCGCGGACTACTTTCGTGATTAGCCCCGACGGCAAGATCAAGCACATCTTCAAGAACGTGACGGCGGAAGGGCACGCGGAAGAAGTGCTGGCGTACCTGAAGGGCACGGCGTGAGGTGGCTTACGAGAGAGTTCGCAGGATAGACCCACATTGTCATCCTGAGCGAAGCGAAGGACCTCTGCATTCGACGCCGCTATCACTCGATGCGGACTTCTTCAATCGCGATCCGCGGCGGGTGGCGCGGGCGTTGCTGGGGAAATTGCTGGTCCGGAAAACGCCTTGCGGAATTCTGGCGGGGCGAATTGTCGAAACCGAGGCGTATCTCGGCAAAGGCGATGCGGCGGCGCACGCGGCGGCGGGCAAGACGGCGCGGAATTCCGTTCTGTTCGGTCCTCCCGGTCACGCTTATGTGTACTTCATCTATGGCAATCACTACTGCCTGAATGTTTCCTGCCTGCCCGACGGAGCGCCCGGATGCGTGCTCTTTCGCGCCCTGGAGCCGGTGGCGGGCATCGAGCAGATGTCGAAAGCGCGAGGGATCGAGCTAGCGAAAGAATCCGGCCTCAAGAAGATTTCTCTTCTCAAGAAAATTTCTTCCGGCCCAGGACGCCTGGCCGAAGCCCTGGAAATCACGCGCGCGCGGGACAATGGAAGAAGCCTGGTGAGCGCGCGCTCGGACCTCCGCATTGTCGATGACGGCTATCGCGTGCGACGCGTAATGGTCACACCACGCGTCGGGATCGTAAAGTCCGCCGAGCACCCGTTACGTTACTTCATCGCCGGAAATCCATTTGTCTCGGGGCGCAGGCTGTAATACGTCCATTCGTGACTACCACCGCGTGATCCAAATCATGTATTAGTTGCTAGACGAGGGCCTAACTGAGGCCGTCAGGCGATGCCTCCCTTAGAGCAGTTGTTGGACGCAGTCTAAAGAACCCCCGGTTGAATTCCACGTCCGAAGGGATGCTCAATGCTTTTGCTAGCTCGGAACACAGTATTGGCGGCAATTTGTGTTCTGGTCAGCGCAGCGCTTTACGGCACCGACAAGCCGATCACCCTTGCTTTGGTCTTCGATGGATTGACTCAGGCAGAGAGGGAGCCTCTGCGGGCCTATCTCACGAAGGCAATGGGACGACCGGTGAATCTTGTAGCTCCCGACCTCTACAACGAGACGGTTGCCCACCTGGCGGATGGATCTTACGATTTCGCCTGCCTGGGTGCGCTGATGTACGTCCGGGCTCATGCGAAGTACGGAGTCATCCCGCTCGTCCGGCGTAGTTCTGATTTGCAATATCATTCAGTCTTCATCACCGGCGCCGGCTCGTCGATTTATTCGCTCCGCGACCTTAAGGGAAAGCGGTTCGCATTTGGCGATATCAACGCGACCAGCACTCGTCTGATCGCTTATCGCGAACTCATGCAAGCGGGAATCAATCCCGAAACCGATCTCGAAGTTCGCTACAGCGGCAGCCATGTTGCGACCGCAGCAGTGGTGGAAAGCGGAGTGGTCGACGCCGGAGTTCTAGACGAAACGGTTTTCGACTCCCTGATCAGTGGCGGACAACTGAACAGCAAGAAAGTCCGCATTTTTCATACCTCGAGGCCATTCGTCAGTTACGTGTACGTGGCTCGCAAGGGTGTGCCCGAGGCCGGGCGAGAAAAATTTGCCCGCGCCCTGCTCGCCCTGAAGGAAGGCAAAGACGATCCCGTCCTGAGGGTCCTCCGCGCCCACAAATTTGTCGTGGCCAACGACGAGGAATACGCAAACATACGGCAGATTGCCAAGGAACTGAAAATGTTCTGAGCCGCCAGCTGGTTTTGCTCTGTTTCGGATTCAGGGTTTCAGCACAACATTGTCGATCAGCCGCGTAGAGCCGACGCGGGCGGCAACGGCGACTAGCGTCTTTTGCGAGATCCGTTCGACGGGATCGAGGGTGTCGGGATCGACGATCTCGAAATAAGCGAGCACGACTTGCGGCTCGCGGGCGAAGACTTCTTTGGCGGCGGAGATCAGCTTGGCGGCGATTCTTTCTCCAGCTTGAAATTCCTGATGCGCGCGCTGCAACGAGCGTTGCAGCACGAGCGCGCGGCTGCGCTCTTCTCGATTCAGGTACGCGTTGCGGGAGCTCATGGCCAGGCCGTCGGGTTCGCGCACGATGGGGCAAGCGACAATTTCTACCGGGAAATTCAGGTCTTGCACCATGCGACGGATGACGGCTAGCTGCGCGGCGTCTTTCTGTCCGAAGAACGCCGCCTCGGGTTCGATAATGTGAAACAGCTTGGCGACGATCGTGGTCACGCCGCGGAAATGGCCGGGGCGCGAGCGTCCGTCGAGCTTTTCGCTCAGGCCTTCGACCAACACCCAGGTGACTTCGCCATCGGGATAGATCTCTTCGACCGGCGGCGCGAAGAGGATCTCGACACCCTCTTTTTCCAGCAGACGGCAGTCGCGCTCGAATTGGCGGGGATATTTCGACAAATCTTCGGTCGGGCCGAATTGGGTAGGGTTTACGAAGATGGAAACGGCAACGGCGTCGCACTGCGCTCTTGCAGCGTGGACCAGCGACAGGTGGCCTTCATGCAGAGCGCCCATGGTCGGGACCAGGCCGAGACGTTTGCGATTAACGCGTGCGTCGCGGCAGGCCGCGCGAGCTTCCGGAATGGTGGCGCATATCTTCATGGCTCGTAGAGACGCGGCCTGCCGCGTCTTTGGAGTTGGAGACGGGGCAAGCCCCGTCTCTACAGTGTGCGGACGCTCTCAGGGCGCCTCGCGAAATTGAACGTCCAATTCCTTGAGGGTTCCCAAGAGCAGGGCGCGGTTCTTGCGCAGTTCCGCTTTCGTCTGATCGGATGGATTCTTGGGAACGGCTTGGGCGACGAGCACAACGCGGCCGTAAGGCCATGCGCTCGATGGCAGAGAGACCAACTCGGCCGGGATTTCTTCCAGCTTCAGAATGTGGACCTCGCGATTGGAAAGATCGACGAAGCCGATCCCATCCTCGCGAACGATCAAGTACGGATTCTTCCAGCCCTTCATATTGCTGAACGGCGGATATTTTGAGGGGTCCGGTGCGGGGATGGACTCGAGGCCTGTCGGCTGCGGCGTTTCCGTGGTCTCCGGCTGCGGGGGTTTGGAGCAGGCCACCAGAGCCCCCAGCAGGACGAAGGTGATGATCGTTTGCACAGAGTTTCGCACAACGTTTCGTACGACGGTTCGCACGACGTTTTCTCCGTCCGCCATTATCGCTGCATAGCGTGCTTGCGGTAGAGTACCGTTTCGAGTGCGGCCTGCGTTTCTTTCGGCAGGTGGTAGGACTCGGCGTCGTTCGGGAACTGGTGCGAAACGACGTCAGCCTTGAAGGCCAGTACGGATTGCGTAATCAAGGCAGCGGCGTCTCCGTAGCGGCGAACGAATTTTGCGGGATGTCCGAACGTCAGGTTGACGAGGTCGTGGAACACGAGCACCTGGCCATCGCAATCGGGGCCGGCGCCGATGCCGATGGTCGGCGTTTCGATCTCGGCGGTGATCATGGCCGCGACTTCGCGCGGAATGCCTTCGAGATAAATGCAGGCCACACCGGCGCGGTCGAGCGCGACCGCATCGCGCATGAGCTGCTCGATGGCGTTCAGCGTCTTGCCCTGAACTTTGTACCCGCCCATCATGTTGACCGATTGCGGCGTGAGGCCAATGTGTCCGGCGACGGGAATCTCGGCGTCCATCACGCGGCGGATCACGTCCACGCGCTTCTCGCCGCCTTCCATCTTGACGGCTTCGGCGCCGCCCTCTTTCACGAAGCGGGCGGCGTTGCGAATGGCTTCGTTGGGGTCAGCCTGATAAGACCCGTAAGGCATGTCGGCGATGAGCAGCGCGTCTTTCACGCCGCGGCGCACGGCCCGGACGTGGTGCAGCATCTCGTCGACGGTGACCGAGAGCGTGTTCTCGTAGCCGAGCATGGTCATGGCGAGCGAGTCGCCGACAAGGGCAATGTCGATGCCGGCCTCGTCAACCAGGCGCGCGGTAGCGTAGTCGTAGGCGGTCAGGCAGGTGATGGGATCGTGGTGAAATTTCTTTTCGCGGATAGTGGCGGTGGTGATCTTGTGGCGGAGTTCGCCGATGGGCGTGAGACTCACGGTATCCTCCAGTGCCCCTCCGCAAACTGGGCGGATAGAGCCTGTACGCGTCGTCTTTCAGTGGTCGGATGACGCTGGGGGCATTATAGCTGCAAAAAGGTCGCTCGTCGATAGGCGTTGGTCGGTGGGGTAGTGTCCTAAACACTGTGTTGCTCCCCTGAATCTTGGCCCGCTGATCGCGTTCCCGGCCACGGCTCACCATTCCTTTTCCCAGCCTTGAAGTCGCTGATTGCTAATCGAATTCTCCTTGCCTTCGCTTCAATCCTCCGAAGGCGCTCCCGAGAATCAACGATTGCCCGATCCCACGGATTTCCGTTTTCCACAGATTTTTCCGTTGACAATTAGTGTGACATAGTGTCTAATTACTTCTGTGACGAATAAATACAGAGCCGATCTGGTTGTGGCCCTCAACGAATTGCTGTTGATGGAAGCCGAGTTTTTCGAGATGGAGAAGCGTATCGCAAAACAGAAAAAGAGGATCGCAGCTCTGCATGAATTGGCAGAAGGAAATGACGAAGCTCCTGCGCCGATGGGACTTGTGCAGGGAATAACGGATGCCTGCCGGACTGTATTTCGCGCTGCCGACGAGCCTTTGTACCCGATTCAGGTAAAGGAAAGAGTTGAAGCGCTCGGGCTGCCTCCCCAGCAGAACCTTTTGGCCTCTGTTCACACCGTGATTAGGCGACTGGTTGCTGCAAATGAGATACAGGAAGTTAGCCCGATAGGTGGTAGCGGCCCGCTTGCATACCAATTGACAGCCCTTAAACGATTCGCACATGCGCACAAAGCGAAGTTGGCGCGGGAACAAGCGAGTAAGACTCCCGGACAGCAGATAGCTGAACTGAAAGCCATCCGAGACAGGAACAAATGACTTTGGGAACTCAATCCAAGCGAGAGGAGAACCGCCATGGCAATCAGACCGCCACCATCGAGCAATCAGAGTGAGGCTTCGAAGACTTTAAACTTGGCTATGGATATCCTGACCCACTGAATCAGAGGGGTAAGAAGAAATGACGTTGGCGTTAAATACGCAAGCTCGGCCCCTCGCGACGTGCCCCGAGGAGTCAGCGTGGCAATGAAGCGCAATCACGATTTGGAGCGCCGCATCGACGGCTTCTACGCCCTCTGCGAAAAGATTCTTCTGCGGACTCTGATCTTCGGTTGCTTCGTTTTTGAACTCGGCAGATTCGCCAGGTGGTTATTGCGTTGATCCGGGTTGGTCAAGTACCTTGCCCGCTGTCATAAACTGTCATATTATGAAGGTATGGCAATGAGTTCCCTGAACATTTCTCTTCCCGAAGCTCTCAAGGAGTACATCGAGGGCCAAGTCAACTCCGGTGACTGGAGCACCCCCAGCGAGTACATCCGCGAACTGATCCGGCAGGACAAGGAGCGGCGGTTGCGGAATCTCGAGCAGGACCTCCTTGCAGGGGTGAAAAGCGGGAGGATCGAAATTCCAGTGGCTGAGATCCGCAAGAAGGGACTAGTCGCGGCCCTGCGCGAAAGGGCTCGCCGGAAGTGAGCCTCACCTAGCTAGGGTGTGCAGCGTGTTGCGATGGCGCTTGATGATTTCTTCCGCCTTCGTCATTTTCTTCTCGAACGCAGGATCGTAGGGAGTGAGCCGGTAGTCGCCGTCCCCCGACTCGATAAGAAAAAGCCGCTCCCCGTTGCGGGTCTGCGGTCGGTCAATCACTTCTTTCGGCAGAACAACGCCCAGGGAGTTGCCGAACTTGCGGACCTTGCGTTCAACCATAGCGCTCCTTCGATCTTATTATACTTGCAATGACATTACTGAATCCGGGCATTGCAGAAGCGACTTCCATCGAGCGCCTGCAATGTGACGCTGGCAACTTTTTCATCACATTCAGCTTGTGTGCCCCATCACAGACCTCCAACCCACCATGCGGCGAAAATGAAAAGCAGAGGTGTGCCCGTCTCCAGAGACGGCGCCCGATCCATCAGTTGCTCTTTGACAAGAAGCTCGCGGTGCAGAAACCGAGTCACCTCCGCCAAAGACCGCCCAAAACGGGAATTTTTGATCAAAAATCGAGCTAACTCCTGATTCCTGAATATTTTGAAGCTAAGTCATTTAAATTGAATATTTTACGGGAAATTGGGGGGGGGGGGGGGGGGG
>JBEKAF010000042.1:0-34303 GCA_050018355.1 Terriglobales bacterium | reverse complement strand
CGAAATGATCCCACCAAGAATCGCTCGGCGCGTGCGAATCGGACATAGCTGGCGGCAGCATCCCAATCAATCCCCTGATCGATAGTATCCTTGGGCGTGTGATGAATAGTGCGTAACCAGTCGTCGACCACCTGCCCGCCGGTACGCTTGCCATCACCGCTGTTCCTTCCATTGAACAAGAAGACACTCGGCACACCCAACCGCATAAAGACATACTGGTCACTGCGCGTGAAGAGAGTCTGGTCGGGGTTGGCGTCGGCGCTAAGCGCGATGCCGAGGTGAGTGGCAGCTTCGGTTACGTCGTTCATCAGGGTTGAGTAGTTTGCGCCCAGAGGAGCCACGTCCTTCACCGGGTACAGCATGAGGAAGTTATCGCAATTCACGTCGGCGACGATCTGCTGGAGGGGCACGGGCGGATTATGGACAAAGTAGTCGGAACCGAGAATGCCTTTTTCTTCCGCGGTGACCGCCACGAACATGACGGAACGCTTGGGCGGCTTCGAAAGTCTGGTGAACGCTCGAGCGACGGCCATAATGGCCGCGGTGCCGCCGGCGTTGTCCAGAGCGCCGTGATAAACGGGATCTCCGTTAACCGCTGGCCCAATGCCGACGTGATCCATATGAGCCGAGTAGACGACATACTGGTTCCGCAGTACCGGATCGGACCCCGGCAGCACGGCCATGACGTTCTGGCTCTCGACAACTTTGTGCTGCATTGTGCCTCGGATCGTCACCTTTACCGGCAGATCGAATGACTGCGGACCTCTAGCGAGCGCCGCACCAACCTCGGTCAGCGTGTGCGGACTGCCGACAAACAAGGCTTCGGTGCCGCTCAGCGACAGCCGGACTGCCGGCCCGTATTCAAAGAAAACCGAGTGCGGCTTGCCGGCATCATCGAGCCAACCAAACCCATCGAGCTGGCGATTGATCCTCTCCTCCACCACCGGGCCGGGAGCCGGAGCCAGCGTCAGGATGCCGACCGCACCGTGGGCATACGCGTTCGCTTCCTTTGCGGCGAGAAGCGAATAATGACCCCGCTCGTCGCTGGGAATGGAACGCGGGCCACCGAAAAGCATCGCGACGATCTTTCCCTGGGCGTCAATGCCCGCATAGTCGTCGTAATGGTGTTCAGGGTCGGTTACACCATAGCCGACAAACACCACCGGGGCCGTCACGTCGATGGAATCGGCGGTAATCGCGGGATGCAGCAGGAAATCCTCGTGATATTTCAGCGGGCGCTGCTGGTCTCCATGGATGATGACAAGCGAGGCATCGCTTTCGACAACTTCCGTCTTGCGAAAGGGTACGTTCTGGATGAACCCGGTGGCTGTTGCGGGCTTCAGTCCGAGTGCCTCGAAGTAGCTGGCGACATACAGCGCCACGAGTTGCTGACCGCGAGTGGAGGTTTCACGCCCTTCCAGTAAGCTATCGCACAGGAATCGGATGTGGGGAGAAATCCAGTATGGAGTAATCTCGCTCAGTGCAACCCTCAGTGATCACTTCAAAAGCGCTTTCCCGTGGACGAGTCGACGGCACAAAATCACCGGTAGATCACTTTCGTTCCCTTCTTCGTTTTACCTCAGTTCCACGGTTAATGTACCCGCATCGCGACGACGAGCACAATTGCGGTTTGTATCACGGCACGACTTTAGCCGTCCCGACATTGGCCAACCGAAATTGGGCTTTATTGATCCCTGCATAACCAATGTCCTACGCGACAACTTCAAACCGATAGCCCGCAACGCGGGCGAAAGATGGTAGCCCATGGCGCAAGCCATGGCAAAAGCCATGAATTAAGTCCCAGCCCCGGAACGGGGCGTAAGAATCTTGCTTAGCCCAGTGAGAGCTCTTTCGCCCCCTCCGGGGGCTCCTCTCTATACTTTTCGCGCACACCCACGGCTCACGCCGTGGGCTACCATCTTTCGCCCGCGGTCGCGGGCTTCGCATGGCTAACCTCTCCGGGTAGGAGAGCACATTCCAGATCACCGGAAGCGGGCATTACTTTTGCAGGAATCAATAGCCCCTCCAGCCCTTGTGCCCTCAGTGGAACCGCTCGAGAGTAGCTTCACACTTTGTGGGTCCGCAACCCGCAGAAGGTGTCATTCTGAGCGCAGCGAAGAACCGGCTTTTGCTCCGCGCGCAAAAACAGATCCTTCGGCTCCCCTTCGCGGCGCTCAGGGGTGCGCCTCCGGATGACGCCTCTTGGTAAACGGATACACCACTACCGAAACCGCTCTAATGCAACTGCTCATTCCGCTCAACACGACTTGCTAGGCAAACGTTCGGCGGCGCCATCATGACGACGGCGCCGCCCCAGTCTGGTTGCCGAATCAGAAGTTGACCTTCAGCGCCAATTGCAGGATCCTCGGGTTGACCGTCGTTCCGCTGATTACTCCGAAGGATGACGGTGTCCCTCGGTTTGAGCCGGGAGCTGCAAAATCCGGAGTGTTTGTCAAGTTAAAGGCCTCGGCACGAAATTGCAAGTTGCTGGCTTCGCCGAGTTTCGGAAGCGCAAAATGACGCGCCAGCCCGAAGTCGAGATTATGCTCACCTGGTGCACGCAAGATACCCCGGCCGCTATTCCCGAAATCGGTGCCGTTCCCGATTGCCGGGGCAGGCCCGAAAGCGGCCGTGTTGAAGTATTCATTGAGGCGGCTCTCGGGCGAGCCAGAGAGCTTCGCGTTCTTAGCCGACATTCCGGGCGCGAATTGTGCGAACGAGGTGGTTGAACCAAAGATGGACCCCGCGCCGGTGTCCATCACGGAAAACGCAGGGCCGGATTGCAGGATCATCACACCCGTCAGTTCCCAACCGTTTACGAATGCCCTGGCGACGCCGGGCGCGCGTGTCGTTTTCGGGAGCTGCCAGATGGCGCCGGTGACGAAACGATTCGCAATATCGAAACTGGACGGCCCTCGGTTTAGGGCAATGTTGGCCTGGTTGCCCGCGACGCCGTTGAGGGAAAGTTCGTTTCCCTCACCGGTGAATTCCTGTTCCAAGTCATCGAGCGCCCTTGAATAGGTATAGGCGCTGGTGAACTGAATTCCATGGCTTATACGTTTCGTCACGCTGACTTCCAGGGCGTTGTAACTCGAGGTGAATGGCTCCGTGTACTCACTTGAGGTACTAGCCATTCCTTGATAAGGAACCCGAAGGGGAGCATTTGCAATCGTATTTGTCGTAATCCCGTGGACTGGATCCGCGGGGCTTGCCAGCAGCGGTTGATTGACTCCCAAGTTCCCAAGGAGATGAGTACCCGTGGCTCCGACGTAGCCAACCTCCACCAGGAAATTACGGGCTAGCTCGTATTGAACACCCAAGCTGAAGTGCTGCATATAAGGGTCATGCTTATTGGGGTCAGTGGCGACGACGGTCTGCGCACTGCCGGCTGTGCGCGGAACAAAAATAGGGAAGGCGGAATTGGGAACAAGGGGAGGTAAGGGATTTTGCAGCGTCGTGGTCGTATTGATTGCGGGAATCTGCTCATTGATTTCCCCATAGGGCAGCGATACCACACCCTGAAACGCCTGCTCGCCTGATCCGTGCGAGTAGTATATGCCATAGCCACCGCGGACGACCAGATTTTTCGTGAAAGCGTACGCAAAACCAAAACGGGGCTCAAAATTAGTCAGATTCCTGGAATTCAAAAGCGAGTTGTTCTTCCAGCGGGTCGCATCCGAAGGAATCGTGCCCGGCGCGTTCTTGCCCACGACGTAGCCGGAATTGGTGCCGCCCATCGGAGGCACCTGAATGGCCAGGCCGAAATCGAAATTCGAGTTGATCCCGTTTGCATCCTCGAGCGGGCCGAACACGTCATAGCGCAAGCCCAGATTCAGGGTCAGACGGGAAGAGAGGCGCAAGTCGTCCTGCGCATAGCCGGCGTAGTCCGTGGCATTTAACTGCCGGTTGAAAATTCCGGCGAAGGTGGCGTTCCCATAAATATCGCCCAGGACAAATCCATTCTGAGCTGCGTTCATCCCCAGCAAGAAGCTTGGGAAATCTAGGAAAAGCAAGAGCGAATGCTGGGTTATGGCAGTGCCGGCATAGTTGGTCAGGCGCTTTACTTCTCCGCCGAATTGAAAGGAATGACGGCCGGCCTGATACGAGACGGCATCACCGAAACTGTAGGTATTGCTAGTGGCGTGCACGTCCCCGTCGTAATTTCCTCCGAAAATGAACTGGCCAACTATTTCAATCTCGGGTACATCCGTGAGAGGAGAAGGGAGGTTCATCTGCAATTGAGAGGCTTGCAACGGCTCGTCCGAGGTCAGAGTGGACTTAAGGCGCGTAAAACCAAATCGCGCCACATTAATCAGCCGCGGATTGACGATCTTTAAGTAGGAGACGGATAAGTTCTGATTCCTGGCCGGGGTTGTTGAGCCCCAACCTGGCAGCTCCCCAAAGCCGAAGGGTGCGACTGTGTTCTCGCGAGAGTCGAAGTATTTTCCGGAAATCCTGCTCCCCGCGCTGAATTGGTAGTCAAGATTCGTGTTGAACTGATCTTCATTGAATTTAGCCGGCGCACTGAGAATGGTCGGCCCGGTGGGCATCGCGGGTGTGGGAATCAAATACTGTCCATTGGGAAGTTTATAGTTGAGGATTGCCACCGCCGTCGGGCTGATATTGGAGCCGTCCGAGAGAATGGCTGGGCCTATCCCGCCCAAGGCTTGCAAACCCTTCTGCCCAGCAAAGATTTGTCCGAGGGTACCTTGCGATCGGTCGTTGGTCAGCGGTGGCAGGAAGGCTGTAGTTCCAGAACTAACGCCGTTGATTTGACGCATGCCCTGATAGGACCCGAAAAAGAACAGCTTGTCTCTCATGATAGGGCCCCCGAATGTGCCGCCAAACACGTTCTGTTTCAGCTCCGGCCTGGCCAAGCCTTGCTCGTTGAAGAAGAAACTGTTCGCGTCCATATCGTCGTTCCGAAAATACTCGTACATCGAACCGTGGAACGCGTTGGTTCCCGATTTGGTAACCACTGCAACGCTTGCTCCTCCGTTGCGTCCCGTCGTGGCATCGTACTGGCCCGTCTGAACCTTGAACTCTTCGAGCGAATCGGGCGCAGGGACTGCAATGCCCACCACTCCGCCGTAACTCCCCAGCGTGTTGGTAAAAGTGGCGTTCGAGTCGATCCCATTGATCTCGATGTTATTGTCCGCCCCAAAAGCACCTTGAGAACTCAACTCCACGGAGTTAAGGCCCAACGCGGAAGCGTCGGGCACGCTTGTGGATACCCCAGGCGAAAAGATTAGCAGTTGGGTGAAATTGCGCGTGGCCAAAGGCAGATCAACGATGGTTTTTGGCTCCACGACTGCACCCAACGTCGACGAGGCATGCTCGACCATCTCGCCGCGGCTGGTCACGGTCACGGTCTCTGTCGCTGCCCGGACGGTCAACTGGGCGTCCGCCGTGACCTTTTCCGAGACGCGCACAGCGATAGGAGAAACAACAAATGTGGCGAACCCCGGTGCAGTGGCCTCAATCTTATAATCGCCGACCGGCAACAGAAGAACCCTGAAGTCTCCGGCCGCCCCCGCCGTCGCCGTTCGTTTGGCGTTCGTGCCCAGGTTTGTGACCGTCACGCTAGCGCCCGGGACAACTTTTCCGTGCGCGTCTGTCACGCTACCGATAATGGCTCCAGTATCGGATGTTTGTGCCCCAACATGAATGGCGAAAACCGTGGTCACATAGCACAGCCACAAAAGAAACAGAATTCTTCTTGAAGTTTGCATTTGCCAGCCTTTCTTCAAAGGCGTCTGTCCACACCCTTGGACCCGCTCGCTTAACAGCACGAATTTGGGGCACCATACGCTCACTCGGATGACGCTTCGCGTCAACGATATCTACGTTCGCGCCCCCGTTCGGTCCAAACGACGCGTCGTACTGGGCCGTTTTGAACTTTAAATTCCTGAATCGTGTCTGGATTCGGCACGGGAACACCACCGCTCGCGTTTCCTGAGCCTTGTACATCGTTAATGGACACCCCGGTCATCCGGAAATTATTGTCGTAGAAGCGACCGCCGTTGACATGCATGTAAAGAAAGCTCGCCGTCCCGTGACCGATCTCTCCGGCATCGGTCACCTCACTCGAAACGCCCGTTGAGAGATTGATGACTTGCATATAGTCGCGCGACACGAGCGGTAAGTCCTGTATCTGAGTCTCGCTAACGACTCGGCCGAGCGCGCTGGTCTCCGTCTGCGCCATGACCGGTTGGGCTTGCACTTCCACTTTTTCTTGCACGGTCCCTATCTGCATTTGGAAGTTGAGGTTCGTCGTCTCCGCCACGCTAATTTCAATCTGTGACTGGGTCTCTAATGAGAAGCCGGCCTTGCTGACCTGCAACTGATAGCGGCCGGGTGTAAGTAACGTGAAGCGGAAAGTCCCCGCTTCATCTGTCGAGGCGGTGCGGATTTTGCCCGCTGCCCGACCAAACATGAGAGCCTGTTCATTTGTGCCCCTACCCTCACTCGGGAGGATTGATTGGAAAATAGAAACAAACTTTGACAGCATCGGATCAGGCTTACAAGCGTTAAAGAGCGCCAAGCCGGCTTGGCGTGCTTTGGCAAGGGTATGGCAAGTCTTTTCCAATCGAAGGATGAGCCTGGGGAAGAGCCTGAACGGTGGCGGAGGAAAGCTCCTTTCTGGGTTGGATTCTGAGAAAGTCTAGCAGCCGCAGCCGGGGCGGTGGGAATGTGGAAAGCGCGCCTTTGTTTTTTGCGCTTTCCAAGGAACAGGAAAATCCCCGCTCTTGGGTCTGGGGATTTTCCGGTTCCGTCATTTCCACGGCCGGTTTGGTGGGAGACGCAGCTGTTGAAAGAGTTTGCGTTTGGCCTGCTGCATGCGCTGGGCGGCTTTGGTGTCGCTGCGGACTCCGGCGATGCGTTGTAAGACAGCGAGGGTGAGTCCCGGGCGCAGGTATTGTTCGGGTTGGGGCAAGGCGAGCAGCGTTTCCAGCGGCGTCTGATAGCGGCGGTACACGCAGCGTTGGCGGCCGCGGCGGTCGATCTCGAGGTCGGCCTGGGCGCAGGGGCGGTGGTAGTTCAGATAGGGATTGAGGGGGGCGGTGTAGAACTGCTGGATGCGCTCGGCGTGGGTGGCGTCGATGTAGCCGTAGCCCATGTGCTTACGGATCACGGCGCCGTTTTTGGTTTCCACCAATCCGTTATCGTTGCTGTGCCGGGGCCGGCTTTTGGTTTGCTCGATCAGTAGTTTCTGCAGCAGACGGGCCACGATGGCATTGATAAACTCGCTGCCGTTGTCGGAGTGAAGGCCGCGGATGCGGAAGGGAAACTGCCGGATCATGGCGCAGAGCACGGGCTCCAGCCAGTCCTCGCTGATGCGCGGGGTGGCGGAGACGATCTGCCATTGCGTCACTTCATCGACGGTGTTGATGTGGTAGACGCCTTTGGCGCCGGGGCGATCGCCTTGGTGCACGGTGTCGAGGCGCAGATAGCCGGGCTGGCCTTGCGGATCGGGACAGCGCCGTTCTCCGATGGCCACGGTGGTGGGCCGGGTCTTGCCATAGTGCAAACGGCGTTCGCGATAGCGCGGCTGTTGGCGCAGGTTGTACAGATGGGCAACCGAGATCGAGGCCAAGCGCTCGTACTCCCGCTTGCCGTAGAGCCGGTATTCTCGTTCGAGAATGCGCCGCGTGGCCGGCCCGCTCAAGTTCTCGTGCGCCTCATCGACGGCAGCCAGCAGTTCGATGTCGGCGCGAGTATAGCGCTGCGGAAAACGATGACGCCGGTAGGGCAGGACTTCGATCTTGCCGCGGTCGCGGTAACGCGCGATCAGGCGCGTCACCTGGGCCCGGCTCAGGCCGGTCATCTTCTCCAGATAGCGCCGCACCAATCCCCGCGCCGGACGGCTCTGCTGGTGGTAGCGTTGCTGGCCGAGAACCTGCTCGATCCAGGGGTAAACCTGCTGGGATGTTTCGCCTTCGAACCGGATGCCCTCGCTGGCTTTAAGAAACGCGGCGATCTGATCCAAGTTCAGTTTCTCTGCTTCGTGCGCGCTGGTTGTCAATCCTCAGCATGCCACCGGCTCCAGGCTCATCTTGTGTTGGAATCCCACCTCCCCTTCAGGCTCATCTTGTATTGGATAAGACTTGGCATTGCCGACCCTGGTTGTTATAGAATGCTGTTGCAGTTTTGTGTAGCGGGATCACACAGCCATGTTTACCGGGCACTCCTACGGTTCCCTTTTCCCCGAGCGATCGAGCAGAGACCGCCTGCTGTCCTGGAAAGAGATCGCCAACTACCTGCGCTGCGGACCGCGCACAGTGCAGAGGTGGGAGAAAACCGAGGGTTTGCCCGTCTACCGGCATCTCCACGAAAAACTCGGCACCGTCTATAGTTACAAGGACGAGCTTGACCTCTGGTGGACCCGTCGCGGACACCATCTGCAAACGCCAGAAGAGCCCGCTTTGGGTAGGATCATGGTTGCGGTACTCCCCTTCAGCAACCTCAGCGGCGATTCGGATCAGGAATACTTCGGCAATGGCCTCACCGAAGAACTGATTACCCGATTGGGGGGCCTCCACCCCAAACGTCTGGGCGTGATCGCGCGCACTTCCGTCACGCAGTACAAGAGCGCGAGCATCCCGATTTCCGCGATTGCGCGGGACCTGGGTGTTTCGTATGTCCTGGAGGGCAGCGTGCGCCGGGAAGGTGAGCGCGTACGGGTCCACGCCCAACTCGTCCAAGCCAGCGATCAGACCCATCTCTGGGCGGAAACCTACGAACGCGAGTTGAGCGGAGTATTTGCCGTCCAGAGCGAGATCGCACGGAAGGTCGCCCATTCGCTGGCTCTGGAGTTTCGCGTTCCCGAACAGGCCATCGTGCCTCCAACTGCCAACATGGCCGCCTACGAGGCCTATCTGCGGGGTCGGCATTTCTGCAACAAGCGCACCGGGGATACCCTGCGCAAAGCAATATCGTACTTCGAAGAAGCCATCGTGCTGGATCGGAGTTGCAGTGCGGCCTACGCCGGAATGGCGGAGTGCTACGTCATGCTGTCTTTCTATGCCGAGCAGCCGCCTTTGCTGGTGATGCCCCAGGCCAAGCAAGCGGCCTTGAAGGCTGTCGCCATCGATGAGTCCATTGGTGAAGCCCACGCCTGCCTCGGGGAGGTGAAGTCCTACTTTGAATGGGACTGGCAGGGAGCTGAGCAGGAGTATAAGCGCGCCATCGAGTTGAATCCCAGCTATGCGACGGCGCATCTCTGGAACGCAGTCTTCCTGGCAATCAACAACCGCCAGCCCGAAGCGTTTGACGAGATTGCACTGGCGCAACACCTGGATCCCCTGTCGCTGGTCATCCAGTCATGGACCGCCTTCCTGCACTATGGCTGGGGAAACTGCGATGAGTCCATACGCCAATATCGTGCGGCCCTGGAGCTGGACTCGTCTTTCGCCATCGCGCACGCTTACTTGGGGCTCGCCTACGAGCAGAAGGGCATGCATGCGGAGGCCCGCAGCGAGTTGCAGACTGCCATGCAGCTTTCGGAAAACAACACAGACATCCTTGCCATGCTCGGCCACGGCTCTGCCGTGGCGGGCGACCGCGCCACCGCGCTTACCATCATCGACCAACTGCAATCCAGGGCCAGCGATGGCTATGTCTCGCCCTATGCATTCGCGGTGATCCACACCGGGCTGGGCGATCATGACTCGGCATTGAAGTGGTTGATAAGAGCCTATGAAGAGCACGCCATCTGGCTTGTCCTGATCAAGCTAGACCCGCGACTCAAGCCCCTTGCGGCCGATCCCCGGTTCCAAACGCTCGCGCGGCGGATTGGCTTGACCTAAACGTCCTCATCCCTACCTCCATGGGGCCCCACTCGCGACCTCGAGCAACTAAGGAAGACCGTCGCACTCCTTCTCACACGCCGCGGCTTGTTTCTCTCTTGAGTTGACGGATTCGCAGAATGAGCTGGTCGCGGCGGTGTTGCTGGTCGGCGGTTGATTCGCTCCCTGTCATCTGGTCGACCTCGGCGGCTACCGCCTCGATCATCGCCTCGTCGAAAGCGGGCGTGGGACCGAGATCATTCATGAGCGCGATGTAGGCGGACCCATAGCGGCGGTAATAATGGCGGATGCCCTCGTCCGCGTTGGTATTCGCCACGCCGAACGGCCCCATCACCGCCCACCGTAGCCCTACCCCGTCACGGACGGTCGCGTCCACCGCGTTCACATCCGCCACCCCAGACAGCACAATGTTGATCGCCTCTTTTACGAGCGCGGCCTGAAGACGGTTCAGAATAAAGCCGACCACATAGTGGTTCACCAGCACCGGAGATTGCCCTACGCTGCTCAGAAACGCACAGGCGCGTTTGATCTGCGCCTCGGCGGCACTTGGCATGGCCAGCACCTCCACCACTGGGATCACATGCGGCGGATTCACCGGGTGTGCGACGAAGCACCTGTGGCCCCCGGGACAGCCGCCCGCAATGGCGCTGATGTCCAGCGTTGAGGTACTGGTCGCCAGGATCGCCTCCCGTTCGGCGAGGCGGTCGAGCTCGGCAAACATGCGTTGCTTCGCTTCCAAGTTTTCTGGACCGCTCTCCTGCACGTACTCCGCACCGCGCAGAGCGCTGCCGAGGTCGCGGCATACCACCACGCATTGCTCCACAACCATCCCCTCTTCGGAGGTCATGAGCCGCTCCTGGACGGCCAAGGTGACGTTTTTCAGCAGCCAGTCTTTCGCGCGGTCCGCTTGCGGCGCGCTGGCGTCGTACAGGCGGGTTTCGCATCCGGCGCGTGCGAATACCAGCGCCCAGCTCCGTCCGATCGTGCCGGTTCCAATCACTGTTGCGATCCTGGGATTAGGCATAGAGTTCCTCTTCACCTCAACAGTGATCACTGGCGATGGATTTTATCATTCGGCCTAGCTGCTCAAGCGACGCTGCCCGAGAATCAGCTCTCGGCGCTCGCCCTCGCTCACTTCCCCCCGGACGTTGGCGGCGAGCGCCCAGAAGCCCACGCCCATGACCGTCCAGACAATAAACACGATCCACTCTAAAGGGATGTGCGTCCGTCCCGCCGCATACGGCAGGTAGAAGGATTCGATCGCCATGCTCACCGAAGCGGCGGTTGCGATGCCGGCAGTCCACACCCCTCCGGGTACGCGAAAGGGCCGGCGCAAGGCAGGCGCCGTGCTGCGCATCCGGATCATGGCAACACAAACCATGATGTACATCAGCATGAAGCAACTCGAGTCCATGTTCACGATCGGCAGCAATGCGCCGCGCCCAATCATCACGCCAGCTGCCGAGAGTGCGCCGACCCAGATGATCGAAATTGTCGGCGAGCCGAATCTCGGATCGACGTAGGCGAACGTTGGGTGGATCATTCGTGCGCGGCCTAACGCGAACAAGGTGCGCGACCCGGCAACAAAGACCGAGTTCCAGGTCGCCAGCAGGCCCAGCAGCCCGGACGCCAGGACCAACTTGGCCCCGAGGTCGGAATGAAGTGCTGCCCGGAATGCTGCGGCCGCAGGAAGGTCCTCCACGAGGATGTCGCGCCAGGGCATCGCCATCGAGCAGGAAAGAATTATCGCGCCATAGAAGAGGGACGCGGCCGCGATCGAGGCTAGCAAAGCAAATGCGACGGCGCCGTAGGAGCTCTCCGGCTTCTTCTCCTCCATCACCTGCGCGACCGTGTTGAAACCAGCCAGCCAGAACGGGGCGGTCACGAGGACTTGCAAAATGCCCAACCACGTAACTCGATGATCCGTGCCGGTCGCGAACAAGGGTCGAAGGTTGTCGACCCGGCCCCAGAGAATCGCGGCCGCCGCCAGCATGACGGAGATTGCGATCTTCGTCCAGGTAAAAACGTCTTGAAATCGAGCAGAACCTTCCATGCCGCGGTAATTCAAGAAGGTAAGAAATAGTGTTCCAACCAAGCTGAGGATCAGAGGACCGGCCATCACTGGTGTGCCGCGGACTGTGTACAAAACAGGCCCCTGGACGGATGGAAATAGGATGCTGGTAACCCATCCCGTGCAAATCGCCTCGAAGGAGGTGGCCGAGATCCATATGAGCGCGAGGAACCAACCACTGACAAAACTCGCGCGCAGACCGAAAACTTCATAGGCGTAGGCGATCTCGCCCCCGGACGCGGGAATCATCGTGCAGATCTCGCCATAGCAGAGGCCAACCAGCATCATCACTACCCCGGCGGCGGCAAACGCGAGCACAGAACCCATGGGTCCGCCCAAGCGCAGCCAGTTGCCCAGCATGACAATCCAGCCAATCCCGACGATCGCAGCGAACGAAAGGGTGAAGTACTCGCCCGCTCCCAGCGCCTTCTTCAGCGCCTCTGGCGCAGAGCCACTGAGTTGTCCGTTGCCCGAAGCGACGTGCAATGCGCTCGCGGAGTTGTTGTTTCTGTGAACCATGGTCAAACGGCCACCTGCCGCATTGTTACCGCGGGATCGAGTCGATCGTGCGCTGGTTCGAGATCCTGGGCCAATAAGACCTATTACTGGTCAGTGAGCGTGGACTTCTGGCTGCCTCTTCGCGCCGGAAGCACACGGGCCATGCCCGTGTACGGCGAATAATGCGTCGCTTCTTGCAGCCATCGAATCAGCAATGTCATGTCAAAGACGGGAAGCCCGGTCGCGCTTTGGATGTCCGGCCCGAAAGGCGGCAGATCACTGCACTGCAGCAAAAAAGCTGCGATGGCACTCTCGTCTCGCATCGCTTGGGTGCATACGGCGACAACCTCATCGCGCAGTTTCCATGGGTCCATGGGATCGGCACTCTTCAGCATCCGTTCAAATTCGCGATGGCCACACATTTCGCGTATTACCAGATTCGAAGTATCGGCAATACGGCATTGCTCGAACACACGTGCATTGATGCTGAACTCGGCGGCGCATACAATGCAAAGCTTTTTCTTCGACCCCAGTGACTGCTGGAGGAACGGAACTTGCGTCATGATCGACAGGAACACAGGAACATCCACTGCGTCGGCCACCGCCTTCTGATAGTAAGCGAACGAGCCACAGGCACCGACAATGGCGCCCACTCCCTGCGTGGCCAGGTATTGTGCCGCGCGGATGATGGGCTTGAGCAGGCGAGGTTCGCCGCGCATCAGGTCGTTGTGGTCGGGGATGGTGACCTCCTCATAGATCGGCGGTGCACAAAAGCTCTGCGCGTTTTGCACGTTACCGGGCAGCAGCGCATGGCTTGTATTGATCGTCAGGATACCGACAGGAAAACCAAACAAGGTCGAGCCACCAAATACTTGGGCCGGCCAACTAGGGTTACGCCTCATCGGACCAACTCCCTCTCTTTGAAGGTGCGGCGTTGCGCTCAGGTCGCTTACGAGCGCAGTTTCGCACAGCGTTGAAAGTACTTCATAGCTCTGGCAACACTCGGGTAAACCGGCACTCCCAGATCGAAGATCTTCTTCCGTTCCGTCGCTTCGATCTGGCCGCCTCCACTGAACGCCACCACAATCGGGTTCCTGGTGTGCTTCCTGAAGCCCTCCACGACTTCCGCCGCTCCTCGAACCGGATCACCGAAGATGAGAAGTACCGCATCGAAGGAATCCATGGCAAGGGTCGATGCCACGCGAAGGTAGATCTCCGGTTCCAACGACGCCGTATCCAAAGGATTTCTCAAGGCAAGGTGAGAGGGAAAGAAGGCTCGCAGTTCTTCTTTAGAGAAGGCATCCAGGTCTGGCAACTCCAGGCCCGCGTCGTCCGCAAGGTCGGAGGCCAGGGTTCCAAGGCCGCCGGACGACTCCACAATAAGCAATCTTCTTCCAGCAAAACGGGGGAAGTAGACGCACCCTTTCGCAAGGTCGTACAGATCCTCCGTAGTTTCGGCCTGGAAGACGCCGTGTTGCTTTAACACACCTTCCCAAATCTTCGCGTTTCCGGCCAGCGCCGCCGTGTGCGACATCGCCGCCTTTTGTCCCGCCGAAGTTCGTCCACCCTTCAAGACCACGAGTGGCTTCCTCAACTCTCGAACTGTCTTGAGGAATTTTTCTCCGTCAGTGACGTCTTCCAGATAGCACGCAACAGCTGTTGTGTGGCTATCTTCATTCAAATACGCGAGGTAATCGGATTCATCAAGGTTGAGCTTATTGCCTACGGTCACCCAGAGAGCAAAGCCTACACCATCCTTGCCTGCGCTTTGGAGAAAATCTGACCCTACGGACCCGCTTTGCGTCACCAAAGCGACGCCCCCGGGGTGAAAACCGGGAATTAGCGTCTCGATAGCAAGCGATGCTACCAAGTTGGCATAGGGATTCACCGCTCCTTGGCAGTTCGGCCCAATCACCGCCATCGGATACCGCGCTATGACCTCACGCAGCTTGTTTTCCAGTTCCTTCCCTTTAGGTCCGACCTCCCGAAATCCGCCGGTAATAATGATTAGCCCTTTGACGCCCGCTTCCCCACAATCCTGAACAACGGCCGCCACTGCAGCCGCCGGAACCGTGATTACAGCCAGGTCCGGTGGCTCTTCAATCTCCGAAAGCGCCTTCCTTACGCTGAGCCCGAGGATGTCTCCGCCCTTCGGGTTAACGGGATAAATGTTGCCTGGGAACCCAGCCTGCAGCAGGTTTTGGAGAACCTGGTACCCAAACTTCTGCGGCTCTTTCGAAACACCAATCACGGCGACGCTGGCTGGAAAAAGCAATGTGGGCAGGTAACAAGTCGCCTCAGTCCCACAAGCTTTTCTTTGCGTCGCAACCTCGTGGCCCCTCGGAACGAGTTTCGCATCAACCACCGAGAGCCCCGACTCCCAAACGATCACCGGATTCAGGTCCAGTTGCTCGATGCGTTCTTGCAGATCGCAGCCCAAACGAGAAACCTTCACCAACAGGTCGGCGATCGCCTCCCGGTCCACCTTCATGCCCCGAAAGCCTTCCAGGAGACACCTCGCTTTTAACTCCTTCATCATCTCTTCTGCATCGGCGTGGTTGATCGGCAGTACGCGGAAAATGACGTCGTTTAAAGCCTCGGTCAGAATGCCGCCGAGGCCCAGCATAATGCACAGGCCGAAGGTGGCGTCGCGCGTCAGGCCGACGATAATTTCAAGCCCCTTCTTCTCCATTCTTTCGACGGCAAATTTTTCGCCCGGGAACACGCGCTTCAGCCTCTCGTACTCTCGGCGCAGCATTGCCCGGTTCTTGATGTCGAGCCTCACGCCACCAACTTCTGTCTTGTGAAGGATGGCGGGCGAACATACCTTGAGAGCCACGGGGAAACGCAGCTTCACCTTGGACAAATCCTGCTCATGCTCGACCACAACGTAGTCCGGCGTCGGCAGGCCGTACTGCCGGATCAAGTCCCTGACTTGATCGGGGGCGTAGGATGCTTCAGCTGCTTCCAGAAGGCCGCTCCTTGTTAGCCATCGCACATTCGTCGTTTTCTCCCGCTATGGCCGGTGGTTCTCTCATTGTTGCCACGACATGAGCGTCACCTCGCACCCATCTACAGACTCGTGGCGATCACCTGGCGCCGGTATCCGCGGAGGCGCGATGGCATTTCTCGCGTCAGCGCGAAAGGCTCAGCCGCCAGTGCTTGCTCTGGCGCCACGCCTGCCGCGACAAGCACATGGCCCACGCCGGGAAGGAGCCAGCGGCGGTTTCGGTGTTTTTGCCAGGCGTCCCAAGGCGACGAGTTGTCGCTTGGGCGTTCGCGGTGGCTAGACCCGGGTTACCTGTCTCGCCTCGTAACGGCTTGGCACCTTGGAGATTTCCAGCATCTCCCTGGCCTGTGTTGGAGTCGCTACTTCGCGGTTCAATTCGTGCGCCATACGCGCCGCGCGTGCCACCAATTGCGCGTTACTTGCGGCCTTCTCGCCGCGCCGATAGTAAATGTTGTCCTCCAGCCCGACGCGCACGTGGCCGCCCAGGATGATGGCCAAAGTCGTCATCGGCACCTGGTAAGGCCCAATTCCAGAGCAAAGCCAGAGTGCCCCCGCGGGAAGCTCTCGCAGCAGGTCTAGCACGTTTTGCACGGTGGGAAAACTGGAAGTCTGGTACCCCATCACAGTCTGAACCCAATATGGCTTCTCCAGCAGCCCCTGTGAGATGAGGTCGCGGACCACCCATACACATCCCGAGTGGTAGACCTCCAACTCTGGCTTGATGCCACGCTTTTTCATCTCGGCGGCCCAGCAGTTGATTTGCTTGTAGGCAAACGGCAGGCAGTCGTCGTAATCAAAAGCCGGACGCGGGTGCGGCAGTGGCGCTTTGCGCTCTTTGAAATGGAACTTGCTCATGTCGGGGGCCAGGTTAAGCGAGGCGATCTCTGGATTCGCGTTCAGGCAGGAGAGCCGCTCCTCCATTGTCATCTTGAAGCCGCCGCCCGTCGTGTCGTTGATGATGATGTCGGGGCAGCGCTCGCGTACCTTGGAGTTTGCCTCCCACCACGTCTCTTCCGTCCGCGCCGGGTCGGGCAGGTACTGCGGGTCGCGGGCGTGGATGTGCACCATTGAGGCACCGGCCTTGTACGCGTCATAGACCGAGTCCGCAATTTCATCCGCGGTTTCCGGGATACTCTCGTTGTACTCTTTTCCTTGCACACCACCGTTGCAGGCGACGCAGATGATGACGGGCGGCATGCCTTCACGCACCTTCTCCATGAATGCGTAGGAATCTGCATACGGCCACAACCAGTTAGAGTTGGTCGGCATGACAACCTCCAGACAAGCGTTAGTAGCAGCACGCCGCGGACTCGCCCCCCAGCACAGCACCAGATGTGCCGGGTCAGCAAGACCAGCCACGCTTGACTAACATGACACACTCCGAAGAGGAATAGGTAATGCCAAAGAACGTCATCGGCTCGTGGCGCTCCTTTTCGCTTTCAGCCCAACTATCGCTCGGCTATTCTGCCGGCATGTGGAGGTACGAGAGTATGAGATATGCAATCGTGGTGCTGACCATTGCGGCACTGGCGGTGGCGACCGCAACGCCGGGCTTGACGTGCTCGACTTTCGTCGCCTCGTTCGGAAGCCATGTCGTCCTCGGCCGCAACAGCGATGCATCCGCACCGTTTCTGGGACAGTTTGTGGTCAACAAGCGAGGTGTGGAAAAGATCGCATTGTCCTGGGGGGTGCTCGGGCCAGGTTCTCCGAACGAGCGCACCATGCATTGGGTTTCCCGATACGGCTCGGTTACTATGACGCTCATCGGCCGTGAGTTCCCCGATGGGGGTATGAACGAGAAAGGGATGGCGGTCGAGGAGATGTCGCTGGATGAGAGCGTCTTGCCAAGAGTCGATGGCCGGCCGTCGATGTCTCAGAGCCAGTGGATCCAATACCAACTCGACAACTATGCGAGTGTGGACGAGGTCGTCGCACACGTGAACGACTATAATCTGACGGGCTGGGGATGGCACTTCACTGTGGGTGATTCCACAGGTGCATGCGCCGCAATCGAATTCATAGGCGGAAAGCCCTCGGTCGTCCGCGGTCCGGCTGGGCAAGCGTGCGTCCAAACAAACAGCACGCAGGCGGAGTCACGCGCCTATCTGGCATCCTTGGCGGATAAGTCGCCGCCGGCGGATCTGTCGTCGCTCGCGCGGTTCGCACGCGCTTCGCGCGATCTGGCAGTCGCGGCGCGCCCTCTGGGCGGGGACGAGGTAACTCATGCGTTCGCCGTCCTGGATGACGTCTCGGCTGGCAAGAACACCATCCGCACCACGGTCCATGATATGACCGACCGCAAAATCTATTTCAGGACCGTGGGCCACCCCAACATAAAGTCGATCACGCTGTCAAGCCTAGATTTCTCGCCGCGATCGCCGGTGATGGTGCTTGATCTGGACGCGCCTTTGGCGGGCGATGCGACAGACAAGTTTAGGCCGTACAGCCGCGCCGCGAACCGAGACATCGCGCGGGCCTTCTTCGATATCGTGGTCCACCCCATCGTGCCTGCACGCCAGAAGCTCGACCAGGAATTGGCGGCAGCGGATATGAGTGAGACCCAATATGTCGACCTCCTCGCCGCTTATCCGGAGACGACGCGAATCGTCGGGCCCTAGAGAGTAGAACGGCTCAGCGATTGAATTGCCCAACGGGATCTGTGTTATGTCAGTCATTCGTCAGGGCAACCGTGCTGCCGACCGAATAGAGCCCGCCAACGCCGATATCGGGCGAGGGGAGTTGGCGCGCACCAGCTTTTCCGGTAAGAATTCGGAAAGAACGGTTCACGAGGGCCGCTTCATAGTTTTGGACTCAAAGAATCGTCTTCTGAATCCTATGAATGAGGTTCATTGATGAGAAATTCATTGTGGGAGGGTGGCCGCACGCTGTTCCTGGTGGTGTCTCTTGTAAGCGGCGCGGCGAACGCGCAGCTGCTGAAGCCTCCTAAGTTTGAGCCGAAGTACAAAGTTCGAGTCGAGAAAAGCGTAATGATACCGATGAGCGACGGTACGCGACTGTCCACTGATCTATATATTCCCGAAGGCGCGGGCCAGAAGCTGCCGGCCCTCCTGGTGCGAACTCCTTACAACAAATCGGCGAATACGAACTGGAGCTTTCCGGACCCCGACTCCGTCGCCTACTTTTTCGCGAGCAACGGTTATGTGGTGGCGATTCAGGACGTACGTGGCAGGTATGAATCGGAAGGATCGTATGAGATTTCTTCTGCCGACTCAAAGGATGGGTATGACGCCGTAACTTGGATGGCGACCCAGTCGTGGTCCAACGGAAAGGTTGGAACCTACGGGTGCTCCTACCTCGGAGAGAATCAGATGGAAATGGCTAAGCTCAGGAATCCGCATTTGGCGGCGATGATTCCTCAGGCCGACGGGGGGAGCGACCGATACTTCGGTCTCATCAACGGGGGAGCGATCGAACTGGCATCTGGGTCTGGATGGATGCGTCACGAGGGAAGTAAGGTCTTCCCGAAATTTTCGCCGGAACTTCCGCATGACGAGTTTGTACAGGCCGCGAAATACTTCAATCTGCATCCGGTGTTGCCGGATGTCGACTTTCAGAAGGCGTGGCGCGAGCTGCCCTTAGTTGACATAGTGAAGATGACCGGCGCGCCTCCAAGCGATTGGGAAGCGGTGGTGTCGCACGCGCCGAGCGATTCTTGGTGGGATCATTTCGGCTACGTGAAACCGTCGGATCATTTCAATGTTCCTGCGCTACAGGTGAATTCTTGGTACGACATCGCAATCGGCGATACGGTCCGAATGTACAACCAAATGCGCACGAACAGCGATTCCAATCTCGCGCGCGACAATCAGTTTCTAATTGTGTCGCCGACTTCGCATTGTCTCTCCGAACTCGCCACCGATCACACGAAAGTCGGAGAGCTGGACCTCGGGGACGCCCAGCTTCCTTACTACACAATCTATCTAAGGTGGTTTGACCACTGGCTCAAAGGCGAAGACAACGGAGTCACCAGCATGCCGAAAGTTCAATTTTACACGATGGGAAAGAACGAATGGCGCAGCGCGGATCAGTGGCCTCCCGAGGGTACTCGGTTCACAAAATACTACCTCCACAGCGATGGGCACTCGAACAGTCGGTTCGGAACCGGCATTCTGACCATAGCCGAGCCCGGGGACGAAGCCTCCGATCGTTACACGTACGATCCCAGCACACCGGTGCCGACGCTCGGAGGGCCATTGTGCTGCACGGGCACTCGCGACGGGGCTTGGTCCATGTTCTCTCCAGTTCTTATTCCAACTCAGTTCCTATAGCGATGCCGTAACTTCTTCCCACCTGTAAAGAAGGGGTTTGCCACATCTCCACGGGAAATCTTCGCCCCCCGAGCCCAAGCCCAATTTCTTGAGGCCGGTGGTCTGCAACTCTAATTGCCTCTTACCACGCTTCTGCCACCAATTCCCCTACTAATCACAGTAACTTTTTCAACAGCCACGGCTATTTTCGACTGCAAACTGACGAACTTCGGCTAAGCCACTACGCGCGAACTCCGGGCGTTTACGGCTACGCTTGCTCGCGTGTCGGTCACACCTTCTTCGATGCGCTCGACGATTTTGGATATCTTGATGTTCGCGGAGGTGGGGCGGCCGAACTCGAGGCCCGGTTTAGCACTGAGCAGGCCTGTGGAGAGTATCTGTTCCGCCTGCGCTGGCCCGAAGGTTTTCGGTGTTGGCGCCGCAGTGGGAGCAAAACTTGGCCGCTGCGATCGGGACGCTGGCAGTGGCGGCCCAGGCCGCGCCCCGCGCCGGTTATGATGGCAACTCGTCCGTCAAGTCTTCCCATGTTGGCTGCGCTGGTTCGGCTAGGGTGGGCCGGGCTCAGTGACAACGGGCTCAAAAACCGGAAGCGGCGGCGCGTCGGGGCGCTCCTTCCATTGCACGCGCACCCGCTCTCCGATGCGGCATTCGCCGCCGATGATGTTTGTCAGCATCCTTGGGCCCTCGTCCAACTGGACCACGGCAACCCGGTAAGGAGGATGAAATTCTGGGGAAACGGCCACGCGCACCGTGGTCAGAGAATAGATAGTCGCCGTGCCTGCGGCCTCCACCCATTCCACGAGTTCGGATTGGCATTTCAGGCAGAACGGGCGTGGGTAGAACTGGTGCACCCCGCAATCCCGGCAGCGCTGGATGAGCAGCCGCCGTCGTGCGGCTGCTTCCCAGAACGGCGCGGTGATCGGGTCTCCGTAAGTCAAACCGGCTTCTCCGTCATTGTCATTGCCCTACTCACGCGCCAGCACAACGGTCGAAGCGACCGAGAAAAATCCGCCCATGCCGTGCGCCACAGCGATCTGCGCGTTCGGAACCTGGCGCTCCCCGCACTCTCCCCGGAGCTGCCGAACGGCTTCAACCAGAAGCAGGATGCCAAGCGCTCCAGGGTGGTTGTAAGAAAGCCCTCCTCCCGAAGTCATGGAGGGCAGGCCCCCGCCCGGGCCCAAGCGTCCTCCTTCGACGAAGGCGCCACCTTCGCCTTTCTTGCAGAAACCCAGGTCTTCCAGGTGCAGGATTACGGAGATAGTGAAGGCGTCGTAAGGCTCGAACACATCGACTTCGGCCGGAGTAATACCGGCCATTCCGAATGCTTCCCGGCTGGAGATCACGCCCGGGGAGACCGTCAGATCGGGCATTTGCGACACGTGCCAGTGAGTGTGGCCCTCGCCTGCTCCCAGAACCCGGATGGGCCGTTTGGCGGCGTTCCGAGCACGTGCGGCATTCGTTACGATGACCACGCCGCCGCCGTCGGTGATCAGGCAGCAGTCCAGCCTGTGCAGAGGATCGGAGACCATCTTAGAAGAGAGCACTTCGTCCACACTTAACGGATCGCGGGCCCAAGCCTTGGGGTTAAGTTGGGCCCAGCGGCGAGCTGCGACGGCCACTTCGGCCAGTTGCTCCGGGGTAGTGCCGAACTGGTACATGTGCCGCGCGGCGATCAACGCGTAATAGCTGATCGGCATGGCTGGCCCATACGGATTGTCAAACTGAGCGGTCAGCGAGAGCGGGTCCGTGGGATGAACGTGTCTCCGGCCTCTTCGCGTACGCTGGAGGGAGGCAAAGGCCACCAGGGCCACTTCACACCTTCCGGCGCTGATCGCCACCATGGCATGGTGCACGAAGGCCTCGAAGGCCGCGCCGCCCAAATCGGAGGAGTCGGCGTAGCGCGGCCGGATACCCAGGTATTCGCCGACCTGCACAGAGCCTTCCTCGCCCATGTAGTTGACGAAGATGGCATCCACGTCCCGCAGGGTCATGCCCGCTTCCGCCAAAGCCTGGCGGGCCGCCAGGGCCACCATGGAAAGCTCGGAGTGGTCGCGCACCTCGCCGAGCGGTGTCTCCGCCACGCCAGCAATGTAAACGCGCTTCCCGTTTCCGTTTCCCATGGCTACACGGCTTTCTGGGAGGAGGGTCCTCCCGTCAGTGATGCGGGTATCATCTGCGCGCGTTCCTGCACCAAAGCGCTGCGCCGGAGCTTGCCGGCTTCGTCCCGCGGAAGTGCCTCGACAAATTCGAACGACTTGGGGACCTTGTAAGAGGCCAGCCGCTGCCTGCAGTGGGCCTTCATTTCCTCCGCAGACGGCCGCTTTGCCGGATCGGCGAGCTCGATGATGGCATGGACGCGCTGGCCCCACTCCGCGTCCGGCAGTCCAATGACGGTGACGTCGCGGACGGCCGGATGTTCCGCCAGTGCCGATTCGACTTCGGCCGGATAGACGTTCGCGCCGCCGGAGATGATCATGTCTACGCGGCGATCCGCCACGAAGAGGTAGCCCTGCTCATCCACCCAGCCGAAATCACCCACGCTGACAAAGCCCTCCGGCGTGGTCTTCGCGGGAGGCGAACCGAGGTAAAGATAGGTGGGTCCCCTGGTGAACTTCCAGCGCATGAAGATTTCACCGACCTGGCCGGGGCAGACATCTTTCCCGGCATCATCCAAAATGCGCAGGTCGGTATTGCGCGGTTGGCCCACGCTGCCGCGGTGCTCTAGCCACTCGTCGCCGCGAATGGTGGTCCAACCCACTCCCTCGGTGGCACCGAAGCCTTCGTACAGCTTCGCCGCCCCGATCAGGTCGATCCAGGCCTGCTTGAGCCGTTCTTGGCAAGGGGCCGCAGTGTGAAAGAAAGCTTGTACGCTCGAAAACGCCCGCTGCCGAATGCCGGGCAACTCGATGATGCGCTTCATCATAGTGGGCACAAGGAGGCCGAAATTTACCCGGTGTCGCTTCACTAGGTCCACGAAAAGGGTGGCGTCGAAGCGCTCCATCACCACCAGGGAGTGGTCCTCGAACAGCCCCGCGTGACTCCAGTTGAAGGCGCCGTTATGGTAGAGAGGTGCCGGAACAATTTGGGTTTGACCCGAATGCATCCCCACCCAGTGCGCGAAGCCGGCAATGAACTGGCCGGGAACCCTGGCCCACGGGTTGGGGTCCACGATCACTTTGGGGCGCCCGGTGGAACCTCCCGAGGCGATGGCCTTGCCGGGATGAGGAACGCGGTCGGGTAGTGGCGCATCGGAAAGCGCCCTAGCGTGTTCGAGCTCGTCGGGATGCACGAGCGTTGTGCCGTGAACGTCCCAGTTCGCTATGATCGCCGCAGGCCGCGCCACCTCGAGGATCTGGTCGCGCTCCCGGGGCGGCAGGTCGGCCTTGAGCGGCAGCACGCAGGCGCCCAGCTTCCAGGCGCCGATGCTTATCATAAAATGTTCCGTGCAGTTGGGAAGGGCCACTACCACCAGGGAGCGCTCGTTGACCGCCCGGCTGGCGAGCAGCCGCGCCATCCGGTTGGAGTCCCGATCTAGGTCTCGCCAGGACGTTTTCTTCTCCGAGCCGTTCCTGAACACGAATACGATGGCCGTTTTGCGCGGATGCTTGACGGCCAACTGGGAAATTCGCGCTCCGAACGAGATGGGTGTTTTCGTCTTCGCGGTCATGCACCACCTGCCGTGGCGGCATAGCGGCGAACCAATCGCACCGTGCCCGGCCGGGCCTTCCACAAGAACGATGCCGCCGCCAGCATCACCATACTCGCGACTGCGAAGCTCATGCCGTACGCCCGAGTGAGATCGAAGAGATAGCCTCCCAGCCAGGATCCCAGCGCGCCTCCGACCGCGGCGCCGAGGATGACGAACCCGAAAATTGCTCCGAAATGTTCACCCTGGAAGAGGTCCGTCGCGGAGGCCATCAAGGAGGGGACGGCCATTCCATAGCCCACGCCAAACAGCAGGGTGAAGGCAACGGCGAGGATGACGAAATGGCCATTGTGGAGCAGCACGAGGGAGGCCACGAGAAGGGCTACGGCCAAGCTGAGGGTTCGCTCCCGGCCCAATCGGTCGCACAGAATTCCGCCGCCGAACTTGCCGGCGATATTGAAGCACCCCAGTAAGCCCATTAGCGACGCGGCAAAGGCGGGATTGTAGCCGCGGTCGATCAAGTAGGCGAACAGTTGCACGGTAACCAAGTAATAACCAGTCGCGAAGAAGACCATGGCCACAACTAGCGCCCAGAAACGAAAGGAGCGCGCCGCCTTTCGCCACGTCCAATCGGTCCCGGCCCAGGCCGCGTCTATGACGACCACCTCGCTTTGGGGCACAAGCCATTTCCGGATGGCGGTGGCCCAACCGGAAACCGCAGGCTCCCGTTTGCCCCAAGGCCCAATCTCATCAGCGACGCACAGGCCCACTTCCTCCGGGCGATTGAAGAGAAATCGCCGGACGAGCAGCGAAGGAACGATCAGGATCACGACGCCGAACACCAGGTAGGCAGCGCGCCAGCCGGCAAATGCGATCAAGGATTGCAGCAGAGGCAACAGGACGAGTTGCCCCGCGCCGATGCCCGAGGCGACAATGCCGATGGCGATGCCGCGGCGCTGCACAAACCAGTTAGACACGATGGAGACCAGGGGGACTAGGTGGAGCATGGCGCTGCCCACCGCCGCCAGGATTCCAAAGGCGGCGTAGAAGTGCCACAGGGAGTTGGCCCGGCTCAGCCAGAAAAGTCCTCCCGCGGTGATCAGCGCCCCGACCGGCATCGCCAATCGGGGGCCGAAGCGATCCATTATCCAGCCGATCAACGGCGAGGCCGCTCCGTTCACTAAAAGATGAAGCGACATGGCGATCGCCGTAATGCCACGGCTCCAGTGGAACTCCCTCATGACCGACACGTAGAAAATGGGAAACGAGGAGATCACTCCGGAATCCAGAGTAATGATCGCGAAGCACGCCGCCAGGATCACCCAGCCGTAATAGATGCCGCCCGGCCCTCGGGCGGGCGTATCCCGGGGACGCTCGTTTTTCTCGGTCATTTCATTCCCGGGGCCAACGCTTCAACGCTCTTCGCCGCACGGCCCCGCGGCGGAGGGATCCAGCGGTTGAACCAGTCCAGGTTGCGGCGCAGCATGTCGGACTGCTCCTTCGGCTCCAGGATCATGTGTCCCGCTCGCGGATAAACGGCCAGTTCCACGGGCACCTTGAGCTTCTTCAGGGCCGTAAACAGTTCGTAGCCCTGCTCCACCGGAATGGAGATGTCCTTTTCCGGGTGCTGGATCAACGTGGGAGTCTTCACGTTCTTAACGTGATACACCGCCGAGCGCTGCAGGAAGAGGTCGGAGAGATCCCAGGGGTCGCCGCCGAAGTAGACCTCGCCTGCAACCACGCCTTCGACCAAAAAAAAGCTATAGAGATCGGTGATCCCAGCACCCTCGGAAGCGGCCTTAAAGCGGTTTGTTTTGGTGATGGAGATGGAGGTGAAATAACCGCCGTAGCTCCAGCCCATTAAGCCCAGCCTGTCCGGATCGGCGATGCCGCGAGCGATCAGGGAATCGATTCCGGACATCAAATCCTGGAAGTCCATGCCGCCAAAATCCTTGTAGTTGGCGCGCCGGAACTTCTCTCCGTAGCCGCTGCTGCCACGCACATTGGGCATGAAGATGCCATAGCCCTGTCCCGCAAAGACGTAGAGCGGATAGGGCTCGGCCTGCACCAGGGCTTCCGGACTGATATGGGAAAACTGCGGCGAAAACGCTATGGTCAGGACGCCGGCCGGTCCGCCGTGAACGTAGGTCAACAGCGGATAGCGCCTTCCGGGCTCATATCCCACCGGCTTGATGAGCACTCCCTCAATCTCCAAGCCATCCGTGCTCTTCCAGTGTACCACTTCCTTCTCGCCCAGGGCCACTGGGTCGAGTTGCGGGTTCGTAGTAGTGACGCGGGCAGGGGCGAAATGGTCCAGTGGCGAGGTGTAAACCTCCCATGGCGTGACCGCATCTTGGGCCAGAAAGGCCATACGGCCCGCCTGCCAGGAGAAGGTAAAGTCCTGGTTGACGCGATTGCCGAAGCTGACCTGCCGGAAACCTCCATTGGGTACGGAGACAGCGATCAATTGCGTGGTGACTCTTTGCCGTACGCTGGCATAGAGAGTCTGACTGTCAGCCGACCAGCCATAAAAGTTCAGCCCCCACGCGCCAAGGCCTTTGGTGAGGTTCCGGGGCTTGCCGCCTTGGGCAGGCACGATGCAGATATCGGTGTCGGCCAGTATGTCCGGGTTGCCGTCGGCGGAGAAAAAGGCGATCCACTTGCCGTCCGGCGACCACTTGGGTGCGTTATCCAAGCCCGGCTGCACCACCAGGTCGTGCGCTGCCCCCGTTTCGACTGAGATGACACGAATGTCCGTGGGATGAATGTCCACCGAGCCAACCTGTGGGTCCGGCGTGGGCTCGAAAGAACAAGCAATCTGCTTCGAGTCCGGCGACCAGCCGAATGACAAGACGGTGAAATCGTCTCCATGAGTGAGCTGGCGGCTGACCTTGCTGCTGACGTCCACCAAGTGAATGTGGACCATCTTTTGGTCCTCGCCGACGACCTCCACGCCGCCAGACATCTCTTTCTTCCTAGCCTGTTCCGGGGTGGGAAGGTCGCGCGATAGGAATGCGATGGTGCGGCCGTCAGGTGCCCACTCCAAACCGAATACTCCGCCCTTTTCGTCGGTCAGGCGAACCGGCGGACCCCCGCCGGGCTGCAGCAGCCAGATCTGGGCCGACCCGCTGCGGTCGGAAATGAAGGCCACAGTCTTGCCGTCGGGCGACCATCGCGCCGTGTCGTTACGCTTGGCGCCAGTCGTAAGCTTAACTGGCTCTCCTCCCCCGTACGGCACCATCCAGATGTCCGAGCTATAGAAGTTATCCTGCAATTGCGGGTCGCGCACGACGTAAGCAATCCGCGACCCGTCGGGTGAAAGCTGAGCGTCCACAACATTGCGGACCCGCAGGTAGTCCTCGATCGTGGCAGGCCTCTTCTGTTGTTCCGCGGCGCCTCGAGTTGCACCGCCGGCCATAACGACCGCCGCAGCCACACACCCGCAGAAAAGAAAGGCCTTCACTCTCTTGCTGCATATCATCATTGGCGTCTCCAGTTTGGCAATGCTGGTTTCGAGATCTGCGCTCTCTCCAGTTTAGCCGTTTGATTGCATGACTCATCTTTCCCGGCAGGGAAAAAAGGGGGAATTGTCGCGTATTGAGGTGACTGGGCGCGCAAGCAAGTACCTCCGGGTCCGCCAAGCACGCTAACGAAAATGATGCACAGCGCGGTGACGTTTCAACCTATTACTCCTTATTACTTCTTCTGCTTTGCGGAGCCGTCAGACGCAACCCCAGCGCTCAGGCCCAGCTCGACTCCAACAAGCTCTTCCAGGCCAACGGGCCGCACAAGCTGCGGAGGAATGGCGCGGTCAAGTTCTTCCAGCGTCCAGCGGCCGGAGGTTTGTAGGGTGTGCACGACGGGCGGCATGGACAAGACCAGAATGCGATTGCCGATCACCTGAAAAATCTGCGAGCTTGCGGGACAACTTTCTTCCGCCAGCCACGCCACCAGCGGCGAAACGTTCGCCGGGTCCCAGGGATCAAACTGTCCCGGTCCCGGCTGCGCGAGAAGCTGCTCCGCGCCACGTTGACTGGCGCTCATGCGCGTGCGCGCGGAAGGCGATATACAGTTTGACCTCACGCCATAGCGTCCGGTTTCCATGGCGACTACGCGAGACAAGCCGATGATGCCCAGCTTGGCGGCCGTGTAGTTGGCCTGGCCAAGGTTGCCGGCGAACGCAGCCACAGACGTGGTGTGAATCAGCGAAGCCTTGACCGGAGCGCCGGTGGTGGCGGCGCGCTGCTTCCAGTAGGCGACGGCGTGGCGGGTCGGAGCGGCGTGGCCCTTCAGATGTACCCGAATGACCTGGTCCCACTCGCTTTCCGACATATTGGCCAGCGTCCGATCCCGAATAATCCCGGCGTTGTTCACGAGAACGTGAAGATCGCCAAAACTGGCAACTGCCAATTCGATCAACTGGCGCGCCTGCTCCCAGTCGGCAATGTCGTGGCTGCTGGCAACGGCACGCCCACCGCCCTCGACAATCTCGTGAACCACTTGCTGCGCCGGGGAGACGTCTGCTCCCTCGCCTGAGAGGTCCACGCCGAGATCATTAACGACTACGCTGGCGCCGTGCGACGCCAGACAAAGCGCATGCGCGCGCCCCAAACCGCGACCCGCGCCGGTTACGATCGCCACTCGTCCGGTAAGTCGTGACATTACCGTTCCTCTTCCTCCTCTGGCCTCATGCGACCTAGCCCTGAAGGGGCGTCGCTTCGCCCACGCCGATGATGCTCCGGGATCTCTCGGCCCTTAGGCGCGAAGCCGGACCTTTTCAAAGAACTGTTCTTGAAACACGTTTCACCCTACTTCCAAGGCCCCCCTGTTGGCTGACGCCGATGCGTCCCGGACCTGAGAGACGCATTCACGAAGACGCCGCAAGCATTCGGATAGCCAGCGGAGTATTCGGCGCATACTAGTAATCCTCCTCTTGTTGTGGGTGTTGCCCCACCTTGTTCGTTTGCCCCCCGCTCTCACTTGCTGACCAGAGCGGCCGCTGCTTGATTGGTTACGCCATCCTCAATCGGCAGCTTCACGCTGCCACGACGTCTCACTGCGGCTCCACTCCCGTTGTGTACTCCCGCCAAAACCACGTCGCGCAGGTCGGCCATGATCTTTCGGGTAGATTTCCGCGTCTTGCCACTGATCTGCCTTAGCAACTGTTCATGCTTCTCCAGCAGGCGCGGCATGTCCCAGTCGGTTTTGCCCTGCAGCGCTTGGATTCGATAGTACGCAAACTGCCGGACGGAAATGCGAAGCAGCGCCTCCTCGAGGTAAGGATTGCCGGCTATGCGCCAGAGGCGCCGGTGGAATTCGAAGTCGGCATCAATGAAGTTGTTCAGATCCGGCACGCGCGCTGTTTCCTTCATTCTTTCTAGCAAGCGCGTCAAGTCCGCGACGGTGTGCGGAGCGCGTCGCTGAACTGCCAGCTTGACGGCCAAAGATTCCAGCGCGCTGCGCACCTCGTAAATCTGCCGCACCTCTTCCTCCGACAGCTTCACCACGAAGGAGCCGCGGTTAGGAAACTTCACCACCAGACCCAGGTACTCCAGCTCTTTGAGCGCTTCCCGGACCGTCGATTGCCCCGTCGCCAATTGTCGAGCCACCCGCAACTCCACAATTCGTTCGCCGGGTTTGAGTTTGCCCGTATGGATAGCTTGCCGGAGGTGCTCCGCGACTCTGATGGCGAGGGCCTGCGCGGCTACGGGACCTAGAGCGCGTGCGTGGTCGTCGGTTTCAACCATGGCCACATCCAAATGAGGCGCGGCTGCCCCTCAAACAAGATCCTCGTCCAGAATGCTGGTGTGCTTGCGCGGTTGCGGGAATGATATCCTGAACCAGGGGCAATCTATAATCGATAATCGAGAATGTCAAGTGTTAACTGGCAGGTAGTTCGGTCTTGTCTCACAATGAGACGACCCACGGGCCGGCGCGCGGGAGATCAACTCCCCCCGACGCGACAAGGAATTGCTGTATGTTGCTGCCAGGTACCACAATCCGCTACGCTTCCGCGCCAGAGGCGCGGAATGTGCCTACTGCGCGTGCGGCGCCGCGTCAGCAGGCCAAACGCGACGCGCTGCCCCATGGTTCCGGCCCTGGAGCGCCGCATTGGCTTCGCTGATCACATCCTCTGCTGAGTTTCTTGTATAATCCCACTGAGCGAGTCGGCACCAACCACATTCTCATGCGGGTCTCGATCTTCGTTACGTGCCTTGTTGACCAGTTTTTCCCTAATGTCGGGGTCAGTATGGTCCAGGTGTTACGCAGCCTCGGTGTCCAAGTCGAAGTGCCCCGGCGCCAGACTTGCTGCGGGCAACCGCTTTTCAATACCGGTTACCGCTCCGAGGCGCGCACGGTGGCCGCGCGGTTCCTAGACGTATTCCAAGACTGCGACTATATTGTCGCTCCCTCCGGTTCCTGCACTGCGATGGTGCGCAACTACTACCCGGAGCTGTTTGCCCATGACGAAGCGCAGCTTAGGCGCGTCCAGGCGCTCGGCGGTAAGCTGTACGAATTTTCGGAGTTTCTTGTCAGAGTGCTCGGCCGCGAAGACGTGGGCGCCAGATTCCCAAGCAAGGTCACCTATCATGATGCCTGCCACCTGCTTCGCGAGCTCGGTATCCGTGAAGAGCCGCGGCGCTTGCTAGCGAGAGTCGGCGGGCTGGAATTCGTGGAATCCGACAACGCTAACCTATGCTGCGGTTTTGGCGGCACCTTCTCCGTCAAGTTTCCGGAAATTTCGGCCCACATGGTGGAGGACAAGATCGCAGGTATCCTGCGAAGTGGGGCCGAAGTTGTAATCGCCAACGACTCCAGTTGTCTGATGCAAATCGCCGGCGCGTTGCGGCGTCGGAATCTTCCGGTGCGCACCATGCACTTGGCAGAAGTGCTGGCATGCCGGTAGACTCGGCTGGCCACGGCAAACCGGGCTCGGCCCACGCCGGCAGGCAGAGCTCCGTCCCATCCTTTCGCGCGAGCGCCCGCTCTGCGCTCGCTCAACCCGCGCTGCTGCGGGCCGTGTCGCTGGCTACTAGCAAGTTTGTATCCGCCCGCCAGCAGACCGTTGCCCAAACACCCGGCTTCGAAGAGGCCCGCGAACAGGCGCACCAGATCAAGCAACACGTGTTGCGGAACCTCGATCGCTATCTGGAGGAATTCGCGGCCCGTGTAGAGGAACGAGGCGGACAGGTGCACTGGGCTGCCGATGCCAGCGATGCTTGCGCGTACATCGCCGCCGTGGCGGCGGAAAACGGCGCGCGCCGAGTGGTCAAGAGCAAGTCGATGGTGAGCGAGGAAATCGAGCTTAACCAAGCACTGGAGTCACGCGGCTTGGAAGTCACGGAGACCGATCTGGGTGAGTACATCATCCAATTGGCGGGTGAGAAGCCGTCGCATTTGCTGGCTCCGGCGCTGCACAAGAGCCGCAGCGAGGTTGGGAAATTGTTCGCGCAAGAGCTTGGCATGGCATACACCGACAATATCGAGCAACTGGCGGCGGCCGCGCGGCGAACTTTGCGCCACAAATTTCTCGACGCCGAGCTCGGCGTGAGCGGCGTGAATTTCGGCATCGCCGAGACCGGGACGATCGTAATCCTGGAAAATGAAGGAAACGCGCGGCTCACCACTTCGTTGCCGCGCATTCATGTGGCGGTGATGGGCGCGGAAAAGCTGATTCCCCGCCTTCAAGACCTGGTGGTGTTTCTCAAGCTTCTGCCCCGCAGCGCCACTGGACAGACGATGACGTCTTACGTATCCCTGATCACCGGCGCTAAGACGCATTCCGCAGACGAAGGGCCCGAGCAGCTTCATGTGGTTATTCTCGACAATGGACGATCGCGATTGTTGGCGGATGAAGTCCAGCGCGAAGCGCTTTTCTGCATCCGCTGTGGCGCGTGCCTCAACATCTGTCCGGTCTATCGCAGCGCCGGCGGGCACAGCTATGGGTGGGTCTACCAGGGGCCCATCGGCGCGCTGATCACGCCTCAGTTGTCGGGCAACGAGTCCGCTTCCGAACTGCCGTTTGCTTCGAGCCTATGCGGCGCCTGTTTGGAGGTCTGCCCGGTCAAAATCAACATCCCGAGTTTGTTGCTGGACCTGCGGTCGAAAGTGGCGGTTGCGCACCAGCCGCCTTCGAGCCGCCGGGAAGCGATGCTGGCCGCCGGATTTAGTTTCGTCATGCGGCATCCGGCGTGGTACCGGCTGCTTGCGGCAGTCGCGCGGCGCCTGCAAAGATTGGCTCTCAAGGATGGAGCGATGAGAACCAGTTCGGTGCCGCTGCTGTCCGCTTGGACCGAATCGCGTGACTTCCCCGCGATGGCGCCGCGTTCCTTCGATCAAATCTGGCGAGAGGAGCTGCGCGGTTGACCGACGTCGGCATCCACAACGCCTTCTTCGACCGGATTCGCCAGGCTCTGGCCGGCGGCGGCAAGCGCACGCCGGCGCCGCCCATCCCTCCGGCCCAGGCCCACGCGCCAGGACAGGATCTCGGCGCGCAATTTGGCGCCGCACTGGAAGCCGTGGGGGGCAGGTTCGTCACCGTCTGTAGCTGCAGTGAATTGCAAGGGTACTTGCGTGGACTCATTCACCATCATGGAATTCGTTCGGTCGCTCTTTCGGATGCTCCCCTTCTCGGAGCGCTGGGGCTTCCCCAATGGTTGAGTCAGGAAGTTGAATGCGTGTTGCCCGCGCAAAGCCACAGGCTTCCGTTTGCGGACTTCAAGCGCTCCCTTGCTCAGGTGGATTTGGGCGTGACGGGGTGCGAGTTTGCCATTGCGGACACCGGAACTGTGGTCATCAGTAGTGCTGAGCGTAATCGGTTGATTTCGCTGCTTCCCGCCATCCACGTGGTGGTCTTCACCCGCGAGCAGTTAATCGGCGAGCTCGCGGAGGTACTGAGCAGGCTGCGGGAGCCTAGTCGATCCGCCGTAACTCTGATCACCGGCCCCAGCCGCAGCGGTGACATTGAAATGACGCTGACGCTCGGCGTGCACGGTCCTCGGGAAATGTACGCCATTTGCGTGCCGGAGTCGGCTCTCCCGTAAAATGGTCAAACAGCTGCACCAGCACGTCTAGCGACCACTCGGCCTCGCCTGGCTCAACGTCGATGATCTCTCGGGAGTTGGTGCTCTTTATAGGGTGCGCGGCAAAATTGCCGTACTGTCGAATTGCGTCGATGTCCTGCGCGATGTACGTAGGCAGCTGCTTCGATGCGAGGACTTCGTCGATTTCGTTGCTCAGGTCTTGCGGCTTAACCTTTGCGTATTCGCGCAAGATGATCTGCAGGCAACGGCGGCTAAGAGCGGCGCTGGCGTTGGGGCTGTCGGTGAGCACAAGGCACGCCTCGTTGTAGTCCTCGGCGAGGCCTTTGGGAACATCTGCAGGGGCTGGCTTGCGCAGCATACCTCCCTTGGGATGGACCACGCGGCTGCCACGCACGTTAAGCAGAATGTTTTGGTTTTGCGGATGCCGGTCGCCGTTTTCGAGACGGATGTTGAGCTTGTTGCAGCGGGGACAGGTCTCGAAGGCCAGTCTCCAACATTGATCCGGTGCAAAAGGTACACCTTGCCTCGTGATCTCCGCGGCTTTCTCATACTGCCCCAGATTGGCGAACACCCAACCCAATAGAAGGTACGCGCCGGACTCCCGTGGGTAGCTCCCAATCTCCTCCTGAAACGTCTGGGCGGCTTTATCCAGTTCCCCGGTTACACCACGATAGTAGTCGGCGGTGATAGCCAGCTTTTCCCGCTTTCAACCCCAGCACAAATTGGCTGCCCAGACTGGCAATCGATCCGGCAATGTAGGCTTTGCTTCCCGCCCGCTGGCAAAGCTCGCGGGTCACTGCGGGCGTGAGTTTCGTGTCCGCAGGACGGGTCATCAATTTCAAGGTCTCCGCGACTTGCTGATCTGAGAGCACACTCAAGAAAGGTGATTGCCGCAGGGAAACGTTGAGCGCCGTCTTCAGCGTACCGTCGAACACGGGATCGCCCGTCTTGTTGTCGAAATCGGAGAGGACGATGGTGTCCTTGTCGGTCAGGCGATTGCCTTGCTGATGCGAACGATAGTAAAGCCCGCCTGCTACGAGCAAGGCGACCAGCAGGACGGGAACCGCAATCTTCCAGAGCTTTTTCCTTGCCACTGCCACCGTGCCCGAGCTTGCCGCCGCACTCCGTCCGCTCTCGGAGTCACGTTTGAGCCGTTGCAGATCCGTTCGCATCTCCGCTGCGCTCTGATAGCGCAGGTGCCGATCTTTTTCCAGAGCCTTGTTGATGATCTCTTCCAGCTTGGGCGGCACGTCGGGATTCAGCCGCACAGGAGCGACCGGAGCGCGTTCCAGAATAGCGTTGAAGATCAACGCCGAAGTGTCGCCTCGGAATGGCAAGGTGCCCGTACACATCTCGTACAGCACCGCGCCGAAGGAAAACAAATCCGTGCGGGCGTCCAGTTCCTTGCCCTTGACCTGTTCCGGCGACATGTAGGCGACTGTCCCCAGCGTCGTGTCCTTGCTGGTCAAGTCCGTGCTAAGCGAAGCCGTTGGCGCGGACTCGTCACCTGCCTCGGTCTTTGAACTGGCGTTGATCTTGGCCAATCCGAAATCCAGAATCTTGGCGTGCCCGCGTTCGGTGACAAAAATGTTGGCAGGCTTGATGTCGCGGTGGACGATCCCCTTGGAGTGGGCGGCTTCGAGTGCATCCGCGATCTCGATTGCGAGCGACAACAGGGTCTCAATTTCCAGCGGACGCCCGGCAATGCGGTGCTTCAGCGTCAGCCCGTCCAGAAACTCCATGACGATGAAGGTTTCGCCGTGCTGGTCGTCAATTTCGTGGATGGTGCAGATGTTGGGATGGTTCAGGGCGAAGACGAAGTCAATTTCGAGTGCAGGGATTGACTTCGGATTACGCAGAATTGGCAAGGCGTGCGCTGCTGCGGAACGGTTAAATGGACGGCTATTGCAGCGCCACCGCATCGATCTCTACCAGC
>JBEKAF010000041.1:0-34416 GCA_050018355.1 Terriglobales bacterium | reverse complement strand
GTCGAAGCAGGGCGTATCGGCCAAATGACCGGAGACAAGCGCTAGTAAAAAGTCAGGCCGTCCACAGATAGGACGGCCTGGTTTGGCAAAGTCCTCCGGGGAGGAGGGTAAACTTATACTTACAAAGACGGCGGATTCGCACTCGCCGTCGGAGTCTGGTTGGTGGTGGGCGCCTGCGCCGGGGTCGTTCCGGTTCCAGTGTTGGTCATCAGGCGGATATCCACGCGGCGGTTCTTGGCGCGACCGCCGGCAGTTTTATTGGTCTCGACCGGCTTATCCTTGCCCAGCCCGATCAGATAAATCTTGTAGCCCGGAACGTTCTTCTCCGCAGCCAGGTACTGAATCACAGCGTTGGCGCGGCGCTGGCTCAGATCGTAGTTGTACTCTGCGCTGCCCACCGAGTCGGTCGCGCCCTCTACCGTGATGATGTATCCCCTGGTAGTGGCCACGCTGGCGGCAAGTTGGTCGATGGCCTCCCTGGCTTCCTTCGTCAGATTGTCCTTGTTGAATCCGAAATGCACCGCCGTCTCCACAACCGGGCGATAGTTGTCGAGGTTGACGACAGCGTTGGTCAGGGCATCCACACGCTGGGACGCTCCGTTCGCCGACAGTTGCGCCTTATCGGCCTCGCTTCCCGCGGCCAGAGCCTTCTGGTCCACCTCTGCGGCCTTGGCCTGCACGGCCTGAATTCCTGCTTGGGCGCGCTGATCGACGTCCTTGATGTCTTTCGAATTCTTCGCGGTCAGGTCGTCGAGTTCATTGGTCTTGTTGATCAGCGGCGTGGTCTGTTCACGGACGTAATTCTTGGTTGAACATCCGATAGATGCGGCGAGTGTCGCTGCCAGCATTAGGGTCAACGAGGTGCGATTCATTAGGTTTAGGGCTCCTTGCCCAATTATTGCTCTGTTCTGAAATCCATTTCAGATCTTGGTAAAAGTCTGTTAACTGGACCCGCTGTCTGCTAAAGCACGGGGGATGCCATTCCGCGTTCGCAGGAAAAACGCATAAGTCATTATATATCAATGCCTTGTAATCTGACTGTGGGAAACGCATGAACCCCGGACCCAGGCAATCGCGATATGAACCGTAGAAATTTTATACTGTTTGCTTTCTGGCTGCGAATTACAAACGCTGCCAACTGATTGAACCAGCCCGCCGGCGAAATCCTTCGGGCAGGGCTCACATTACCGGCGGAACACTGATCCCCATTGTCGCGAGAACGCGAATCAGTTCGCGGCGAACCACGGCCGCGGTTGCCAGCAGGAACTTTCTCCGGCCCTCATCCGCTTCGCTCAGGATTGGATAGCGGTGATAGAAGGTGTTGAAAAGCTGCGCCAATTGGAAGGTATGCTTGGCGAGATAAGCAGGTTCGGTGGTCGCGATGCACTGGCTCACGATATGAGAGGTTTTCGCGGCCGCCAGCCAGAGCTCCCAGATGTCGTTGCCCGATTCGCCGTTGAGGAACTTAGAGAAATCTTCTGTAGAGACGAGGCTTGCCTCGTCTCCGGCCGGACCGGCGTTGCTCGGGGACAGAGAGACGCGGCAAGCCGCGTCTCTACAGAAACTCTCGGGATCCAATCCGCCTTTGCGGAAAATGTTGGAAGCGCGGACGACGGCATACTGCGCATACGGACCTGTGTCACCCTCGAAACTCAGGGCGTCTTTGAAATCGAAGGCGATCACCGAGGGTTTCGTGAACTTCAGCATGAAGTAGCGCAGTGCCCCGATGGCGATCTGCGTAGCAATACTGGCGCGCTCGGGTTCGCTCAACTCGGAATGACGCGCATCCACTTCGTTGCGCGCCGAGGCGATGAGAGCATCCAGGAGATCGTCCGCTTTCACGCCGAAGCCCTTGCGGCCAGAAACCTCGATCCACGGCCTCGCCTTATCTTCTTCGCTCAGTGTGTAGCCGAGTTCGGCAGCGCAGCGCGGGGTGAGTGCGACCATTTCGTAGGAGAAGTGGGTGTAGCGATCGGCGGCTTCGCCGTGGCCGAGTCCGCGCAAAGCTTCGATCACAGTGTTCTGCGCCTCGGATTGGCGCGCATCGATGACATTGTAGATCTCGGCCACATCGCCGAAGTGGGGATGATCTTTCTCGCCGTCGGGGGTTGAGATCCAGCAGTCGTGGGCATTTGGATATCGATAGAATTTCCGATAGCCGAAATCGCGGCCGAGCAAGCCGAACTTCCACATGTGATAAGCGATGTCTTTGCCGACGTAACCGACCGTGCCGTTGGAGCGGACGACGACTTTCTGGTCTTCCTCGGAAATTTTCTCAGATTCCTCTGTGTTCCCGGAGCCTGCCCTGAGCGCAGCCGAAGGGTCCTCTGTGGTTGAGACCGTTCCGGCGCGGCGCATGATCCAACAACCTTTGTTTTTGCCATCGGCCTCGTAGGTAAGAACGCCCGCTTCCTTCAGCTTGGCAAACGCCGCATCCCAAAAATGCAGGTGCAGAATCTCGCTCTCGCGCGGCAGGAAGTCGTACTCAATGTCGAGCCGGTCCATAGTTTCCAGATGGCGCTTAAGGACCGCAATCGAAATCAAATCCGCGATCGCCGCGATCTCATTGTTCCCTTCCTCAATCGAGCGCAGGGTCGCAGCGCGCGCCTGCAGGTTCGACTTGTCCTCTTCATACCACTGTGAAACGCGGGCATAGAGATCCCAGCATACGTAATCGAATCGGGGCGCGGCGGCGAGCGCTTCGATCTGAGCACGAGACCTTTGTTCGATATGCAAAAATCCAACCACCACGTCGGCAACCTGCACTCCAGTGTTGTCGATATAGTTCTGGACATCCACTTCCCTGCCCGCAAAGCGCAGCAGGCGGACGAAGGTATCGCCGAGAATGGCGTTGCGCAGGTGCCCGATATGCGCCGCCTTGTTGGGATTGATGCTCGAATGCTCGACCAGCACTTTGCCGGGCGGGACATCTGCGGCTGGGGATTGATCCGCAGGGGATTGATCTGCGGGAGATCGGTCGGCGGCGAGCGCCGTGGCCAACTCGGCACGGCTTACGCGAACGTTGATGTACCCGCCGCCGGCCACCTCGAATCTCTCAAAGCCGGGAATCGGACCAACCCCGGCGACGATCTCTTCGGCAATCTTGCGCGGTGCCTTGCGAAGTTTTTTCGCAAGTTCGAAAGCGAGGGGCAGCGCATACTCGCCAAATTCGATTTTCGGAGGCTGCTCAACGACGATGTTCGCGATTTCCAAGTCGTAAGTGCGTCGCAGAAACTCGCGCAGATGTTCGACCAGTCGGCGTTCCAGATGTCGATACAAGGATTGCCCTCTAACTTATTGAATAAAAAGTGATTCTAACAAACTCGCGGCAGGCGGCGGGTTTGACGGAGGTGGCGGGGTTCCCTATGATGAAAGTTTCACGCAGCGTCGACGAAAACCCTAACCACAGAGGACACAGGGGTACACGGGGGCACTCTTTCTGGATTTTCTCTGTGGTCCTCTGTGTCCTCTGTGGTTCAAGGTTTTGAATTTATGCGCACAGCCTACCTCGAGTGTTTTTCCGGCATCAGCGGCGACATGTTTCTGGGCGCGCTGGTGGATGCCGGGGTGTCTGCAAAACTTCTCGAAGACACGGTCGCGGCGCTCGATATCGGTGCGCGGTTGGAGATTTCGCGAGTGCTGCGCGGCGGAATTTCCGCGACTAAAGTGGACGTGTACGCCAATGGCGAAAAAGACCTGCCACGGGAAGTCTTCTGGGAGCAGCAGGGGCACGATCATGCTCACGAACAGCCCCACGGCCAAGGTCATACGCATTCGCAACATGAACATGAACATGTGCACGAGCACGCTCGTGGGCTGAACGAGATTCGCCGCATTATTGAGAAAGCAGCCATCAGCGGCAATGCGAAAAGAGTCGCGATCAAAATCTTCGAGACGCTGGGCCAGGCCGAAGCTGAGATTCACAGTACGTCCGTCGAGCGAGTCCACTTTCATGAAGTCGGCGCCGTCGATGCCCTGGTTGATATTGTCTGCGCCGCAGTGGGAGCGGAATCTCTTGCGGTGCAAGAATGGGTGTGCTCGCCGCTGAACGTGGGCGGTGGAACCGTGAAGTGCGCGCACGGAACGCTTCCCGTCCCGGCGCCGGCGACCCTGAAGTTGCTTCGGGATGCGCCGGTGTATTCGTCGGGACCGCAGGTCGAACTGGTGACGCCGACAGGCGCGGCGATCGTGAGGACCCTAAGCGCCCGGTTCGCGCCGTTTCCGGCGATGAAGATCGAGAAGGCGGGATACGGCGCGGGAACGCGAGATTTCCCAGAGCGCCCGAACCTGCTGCGGATAACGATTGGAGAAGCTGGGCTGGCGGATGGCGCGAGTACATCGAGTGAGCGGATCATGGTGCTCGAAGCGAATCTCGATGACCTGAGCCCGCAGGTGCTGGCGTACGCGATGGAACGGTTGCTGGCCGAAGGAGCGCTGGATGTCTTCAGCGTTCCAGTGCAAATGAAGAAGAGCCGCCCCGGCGCGTTGCTTACTGTGCTGGCGAAAATGGAAGACGCGAATCGCCTGACCAAGTTGATCTTCGCCGAGACCACAACTCTGGGCGTGCGCCGCCGTGAGGAACAGCGACAGACGCTCTCACGACGATGGCAAACGGTGGACACGACTTGGGGTCCGGTGCGGATCAAGATCGCCAACATGAATGGTACGGTCTCGAACTACGCGCCCGAATACGAGGACTGTCGGGCCCTGGCGGAGGCGCATCGCGTGCCGCTAAAGACGGTGATGCAGGAAGCGATCCAGCAATATCTTCAAGGCGAGCGCAAAGCGTGAACCACAGGGGGCACAGAGGAACACAGGGGATGGCAGGCCGCGACAATAGCAATCTCTGTGATCTCTGCGCCCTCTGTGGTTGGATAGTCTGTGGTTAAGCAAATGGAATTCGAATGAGCAAAAAGTTCTACATCACGACTCCGATCTACTACGTCAATGCACGTCCGCACATCGGACACGCCTACACCACGATTGCCTGCGACACGATTGCGCGGCGGCACCGCATGCTGGGGGACGACACCTGGTTCCTGACCGGCACCGACGAACACGGCCAAAAGATCGAGCGTGCCGCCCAGGCCGCGGGCAAGACACCGCAGCAATTCACCGATGAAATTTCCGCGGAATTCCGTGCGCTCTGGGAACGCATGGGTTTGACGCCCGACGATTTCATCCGCACCACCTCCGAGCGGCACAAGCAGGGCGTGCAGGCGTTGTGGCTCAAGATTCGCGATAACGGATACATCTACAAGGGGACCTACTCCGGTCAATACTGTGTTTCCGATGAGCTTTACGTGGACGCGGTCGGGCCCGGCGCTCCCTGTCCGATTTGCGACCGCCCGACGGAAACGGTCCACGAAGAAAACTACTACTTCAAGCTCTCGGCATTCCGGGACCAGTTGATCCGCCTTTACACCGAGCAGCCGGATTTCATCCGCCCCGAGACACGGCGCAATGAAGTGCTCTCGTTCGTGCGCAGCGGCCTGCGCGATCTTTCCATCAGCCGCTCGACGTTTTCCTGGGGCATTCCTGTGCCGGACGATCCCAAGCACGTGGTCTATGTCTGGCTGGACGCGCTCGCGAACTACATTACCGCGCTCGGCTATGGCTCGAACGATACAAGTAAATTCGACAAGTACTGGCCCGCTGACGTCCACATGATCGGTAAAGAGATTGTGCGCTTCCATTGCGTCTACTGGCCGGCGTTCCTGCTCGCCGCGGGATTGCCGTTGCCCAAGGGCATCACTGCGCACGGCTGGCTGCTGTTTGAAGAAAGCAAAATGTCGAAATCGCGCGGAAATATCGTGCGCGCCGAAACCATCGTCGATGTGCTCGGCACCGATGCCCTCCGATACTTTCTGCTGCGCGAAGTCGTTTTCGGGCAGGATGGATCGTTTAGTTTCGATGCGCTGGTGCAGCGCTATAACTCCGATCTGGCGAATGGGCTCGGCAACCTCGCCAGCCGCACCCTGACCATGATCGCGCGCTATTTCAAGGGAGAAATACCGTACCCCTCGCACGCAGCGCACACTCCGGCGGATACCGCAATTGCGGATCTAGCAAGAAGGGCGATTGCCGACTACGGCACACTCTTTGACCAGTACCAGTTCTCGCGAGCGCTCGAAACCGCATGGGGACTGGTCAGTGCCGTGGACAAATACATCGTTGAAAACGAACCCTGGTCCCTGGGCGAAAAGAAGGACAGGGACGAAGAGAGCCGCTCGCGTCTGGCCACCGTGCTCTACACCAGCGCCGAAGCTCTGCGAATTGTAACGGCCCTCGCGCATCCGGTGATGCCCGACGCCACTGCGAAGATCTGGTCCCAGATGGGGCTGGGAGACATCCGGAAATTCGACCTGACCGAATTGCACTGGGGACAGTTGCATCTCGGCACAAAGTTGGGCGAGGTGCAAGCCGTGTTTCCGCGGGCAGACAAATCGGCAGTCGAGAGGATGCAGAAGATGGAAGAACAAAGTGCAAGTGTGGGGACGGGCGCTTCGCCCGTCCAGCCGAGCGAAGCTCGGCAACCGACTGCCGGCACGCCACCGTCAGCCAAGCCAGCCGCAGCCATTCCGGATGGCAAGATCAGCATCGACGACTTCGCGAAAGTAGAATTGCGCGTGGCGCAGGTAAAGACCGCCGCGCGCGTAAAAGGCGCCGACAAATTGCTGCGCCTGGAAGTCGATCTCGGAACGGAAGTGCGCCAACTGGTGGCTGGGATTGCCGAAGCTTATGAACCGGAAGCGCTGATCGGACGCAAGGTCGTGATTGTGGCGAACCTCGCGCCCCGCAAGCTGCGCGGACTGGAATCAAACGGCATGATCGTCGCCGCCTCTCCGGAAGGCGGCAAGCCGGTGCTGGCGAGCTTTCTGGAAGACGTACCAGTGGGCACGCGGCTGAAATAGTGCTGCCGAGCTTCGCTCGGCTTGGGCCCTTCGACTTCGCTCAGGGCAGGCTCGCGAGGGCGCCCGTCCCCACACGATCTCGCGAACGACCGACGACTAACGACCGACGACCGTGTTCATCGACTCCCACGCCCATCTCGAAGGCAAGCGCTACGACAGCGATCGTGACGAAGTGTTGGCGCGCGCGAAGCAGAACGGGATCGAAGCCTATCTCGCGATCGGAAATGGCGACGGGCCGAAGACAGCCGACTGCGGGATTCAGTTGGCGGAAAAATACGACGGGAAACCTGAATATCCGCGAATCTGGACGAGCGTGGGAATTCATCCTCATGAAGCAAACCTTGCGAACGAAGCTGCTGACTCCCAAATGCTGCAATGGGCGCGGCATCCCAGGGTGATTGCCTGGGGAGAAGTCGGCCTCGACTATTTTTACGATCACTCACCACGGGAAGTGCAGAAAGCAGTTTTCCTGCGGCAGATGGAACTGGCAAAGACGGCGAAGTTGCCCCTCATCATTCACTGCCGTCCATCCGACAACAGCGAGAACGCATGGGACGACTGCCTGGCACTGATTGCCGAACACTGGAGCGCCGGGCACTGGAGTTCCAGTGCACTGGGCGGCATTCTGCACTGCTTTACGGGAAGCATCGAGCATGCGCGACGCGCGCTGGATCTGGGTTTCATGATTTCTTTTGCCGGCAACATCACTTTCCCCAAGGCGCAGGCGATCCGCGACGCGGCTCGAATGATTCCGCTCGACCGCATGCTGATCGAAACCGACTCGCCCTACCTGGCACCGATTCCGCATCGCGGCCAGCGCAACGAGCCGGCGTTTGTCACCGAGGTTGCCCATCAGATCGGCGAACTGCGCGGCTTGCCCGCGGAAGAGATCGGCTCACGAACCGCACAGAATTTCTACAAGTTTTTTGGACTCGCGCCAGAAACTTCAAAGTCCGCTCTTTAACTCCCAACTTTCTCTTTCGCTGGATTTTGTCATCCCGAACGAAGTGAGGGATCTGCAGTTTGCGCGAGATGAAATCCCTCACTTCGTTCGGGATGACAATTTATAAAATGTGCTGGTCGTACCCCAGGCGTCCACCCTTCGCAGATAATGCCTCTTCTGTTACCCTCATGAGTACATGTTTGGGGCAAACGATCCGTGTGGCTCTGCGCTTCGAGCGGGCATCCCTCAGCATGACAATCTAAAGACTTAAAAGGCCGTCATATATTTTGAGCGTGACTCTGACGCTGACATTCCATGCCCGATAACAGTTTCGATATCGTCAGCAAAATCGACCTTGCGGAAGTTTCCAACGCCATCCAGCAGGCGATGAAGGAGGTCAGCACGCGCTTCGATCTGAAGGACTCGAAGTCCCAGATCGCGATGGAGGGCACCGACGCGATCCTGCTTCACTCCGCCGATGAATTCAAGATGAAGGCGGTGAACGACGTTTTCCAGCAGAAACTGGTCAAACGCGGCGTACCCCTAAAAGGATTGACCTACGGCGCGCTGGAGCCAGCCGCCGGAAGCACGGTGAAACAGAAGATCACCATTCAGCAGGGGATCCCGATCGAAAAGGCGCGGGAGATCGTGAAGCTGATCAAGAATTCGAAGAAAAAAGCGCAAGCCTCGATCCAGGGCGACGTAGTGCGGATCAGCAGCAAGGATCGCGATACGCTGCAGGAAATCATCGCAATGGTCAAGCAGCAGGATTTTGGCATTGATTTGCAGTTCACGAATTACCGGACGAACTAGGAAGGCTTTACCGCAGAGGACGCGGAGTACGCGGAGAAGCGCTTGAAGAATGAACACAATAGAAATTAATCTTCTCTGCGTGCTCTGCGATCTCTGCGGTTAACAACGGTTTACGAGGGTCGGATCAGCGTTGAGCACAACGACGTCCATCAACGGGAAAGAAATCTTCGATCTTCTGCGTGACGACATTGTCGCGATCGAAGAACAATTCGGGCGCGACGCGGTCTCGAATGTCGCAGCGATCACGGAGATTGGCGAGTACCTGCGCGCCGGCGGGGGAAAGCGAATCCGTCCGGCGTTGTTGCTGCTCTCCGCCAAGCTCATGGGCTACAAGGGCAATGGCGCGGTAAAGCTCGCTTCGGTGGTCGAGATCATCCACACGGCAACGCTCGTCCACGACGACATCATTGACGAGGCCCAGGTCCGCCGCGGCCGTCCCGCCGCCAACACGCAGTGGGGCAACTCGATGTGCGTGCTGGCCGGCGACTGGCTCTACATGCAGGCGTTCAAGATCGCGGTGCAAGAGCGCAATTTCCGCATTGTGGACGTGCTGATCGAAGTGACGCAGCAGATGGTGGAAGGCGAACTGCTCCAGATGGAGAAGCTCGGCAAGCTGATCTCGCTGCAGGAGCATCTCGATCTGATCTATCGCAAGACGGCGTGCCTGTTCTCGGTGTGCATGCGAGCCGGCGGCATCCTTGGCGGCGCCACCGTGGCACAGGAGGAACGCCTGGGCCAGTACGGACGCGATCTTGGCATGGCCTTCCAGATCGTGGACGACGTACTCGACCTCACGGCTTCAGAGAGTGTGCTGGGCAAGCCCGTGGCCAGCGACCTGCGTGAAGGTAAAGCCACCATGGCCGTCATTCATGCGCTAGAGCGTTGCACCGCCGCTGAGCGCCGCCAAATCGAAACCATCCTGCGCGACCGCGCGTTCAATGGCGTCACTCACGCCGAGATCCTGACCATCCTGCATCGTTATGGTTCTCTCGAATTCGCCTCCAAAGAGGCCGCCCGCTATGCCGAGTCGGCGCGCAACGCCATATGCATTTTTCCGGACTCAGAGTTCAAACGCGCGCTGTTGTGGGCGCCGGAGTTCGTGGTCGCGAGAGAAAAATAGCACTTCACAAGCAACGCCTAGCCCTTCACCGCAATCCCCAGCATCTCAAAACGTCCGTTCTTCAAAAGAGTGCCCGATCCCAGAAACGGAGCAGCGCCGTGGCGGGATTGTTATACTAAAAAAACCTGTTTTCACGATGAACGACTTGCTCTCACTGATTCCGCACCATGGCTACCTGCTTCTGGCGGTAGTGTGTTTCGCGGAGGCGGTCGGTCTTCCCCTGCCCGCCGCCCTTGCCATCCTGACCGCTGGCGCAGTCGCTGCTTATGGAGGTCTGCATTTCTATCTCGTGTTCGGCATAGCCCTGCTGGCGATGATCAGCGGCGATGTCCTTCTCTATTTCATGGGCAGAGTCAGCGGATGGGCAATGTTGGGCTTTCTGTGCCGGCTTTCGGCGAATCCGGAAACTTGCATTCTGCGATCGGCGGAATATTTTTACCGGCGCGGCAAGCAGACACTGCTTTTTGCCAAGTTCATCCCCGGCATCAACGCCATGTCTCCGCCGCTCGCCGGAAGCATGAAAATGCGGCTGGGGGATTTTCTGCAATTCGATAGCCTCGGGGTGGCTTTGTACGTGGGCGCGTACTCCGTCGCGGGATATGTCTTCAGTGACGGGCTACGCGCCATCACGCGCGGACTGCGCTCCGCTGGCTTCGCCGCTGAGGTCATCTTCGGCATCGGACTCGCCGCATACGTCGTCTATCGAATCTGGGTTTACCGCAAGTACCGTCTGCTCGATGTGATTCCTCGCATACAGGCGGAGGAACTTGCCCGGAGATTGACGTCCGATGCGGCTCGCAACCTCCTGATCGCCGATGTCCGCAGCCACGGCTACTACGATGCCGACTCCGAACGCATTGCCGGATCGATCCGCATTGAACCCAACAACCTGATTGAAGAAGTCAAGAACCTGCCCAAGGATCGAGAGATTTATCTCTACTGTACTTGAGCGCGCGAAGCGACGAGCGCCCGGGTGGCGCGCCAATTACAGCAGCTCGGATTCAAGGTGTTCGTCATCGCCGGCGGCCTGCGTGCCTGGCGCAAGGCTGGACACCCGTTGGAGCGAGTGCCCCACGACGATCTGGTCAAGCTGCCGATGTTCAATTAACGAACATCCTTAGCAGCCCGTGTGCAAATACGATTCGTATCAGGGCAGGCCTTTCACAGGCTGCGGAAAGACTCCGGTTCGTATCAGGGTATCGCTTTAGCGATCCCGTTAGCCTTCGAAATCAGATGCCCCTTTAGAAGGTCTAACCAAACCCGGTCTTACCTGGAAGCGTCAGAAATTGGTCTAAAATAGAGGGCCATGCTCGCGTCCGTCACGCGTCTTCGCGTTCGCTCTGTGAGGTATCTTCCACCATTCGTGTGGGAGACATTTCTTAGTCAACGCCAAGCCTCGCGCGCAGCTGGGTTTCTTGGTGGAAGACTCCTTTTAGACGCGCATCGCACGTTCTGGACCTTGACCCTGTGGGAAAGCGAGCGAGCTATGAAGGCGTTTCGCGGCACCGCACCGCACGCCAAAGTTATGCCGCGTCTTGTCGAATGGTGTGTCGAAGCCTCGTATGCCCACTGGATCCCTACCGGCACTTCTGTCCCATCCTGGCCGGAGGCATACGAACACCTAGTAGCCGAGGGCCAGCTGTCTCGTGTGGCACATCCTTCTCCCGCTCATGACGCTAGGCAATTTGCGAAGCCTCGGCTGAGACCTCTGATTGCGCTGGACCTGAAGCCCCGCAAGGGAGGCCCAGGTAGGGACTTCCCTGCGTAAGGACGATTAGAGGAGTTTTGTTACGCTCTCTTAAGGGCTGGGCTGTGACCCGCCTCCTTGGCAGAGTTGCAGCAGTTTGTTATCGTGCCCTTATGGGGCGGACCCAGAGCCTTTGCGGAGTAATTCTTGCGGCGGGTGACTCCTCACGCATGGGGCGTGACAAGGCGCTGCTGCCGTGGCCTCCGCCGGCGCTGGGGGACACGTTCCTCTCTGCGGCCATTCGTCTCTTCTTTTCCCACGTTGATGTCGTGCTGGTCGTAGTCGGCAAGAATGAAGCCGCCTTGGCCCCCGTCGTGTATGCGAATGGGGCGTCGCTGGTGGTTAATCCCGATCCTGCGCGCGGGCAGTTCAGCTCGTTGAGAGTCGGCCTGCAGGAGGTTCTGAACCGGGGCCGCGATGCCGCGATGGTCACGCTCGTTGACCGGCCGCCGGTCCGGATGGAAACGATTGAGAGGCTCGAATCGGCGTTCGAACGGGCCACGACACAAAGGAAGTGGGCGGTGATCCCCGAATACCAGGGCAAACACGGGCATCCAATTCTGGTGGGCCGCGAGATGATGGAGGCGTTTCTGAGGGCTCCGGAAACATCGGATGCGCGCGATGTCGAGCACGCACACCTGAGTCAGATCGAGTACGTTCCGGTTGACGACCCGTTGGTTGCGATCAACGTGGATACGCCGGAGCAGTATGCTGCTTTGCCACCACAGCTTCCGCCGTCGAGTTAATTCCTGCCAAGGCCCTATATTTCATGACGCGTCTCACACCTCCTCAAACTGGATTCATCGAAAGTGTACTTAACCTCAAACCGCTCGTCGCCGCGTTTGACTGCGACGGCACGCTCTGGTCCGGGGACGCGGGAGAAGGATTTTTTGCCTGGGAAATGAATCAAGGGCTGGTGCCGGAACAGATCGTGCGCTGGGCCCGCGCGCGGTACGCCGACTACAAAGCGGGCCAGGTCGCCGAAGATGTCATGTGCGGAGAAATGGTCACGATGCACCGCGGACTGCGGGAAGAAGTCGTGCAGCAGGCGGCCGACGCCTACTTTGCCCAGGGAATCGGCCCCAATATTTTCCCGGAGATGCGTGAATTGGTGCAGCGCCTGCGCGAATCGGGATGCGACGTCTGGGCCGTTTCTTCTTCGAACCAGTGGATCATCCGCTCTGGCATGCGCTTCTTCGGCATCCCGCAAAATCGTATCCTGGCCGCCGAAACAGCAGTCGAGAACGGCATGATCACGGACCGGCTCATTCGAGTTCCCAGCGGGCCCGGCAAGCCCGAGGCGACTCGATCTGTGCTCAAGTCCTCACCCGATTGTGCGTTTGGCAATGCGATTTGGGACCGCGAGATGCTCGCCATGTCCAAACACGCATTCGCAATCAACCCGAATCCGGATCTGAAAGAGATCGCGATCGCAAACGGCTGGACGGTATATCAGCCGCAGTTGAATCGCTAGAACTGGTCTCGTAGCTGGATAGGTTCTTGGGAAGGGCACGGCTTCAGCCGTGCCGCTCAGAGCCGCAACAAATGCGGGCTTTAGCCCTTGAGGGACAGGCACGCAAAAAGCAAATCAGCACTCGGCTCAGAGTCCCCGCAGCACGTGGTTCAAAGTATCGATGGCCAGGTGGCAGGCGTGGCTGGAAGCCTGGGGAACGCCGCCGACTTTCTGCAGCAGGTCTTCCCTGCTGATCTGTCGCGCCTCCTCCACGCTCTTGCCTTTCGCCAACTCAGTAATCGCCGACCCACACGCCATAGCCGGAACACAGCCCTTGGCACGAAAGCGTATGTCGGCGACGCGCCTCCCGTCCAATTTCAGCGTGAGCTCCAGAATGTCTCCACAAGCAGGGTTTTCCAATCGCGCGGCGCGGTCGGGAGCTTCAACCTCACCCACGTTTCGTGGGTTCTGAAAATGGTCCAGAAGTTCGGCAGAATACACAGAGCGATTGTAATGCGTCGGTTGTTCTATTACGGAAGTACCGCGGACGCAAACACCGCGGTGAAGATGAACAGCGGCCGCATAGTTTAGGATTATCATCATGGCCACTACATCCAATCCTCATAAAGTCGACGAAGTGCGCAAGGCAGCGGATCGCTTGAATTCCGAATCGCGCACGGCGGATCAACTGATGGAAGGCATCACGTTTCTATTGAACAAACAAATGCTGAAGTACAACTGGGTGGGCTTCTACATGCTGGAGCCTAGAGCCGATCCGCCCATGCTGGTCCTGGGACACTACCGGGGAGCGATGACGCCACACACCCGCATTCCTCTGAACCAGGGCATCTGCGGCGCAGCTGCATCGTCGGGGAAGACGGTGGTTGTGGATGACGTAAAGAAGGATCCACGTTATCTTGCCTGCTCGCTCGAAACCAAATCGGAGATCGTAGTTCCGGTCTTTGTGCGCGGCAAGGTGGCCGGCGAACTCGATATTGATAGTCACTTCCTGGCGGCATTCGCCGACGAAGACCGTGAACTGGTTGAATATTGCGCGCAGCTCGTTGGCAAGCGACTGGGGAACAAATAAGCCATCGCCAGGTCCCGCATTTCTAAACATCATGAAACGAGTCGTAGCCGCGTTGATCTTGAAAGATGACCTCATCCTCGCCTGCCAGAGGACGCGGCACCAGCCTATGCCGCTCAAATGGGAATTTCCCGGAGGCAAGATCGAAGAAGGCGAACAGCCTCGCGATGCGATGCGCCGGGAACTAGAGGAAGAACTGGGGATCGTGGCGGAGGTCGGCGCTGAGGTCGCCCGCATCCTCCATGAATACCCGGGCGGCGGTTCCGTGGAACTCCGGTTCTATGACGTGCGCAACTACCAGGGCGAAATTGAGAACCGAATTTTTCGCGAAATCCGCTGGGTGACGCGGCAGGAACTGTTGGAACTGGACTTCCTCGAAGCCGACTTGGGACTGGTGAACAATCTGGCGGCTGGAAAAATCCTGTAAGCGCCAAAGCATCTAACCGCAGAGATCGCGGAGTACGCAGAGAACAATGGGTATTTCTTCTGAATTCCTCTGCGTGCTCTGCGATCTCTGCGGTTAAATGCTTTTGAACTATCCCGTCCCGCCGCGCACGGTTCCGTACACCAGCAGCACCGTCAATCCGATCATAATCACGGTGGTCGCCCAGGCGATGATGTTGAACGTGGGTTTATTCACGTATTCGCCCATCAGTTCCTTCTTGTTGATCAGAAACAACATGAAAATCAGCACGAAGGGCAACACTGCGCCGTTGACCACTTGCGAAAACACGATGATCTTCACCAGCGGAATCCCTGGTATCAGGATCACGGCTGCCCCGGCGGCGATGAGCGCCGTATAAAGCCAGTAAAAGGCGGGGGCTTCCGAAAATTTGCGTCCCACCCCCGATTCGAAACCTAATCCTTCACAAACCGTGTAGGCCGTCGAAAGGGGCAGAATCGAAGCCGCAAACAGCGATGCATTGAAAAGTCCCAGCGAAAACAATATGTACGCGTAGTCGCCCGCCAGGGGACGCAGCGACTGGGCGGCGTCGGCGGCGTCACGAATATCATGGTGCCCATGCAGGTAGAGCGTGGCCGCGCAGGCCACAATAATGAACCAGGCAACCACGTCGGTGAAGATGCACCCCACAACCACGTCGAGCCGTGAGGCTTTGTATTGGCGCCGTGTGATTCCTTTTTCCACGACCGACGACTGCAGATAGAACTGCATCCAGGGCGCGATCGTAGTTCCGACAACGCCGATTACCATGTAGAGGTACGAATCCTGCTTGAAGGCCGCTAACTGCGGAGGCTTCACCGTGGCCGTCACGGCCTCAATCCACGCTGGCTTGGCCAGCACCCCCGCAAATATGTAAGTGATATAGAAAAAGGAAGCCGCCAGGAACACCTTCTCAACGCTCTTGTACTGCCCTTTGACTACGATCAGCCAGACGATCACGGCGCAGATCGGTACCGAGATGTACTTTGAGACTCCGAACAGCTCCATGCTTCCCGCAATGCCGGCAAACTCCGCGATGACGTTTCCGAAATTGGTAATCAAAATGCCGATCATCATGAGGAACGTAATCCGCAGACCGAATTCTTCCCGGATCAGATCGCTCAGGCCCTTGCCCGTAACCGCTCCCATGCGGGCGCTCATCTCCTGCACTACGATCAGGGCGATCGTAATCGGGATCATCGTCCACAAAAGCATGTAGCCGAACTGAGCGCCAGCGGCCGAATAAGTAAAGATGCCGCCGGAATCGTTGTCGACATTCGCGGTGATGAAGCCCGGCCCTACGACGGCAAAAAACAGCAGGAGCCGGATCTTCCAACTTCTCAAGAATTTCATGCGCACAGGCCACAGGCACGATCAAATTGGCAAAACAGAACGATCAGAATAAATGCTGAAAGCGCCGTCTGGATAGGTGAATCTGCAAAACTGAGAAACTTTTTTGTGCGAAGTTGCCAACGCGGCTGGAGGGGCTGCGGAAAAACTCGCGATGCGCGGCCGGAGCCGCCCTCGGCGGCTAAAGCGAATCCAGAGTTGCTGTGACCACAGGCAACTGCCGAGCTGCGCTCGGCTTGGGACGGGCGAGGGCGCCCGTCCCCACACGAGCGGACTACAGCTTCGAGCGCAGCATCGCGATCACGTCGTCTGGCGTGATCACGCCGGTGAGTTGATTGTGTTCGTCGATCACCGGCAATGTCAGCAGGTTGTACTTGTCAAAGAGTTCAGCGAATTCCTTCTCTTTCGCCTCTTCGAGGCAGGAGATGAGCGGCTCCTGGGCCAACGCCAGGAGCGGCGTCAAGGAGGGCGCCAGAACGATCTTCACCAGCGGCACCGCGCCAGCCAGGGTCCCGTGAGAATCCGTCAAGTAAATGGTGCTCATGTCTTCCATGCGGCCTTCGAAAGTACGCATGGCCTCGATCGCGTCGTTAGCTGTGGCCGTCACCGGCAGAGCAATGTACTCGGTGGTCATGCGGCCGGCGGCTGTATTCTCTTTGAACTCGAGCAGGTCGGTGACTTCCTGGCGCTCTTCGGGCTGCATCTGCACCAGGATTTCCTCAGTGCGCTCATCGGACAGGTCACCCAAGAGGTCGGCAGCCGCGTCGGGTTCCATCTCCTCGACAATGTCGGCGGCGCGGTCGGAATCGAGCGATTCCAAAACCGCTCTCTGCACCTTGGGGGCGAGTTCTTCCAACGCGCCGGCGGCGACGCCCTCCTCCAGCGTTTCGAACACCGCTTCGCGCTCATCGGGAGCCAGCTCTTCCACAATGTCGGCGATGTCGGCAGGATGGAGTTTGGCCAGCCGCTCATGCGAAATCTTCAGCCTGACGCGCCGGGCTGGGTCAGTCTCGATGAGATCGACGAAGTCCCAGGGTATATCGCGGGGCGGTATCCGCAGGAGCAAGGCCCGAAGGGCCGCCGCTGGAACCATGCCTTTGAGGAGGCGGCGAACGGCGCCGCGCGCGCCAACGTCCACGCCGCCAACTCTCAACACCGAGCGATTCTGCGCACTGTCGTGGTGGAAATCCACGTCGTTCACGCGCACAACTTTGCGGCCGTGGACATCAATCACCTGCTGATCCAGCAGATCCCGGCTCAGCAGCAACAATCCTTCGGAGCCATCGGCCAAGGTCCAGTCCGCGGCCGCAGTGCAAGCGCGAATACCGCCATTGATCGCGGAAACCGCCGTCAAGGGCAACAGGCGGTTTCCCGCAGGCGTTTTGACGATCAGCAGGGCAACACGGGAACGGTCTTCCTGCGGGGCGAGGGCCACCTCGCGCACCCAGCCGCTGGCGGCGCCGGAAGCGTCATAGACGGTCGAGCCCAACAGTTCGCTCAGCGAAACGGTAGCCATGTCCAAGAGAATACTCAAGAGCGTGTGCGGACACCAGATGAATGAGCGCAACTTCTGAACGGTTGTAACCTTGGGACATTTCTATTGTGGTATGACACCCCCCGCTGCACTGGTTGACACGCGTGAGGAGCGTGGATAGCACCGGAGCCGGTGACGCTTTTATTGGCAGCTTCGCTACCTTCCTTGGCGAGGGCCTGCCGGAGCGGGAAGCCGTTAAGCGCGCCAACCTTTACGCTGGCCTTTCGACCACTGGAGTGGAAACCCAGAAATCTTTCTATGACCGGGCGCGCTTCGACGCGGAGTGGAGTGGAAGAGGCAGAGCGTAGCAGCCCGTGGCGAAAGTGCGCTGCCGCTCTTCAACTCTCCCAGGTTTTGTCATCCCGAGCGAAGCGAGGGATCTGCATTTTTCGGCGAACTGCAGATCCCTCGCTTCGCTCGGGATGACAATTCACTAAAGATGTCGCTCGTGCACCGCTGCCATCACCTCTCCATCAGCAGAACCTTCTCCGCTTCGTCGATCTCGGCCAACTTGACCTCGATCTCTTCACTCGCGGTCGTCTGCACGGTGCGACCGATGAAGGTGGCTTCGACTGGCAATTCGCGATGGCCGCGATCAATCAGCACCAGTAACTGCACCAGGCTGGGTCGGCCGTGCGAAAAAAGGGCGTCGAGGGCGGCGCGCGTGGTTCGACCGGTATAAAGCACGTCGTCGACCAGCACGATCTTCTTACCCTCGATGGAAAACCCAATTCCCGCCTCCTGCACCACGGGCTTGGGCCCCAGCGTAGAAAGGTCATCGCGATAGAACGTGATATCGAGCGTGCCCACGGGAACTTTCTTCTTTTCGACCTGCTGAATCATTTTGCCCAGCCGCTCGGCGATGGGAACTCCGCGACGGCGGATTCCCACGAGTCCCAAGCCGTCGACGCCACCGTTTTTTTCGAGGATTTCGTGAGCCAGTCGCACCAGCGTGCGTTCAATCTCCGAACCCGACATCAACTGCGCTTTTTGCCTGAGCGCCGTTTTGCGGACCGCGTTCTTCTTAATCGTCATGCCCCGAGTACCTCGTCAAAATGAGTCTGAATTCGGAAAATACCTTGCGGATCGGATCGATCCCGGCTCTTGAATGTATTGGAGTCTTCTCTTGAACGTCAAGCATACCCGATCTGCGTCGGATTGGGGCCTGGTTACGGGCTGGTCTCAGGCGGGCTTTCCTTCTTGTGCTTCATGGAAAACAGGAACTGCATGCCCAGGTAGCCGAAAAATTGCGGCTGTTCGCTCGCCGGTCCGCGGAAGCTGCGACCGGCCATGAACAGCAGCACGAAGTGCTCTCCGAGCTTGTAGCGGCCTCCACCATCAAAGGTGTTCCAGTGGTTGGAACCATTGGTGTTGGCGGTGTCATACAACTCGCCATCCAGCTCCAGCCGCTTGCTGACCTGCCGAGCCACCACCACTCCAGTAGCCCAGGCCGCGCCCGCTTTGTCGGCGAACCAAAAGCCAGCTTCTGGATTGATCTCGAACGGCCCGACCTTCTTGGTTACCTCGATGGGAAGAAAGAACCTGACGCCGGAGTCCACCAGTCCGCGCTCCACCGAGGATGTGGGGTTGTTGAACTCGAGCTGGGGATAGGTCGAGACCTCGAGGCCCTTCTCATCGTTCTCATAGAAGCGCCACTTCACGCCCGCCAAAGACTTGCCCAGGCCGCTGCGAGTCGGGCCGTCGTCGGTACCAACCACGAGGTAGGGCACCTGGTACTTGAGCTGGATCCGGGAACCGAGGCCGTAGTTGATGTCCAGGATGGGGGCGTTGAAGATGCGCTCGGTGGGATGGCGCTCGGCGTAGAGCGCGACATTGGTCTCCCAGTTGCCGTCGCCGGGAGTGCCGGGGTCGTCGGTGATGAAGGGCGGCCCTCCCTGCGCCGCGCTCGGCAGCGCGAGCGCGGCCAGCATCACGACCAACAGCGGGCCCGCGAACATGCGGACTGAGACCTTTAGGCTCCCCACGCAAGAATGCCAGCGGGTGATTTCAAATCGGATCAAGCCCTGCGATCTCCTAGCCATTGCTGCGGGCTGCCGATTGCCTCGACCACGTCCCGCAGAAATTCCGCTGCCCGTGCACCATCCACTACGCGATGATCGCTCGAAAGTGTCAAGGTCATCATGGGACGGACGCCGGGACGAGCATCAGGACCGACACCGACCGGCACGACTCGGTCGGCGATAGCTCCTACTGCGAGAATCGCGGCCTGAGGTGGAATGATGATCGCGGTGAACGCGTCCACCCCGAACATGCCGAGATTGCTGATCGTGAAGGTGCCACCTGCGATATCCGACGGACGCAACTTGCCGCCGCGTGCCCGTTCCGCCAGGTCGCGCCGCTGCACTGCGATCTCGCCCAGTTCGGCTTTGTGGGCATTCTGAATCACCGGCGCCACCACTCCATCGTCTACCGCCATCGCCAGGCCGATGTTGATCTCGGCATTGGCCCGAACGCCTGCACCGGTCCAGCTTGCGTTCATGCGAGCGTGCTTCTGGAGGACGCGAGCAACCAGCGATGCGAGCAGATCGGTATGCGTGAGTTTCACTCCACGTGACTTTTCAATTTCGGGCCCGAGCTTCTGCCGCGCCTCGTTCAGAGCGCCTGCGTCCACCTCGCGGACGACGAAGAAATGGGGTACCGTCGTCCAGCTCTGCGTGGTGCGTTCGGCCATCAGCCGGGAGATGGGGCTGCCGCTGTCAACCGCAGCGGACGACGCGCCAGCTTTGGATTCCGCCGCGACAAGAATGTCGGAAGCGAGGATCTCTCCGCCAGCGCCCGATCCGCGGACACCGGCGAGATTGACGCCGCGGTCACTGGCGAGACGTCGCGCTTTGGGGGAAATCTTAATGTTCTGTGCTGCAGACTGCGCTGGAGTGCCCAGTCGATTTGCCGATGCCGCAGTTGAAATCGCAGAAGCCGCCGGAACGGCAGCTGCGGTGGTTTTTCTTCCCGATTCGATGACGACTTCATCCGCCGGAGGAACCTCTCCGGGACGCACGATCCAGGCGATGGTTCGGCCCACCGGCACTTCGGCCCCGGCCTGGACCTTGACGCCAGCAAGAACGCCGTCGCCGGGTGATTCGATCTCCATCACCGCTTTGTCGGTTTCGATCTCCAGCAACGGCTCGCCTTTGGCGACGGACTCACCTTCTTTTTTCAGCCACGAAATGAGCTTGCCAGTCTCCTGGGCCATTTCGAGCGCGGGCATAACGACACTGATCGCCATAGTTAGATAGCCGGAGTTAGATAGCCGTAGTTAGATAACTCAGTTAGATAGCCATTAGTCTGGGAAACGTTTGTAGAGACGAGGCTTGCCTCGTCTCAGGCCTGATCCGCACACTCTCAGTCCCCTACGCCAACTCGCTCCTGCCGGGAGCTCGCTTCGATCATCTCGCGCACGCGAGCGCTCGGTTTGGATTCCGTTTCTCGAATTGCGGGAAGCGGACCATCCACTGTGAAATAGTGTCTGCCGGCAACCAGCAGTTCCTCGGCCGGGAAGCGCGTGATGACCTCGTGGCCAGTTTCGGTGACGACGATTTCTTCCTCGATGCGAGCGGCACTCCAGCCATCCGTCGAGGGCCAGAAAGTTTCCAGCGCGAACACCATGCCCGGCTTGATTTCGCAGGAATGTTCCAGCGACACGAGGCGGCTGATCACTGGCTTCTCCCAGATGGCGAGGCCAATGCCGTGACCGTACTGCAGCGCAAAGCAGGCTTCCTCGTTCGGGAAACCGAACTCCTGCGCCTTCGGCCACACGGATGCAATCTCGGCCGTGGTACGCCCCGGGCGCACGAGTTCAATCGCCGCGTCGAGGTATTCCCTGCACCGCTTATACGCATCGTTCATCGCGTGCGAGGCGTATCCGATGGTGAAACAGCGGTAGTAACAGGTGCGGTATCCCATGTAGGAGTGGAGAATGTCGTAATACACCGGATTTCCCGGACGCAGCACGCGGTCTGAGAAAACGTGCGGATGCGGATTGCAGCGCTCTCCCGAGATTGCATTTACGGCTTCCACGTACTCGGAACCGAGATCGTAGAGCACCTTGCTCACCAGGCCCACCGCCTGGTTTTCGCTCATGCCGGGCTTCATGGCGCGATAGAGTTCGTCATAGGCAGCGTCGACCATCATGGCGGAGTGGTTGAGCAGAGCGATCTCGTCACGCGTCTTGATCAGGCGCGCTTCCGACATGAGCGCCTGCCCGTCGACGACTTTGATTCCTTCTTTCTGCAAAGCGAACAAGACCGGCAATTCGACGATGTCGACGCCCAGCGGTTCTTTATGCAGGCCGCGCATTTCGAGTTCAATGCGAATTTTCTTTGCCACATCTTCCGCGCGCCCCATCTCCGGCGTCATGGCGCCGCGCAACACGGAGATTCCGGCACGCGACCGCTCTCCGAGCCAGGGACAATGCAATTGGTGGTGTTTCGCAGCCGATCCGAAATCCCACAAAATTGGCTCATCGTTTTGCGGAAGGAGCGTGAAGCGGTTCGCCTTGTCTTGCGCCCAGGTACCGATGTGGGTCGCGGTAATGTACCGGACATTGTTCATGTCGAAGCACAACAGCGCACCCATTTCAGACTTGACGAGAAGTTCCTTGGCGCGCGCCAGGCGTTCGCGGCGCAGGCGATCGAAGTCAACCCGGTTTTCCCAATCCACCGCCATCGTTCCATATGTGGGTAGAGCCATCAGAATTCTCCTTTGATAGTTCAGCGTGTTGTCAGGATCGGCCGCAGAGTGTGCGGGCGGCATCAAACACGGTCTGCTCGGTCGGCACGGTTACATCTTCCAAAGGCGGCGAAAACGGAATCGGAACATGCATCGCGCCCATGCGCTTGACCGGAGCGTCCAGATCGTAGAATGCGCCTGTGGCGATCACCGACGCAAGTTCGGCGGTGACACCATAGCGTTCGTAGCCTTCGTCGAGAACGATCGCCCGCGACGTTTTCTTCGCCGATTCAATCAGAGTTTTTTCGTCGAGCGGCCACATGGTGCGCGGATCGACCACTTCGGCGCTGATTCCGATTTCCTCCAGCAGCGTCGCCGCGCCCAACGCCACTTGCACCATGCTGCTGGTGGCGACCAGAGTGATATCCTCGCCGACCCGTTTCACATCCGCGACGCCCAGCGGGACCGTGTAGTCGTCCGCGGGCACCAAGCCTTTGAGCTTGTACATCATCTTGTCTTCGAAGAAGACAACTGGATTCTCGTCGCGAATTGCCGACTTCAGCAGTCCCTTGGCGTCATAGGGCGTCGAAGGCAGAACCACCTTCAAGCCCGGCACGTGGCAGAACCAGGCATGCAGCGACTGCGAGTGCTGAGCAGCGGAGCGGCGAGTCGCTCCCATGGTCGTGCGCATCACCATCGGCACTTTCCACTTTCCGCCCGACATGTAATGGACCTTGGCGGCCTGGTTGACCATCTGGTCCATGGTCAAAGTGATGAAGTCGCCGAACATGATGTCGACCACCGGACGCATTCCAGTCATAGCTGCGCCCACGGCGAGCCCGGTGAAGCCGGCTTCGGAAATCGGCGTATCGAGCACGCGCTCTTTGCCGAATTCCTCCAACAGGCCAGCGAGAACTTTAAAGGGAGTGCCCGCCTCCGCCACGTCCTCGCCCAGAATGCAAACCGTCGGATCGCGGCGCATCTCTTCGGCCAGCGCCTCGCGAATCGCCTGCGCGAAGGTCAACTCCCGATCACCGGTTTCAGGCATACACATCCTCGTCCACTTCATCGGCAGTCGGGTATGGCGCCGCGACCGCGAAGTCGACTGCATTCTTCATCTCGGACTCAAGTTCAGCCTGCACCCGATCAAGCGTCGCCACGTCGGCGAGTTTTTGCTCGACCAGCCACTTCCCGAAATTTGCGATCGGATCCCGCTCCGTCTTCCACGTTTGCTCTTCCTGCTTGGAGCGGTAATATTCGCGGTTGATGTCCCCGACGTGATGTCCGTGGTAGCGATAAGTATTGCAGAGCAGGAACGCAGGACCGTCACCGCGGCGGGCGCGATCCACCATGCGCTGTGCGATTCCATTTACAGCGAGCACGTCCTGACCATCCACGCTGGCGGCTTCCAAGCCGAAGGCAGTCGCCCGCATCAGAATGTCTCCGGCGGTGGTTTCCGAGTAATGTGTATATTCCGTATAGAGATTGTTCTCGCAGACGTAGATCACGGGAAGCTTGAAAAGCTGGGCGAGGTTCATCTCTTCGTACAGCACACCCTGGCCGAGCGCGCCTTCTCCGAAGAAACATACCGACACCCGGCCGGTACCGAGACACCGAGCCGAAAACGCGGCTCCAGTCGCAATGCCGGCGCTGCCGCATACGATCGCATTCGCTCCCAGGTTGCCGGTCGCCGGGTCTGCAATGTGCATGGAACCGCCTTTGCCCTTGCAGTACCCGGCCTTCTTACCCAGCAGTTCGGCGAACATTCGATCGGGGGAGGCTCCTTTCGCCAAACAATGTCCATGACCGCGATGCGTGCTGGTGATGTAATCGGTTCGCTCGAGCGCTTCACATACGCCCACTGCGATCGCCTCCTCACCGATGTAAAGATGCGCGAGGCCCGGCATCAGCGCCCGCGTATAAAGTTCGTTGACCTGCGCTTCGAATTGGCGGATGGCGACCATCTGCCGGTACATCCGGAGCCACAAGTCGACATTCGCTGAAGCTTCTCTCGGCTGTGTAACGGTCGTCATTTTTGAACTCCCGACATGCGCGCCAGAACGTTAAACATGACGGCAAAGTCCAATTTCTCCCAGCCCATTCCGCGCGCGGCGGTCAGGAACTCGTTGCTGACGGCGGTGGTGGGAACGGGAACATTCAACTTGCGGCCCAACTCCATCGCCAGGAGCATGTCCTTCTGCATCATGTTGACGTCGAACCACGCTTCTTCGGGTTGCTGCAGGACGAAAGGACCGCGGTACTGAATCATGGGCGACGCGATCGCGCTGTGCACCATGACGTCCACGGCGACTTCGCGCGGAATCCCGCTCTTTTCCGCCAGCAGCACGCCTTCGGAAAAAGCCAGCATCTGCACGGCTAATTGCAGATTCAACGCGATCTTCATCGACAGCGCCACGCCGTTGCCGCCGACGTGCGTTACTTTCGGACCGACATCCAGCAGCAACGGCTTCAGATGTTCAAAGGTTTCTTTGCGGCCTCCGACCATCACCGAGAGTTTGCCTTGCTGCAGCGTGATGACGCTGCCCGAAACCGGCGCGTCCACCATGTCGGCGCCCTTCTCGCGAACTTTCGCCGCCAGCGCGCGGCTCACTTCGGGGCTCACCGTGCTCATGTCGATGTGGAACTTGCCAGCGGCAATGCCAGCGAGCAATCCGTCCGGCCCATCAGTGACCGCCGCGAGCGCGGCGGCGTTCGTCACCATGGTGAACGTCACATCCGACGCAGCCGCCACGGCCCTGGGAGACTCGGCAAACTTCATGCCCTTGTCGATCAACCACTGCGCCTTGGAACGCGTCCGGTTGTAGCCGGTCACGGTGTGCCCTTTTTCGAGCAGGCGAGCTACCATGTTGCCGCCCATCACACCGAGACCGATAAATCCAAGTTTCGCCATACAACAATTCCCTTTCTTCTATGAATCCGCGCTTATGAATTCAGCTTGAAGTGCGAACTACTTCTTGCCCAACGAAGACGAATCCGCAAGCACCTGCTTGAGATGAGCACGCATCGCTTCTCGCGCTGCCTCCGGATCCCGCTGCTCGATGGCCGCCAGGATTCGCTTGTGATGGAACTGCCCCCGCTCCGGTCCTCCGTCCACATCGAAAATGCGGCTGCGCTGCTCGCGCAAGAGACCGACAATCGAATCCAGCAGCGAAAGAATCAGCGGGTTCCCGGCCGCTTCTGCCAGCGCTAAATGGAAATCGAGATCCGCTTCCACGTAGGCATCGGGGTCATGCAGGTTGCGATCCATCACGGCGACTGCTTCCCGCATGGTGCTCAGCAGTTGTTCCTCAATTCGGGGAGCAGCCAGGCCCGCAATCTCCGGTTCCAGCACCAGCCGCAACTCGGCCAGGTTCGCCGACCCTTCCTGCTGGTTGATGCGGATCATGAGATCCAGCGACTGCCGAATCGCCTGGGAAGTCCCATTCGTCACGAAGGTACCGCGCCCGGAATAGGCTTCGACTAGGCCCTTTTCACGCAAAGTCTTCACTGCTTCGCGCACGGCGGTGCGGCTTACTCCAAATCGCTGGGCAAGATCGCGCTCCGCCGGCAACTGGTCCCCAGGCTTGAGTTGGCCCTTCAGAATGGAGTCTTCCACCTGCTGCACAATCTGCTCGTACAGGCGAGACGTCTTTACTGTCCGGTACACCGGCTTGGTGGCTAGGGAATCTACCACATCGTTTGTCATTAGGCCCTCAATCAACGTCAGTGCGATGGGTCGTTATGGTCTAATGGTCCAACCACTATACCATACAATTGCGAAACCTACTGGATCCAAACCGTCTTGATGTTCACAAACTCCCGGATCCCATGCTCGGCGAGTTCGCGCCCGTGGCCTGAGTGCTTGACGCCACCGAAAGGCAGGCGCGGATCGGAAGCCACCATCTTGTTCAGGAAGACCATGCCGGCTTCGAGTTCGTTAATGAACCTCTCGGTTTCCGCCGGATCGTTGGTCCATGCGCTGGCACCGAGCCCAAAGCGACTGTCGTTGGCGATCTGGATGGCACGATCCACATCCTTCACGCGAAAAATTGACGCCACGGGACCGAAGAATTCTTCTTTGTAAGCCGGAGAATCTTTCGGGATATCGGTCAGCACCGTCGGCGCGTAGAAGTTGCCGGGACGGTCCAAGGTATGGCCACCGGTCAGCACCCGCGCCCCCGCGGCCACAGTTTTTTTCACATCGGCATCAAGAGAAGTAACAGCATCGGCGCTGGCCAACGGACCGAGCTGCGTGCTCTCCTCGAACGGATCGCCCACGCGCAAGTCCTGCATGCGTTTGACGAACTTGCGCTCGAACTCGTCGGCAATTTTTTCCGAAACGATAAAGCGCTTGGCCGCGATGCACGACTGACCGTTGTTCTGAATCCGCGCCTCGACTGCAGCTGCGACAGCCGCATTCAGATCGGCGCTGGGCATCACGATGAAAGGATCGCTGCCGCCCAGTTCCAGCACCACTTTCTTGATTCGTTTGGCGGCGGAAACGCCGACTTGAATCCCCGCCTGCTCACTGCCCGTTAAAGTCGCGGCGACGACACGAGGGTCGTTCAAGATGCCATCGACCGGTCCCGACCCGATCAACAGCGTCTGGAACACGCCTTCGGCAAAACCGGCGCGGCGAAGAATGTCCTCAATCTTCAACGCGCATTGGGGAACATTCGAAGCATGCTTCAGCAGCCCGACATTGCCCGCCATCAGTGCGGGCGCGGCAAAACGAAACACCTGCCAGAAGGGAAAGTTCCACGGCATTACGGCCAGGATGGGACCAATCGGCAGATAGCGGATGAAGCTGCGCTTCGCCCCAGTTTCCACAATTTCGTCCGCCAGAAATTTCTCGGCGTTCTCCGCATAGTAGCGGCACCCCGTGGCGGACTTTAGCGCCTCGCCCACTGCGGCCTTCAGAGGCTTACCCATTTCCAGCGTCATCAAATGGGCGCACTCGTCTTTTTCCTTTTCCAAAATGTCGGCCGCGCGCATCATCTTGCTTGCTCGTTCCGCGAACGAAGTCCGCCGATGGGTCCGGAACGCGGAGGCCGCCAACTGCAACTTCTGCTCAATTTGCGCCCCGGTAAGAGGCTCAAAACTCTTCACGACTTCGCCGGTCGCAGGATTGATGGTCGCTATTGCCATGCTAATTTCTTCCCTTTCGTTTGGCGGTTCCGCCCTAATTGTCCAAGCCTCAACCAGCAGCCTCTGGCGGGCAGCTGTTTTGTGGTCGGACCACAATACTACTTGACGGGTAGGCCGCGTCAAGGTATATCTTCCAATCGCACTTGGTTCGTAAGAAAACCAACTTCGGTCGTATGGGTGTCGACCAAGAAAATGTTCCATCCCCTTTTGGAGGGCATAATGCATTCTCGATTGAATGGCATTCGGGTCTTAGGCATCGTCTGCCTGGCGCTCGCAGTCTCTGTTCCCATGTTTTCCCAAACCACCACCGGCCGCATCTTGGGGACCGTCAGCGATCAGTCTGGCGCCGCTGTGGCTGGAGCCGCGGTAGTCATCGCCGATGTTCAGCGCGGCACCACTCGAGCCGTAGCCACCGATGACTCCGGGAACTACGTCGTCCCGCAGTTACAGCCCGGAGTCTACAAAGTTCGTGCAGAAGCCAAGGGTTTCAAAACCGTGGACCGCGTAAACGTCGTCGTGGAAGTCGCGCAGGACGTGCGCGTCGACATCGCGCTCCCGACCGGAGAGGTTTCCGAGACGGTCGTCGTTACCGCCGACGTTCCGCTGGTCAACACTACCTCCTCCACTTTGGGCGGCACGCTGAGCAACGCGGAGATCAACGATCTGCCGCTGAACGGCCGCAACTACGAGAACCTGCTCCAGTTGCGTCCAGGTGTGGAGCGATATCCCGGCGGCGGATTCTCGACGACGAGCACCAACGGACTGCGGGCGGAAGACAATGCTTACTTCGTTGAGGGCTTGTTCAACAGCGAGCCCTACTCCGGCCAAGCCATCATCAACGGCGCCGGTATCGCCGGCGATTCGGCGACCATTCTGCCCATCGACGCGATTCAGGAGTTTAACGTGGAAGAACTTGCACCGGCCGAATTCGGGTGGAAGCCAGGAGCGGTGGTTAACGTCGGTCTCAAGTCCGGCACAAACCAGATTCACGGCACCGGGTTCGCGTTTGGGCGCGACGGCGTAATGGACGCGCGAAACTTTTTCAACACGGTCCCCAACGCCAAGCTCGGAAGAACGCTGGAACAATACGGCGGCAGCGTCGGCGGCCCGATTGTCAAAGGTAAGGTATTTTTCTTCGGCGCCTACGAAGGACAGATGTATGATGTCGGAAACTCTTACGGCGGCGTCGCCAGCCCCTCGATGCTTTCGTTGCCCACCGCAGGCAACTGTCTTGTGCTGACCACCGGCGACTGCGCTAATAGTATTCCTAATGCGATAGCGGATCTGCAGGCAGCAGGAATCACAATCAGCCCAGCCAGCCTGAATATTTCGGGCTGTACGCTCTCTGGCACATGCAATGGAACCGGGTTCCCCACGAACAATACTACGAGCACCACCATCCCGAATGGATTCCCCAACGACGTCACGGTTTACAATGCGATCGGCAAAGTCGATGCCAACCTAAACCAAAATAATCGCCTCAGTGGTATGTACTTCTTCGGCAACAACACGGGGACGGTCGAAGACTTTCCGGAGTTGCAATCGAAATGGCGGTCGGACATTCACACGCGCGCCCAGGTGGTTGGCGGAAGTTGGACGTGGAATCCCAGTCCGCGCTGGGTGAACGAAGCACGCGTTGGATATAACCGGCTCTACCAGCCGACATTGCCGGGCGATCTCAATACACCCGCGACCAGCTACGGGCTCGACACCGGGGTTTCCGGCCCCTTCACGGGAGGGTTGCCGCGCATCAGTTTTGGCCCTGAATTCACCGGACTTGGAGGCTTCAAGTGGCCGAAGTTTCAGGGACCCGACTCGATCACGCAGTTCATCGATCATACTTCTTATAGCGCCGGCAAGCATTCGGTGAAATTCGGCGTTGAGTTGCACCATGACGTTGTGACCAATGCCGCGTATGGCAATGCCAGGGGCAGCCTCAAGTTCCTCGGGGGCACTTACACCAGCCCGACGTTCCTGGGTGTGACATCTTCGAAGCTGGAGGACTTCTTTGCCGGCGCACCCTCCGTCGCGTCGGTGGAAGTTGGTAATCCAACGCTCCACCTTCACAATTGGGCTTACTCGTTGTTTGCGCAGGATGACTGGCGCCTGTCTCGAACCTTGACTCTCAACCTGGGCCTGCGCTACGAGTACAGCACTGTTCTACAGGAAGATCACAATCTACTCGGCAATTTCGACCCGAACGTGGGCTTGGTGCAGGTGGGTAAGCAGATCTCGAACGTCTATAATCCGGATCACACCAACTTCGGTCCCCGCGGCGGATTTGCCTGGGACGTATTTGGCAAGGGACAAACCGTGCTTCGCGGCGGTGCCGGTCTGACGTATGAGACCGTGAACTGGCAGTCATTCATCGCCTTTAACAATGCGTTCGGCTTAGGCAGCGTACCCACTGGCGCCATCATTGACGCCGGGGGCGATACCTCCGGCGGCACCATCACTACCGCGAACATCAGTGTCACTCCGACTGTCCCCTGGGACAGCGGTCCGGTCTATGGTAGCCTGGGCACGGTTAATTGTTATCTCAGTCCTTGCCCGATCATGACGGTCGACAGCAATCTGAAGACTCCCTATGTTTGGAATTGGAGTCTCAGCATGCAGCACTCATTTACCCCGAATCTCACGCTGGAAATGGCCTATGTCGGCAATCACGGCGGGAATCTGACGGGTATTCGCGACATCAATCAGCCGCCAGTCGGTTCGGGGTGGTCAGCGTCGGCGATCGCCTCGTGCGTGGTCTCGGGGTACATTGATCCTGTCAACTGCGCTTCAAACGGAGGCGCCGAGACGGCAGCTGAGCCTTTCGCTACCAAGTTCCCTTATCTTGCGAATATTTTTCAGATGGGAAACGTTTTTCGCTCCAATTACAACGGCCTGCAAGTTACGCTCAACTCGAGGAACTTTCATGGCCTGAGCATGGTAGCCGGCTACACCTGGTCGCACGCCCTGGATGATGTGAGCGCAAACTGGGATTTCGGTTACGGATCGGGACTTCCGCAGAATGCTCATAACCCGGCTGCAGAATACGGGAACAGTGATTTCGATGTCCGACAGCGCTTCACGCTTTCTCTGACCTATGCAATTCCCGGTAAGAAAGGCTATGCCCAGACTTTGGAAGGTTGGGAGCTCAACACCATCATCAATGTGCAAAGTCCGCAATATTGGGGTCCGATGGATGAAGGCACGGACGCTGCCGGCATTGGTGCGCTGCCCGTCAGCCCTCCGGCAAACACCCCCATCCGCTGGAACTTCTTCGGCAATCCAGGCGATTTCAAGCCGTCGGCGTCTGGGATTCCCTACTTTCCCGGCAATCACGTTCAGGGAAACCCGACCAACAATGCGGAATGCAACACCCAAGCACTGGCTCTTGACGGGGGCAATACTGCCGGGCCGGCGAGCACTGCACTTAATCTGTTCGGTTGCTACGCCGAAGGCAACTCCGTCATGATCCCACCGGCGCTCGGACAATTTGGCAACATGGGCCGCAATGTATTCCCCGACCTCGGTTTCCGTGACGTGGATTTTTCTGTGGCCAAGAACTGGCATTTCACTGAGCGCTTGCGCGCTCAATTCCGGGGTGAGTTCTTCAATATCTTCAACCATCCCAATCTCGCCAATCCATACGGCGGACAGAACGGTTTCGGATTCAACGACCCTTCCGTTCAGCCATTTGGGTGCGCTTGTGCCACTCCCGACGTCGCCGCCGCCAACCCGGCGGTGGGTTCGGGAGGCCCGCGCTCGGTTCAACTCGGCCTGAAGCTTATTTTCTAATCGCGCAGGCTTCACAAATGGGGCCGGACCTTCCTCCGGCCCCATTTTTAATATCAACCCGAAAGGAATTTAGTTCAGTGTCAACACCATTAGGGCGTCATTACCACTCCGCCAGGTTCACATTGTCATTGGCCATTTCCCTCGCTCTCATCCTCCCACTGAGCGTCCCTTGCTTCTCCCAGCAGCGCGCCGAGCGAACGCTCGATGAAATCAAGAGCGAAGCCATCCATCGCGCCGAGAACGGAATGTATCCGCTCATCGGACTCGATGCCGGCGACGTGAAGGAAGCCTTTGCCTCCATCCATACTCGCGATAAAGACGAGTGGGCGGCGGGCTTTATGGGAGTAGCCGATCGCTACATGAATGAGGCTAAGTCGCTGGAGAAGACCGACCCGGCGAAGGCGAATGCCGACTACATCCGCGCGTGGCGGCTTTATTCTTTCGGACGCTGGCCCATCCCCGCCTCTCCGGGCAAGCAGCGCTCGTACGAAAAAGCAATCGAGGCGTTCCTGGCGCACGCGCGCTTCTGGGATCCACCTCTCGAGATCGTGAGAATTCCCTTCGAAGGAAAAGAGATTATCGGCTATCTCCGCTTGCCGAAAAATGCAAACGGGCCCGTGCCCCTCGTGTTCGCCGTCAACGGACTGGACAGCCGCAAGGAAGATTTGGCCGAGAGTTTCAGCGCGATTCTGCCGTTCGGCGTCGGCTATCTGGCGGTGGATGGCCCCGGCACCGGGCAGAATCCGATCAAAGTCAGTGAAAATGCGGAGCGCGTGCTCTCGCGCGTTCTCGATTACATTGCCACCAGGCCTGAGATCGACAAGAACCGGGTTGCCATGCACGGCGTGAGTTGGGGCGCGTATTGGGCCACGAAAATGGCCATCGTGGAGCGCGCGCGCTTGAAGGGAGCGAGCGCCCAGTCGCCACCCACCGATACTTTTTTTCAAAAGGATTTTCTGATGAATTCCTTGATCGGCAACCGCGAATATCTCTTCGATCAGATCCCGGCACTGATGGCGATTTTCGACAACGTGAAGACGGTGGACGAAATGGCGGAAGTCCTGCCCAAGATGTCGCTCGTGAAACAAGGACTGCTCGGCAAGCCGATGGCGCCCATGCTCATTCTTGCCGGAGTGCTCGATACCCAGGTACCGATCTCCGACATCTACCTGCTCCTCGACAAGGGCGATGTGCCGAAGACCGCATGGATCAATCCGCAGGGGGGTCACCTCGGGAGGCAGGTCAAAGTGTGGCCCGATCCCGTCATCTTCAAGCAGGTAATCATTCCGTGGCTGGTGCGCACGCTTGAACCGGAACCCGCGAAAGAGAGTCATTAACTTTCCGTTCCACTTTGCTAGTGGAGGGACGGGCGTCTCGCGAGCCTGCCCTGAGCGCAGCCGAAGGGTCGGCCGGGCGGGGACGCCCGGCTCTCCATTAATGACGAAAGATTAAGGACAGCCGACCAACGATGGCAATCCTTCCACCTGCGCACACGGTTCCAGTAAACGCCGCGCCCGCATCTCGCAAGCCGCCCTTCTACCGCGTCCTCTGGGTGCAAGTGCTGGTGGCCATGGCCCTGGCCATCGTGCTGGGCTACGTGGACCCGGTTCGCGCGGTTGCCATGAAGCTGCTGGGCGACGCTTTCATCCGCGTGATCACGATGATCATCACTCTGATCATCTTCTGCACGGTGGTCACCGGAATTGCCGGCATGGAGAACCTGAAAAAAGTCGGCCGCGTCGGCGGCATGGCGCTCATTTACTTCGAAATCGTTTCCACCATGGCTCTCCTGATCGGGCTCGTGGTGGGCAACGTCGTGCGCCCGGGCAGCGGCTTTAATGTCAACGTCGCCAACCCTCGACGCCAAGGCGGTCGCCGACTATGCCGGCCAGGCAAAAGCGCAAAGCGTCACCGAATTTCTGATGCACATCATCCCGACAACGGTGGTCGACGCCTTCGCCAAGGGGGATATCCTCGAAGTAGTTTTCGTGGCCTTGCTGTTCGGCTTCGCGCTGTCGGCCGCTGGAGCGCGAGCCAAACCGCTGGTCGAACTCATCGACTCCCTCACGCATGTCGTTTTCCGAGTGGTAAACATTCTGATGAAATTCGCGCCGGTTGGAGCTTTCGGCGCCATGGCCTACACGGTCGGCAAGTTCGGCCTTGCGTCCCTGGGTCCACTCGCCAAGCTCATTGGAACTTTCTGGCTTACCTCGGTGCTCTTTGTTGTGATCGTACTCGGCGCCATCGCCTGGGCCGCCAGCTTTAACATCTTTCGCTTTCTGGCATACATCAAGGAAGAGATCCTGCTGGTGTTAGCCGTTAGTTCGTCGGAAATCGCGATCCCGACCTTGATGGCCAAGCTTGAGAAACTCGGTTGCTCCAAATCTCTGGTTGGATTGGTGGTCCCGACTGGATTTACTTTCAACACAGATGGAACGAGTCTGTACATGACCATGGCCGCTCTATTCGTGGCGCAGGCCACCAATACCCATCTGACTCTGATCCAGGAACTCACCATATTCTCCGTGGCGGTTCTTACTTCCAAGGGAGCCAGCGGCGTGCAGGGCGCATCTTTCATCGCGCTCGTGGCCACACTCTCGGTGATCCCAACCATTCCCGTTGCAGGCATGGCATTGATTCTCGGAATTGACCGTTTCCTGAGTATGTTCAGAGCCTTGGTCAACATGATTGGAAACGGGGTAGCGACGCTGGTCCTAGCGCGCTGGGAGGGCGAATTGGACGGCGAAACCCTACGGGACCACTTAGCCCGACCGGCTTAATCGTCCGCTGACAACCCCTCCATCGCCAGCGCTTTCGCGCGGAGTATTTAAGCGTTACTCCACCCCGGCGGTACTTCCGAGTTTTTGTGGGAGCGATTGCCGGCGCCCGAGTTCGGGTAGAATCACCTGGGCCAGCTACTTCGTTTCGACATCTTGGTAACAACCGGTTCGAAATCCGGATCTAAATCCCCGAGGTGCGCCATGCGACGGGTTCTGCCCGCGCGAATCGTTCCGCTCTCCGCTGCAATTCTTCTTCTCTCACTTCTTTCGGTGCTGATTTTCCGAAGTGAGATGTTGGTGGGAGCTGCGCCGGCGTTTACGGGCATCCTTACGTATCACAACGACAACATGCGGACGGGCCGGAATCCGAGCGAGACCTCGCTCACGCTCAAGAACGTAAACTCCAGCACGTTTGGGAAGTTGTTCGTGATCCCTACAGACGGACTGGTGGATGCGCAGCCTTTATATGCCCCCAATGTGAGCATTCCGGGAAATGGCACGCACAACGTGCTGTTTGTAGCGAGCGAACATGGCACGGTGTACGGATTTGACGCGGACAGCGGATCGACCCTTTGGCACGTGACTACGCTCGCCTCCGGCGAGACGACCT
>JBEKAF010000040.1:0-34644 GCA_050018355.1 Terriglobales bacterium | reverse complement strand
GAATAAAAACTCAAAACCAACAAGACGAACAAAAGATCACATTTAAAACAGCTAAGCCCGAAGGCTCCCCGAAAATTATTTTCGCCGCCCTCGATGCCTCGATCGCCCGCGAACTGGAGCCGCAATTCGCGGACGCCGGTTGCGCGGTCGTCTCCAATTCGAGCGCGTTGCGCATGCAGCAAGATGTTCCCCTGGTGATTCCTGAAGTCAACGGCGATCATATCCAGCTCATCGAAACCCAACCATGGCGGCGCAAATCCGGCGGCTTTGCCGTCACCAACCCCAACTGCTCGGCCATTGGACTGGCGATTGCCCTGGCTCCGTTGCATCGCCGCTTCACGCTGGAGACGGTAATGGCGGTCACCATGCAGGCGGTCAGCGGCGCCGGATATCCCGGAGTGCCTTCGCTCGACATTCTCGGCAACGTCATCCCTTACATCGCCAAAGAAGAAGAGAAGATGGAGGAGGAGACGCGAAAGTTGCTGGGGACGCTGAACGGTTCGCGCGTCGACCCTGCTCCCTTTGCGATGAGCGCGCAATGCAATCGCGTCGCCGTGGAAGACGGCCATACCGAGTCGGTTGCGATTCGACTGAAACAGAAGGCGCAGCCCGAGGAGATCATCGCCGCCTGGAACGATTTTCGCGCCGAACCGCAGCAACTGCGCCTGCCCAGCGCGCCCGAGCAACCTGTCGTGTACATGACAGCCCCGGACCGTCCGCAACCGCGATTCGATTGTGATCTCGGCGCAGGCATGACCACGGCGGTCGGCCGCTTGCGCAAGTGCAATGTCCTCGACTGGAAGTTCACCGTCCTGTCGCACAACACAATTCGTGGCGCCGCCGGCGCTGCCCTGCTGAATGCTGAACTTCTCAAGGCGAAGGGTTATCTAGGGTGAGACAAATCTCCGCCAACCCCAAGGAGTCTCCCCGCCCATGATCGTCATGAAGTTCGGCGGGACTTCCGTACAAGACGCAAGAGCGATTGATCGCGTAGCCCACATCGTTCAGGGCCGGTTGGCGGACCGTCCTGTGGTGGTGGTCAGTGCCATGGCCAAGGTCACCGATTCCCTGCTCGCCATGGGAAAGGCTGCCGGCGGCGGCGATCGCAAGGCCGCTCTCAAAATGGCGCGCGCCTTGCGCGAACGCCACTATGACACCGCTGGAGAACTGCTCGGCACCGCCCTGTTCACTGAATTTCACGGCGACCTGGGCGACGACTTCGAAGATCTGGACGAATTGCTGCGCGGCATTGGCGCGGTCGGCGAAATCACTCCCCGAACATACGATTACGTTGCCTCGTTCGGCGAAGTGCTTTCGAGCAAGATCGTGGCTGCCGCTTTCGTCGCCCGCGGATTGCCGGGTGCGCACGTGGATTCGCGCCAATGTCTGCTGACCGACAGCAGCTATACCCGCGCGGTTCCTCAGTTCGAAGAAACCATCGAGCGCCTGCGCAAGAAGGTCCAGCCTCTGGTCGAGGCCGGCAAGGTTCCGGTGATGGCCGGATTCATTGGTTGCAATCGTGCCGGCATCACCACCACCATCGGCCGCGGAGGATCGGATTTTTCCGCAGCTATTTTTGGCGCCGGCCTCAATGCCGAGCGCATCGAAATCTGGACCGACGTCGACGGCATGATGACCACCGACCCCCGCCTTTGTCCCGATGCCCGCCGCATCAAGGTCATCAGCTTTGACGAAGCCGCCGAACTTGCCTACTTCGGGGCCAAGGTTCTGCATCCGGCAACCGTGCTGCCCGCGATTCAGCAAAACATCCCGGTCTATGTTCTGAACTCGCTGAACCCGACCTGCGAAGGGACGAAGGTCACGGCGCGCGCCCCGCGCTGTGCGAATATTTTCAAGGCCATCGCGCTCAAGAAGAAGATCACGCTCGTAGAGGTTGCCTCACCGCGCCGTCTGCTGGTGCGCGGATATTTGAAGTCCATCTTTGAGGCCTTCGATCACCACAACGTAGCGGTGGACGTGGTTTCCACCTCCGAAGTCAGCGTCTCGGTGACGGCCGAGACCAACGAAGCCATCCCGGCGCTGGCCGCCGATCTGGCAAAACTGGCGGACGTGAAGTATGAGGGCCGGAAGGCGATCGTCTGTCTGGTGGGCGAGAATTTGCGCCACACACCCGGAATCGCCGCCAAGGTCTTCGGCATTCTTGAGGATGTGAAGATCCGCATGATCTCGCAGGGTGCCTCCGAAATTAATCTGACCTTTGTGATTGAAGAAGACGACGCGGCCGAGGTGGTCCGGCGCCTGCACCGCGCCTTTTTCGCCGAAGTCGATCCGGAAGTGTTTGCGTAAGGCATTAACCGCAGAGGACGCAGAGCACGCGGAGAAAACCAAGAGCTGAAGTTAAACATTGTTTTACAGATTTCTCTGCGCACTCCGCGTTCTCTGCGGTTTAAGGTGTAAGTATGAATCTTCTAATTCTTGGTCGTGGCAAAACGGGCTCGGTGGTCGCCGAAGTTGCGCACGCGCGCCGCCACCATGTCCGCGCCTTGGACGTCGACGAAAACGCTAATGCCTCCGCCCTCACTCCCGCTTTCCTTGCCCCCTTCGACGTGGCCATCGACTTCACCACGCCCTCCGCGGTCATCGCCAACGCCGAGGCCTGCATCCGCGCAGGAAAGAACCTCGTGGTCGGAACCACTGGCTGGTACGAGCAATTGCCGCGCTTGCGCGAAATGGTGCTCTCGGCAAAGACGGGCTTTCTCTACGGATCGAATTTTTCCATCGGCGTGAACCTGTTCTTCGAGATTGTCGCGACCGCGGGGGCTGCCCTGAAATACGATTACTCGGGCCAGATTTTCGAGCGTCATCATGCGCAAAAAAAAGACGCTCCCTCCGGAACCGCGATCACGCTCCAGAAAATTGTGCGCGAGTCCGGAGGCCAGGAAGTCGAGATCGTCTCCTTTCGCGAGGGTGACGCGGTCGGCATCCACGAGGTGGTATTCAATTCTCCCAGCGATCGAATCTATTTGTGCCACGACGCGAAGTCGCGCCGCGGATTCGCCGAAGGCGCCGTGCGCGCTGCCGAGTGGCTGGCGGCGAAAACAGGTTTCTACGAGTTCCGCAACGTCTGGCGAGAGCTTTAAGAATATATGCGCGTGATCAGGACTATGGTTGTGGTGGCCCTGTTCGCTGTTGTTGGAATCGCGGCGTTGCTGGGATTGTTGAGGCTGGACCACAACAGGGAGACGACGCTACCCACGCCTACTGGCCCGTTCGCGGTCGGCCGCACGACGTACGCTTGGAGCGACGCCGCGCAGGCGGACGCACTGGCGCCGCAGCCGGGTACCAAGCGGGAGCTTCTTGCCTGGATCTGGTATCCCGCAGCGCCTCGACAACCGTCCCAGACGCTCGACGACTACTTACCGGCTCCATGGCGGACGGCTCTTGAACGCCAGAGTGGCGCGCTGCTCACGCAGTTCCTGACGCGAGATTTGTCGCGGGTCCGCGCACATAGTATTCGGGACGCCGAGGTATCGCCTGAGCATCGTTCGTATCCGGTGGTACTCATGAGAGCGGGACTTGCGGCCCTGACGACGGACTACACGACCCTTGCCGAGGACCTTGCGAGTCACGGCTATGTGGTCGTGGGTTTCGATGCGCCATATCGAAGTTATGTCGTCGTCTTCCCCGACGGAAGGGTGATCGCGAGGGCGCCCCAGAACAACGCCGACCTCGTCAGCGGGAGTCAGCAGGAGCATCTCGCCAACGAGTTGGTCCAGGCATGGAGCGCCGACCTGGGCTTCGCGCTCGATCAGCTCGAACGACTGAACGCGTCTGACCCCTCGGGCAGGTTCCTGGGACGGCTCGATATGCAGCGGGTCGGAGTGTTCGGCCACTCGATCGGTGGCGCCACAGCCCTGCAGTTCTGCCATGACGATTCCCGGTGCAAGGCGGGCATCGACGTGGACGGGGCTCCCCTCGGCAGTGTCGTCGCCGAGGGCGTCACCCAGCCGTTCATGTTTCTCCTGAGCGACCACAGAAGCGAGTCCGATGCGGAGACCCGCCCGGTCGAGGCGAACATCCGCTCCATTTACGATCGACTGCCCAGCGACCGCAGGTCGCAGATCATGGTCCGAGGCGCGAATCACTACATGTTCAGCGACAACGGAGCGATGTTGAAAAGTCCGCTTGTGATGCGCGCGATGCACACGCTGGGTATTGTGCGCCTCGATGGCCGCCGCCAAGTTGCCCTGACGGCGCACTACATCAGCACTTTCTTCGACGTATACCTGAAAGGGGCACCCGCTTCGGAGCTCGAGCGCCAACCGGAGTATCCGGAGATCGAATACGTCCATTGAGCACGTTGTGCCGATGGCTCAAGAAGAGAGGGGGCGGAGCAGGTCCTGGGGGAATCGACGTTCGGACAGCCAAAACTGAAATTTCGGCTAAGAGCGAAGCCAGGGTTGCCGCGAACGCAAGCAACTGCAGAGCTGCGCTCGGCCCCATACGAGCAAACCCTGCTCATGCACGCGCTCGCGAGAAGAGTTATCCTTAACCCATGCAACTGCGAGGCTGTGGTACCGCTCTGGTCACACCGTTCTCTCAGGACGGCGCTGTCGACGAAAACGCACTGCGTAATCTGGTTGCCTGGCAGGTCGAATCGGGCATCGACTTCCTGATTCCCTGCGGCACCACGGGAGAAACTCCCACGCTCACCCACGATGAGTGGCTGCGCGTCATCGACGTGACCATCGAAGTCGTTGCCGGACGCGTGCCGATCGTCGCCGGCGCCACCTCCAACTCGACGCAGGAGGCTGTGGCCAAAGCGAAAGAAGTGGCGGCGCGCCCGGGCGTCAACGCCATCCTCACTGCTTCGCCGTACTACAACAAGCCGACGCAGGAAGGCCAATACCGGCACTTCCGTGCGATCGCCGAAGCGGTCGACAAGCCCATCATCCTCTATAACGTGCCGGGCCGCACCTCGGCCAATCTCGAACCCGCGACCCTGGCGAGGTTGACCGAGGTCGCGAATATCGCGGGCGTGAAGGAAGCCAGCGGCAACATGACGCAGATCGCCGAGGTGCTGAACTCTGTGCCAGAGAGTTTTCTGGTGTTGTCCGGCGACGATGTCATGACTTTGCCGGTGATCGCGCTCGGCGGCGTGGGCGTGATTTCGGTTGCGTCCAATGAAATTCCCCGCGAAATGGCGGAGATGACTCGCGCCGCTCTGAACAACGACTGGAACACGGCGCGCACCATCCACCGCAAATATCTTCCGCTGATGCTGGCCAACTTCATGGAATCGAGTCCGCTGCCCGTGAAGGCTGTCCTCGCGATGATGGGCAAGATCGAAGAGGTCTATCGCCTGCCTCTGCTTCCCATGCGCCGCGACACGCGATCGAAACTGCAGAAAACCGCAACCGACGCCGGATTGATTACCCGGCCTGCGGCTCCGCCGACCGCTGCCGCCGAATTCTATATTTACGAAAATTGGGCAGCGGGCCCGCACAAAGCGATTCTGCACCGCGCGTCCTGTGGACAGTGCAGTTCCGGCAAAGGACGCCCCGCCGGACACGATCCCAATCATTCGCGCTGGCACGGACCGTACGGCAATCTCGCCGAGGCGCGCGAGGCGACCCATCGGATGCCCGGTGTTCTGATCCGCAGCGAGTGCAAGTGCGTGGCGTAAAGGCAGCTCTTAGCATTTCGCTCTTAGCGCTTAGCCTTTTGTTTCTCTAGCTATCCTATGTCAGACTCGCTATCCACTCTGAAGTCGGCCATTGAACGCCTATCGACGGGTAAAACCATCGGTAACCCCGACGAAGCCCGTCGCACCTTTCTTGACTTCCGCGCCGCTCTGACTCGCGGCGAGGTTCGCGCCGCTGAGAAAGTCGCCGGACGCTGGATCGTCAATGCCTGGGTCAAGCAAGGAATCTTGCTCGGCTTCCGTCTTGGCGAATTACAACAAATGTCGGACGGAGACGTACTCTCCTTTATTGACAAGGACACCTTCCCAGCCCGCCGTCTAACCCTCGCCGATCGTGTTCGCCTGGTACCCGGCGGATCTTCCATCCGCGAAGGAGCCTACGTTGCGCCGTCAGTCGTCTGCATGCCTCCCATGTTCATCAACGTCGGCGCCTACGTGGATGAAGGCTCGATGATCGACTCGCACGCTCTCGTCGGCTCCTGCGCGCAGATCGGCAAGCGCGTGCACCTGAGCGCCGCCGCCCAGATCGGAGGCGTGCTGGAGCCGGTCAACGCCGCCCCCGTGGTCATCGAAGACGATGTGCTGATCGGCGGCAATTGCGGAGTGTACGAAGGCACGCTGGTGCGCGCCCGCGCCGTCTTGGGAGCGGGAACGATTCTGACCCGATCCACGCCGCTCTATGATCTCGCGCGAGGCGAAGTCTACCGCGCGTCAGCGGAGCAACCCCTGGAAGTCCCAGAAAACGCGGTAGTCGTCCCCGGCTCGCGAGCCGTGAAGAAAGGCAAGGGCAAATCCGATGACTGGAACCTTTCGCTCTACACGCCCGTGATCGTCAAATATCGCGACGAGAAAACCGAACGCGGGATTGAATTGGAAGAGTGGCTCCGCTAAAGACCGAGGGACTGGACATGGAGCCGAACAAAGCGAACGCAGTACCCGATTGGGAGACATTTGAAGAGAAGCTCAAGAATCTGCGTGAAGCGTTTGGCAAGAAGCAGTCCTCACCGTTGTTGTTCCGCGGACAGGGCAATTCCGAGTGGCCCCTCGCCACGACTCTCGAACGGAGCGGGCAGACAGGGATGCCCTTCAGGGATTTCTACAGGCTGATGACCGCAAGGATCGGACCTGCCGTGGAAACCTTTACGGGTGTGGGCGTGCCAGAGTACGATCCCGAGCTTTGCAAGACTTTTGAAAACCCTGAATTGTTGCTTTTGCCCGGCGGCTTCCCTCCCGTCCCTCTTTATCGATACATGGTTTATTTGCGACACCACGGGTTCCCCTCGCCGCTCCTCGACTGGTCTTATTCGCCATACGTTGCGGCTTTCTTCGCTTTCAGGGATGATCCCCTCGGGAAGCCCGAAAGAAGATCGATTTACGCTTATTGCGAGAGACCGCAAGGAGTAAAGGGAGGGGCGCTCGGCGAACGAACTATCAGTCGCATCGGGCCTTACGTCCGGAGCCATCGTAGGCACTTCCGCCAGCAATCCGATTACACCATGTGTGGCATTTTAGACCCTCACTATGGGTGGCGTTTTGATTCACACCAGCATGCTTTCGATAACAGGCGTCCCAAGCAGGACTACTTGTGGAAATTCGATCTCCCCTCCGATGAGCGAGTAAAGGTGCTCCGATTGCTAAACGACCACAATCTGAATGCCTTTTCTCTGTTTGATTCCGAGGAAACCCTTCTGGAGACGATGTGGCTGCAAGAGCAGGTCTTGAAAAAGGTGCCCCGTGAATAGATAGTGGTTTCCGCCAACGCTTTACTTTATGCTTCAATGTAAGGCGATGACAGAATCAACTCTTTCCGCGAAGAACCAGATCGTGATCCCGCATGAGGCTCGCGAAGCGTTGGGTCTGAAACCCGGCGACAAAGTTCTTGTCGTTGTTAGAAGCGGGAGAGTCGTCATCCTGCGAAAACCAAAGTCCTATCATGCCGCGATCCGAGGCCTAGCACGCGGCCCTTATCCCAAGACTTATCTTCAAAAGGAACGCCAGAGTTGGGAGTAGAACCCGGTCACGACGGCAGCGTCGCCGAAGGCGCGCCCGGAAGTTGCCTTTGTTCCTCCGCGAACCTGCGCCGCGCTTCGAGATGCTTGGCGCGAAAATGTGCCCGCGCCCGCTCGCCCCATGCCCGCACGAAGTAATAGTTCAGCGCGCATCCGATGGCCGAGCTGGTAAGCGGAATCAGGCGTCCCGCCCACTTCTCCACCACCTCGGCGCCGGCCTTCACCGCAATTCGCTGGATCACGCGCGGCACAAAGCGGTTGACCACTTCTTTTTCCAGCAATTCGCGGCTGATGTCGACTCCTGCGGCGCTGGCCGCCGCAATCCAAAGCTCGGCAATCTCGTCGTCGGTGTTCAACTCGAACCCATAAATCAGGCTGAGCTTCTGGATGGTGCGCATGGTAATGGCAGAAAGAATGCCGAGGTCCGGCACGATGGTGAGGATTCCGCCCAGACCAAGTCCGGCTCCCTCCGCCGCCGCCAGCTTCATGCCGCCGCGGATCACCGACTCCGCCACATCGTCGAGGCGTTCCACCGGCAGCGTGTAAACGCCATGAAAGGTCGCAAGCGGCAATCCATGCGCCACGCGCAACTGCATCAGGAAGCGGCCCGGATCAACCTTGATAGTTTCGTAGGCGCGGGTCAGGCCTCCGCGGATCGCACCTTCGACGCGCCGCCGCATCCACGATTTTTTCTCGTCGGCCATCTTCGAGTATGAGTTTATCAGCCAACCTTTATCAGCCCACCTTGCGTTGACTTGGCGTGAGGTCAAACTCCAACGACGGCCCACCCTGTGCTAGCATCAATTTGTCTAATGTCAAAAGGAAAACTGCATATTGTTCCGCTAGGCGGGCTGGGCGAGTTCGGCATGAACTGCATGGCCATCCGCTTTGGCGATGACATCATCGTTGTTGACGCCGGCCTGATGTTTCCCGAAGCCGAGTTGCTGGGCGTCGACATCGTCGTCCCCGACATTTCTTACCTGCTTGAAAATCGCAAGCATGTGCGCGGCATCGTCCTTACGCACGGCCACGAAGACCACATCGGCGCGCTGCCCTGGATTCTCAGCGAACTGAATGTTCCCGTCTGGGGCACCGAGTTCACGCTGGCCTACGTCGAAGATAAGCTCGACGAACACCAGCTCCTCGACGACTCCGATCTGCGCGAAATTCGTCCCGGAGAACGCTTCAAGGTTGGACCGTTCACTATTCATCCGCTGCAAGTAACGCACAGCCTGGTCGATTGTGTCGCGCTCGCCATCCACACGCCGATCGGCGTCGTGCTGCATACCGGCGACTTCAAGGTTGACCCGACGCCCACCGACAACCGCCTCTTCGACCTGCACGGTTTCGCCGAGTACGGCAAAGAGGGAGTGCTGGCACTGCTCCAGGATTCCACCAACGTCGAGCGCAAGGGCTACACTCCGAGCGAGCGCGCTGTTCGCCGCAAGTTCGAGGAGGTGTTTGCCCGCACCGAGCGGCGTTTGTTCATCTCCTGCTTCTCGTCCTCCATTCACCGCATCAAGCTGACGGTCGACATGGCACGGGAGCACGGCCGCAAAATTTGCTTCATCGGCCGCTCCATGAACAGTTCCTCCGAAATCGCCGAAGACCTGGGTTATGTCCAGATCCCCGAGGGCATGCTGATCCATCCCGGCGAAATGAAAAACTTTCCGCCTGAGAAAGTATGCGTTCTGATCAGCGGCACGCAGGGCGAACCCATGTCGGCGCTGTCACGGGCGGCAGTGGATAACCACAAGCACGCCAAAATTGAAAAGGGCGATACGGTCGTTCTCTCATCGCGCATCATCCCCGGCAACGAAAAAGCCATCTTCCGCATGGTGGACCACCTGTTCCGTCGCGAAGCTTTCGTCATCTACGACGACGGCTCTTACCCGCCGATCCACGTCAGCGGACACGCCAGCCAGGAAGAATTGAAGCTCATCATCAACCTGGTGCGGCCCAAGTATTTCGTCCCCATCCATGGCGAATACCGGCAGCTCAAGTTACACGCCGACCTAGCCGCGTCCATGCAGGGCTCGGTCGGCAGCGTGATCCTGATCGAAAGTGGAGACGTTCTCGAAATTGATGAGCTCGGCGCCCGCAAGGCCGGCCGCGTCAACGTAGGCCGCGTCTGCATCGATTCCGGCTCCCGCGCCGACGTGGTCGAAGACCTCGTCATCAAAGACCGCCGTCACCTCAGCGAAGACGGCTTCGTGATGCCGATCATCGCCATGAACAAGCTCACCGGACTCGTCGAAACTTCGCCCGAAATTGTGACGCGCGGATTCGCGCCCGGCGAAAACGGCGTGATCGAGCGCGCCCGGGAGATCGTCATGGAGACCCTCGATGCCTCCAGCGCCGAAGAGAAAGCCGACTATGGCGTGATCAAGGAGAAAATCCGCACCGACCTGAAGCGTTACATCTCCCGGCAGACGCAGCGCCGGCCGCTGATTATGCCGGTGATACTGGAGATCTGAGAATTTTTTCACCGCAGAGACGCCGTGAGCGCAGAAGAGAGACCCTGTGTCGTAACCCTGGCTGACATTCACCAAGCTCGGGCCCGCCTCGAAGGCATCGCCGCCCGCACTCCGCTGCTCGAATGGACCGGCGCCAGCGACTCCCGCAAGCTCTTCCTCAAGCTCGAAAACCTGCAGCCCATCGGCGCCTTCAAGTTGCGCGGTGCATATAACAAAATCGCATCCCTTAGTGACGAGGAACGTCTCCGCGGAGTCATCTCCTATTCCAGCGGCAATCACGCGCAAGGCGTGGCCTACGCGGCGCGGGCGCTTGGCGTGAAGGCCATCATCGTCATGCCCGGTAATGCCCCGAAGAACAAACTCGAAGCCACCGCCGCCCTCGGCGCGAAGATCGTCACGGTCGGTCCCGGCAGTGAAGAGCGCCGCCTCCGCGCCGAACAACTGGCCGCCGAGCACGGCTACGTGATCGTGCCGCCCTACAACGACGAAAAGATCATCGCCGGCCAGGGAACCGTCGCGCTCGAAATCCTCCAAGACCTCCCCAACGTTGAGACCGTGCTGGTCCCCGTCGGCGGAGGTGGATTGATCAGCGGCGTCTCGGCCGCTATCAAACTCAGCAATCCCAAGGTGAAAGTGATTGGCGTCGAGCCCGAACTTGCCGCCGATGCGCAAGCCAGCCTGCGCGCCGGCCGCATCGTCTCCTTCCCGGCCGAGCAAGTCTCGCAGACGCTGGCCGACGGTCTTCGCACACAGAGCGTCGGCGCGATCAATTTCGAACACATCCGCGCCTATGTCGACGACATCGTCAGCGTGACGGAAGACGAGATTCGCAGGGCCATGCGCGCTCTAAGCGCGAACGCGAAAACACTGGCCGAACCGAGTGGCGCCGTAGCCCCAGCCGCATTTCTTTTCCACGCCAACGAGTTGCCCAACACAAAGATCAACGTAGCCGTGATCAGCGGCGGCAACATCGACCCCAAACTGTTCGCCGAGTTGGGTAATCACTGATCGCTGATCGCTCAGGAACGCACTCGAAATCCAAGCTTTCCTCTCCTCATGTGGTTTCGCTTTTGACGCTGCGAACAGCGAGAAACCACAGCGGACACAGGGGAACACAGAGACAGACAACGTGGGAATTGGCACGACGGCGGGCTTCATCTTGCACCCTTTCTATAAACTGGTTTCCAGGCTTTAGAGAAGCCGGGGAAACTAACATGATTCGCTTTGGTATTGCAGGTTTCGGATTGCACGCCGTGCGGCGTCTGATGCCGGGCTTCGCGCTTGCTCGGAATTGCAAAGTGGTCGCTCTATCGCGCCGAGACTCCCACAAAGCACGCGAAGCCGCCGCGCAGTATGGGATCCCGCATGTCTTCGCCTCCACCGAAGAACTCAGCCGCTGCCCCGAAGTCGACGCCGTGCTGGTCACTACTCCGAATGCCTGCCACGTGCGGGACGTCCTTACCGCGGTTGCTGCCGGCAAGCCGGTGCTGTGCGAGAAGCCGATGGGCATGGACGCGGACGAATGCCGCCGAATGGTCGAGGCGGCGCGCAACGCCGGCATTCTCCTCGGCGTCGCCCAGGTCTTTCGCTTTGAAGAAAGCACGGCGAGATTTCGCGAACGCGTCGCCTCTGGTGACATCGGTCGCCCGATCTTTGCGCGGGCGGAGTTCTCGTATCCCGGTTTAGGCCACGCCCGCACCTGGCTCTACAACCGTTCGATAGCGGGAGGTGGCCCCATCGCCGACGTGGGCGTCCATTGCCTCGATGCCTTGCGTTACATCCTGCAGGATGAGCCGCGGCGTGTGAGCGCTCTCGGTGGCCCGGATGAACAATCGGGTGACGTGGAAGCGGCGGCCATCCTGACGCTGGAGTTTCAGCGCGGCACGCTGGCCACGGTGCTGGTTTCAACTCGTGCCCACTATCGCACGCCGTTGGAGATTGTCGGTGACGCCGGCGTCCTCCGGGCTGATGATGCGCTGAATGTTGAACGGCCGGTTAAGTTGGAGCTGTGGCGCGACGGACAACGCGTCGCCGAAGAAACTGTTTCCAACCAACTTGCCTACGCAAGACAGGTAGACACCTTCGCTGCCGCCGTCGAAGGTCGGGAAACTTTTCCAGTCCCTGGCCAACAAGGCTGGCAGAACCAGCTCATTCTGGACGCTGCCTACCGCAGCCTGTCCTCGGGGAAAAGTGAAGAGGTACCGATGTTCTCAGACGACTTTGGCAGGTAATCCTGGGTAAGCAAGCGGAACGGTTTGGGAACTTGGGTTCCCTGGGAAACTTCCCCACAAATAAGAAGCGCCCCGGATCCAAAGGATCACGGGACGCCCGAACAGCCCTCCCCCAGAACTGCTCACCCCAAAGATATGGCAACTTCCCAGAGAGCGGAATCCCACTCTTGAGCGACTGGATGGCACCAACGAGCCATTGCTGAACGCCGGGTCCGTGGTAACATGAGTCACCTTGCGACTGGTTACTAACAGTCGCACCGGGTTCTGGAAGCGGTCTCCCAAGGTTAAGGTTTTCCTTTTCGTGGCGAGATTTCCCCTGACGATTCCGAACCCACAGGTGTTCCGTTTCGTAGCCGGCCTGCCGCCTGCGGGATTGAGCCTCTGGACGATTTACGGAAGGTGATTGTTGCTAGTGTGCAGCACATTGCATTCCGAGATTTGAAACACTTGCGGTAGATGTTGGTAAGTTGTTGATAGACAACAAAAACCGAGCTTCTGTAGTTTTGGAACGACGAATGCTCTGTTCACCACGGGCGACTATACCTTGAACCGAAAGTTCAAGGTGAAACAGAGAAGAGAAATTTGGTTCAGGAGGAACTAATCATGAAACGCATCGTTTTGATGGCTGTGCTTGCTCTAGCCTTGCCTTTGGCTGCGTTTGCCAACTCAGTCGATTTCACCAATGGCGGGGGCCTCTTGAAAGGAAGTAGCGCGGGGCTGACACTGAGCTCGACGCTCATCGCGGTCAACGGGCTAGATGGACTAGGTCTTGTGACTGGCAACAATCTCGGCACTCTGACCTTTTCGACCGGTGCTTTCAGCGGCAGCTTGCTGAAGGGTGGGACCTTTGCCGGTGGCGGAAGCTTCGTCATCACAGGGAACGGCACCGGCGGTATCCCGAATGGCACGATCTTCAAAGGCTCCTTCAGCGGACCGGGCACGTGGACTTTGACGACTGATCCCAAAACCGGAAATCACTACTACACTCTGATGGATACGATCAGCGGCACCTGGTACAACGGGAAGACGGTGTACGGGCTTACCGTTCAGCTGACCACCAGCACTGGTAAAGGCTTCTTCAATGGCCATACCGGGATCCGTCTTTCCAGCGGCGACACCACTATATCGACCCCCGTCCCTGAGCCCGGAACTTTGGGCCTTCTGGGAACAGGGCTTGTGGGTATCGCTGGAATGTTCCGTCGCAAGCTGCTCGGGGCATAACTTAAATTTTTTCGTTCGCTCCTGAACACTCATCTCATGGCCCCGCCGCAAGGCGGGGCTTTTGATTTTGAGCGCAAGCTACTTGATCGGCTTGATAGCCTTTGTAGGGAAGGTTCGATTAACCCCGTCGAACCGGCCCCCTCCTCAGGACCGTCTCAACTGCTTCGAGTCCTTAACCCAGCCTGACTCGAACACTGCTTTGGAGCCCCCTATCCTTTTGCTCGGTTACCGCGGTAACGGCCCGCGATGGCTTTACCGTTGACCTTACCTTTGTCCATCCCTACAGTCAGGCGCAGGGGGAAGTATGAAGGATATCCATGAGGTTTTGCGCCGCAAGCAGGCGCAGTACACGCAACTGGGTAAGCAGATCGAGATGCTGCAGCAGGCTGCCGAGAAACTACGCGAAGTCGCGCCCTTGCTCGCCGAAAACGACAACGAGGAAGATAGCGCAGTGCTGGCGGAAGTGGACGACGAAAACTCCAGTGCGATGGCTGCCAAGGCCAGCGCTCAATCCTCGCCTGCCGCGTCCAAGCCAGGGCGCAGCTTAACTCCGCGCTGGCCGTAGAAGCCTGACCGTACAGGCAAAGCGCGAGGCGGGAGGCTTGGTTCCATGATATTGCAGGCACTGCTGGTGACAAAGGATGACCTGACTGCGGAAACGCTGATTCAGGTCCTGGCGCAGTTCGGCGTCGCGGTTGATCGATCGAACGCGGCCGATGTCGCCGTGACGCGGCTGGCGGAGGAGCATTTCGATCAGGTCATCGTCGACTTCGATGATCCCGAAGCGGCCTCTCTGCTGCTCGAAGGTTGCCGCCGCCTCGCCGGCCCCGACCGTGATCCGCCCGTCACCGTTGCCTTGCTACACGATGCCTCGCAGATCCGCTCGATCCTCGGCGCGGGAGCTCATTTCATCCTTACCAAGCCCATCACTCCCGAGCAGGCTCAAACCACCTTGCGCGCCGCCACGGCGCTGCTGAAGCGCGAAAGGCGGCAATCGTTGCGAGTCGCTGTCCAGGCAGCGGTTTCGATTCGTGTCGACGAGAACGATACTGTCGAAGGCATCCTGCTCGACCTAAGCACCGGCGGCATGGATGTGCTGGCGGCCAAGCCGCTTCCATCCGCGGCCATGGTTCGCGTCTCCTTCCAGCTTCCCGACGGCACCGCTGGCATTGAAGCTGACGCGGCAGTTGCCTGGAGTACCGCCAACGGTCAAACCGGCCTGCGTTTTCTCGATATGGAGGCCAAGATGCGCGAAGAAATGAACGAGTGGCTGGCTGCCCGTTCCCACGATGCTTTGCCCGAAGAACCCGACGCGGTCAGCCAATGTAAACTGACGGACCTCAGTCTGGGCGGCTGCTATGTGCAGACCGAATCTCCCTTCCCTCAGTCCTCAGCCGTTGACCTGTGCCTGCGCGCCGCCGCAATGGAGATTCACGCCGAAGGTTTGGTCCGGGTCATGCATCCCGGACATGGCATGGGAATTGAGTTCCCTGCCCGCACAGAGGAGCAGCGCAAAAGCGTCGGCGAGTTCATCGAGTTCCTCACCGGCCAGCCCGGCGCCACACCGCAACTGGAAACTTCTCCTCGTTCTCTCGTCGCCAACGCAGTCGACCTAAGCCAGACGAGCAGCGCCGGAACCGACGCGGAGGATCCGCTCCTGGAATTGCTGCGGACCGGCAATGCGCTGGAGGAAGAAGCGTTTCTCGCCGAACTGCACCGCCAGCGAACTCCGGCGAGCGTCAACCAATAGAAGCGCGCCCATCAGCGTTCGCCCAATTGTGCCCGTTGATCCCAGCAAAAACCGGGAACCAAACCGACACCCCGTCTTTGGTGCCGGCCCAGTCCCCGTTGGTCTGTTCCACCTCGTTGATCGCAGACTACCTCGACACCCCATCCTGAATGATTTCGGTTCGGTTAATTTTCCGAGAATTTTCTGATGCAATAGAATTGCTCTGCGCGCCGCCGACGCCGCAGCAGTCCGATCGAGGCCACGCGACGCGCCCCAGCAGGCTGCGGAAAAACTCGGGTTTCTTATCAGGGCACCGCTCCGACTTTTTCCGCAGCCTGCTACTCCAAGCTAAGGCAAAGGTCATTTGCTCAGAAGTCCGATCTCGCGCGCGTTGGTGCTAGCTGGCGCCTGTCTGCTGGCCATTACTCCATTTTTCTGGTGGGGCAGTCCCTCCGGGCATGATTTTGAGTTCCACATGTTTTCCTGGATGGAAGTTCTCGGCCAATGGAAGCACGGCATCGCATACCCGCGCTGGGCGGCGCTGGCGCACTGGGGATACGGCGAGGCGAGGTTCCTGTTTTATCCCCCCGCTTCCTGGACTCTGGGCGCCGCGCTCGGTGCTGCTCTGCCCTGGAAGATAGTGCCGGGCGCATATTGCTGGATTGTCCTTACCCTTGCCGGAGCGGCCATGTACCGGCTCGCCCGCGAATGGCTCTCGGCCCCGGACGCGTTGTTTGCGGCCGTGTTCTACGCGCTGAATCCCTACCACTTGCTGATCGTCTACTGGCGGAGCGCATACGCCGAACTGCTGGCCGCTTCCCTGCTGCCGCTTGCGCTGCTTTGTCTTCTGCGGCTCAACGAGCCCGCTTTTGGCCGCAGCCTGTCTAGCCGACATAGCTTTCGCCCAACGCTATGGTTGAGTCTCACGCTGGCCGCAGCCTGGCTGACGAACGCACCCGCGGCCGTGATGATCCACTACTCAACGGCCGGGCTAGCGTTGCTCTTAGCCGCGCGTGAGGCCGCCCGTGGGACCGCCCGTAAACTACCGTGGGGTCCGCAGACTTGGCGTCCGCTCGTTCGGACGGCGCTGGCGATGCTCCTGGGGGCCGGCTTGGCCTCGTTTTATCTGATCCCGGCAATCTACGAACAGCCATGGATCAACCTCAGCCAGTTGCTGGCGCCGGGAGTCCGGCCGCAGGACAATTTTCTTTTCACCACCATCGCCGATCCCGACCACAACCGCTTCAATCTTCTGGTTTCGACCATAGCGATTGCCGAAATCGGCGTCCTCGCTTTCGCGATCTGGTTCTCCCGCCGCTGGCGCGCAAAACGCATAGGGGCAGCCGCCCCTTCGACAAGCTCAGGGCAGGCTCTCGGCGGTCCAGTCGCGCCCAGCGCACCGGCGGCGGCCGCTGACCAAATCCCGTGGACGCTGCTTTCCGCCTGGGGTGCCGTCAGTGCGGCCCTCCTGCTTCCGGTGAGCAATCTGCTCTGGCAGCACTTGCCCAAGTTCCGCTTCGTGCAACTCCCCTTCCGCTGGCTGCTGTGCATGAACGCGGCTTTGGCACTTCTTCTGACTATGGCCGCCAAACGCTGGACTTCGCGCTTGCTAGCGTCTGCCGTTCTACTGGCCGCGGTCATCGTCGCAGGCTATCGTATCCTGCCACCTTGGTGGGAAACGGCCAGCGATGTCCGAGAGATGAGCGGTGCCGTCGCCGACGGCACCGGCTACGAGGGCACCGACGAATACGTTCCGGACGGAGCCGATCCCTACGAGCTGAACAAAAGTCTGCCTCGCGTCAGCGACGACACGGGAGCGCCGGTTCCGAGCGAGATGCTGGCGTGGGGACAGACAGAAAAACGCTTCACGGTCCACGCTGCCGCACCGCAAAATCTAACCGTGCGCCTTTTCAACTACCCGGCGTGGGAGGTCGTCGTGAACGGCAAGCTCACCGAAACGCAGACAACCGATGTCACCGGCCTGATCGTCATTCCCATTGCCGCCGGAGACAGCGATGTACACATCCATTTCCGCCGGACGATCGATTGTTTCATCGGAAACATCGTCTCGCTGATCAGTCTGGGTCTGCTCGTTGTTGCCTGGGTCCAGACGCGGCCACCCAACACACGACCTGCAAAACCTCGCGAGCCACGCCGCATGACCTCACGCATCGTTCTGCTGGCAACCTCGAACGCCGGCAAACTTCGCGATTTCGCCGGAGCCGCCACGCCCTACGGCATCACGATCGCAAACATCCCGCACTTTTCTTCTCTGCCCGAGGTTGTCGAAGACGGGACCACCTTCGAGGAGAACGCCCGCAAGAAAGCAGAGTCCTACAGTTCGGCCGCTCCCGGCGAACTGGTCATGGCCGACGACTCCGGCCTGGAGATTGACGCGCTCGGCGGCGCACCCGGCGTTCATTCCGCGCGCTACGCCGCCCGTGATTTGCAGAATAACGCACCGCACGCCGCAGAGTGCAACACGGATGACGAAGCCAACAACGCGAGAGTGCTGCGCGAACTAAAAGGGGTTCCAGAACAAAAGCGCACCGCGCGTTTCATCTGCATACTGGCCATCGCCCGTGACGGCCAGACTGTTCACACCTTCCGCGGCACCGCCGAAGGCGTCATTCTGGACGCGCCCCGTGGCCAGCACGGATTCGGATACGACCCACTCTTCTACTTCCCGCAAATCGGCAAGACCTTTGCCGAGCTGAGCGCGGAAGAGAAAGCGCAGTACAGCCATCGTGGCGCCGCATTTCGCGCATTTCTGTCGTGGTATCGGAGAGCCAACGGTCAAAAGCTTTAACCGCGGAGTACGCAAAGATCGCAGAGGAATTCAAGCACAGACACTTGTCCGAGGCGAACTCCGCACCGCGGGCGTGAATTTCTAATTTTCCTCTGCGGACTCTGCGACCTCATTGGTTCAAGCTCTCCTTGACTTCGCTTCCCGCTCAAAACGATAATAACCAGTTTGCACATCGGACCACGTAAGGAGCAGTCATCGTGGCATCAACTGCCAATCCCGTCGCTCCCAGAATCAAATCGGGCGTCGCTCCGCTGCGCGCTGGCGAGGGAACCTCGTTCCTGCTGCGCCGTCTGCATTCGCTCAGCGGCGTCGTACCCATTGGAGCCTTCCTTCTCGAACACTTCATCTCGAACGCCGAAGCCTTCAAAGGCCCACTGGCCTACGGAAAGCAAGTCGAGTTTCTGAACAGCCTGCCCTTCGTTTTTCTGCTGGAGCTGTTCTTCATCTGGCTTCCGATCGCCTACCACGGCCTCTACGGCCTCTGGATCTGGTATCAAGGCGACACCAACGTCGGCGATTATCCCTGGACTGGCAACTGGCTCTACACCTCACAACGCTGGACCGGCATCGTCGCCCTCATCTACATGGTGCAGCACACTTATTACCTGCGCTTTACCGGCGTGCATCTGCCGACGCACCCCATGCAGTCGTTCGCCAAAGTTCAGGGAGAATTTCAGAATCCGTGGATGGTCGCCTTCTACGCCGTCGGCATCATTGCCGCTTCCTGGCATTTCAGCTACGGCCTGTGGCTATTCGCTGCGAAGTGGGGCATCACGACCGGCGAAAGGGCGCGTCGCTGGTTTGGTTATCTCTGCCTGCTGCTGGCGCTGGGTTTGGTGTCGATCGGCGCGGCCAGCATGTACGGATTCCTGAAGACGCCGCCGCAGCCTTTGGATTCGAATGCTTCGGAAAGTATCGTAATGCGATAGAGATTGTACGAGAGATTATACGAGGAAGTGCGAGAAGGCCCGGGCTGAGCCCGGCAGATCGGATTCATAGAGCATGGCAGCAACTCCGAAAATCATCGTAGTAGGCGGCGGCCTGGCGGGCCTCGCCGCGGTCATCAAGATCGCCGAGATGGGCGGTGAGGTTGACCTGTTCTCCATCGTCCCGGTAAAGCGCTCGCATTCGGTTTGCGCGCAGGGCGGCATCAATGCCGCCAAGAACCTGAAGGGCGAAGGCGATTCCACCTGGATCCACTTCGACGACACGATCTACGGTGGCGACTTCCTCGCCAACCAGCCGCCGGTCAAGGCTATGTGCGAGGCCGCTCCCGGCATCATCGATCTGCTCGACCGCATGGGCGTTCCGTTCAATCGCACTCCCGAAGGTCTGCTCGACTTCCGCCGCTTCGGCGGCACGCTCTATAACCGCACCGCGTTCGCCGGCGCAACGACCGGCCAGCAACTTCTCTACGCGCTCGACGAGCAGGTCCGCCGCTACGAGTCCGAAGGCAAGGTGAAGAAGTACGAGCACTGGGAGTTTCTCTCCGCCGTACTGGACAGAAGCCGCGTCTGCCGCGGCATCTGCGCGATGGATCTAAGAACGATGGAAGTGCGCACCTTCCCCGCCGACGCCATCATCATTGCGACGGGCGGCATCGGCGCCATCTTCGGCAAGTCCACCAATTCGGTGGTGTGCACGGGATCGGCGCAGTCTGCTCTCTATCAGCAGGGCTGCTATTACGCGAACGGCGAGTTCATACAAGTGCATCCCACCTGCATCCCCGGCGAAGACAAGCTGCGCCTCATGTCGGAATCGGCGCGCGGCGAAGGAGGACGCGTCTGGGTTCCCAAGACTCCGGGCGACCCACGCGATCCCAAGTCCATTCCGGAGAGTGACCGCTGGTACTTTCTTGAAGAGTGGTATCCGAAATACGGCAACCTTGTCCCGCGCGACGTGGCCACCCGCGCGATTTTCAAAGTGGTGTACGAGCTCAACCTCGGCATCGACGGCAAGCCGATGGTTTACCTCGACCTCACCCACATCGACCGCAAAACCCTCGACCGCAAGCTCGAAGGCATTCTCGAAATCTACGAGAAGTTTGTCGGCGACGATCCGCGCGACGTGCCCATGAAGATTTTCCCCGGCATGCACTACACCATGGGCGGCCTGTGGATCGATTACAAACAAGCCACCAACATTCCCGGAATCTACTCCGCGGGCGAGTGTGAATACCAGTATCATGGCGCGAACCGCCTGGGTGCGAACTCGCTGGTGTCGTGCATTTTCGGCGGATTCGTCGCCGGCCCGAATGCCGTACAGTACGCCACGAATCTGCAAGCCGCGCCCAGCAACGGCCACTTCGAGGCCGAACGCAAGCGCCAGGAAGAAGTCAACACCGGACTGATGAAGGCTGACGGCAACGAAAATCCCTTCCTGCTCTGGCGCGAACTCGGCGAAACCATGACCGCGAACTGCACGGTCATCCGCTACACCAAGAAGTGTGAGGCAGCGGACGCTAAAGTGGTGGAACTGCTGCAACGCTTCCAGAAGGTCAACTTGAGCGATCGCTCGCAGTGGGCGAACACGACCATCGCTTTCACGCGCCAGCTTTACAACATGCTGCAGTTGTCGCGGGTAATCGCGCAGGGAGCGGCCATGCGCGACGAGTCCCGCGGCTCGCACTATAAACCGGATTTCCCCGAGCGCGACGACAAGAACTGGATGAAGACCACGAAAGCAGTGTTCGCGCCCGATTTGGACGAGCCGAAGTTTGAGTTCGAGCCGGTGGATGCGAGTCTGATTCCGCCGCGACCGAGGAAGTACTGAAGTTCAAAATAGCGACCGATGACCTTAACTGTTTGTCATCCTGAGCGAAGCGAAGGACCCATGCATTTCGCCTGCGCCAGCAGAGTGCATAGGTTCTTTGCTTCGCTCAGAATGACAAAGTTTGAGCTAAGAGCTAAAGGCTAAGAGCTAATGGCAAATAACAAAACCGTCATCATCAAGATCAAACGCCAACTCACCCCCGACGCCAAGCCGTCGTGGGAAGAGTTCGAGATTCCTTACAAGCCGAACATGAACATCACTTCGGCGCTGATGGAGATCGCGGCCAACCCCGTCACCCGCGACGGGAAGCAGACGACGCCCATCACCTACACCTCGAATTGTCTCGAAGAGGTCTGCGGCTCCTGCGCCATGCTGATCAACGGACGCGCTCGCATGGCCTGCTCGGCGCTGATCGACCATCTCGATCAGCCAATCAAGCTCGAGCCGTTCTCCAAATTTCCCGTTGTGCGCGATCTGTCGGTTGACCGCAGCGTGATCTTCGAGAACCTGAAGAAGGTCAAAGCCTGGGTTCCAATCGACGGAACTTACGACCTCGGCTCCGGCCCGCGCATGAGCGCCGAGGACCAGGAAAAGGCCTATCCGCTCTCGCGCTGCATTTCCTGTTGCTGCTGCATGGAAGCCTGCCCGCAGTTCAATGAGGACACAGGATTCGTCGGCGCGGCCACCATCTCGCAAGTGCGTTTGTTCAACACGCATCCCACCGGCCAGGCTCTCAAGCGCGAGCGTCTGTCCGCACTCATGGGCGACGGCGGCATCCAGGAATGCGGCTACGCCCAAAACTGCGTCGAGGTTTGCCCGAAGGACATCCCACTGACCACGTCGATTGCAGAAGTCGGTGGCCAGGTCATGAGGCAAGCGCTCACCGACCTGCTGCGCAAGTGACGGCGGTTTGCGGGAACTTCAGGAAATTGTCATCCCGAAGCGAACCGGGGTCCCCAGCGCGCCCGCTTTTGGCGCGATGGGGTGGGGAGCGAGGGATCTGCAGTTTGTCAGAAACCGGTAAGGCTCCAGAGCGTAAACTTGCCATTCCCCAAACGGCGCTTTTTCCAGCACTGGCACCTGAAATCAGCAGATTACCCGCCGGTAACCACTCCTAACTCCCGTAAGTAATGGGGCTTACGCGGATTGCTTCACAAAATTGTTCATCTGTGGTTTACAATCACAGAACCTCTTTGGAAAATGGAGACTTTTCCACAGCCCCGGAGGTTGTCTCAAGTGACGCAATAAATGATGCAACCGCGATGACGCGAAGATTCATAACGCGAAGATTGAAAAGCTCCAAACCGCCGGGTGCGCTGGTGGTTGCGCTGATCATGCTTGCGATCTTCGTTACGGTCGCGACGCCACAAACCGCCCTTGCCCTGCACCGCGTCGACCCTCACCACCACCACAGAATTCTGCACTCGTATCGCTTCCGTGGCCTTCGCGGCTTGCTCTGGAACCCAATGTTCCGTCCCTCGCACGATTCCCTGGTCCGGCAAAACGAAGAAATCAACCGCCTCGATCTGCCGCGCATTCAGGACGACGACGAACTCGAACAACTAAAGGCCGCGCATGAACTGGTTCCGATCGAAGAAGGCGAGACGCTGCGCTTTGACCGCCGGCTCGATCCTTCGCGCCGCTATTGCCGTCCCTGGACCCGCGATTTCGTTGCCGACCTCTCCGAGGTTTATTACCGCCAGTTCCACGATCAGATCCAGGTGAACTCGGCCGTCCGTACCGTCAAGGTGCAGCAAAAACTTCGCCGCCACAATCGCAACGCGGCTCCGGCGGAAGGTGACACCGCGTCTTCTCACCTCGCCGGCATCACCGTCGATCTCCAGCGCCGCGGCATGACGAAAGACGAGATCCGCTTCGTCGAGCGCTACCTGTTCTATCTGAATGCGCTCGGTCTGGTCGAGCCTGAAGAAGAGCGCCACCAGTGGGTCTTTCACATCATGGTCTCCGACCGCTACAGTGACTGGCGCCAGACCCAGACGATTTTCCCGCTTCCGCCAGTGGAGGAACGTGTCACCGCACCGGGCACTGTCACTGCGGCTGCCACGGCGATGAGCGCCTCCAACTGAGCCTCCACCTGAGCGTCCTTCTGAACTCCGCCTCCGCTACAATCTCCACAGAATGATTGTTCTGATGGCCGGTCTCCCCGGAACCGGTAAAACCACGCTCGCTCGCGAACTGGCCCACCGCACTCAAGGCGCGCTCCTCAGCAAAGACGAAGTCCGCGCCGCCCTGTTCTCGCCGGAAGATATCGAATACTCCGTCAAGCAAGACGACTTCGTGATGGAGATCATGCTCGACGCTACCCGCTTCCTGCTGCAAAAGACTCCCACTCGCAAAATCTTTCTCGACGGCCGCCCGTTCTCGCGTCGCTATCAGATCGACCGCGTTCTCAAGTTCGCCCGCGAACTCGATCAGCCCTGGACGATCGTCGAGTGCGCCTGTTCCGATGAATCCGCTCGCCGACGCCTCGATCTCGAACCCGACCCCTCGCACCCCGCGCACAACCGAACGTTCGCGCTCTACCTCGAGGTGAAAGCCCGCTTCGAACCCATCACTTATCCGAAAACGACGGTCTCCACCGACCAACCGCTTGAGCAGTGCCTCAAGCAAGCGATGGACGCCTTGTGCTGACGCTACGAGCTATTAGCTGCGAGCTTCGGGCAAGCGCGACCCCACAGCCTGTCGTACAATCCTTTGTCGTACAATGAAAAATTGCCAAAACACCTTACGGGAGCATCCATGCGAACACTAATCCATACGTTTGTCCTGATTATCTCCACGTCCCTGCTCGGCGCCGCGCAGGCAGCCTCAACTCCGCAGCCGGCGACAGCGCCGCCCGTCCACAATGCCGCCGCCGAGCCCACGGCCATCATCCACACCACGGCCGGCGATCTGCATTGCACATTGTTTCCGAAGATAGCCCCCATCGGAGTCGAGAATTTCATCGGCCTTGCTGAGGGCACCAAGGATTGGACCAGCCCCGTCTCTCATGCCAAGAAGCACGGTGTCCCACTTTATGACGGCACCATCTTCCACCGCGTGATCCCCAGTTTCATGATTCAGGGTGGAGATCCCGCCGGGAACGGCACGGGCGATCCCGGCTACAAATTCAAGAATGAGACTTCGCCCACCGTCACCTTCAATCGCCCCGGGCGTCTCGCCTACGCCAACGCCGGACCCGACACCAATGGCTCGCAGTTCTTCATCACCGAAGTCCCCTACCCCAGCCTCAATGGCGGCTATACCATCTTCGGCCAGTGCGATGACGCTGCCGTGGAACTTGTGAAAACAATCGCTCGCATGGCAACGGACGGCGAACGCCCGCTCCATCCCGTCAAGATCACGCACATCGACATCCGCGGCGCACCCAAACCCTCGGCTGGCGTGAAGTAGCCCACGTAGAGACGAGGCTTGCCGCATCAGAGACGAGGCGAGCCTCGTCTCTACAGCAAGAGTGAGAAAGATCAATTTAAGAATTCGAAGGGAGACTATGACCCGCACACCCGGAACCTATGCCGTGCTCGAAACCAGCGAGGGCACCATCGTTTGCCGCCTGTTTGAGAAGGACGCCCCCAAGACTGTCGCCAACTTCATCGAACTCAGCGAAGGCAAGCGCGAGTGGACGCATCCCACCACGCGCAAGAAGACCACCGACCCCCTTTACCACGGGACTATTTTTCATCGGGTGATTCCCGACTTCATGGTCCAGGGCGGCGACCCGATGGGCACCGGTTTCGGCGGTCCCGGCTACCAGTTCGAAGACGAAACCAAAGGTTCGCCACATCGTTTCGACAAGCCAGGAAAGCTGGCGATGGCCAACTCCGGCCCCAACACCAACGGATCGCAGTTCTTCATCACCGTCGGCAACACCGACTGGCTCACCGGCAAACACACAATTTTCGGCGAGGTAGTCGAGGGATACGAAGTCGTGGAAAAAATCTCGAAAGCCCCTCGCAACCGCCAGGACCGCCCCCACAAAGACGTGGTAGTGAAGTCAGTAAAAATCGAACGCTGATACCCCGCGGTAGAGACGTAGCTTGCTGCGTCTCTTTTTCGGCGATCGGTGACGCGGCGGGTGCGTAATTCAGCCAACCTCCTTCCCCTTCTCTCAATTTTCTTTATAATGATCCGTTCCTTTTCCAACTTCTGGAGGCTAGTGCATGGCGTCGTTTAACGGAGTCCCTGTTCCATCCAACGGTCAGAAGATTGAATACAGCAACGGCAAGTACCGCGTTCCCGATCGCCCGATCATCCCTTTCATTGAAGGCGACGGCACCGGCCGCGATATCTGGAAAGCTTCTGTCCGCGTTTTCGACGCCGCTGTCGAAAAGGCGTATCATGGCACGCGCTCCGTCGCCTGGTACGAAGTCTTTGCCGGCGAGAAAGCCAAGGCTCGCTTTCAGAGCTGGCTTCCCGACGACACTGTCAGCGCCATCCGCGAATTTCGCGTCGCCATCAAAGGCCCGCTGACCACGCCCGTCGGAGGCGGCATCCGCTCCCTCAACGTCGCCCTGCGCCAGATCCTCGATCTCTACGGCTGCGTGCGCCCCGTGAAGTACTACGCCGGTGTGCCGTCGCCCGTGAAGCATCCCGAGCGCATGAACATTGTCATCTTCCGCGAAAATACAGAGGATGTTTACATCGGAATCGAATGGGAAGAAGGCACGTCCGATTGTGCTCGCCTGATTAAATTCCTTAACAAAGACATGTTGAAAGGCGGCAAGAAGCAAATCCGCCTCGATTCCGGCATCGGCATCAAGCCCATGTCCGTGACCGGCACCAAGCGTCTGGTGCGCATGGCCATTCTGCATGCGCTCGAACATAAGAACAAAGCGGTCACTCTCGTCCACAAAGGCAACATCCAGAAGTTCACTGAAGGCGCGTTCCGCAAGTGGGGATACGAACTTGCCACCGAGGAATTCCGGACCCAGGTCGTCACCGAGCGCGAGAGCTGGATTCTCGACAACAAGGACAAAAAGCCCAGTATCACGGTCGAGGAAAATGCGAGCCTCATCGAACCCGGCCTTGAGTTCGCCCAAGACGACTTTCGCCAGACGATCTACACAGAGGTGAAAGACTGTCTCGATTCCATCTACGCCACGCACGGCAAGGGCGCCTGGAAGAAAAAGCTGATGATCAACGACCGCATCGCCGACTCCATCTTCCAGCAGGTTGTGACGCGGGCTGACGAATACAGCGTTCTGGCCACGCCCAACCTGAACGGCGACTACATTTCCGATGCCTGCGCCGCGCAGGTTGGCGGCCTCGGCATCGCTCCCGGAGCGAACATCGGCGACGGCTACGCCATCTTCGAAGCCACCCACGGCACCGCCCCCAAGTATGCCGACAAAGACGTCATCAATCCCGGCTCCGTCATTCTCTCGGGTGTTATGATGTTCCGCTTCCTCGGATGGACCGAAGCCGCCGATCTGATCGAGCAGAGCCTGGAGCGCACCATCTTACAGAAGAAAGTGACCTACGACTTCGAGCGCCTGATGGAAGGCGCCACCAAAGTAAAAACCAGCGAGTTTGCTACTTGTATGATCGACAACATGAGTGTCGCAGTCGCAGCGGACTGAGGCATCGCTTTAATGTAGAGACGGGGCTTGCCCCGTCTCCGCCGCGGGCGACGCGGCCAGCCGCGTCTCTACGGAAAATGAGTCGCCCATTAGTTGCTGAGGATCGAGAAAGGAAACTTCATGCGCAATAAAGTAACGATCGTCGGTTCCGGAAACGTAGGCGCCACCGCCGCGCATTGGATTGCATCGAAAGAACTAGCCGATGTCGTCCTCATCGACATCATTGAAGGCGTCCCGCAAGGCAAAGGTCTAGACCTGCTCGAAGCCATGCCGATCGAGAAGCGCGATTCCGCAATTCTCGGTACGAACGATTACGCCGACACCGCCAACTCCGACATTGTCGTCATCACCGCCGGAATTCCCCGCAAGCCCGGCATGAGCCGCGATGACCTTCTGAATACCAACCACAAAATCATGAAGGACGTAGTCGGCAAGGTCGTGCACCACTCGCCGAACTGCATCCTCATCATCGTCTCCAACCCTCTCGACGCCATGGCGCAGGCCGCCTACAAGATGAGCGGATTTCCGCGTGAGCGCGTCATCGGCATGGCCGGTATACTCGACTCCGCCCGCTTCCGCGCGTTTATCGCCCAGGAGCTCAAAGTCAGCGTAGAGAACGTAACCGCCTTCGTCCTCGGTGGACACGGCGACACCATGGTCCCGCTTCCCCGCTATTCCACCGTCGCCGGTATTCCCATCACCGAACTCATGGACAAGGCCACGCTCGACCGCATCGTCCAGCGCACCCGCGACGGCGGCGCCGAGATCGTCAAATATCTCAAGACCGGATCCGCTTACTACGCCCCGTCGGCCGCCACCACCGAGATGGTCGAGGCCATCCTCAAAGACAAGAAAAAGATTCTCCCGTGCGCCGCGTACCTCAACGGAGAGTACGGCATCCACGGACTCTTTGTCGGCGTCCCCGTGAAACTCGGCGCCAAGGGGATCGAGCAGATTATCGAGATCAAACTCACACCGGAAGAGAAAGCGGCCCTCGATAAAAGCGCCGCCGCCGTGAAAGAACTCATCGCGGTAATCAACGTCTAGGCGCAGGCTCGGACCGCTTGGATACGGCATCGGTAGAGACGCGGCTTGCCGCGTTTCTCATTTCTCTTTCGTGATCGCCCAGGCTCGCTATAGTGTCTGAGGCCAGCACACGATGGACTTCGATCAGCTCGAAATTTTCCTGGAAGTGGCGCGCCTCTCCAGCTTCTCCCGCGCGGCGGAGAAGCGTTTTCGCACCCAGCCTGCCATCTCATCCCAGATTCGGGCGCTTGAAGAAGAAGTAGGCGCTCGTCTGCTCGACCGCTCCGGAGGCCGCGTCTCGCTCACCGCATCGGGCAAATTGTTTTTCAAGTATGCCGAGGAGACGCTGGAGCGGCGCAAAACGATCTTCACCGAGATCGCCGAGACCGAGCGCGTGCCCCGCGGCGAAATTGTTGTGGGAGCAAATGAAGGTACCTGCCTGCACATCCTGCCGGAGGTGTTCGCGCAATTCAAACGCGACTATCCGAACGTCGCCGTGAGCATCAAGCGCTCCGACTACGCCAGGATCCTCGAGTCGATTATCGAGAACGTGGTGGACTTTGGCGTGGTCTCGCTGCCCGTGACCGACAACCGGCTCGAAGCGCAGATGATTCATCGCGACGAACTCGTCGTGATCGCGGCCCCGCACCATCCGCTCGCGGCGAAGAAGAGCGTCACCGTGGCCGAGGTCTCGACCTATCCGCTGGTCGTGCCCAAACTGGGCCACACCCGCGACGCACTCGATGCGCTGTTCTATGACCATCACTTGAAGCCAAAACTGGCCATGGAACTCGATTCCAGCGAACTGTTGAAGCGTTTTGTGGCCGCCGATGTCGGCGTGGGATTTATCGCGCGGTCGAATATCGAGGAGGATATCCGGGCCAAGGCCCTGGTTGCGATCACGCTCGCCGACGCGCAAATTCGGCGCGACCTCGCGATCGTGTTCCGCAAAGACAAATCGCTCAGCCGCGCCGCCAAAGCCTTCATGGACATCGCGGTAAAGCAAAAGAATTTTTCCACAGCCGGGGCTGCGAAGCGATCCAAATGAACAGGGTTACACGTGTCCTCCTCTCCTTGTCCTTGCTCCTTGCAGCTGCCGCAGCTCAGAAGCAGTCCACCAGCGGCAAAGCTGCCTCAGTCGCCGCCTATAGACTCATCGCGCTGAAAGTCACGGGAACGGCGTGCTACACCGACAAGGAAATTCTTGCCGCGAGCGGCCTGCAAATGGGGCAGAACGCCGCCGATGGCGATTTCAAAGAGGCGGTGCGGCGTCTGGGCGATTCCGGCCTGTTCACCGAAGTTGCCTATTCGTATTCCTCTTCAAGTGCGGGAACAAGACTCGAACTGCAGCTTGCCGATACCGACAAGCGCAAGCTGGTTCCCGCGCACTTCGAAAACTTCGTCTGGTTCACCGACGACGAACTGCGCACCGCCCTGCAAAGCCGCGTTTCGCTGTTCAAGCAGTTGCTGCCCGTTGCTGGCAATCTTCCCGACCGAGTTTCCGAGGCGCTGCAAGCCATCCTCACCGAGAAGCAATTTCCGGGGCGAGTAGATTTCCTGCGCAATGCAGAAGAGTCGAGCGGCACCCTAAGCGCGATCGATTATCGGGTCGAGGAAATCAGCATCCGAATTCGCGGCGTCGAATTTCCGGGAGCTTCGCCGGAGCAGACAGCTCTGCTCACAGCCGCAGCGCATCGCCTCACGGGCGCAGAATACGGGCGCTCTTCTCTCGCCGCGGTCGCTAAGTTTGACCTGCTGCCGGTGTACCTGCAGCGCGGATATTTGAAGGCCGCGTTTGGGCCCTCCGACGCACGGGTGGTTCCCCAACCTTCTCCTGCGGCCGATGCGCAAGGTCCCGCCGAGCTTCAGGTGGACGCGATCGTACCTGTGACGCCGGGCAAGATATATTCAACCTCCAGCGTCGACTGGAATGGCAACTCTGCAATCACCACCAGGGAAATCGCGCCCCTCCTGCACTTGCCGCCCGGCCAGCCAGCCGACGCCGTGCGTCTTCTCCGCGACATCGAAAACGTGAGCAAGCTCTACCGCAGCCGCGGCTACATGACGGTTCGGATCAAGCCCGACGCCCAGTTCCACGATGAGAAAAGCACCGTGCACTACGATCTGAACGTCGTCGAAGGCGACCTCTACAGGATGGGAGAGTTGGAGATCTTAGGACTCGACACCCAGGCCAAAGCTCGGATGCTGGCAGCGTGGACTCTGCGCGAAGGTCAGCCCTACAACGCCGACTATCCCAAGAAGTTTCTGGACGATACCAGACAGCTCGTTCCCCGTGGCGTGCAGTGGGCCGTGAGCATTCATGAAACCCCGGACGCAAAGGATAAGACTGTGGAAGTAGAGATCCGTTTCAAGCAGCAGTAGCGCTGAAAACAGTGGGTTGTGAAGGACAAAACATTTTTGTAACCCGAAGGTTGCGTGAGAATCTCTATATTGACACAATGATAGTGACATCATGGAGTGTCCACTTTTGAACTATCACCCCGTTTCACAGGAGACGAAAGCAGAATGAAAGTTAATCGAATTGCGACTGCGGTTCTTGGGATGCAGATGTTGGTCGGGCTGGCAGCGGTTCCAGCGCTGGCTGCCGGTAAGAGCCAGACCTTGACCGGCGAAGTGAGCGACGCCATGTGCGGGACGAAACATGAAATGCCCGGCAAGGCCGCGGATTGCACGCGCAGCTGCATAAAGCATGGATCGAAGTACGCGCTCGTGGTCGGGGACAAAGTTTACACGCTGGAGACCTCGGATAAGGCTGCGCTCGATAAGCTCAACGATCTGGCGGGAGCAAAGGCAAAGGTGACCGGAGAAGTGGACGGCACCACGATCGCGGTAAAATCGGTGTCTGCGGGATCGTGAGGGCAGTGGTCAGCCGTCACTAGCGTGACAACTTCAATAAAAACCGGCGGGCTGCCCGCCGGTTTCTTGTTGTCTCCGCAATTCCCATTACTGTTGATTCTGATTCGGATTATCGTCCCGGCGCTTCAGCGTCGGGCGATCGTCATCGTCGCCGCTCTTGTCCGTGCCGCTGGTCTTGTCACTGGTTGAAGTGCGGCGCAAGCTGGGACGGCTCCCATCCTTCTCTTCGATGACCTTGTGCCGGTTCTCAATAGTAGCCAGCCGCGATTTCACGTCGTCAAACTCTGACGTGGAAACGATGTATTGCGGGCGCGCCGGAAGAATGGTCGCGATCTCCTTTTGCGACGCCTCAATGCGGTCGGGCGTTTGCGGGTGCGAAGCGAAGGCCTTGGCGATCGTGCCCGGCTTCTTCTTTTCTTTCGCCTGTATCTTTTCAAAGAAGCTGATGAAAGCCTGCGGATCGTATCCCGTCTTATACATATATTGCAGGCCCAGGTAGTCCGCTTCCGCTTCGAAATTGCGCTGGAACTTCATGAACGTGAGCGGCAAGGCCAAGCCACTGGCTTCGTAGATTCCGTAGCCGATGCCACCTCCAATGAAGATCAGAGGAATGGTGGCGATTTGCGCCAAATTCGCTCGCGTCATCTGACGCATCCCGTGGCGGGCACAAACGTGCGAAATCTCATGCGCCATCACGCCGGCCAGTTCGGCCTCTTCGTCCGCCGCCAGAATCAGACCGGAGTTCACGTAGAAAAATCCACCGGGGAGCGCAAACGCGTTCACCTCGTCGGAGTCGATTACCTTGATGGTGAACGGCACCTTCGCGTCGGAATTGCGCACCAGGTTCTGGCCGATGCGGTTGACGTACTCGTTCACCACCGGGTCCTGAACCAGCTTTACGCTATTTTCGACCATCATCGCGTATTGCTTGCCCATCCTGATTTCGGTTTCGAGCGAATACCAGTCGCCCAAGCCGCGCCCTCCGACGTTGCGGTTGCCGATGGCGTCGACATCGTCCTCCTTGCCGTCGTGCTTGACCTTGCTGTCGGGAGGTTCCTGGATGGGTGGCGGCCCGCTAGGGACTGAGTCGCTGCCGGTGCCGCTGCTTGAAGAAGAGTTCGCGGGCGGAGTCGGAGTCGAACTGGGTGTCGCCGGGGGATTCTGCGGTGGTGCTGGCGTTGAACTAGCAGTTGATCCACTAGTTGAGCCACTCGGCGGCTGCGTGCTCTGAGGCTGCGCCGTCTGATCTTTTGATGTCTGCGGCTGTGATGCTTGCGGCGGCGCGGCTTGCGGCGGCGCGCTTGGAGTCTGGGAAGTTTGATCCTGCGCCAGCGCGGGCACCGCCATCAACGCTAGTAAACTCAGGGAGATCAGCAATTTACGGAACGACATTTGGACACCCCGTGGAAACCCAGTCGGCTGACAATATTATACCCCCGATAGCAAGTCGGGGCCGACCGAGTTTTCCACCTAGTTGGACGCAGGCTCGCGCCGGAAAGTTACCCGTTATTTTCACCGAACGTGGCGGCTGAGGCTCTTTCCGAAGCCGCCGGCCACGGGGTCGCTTTCCGTTTTCCCGGCAGCCGGTGTACTATGGCGCGTTTTGGAAAGGCGGAACCGTGCATGTTGAACCGTCGCAACTTCCTATCGTCGTCTTTCGCTTCATCCCTAGTGGTGGGTGCCGGCCTGGCCTGGCGCGGAAGTTTATGGGCGCAGCTTGAGTCGCTGCCGTCAAAGCTGCCCGAGCGCTCCCTTTTCGACCAGAACGAAGACGCCTACTGGCGCGAACTGCATAAGCAGTTCCTGATTCCGGCGGACGAGATCTACCTCAATAACGGCACCGTAGGGTCGAGCCCCGCGCCCGTGCTGCGCGCGGTGTTTGAAGGGTATGAGGCGTGCGAGAAGCTGAGCGAGGCCGATCCCGAGGACTATCCGATCTGGGGATACGCCTCGTGGAACCAGTTTCGAGATCCGCTGGCGGCGTTCGTAGGCTGCAACCGCGACGAGATCGCGCTTCTCAGAAACGCCACCGAGGCCAATAGCTACATTGCGAACGGCATCGATCTGAAGCCTGGCGACGAAGTACTGATGACCGACCAGGAGCATCCCGGCGGTGAGCAGCCCTGGCAGTTGCGGGCGAAGCGCTATGGAATCGTCGTGAGGAAGATCACGTTGCCGAGGCCGGTAGAAAATCCTGCGCAGGTGTTGAATCTGTTCAGCGATGCCATTACTCCGCGCACCCGAGTTTTGTTCTTCAGCCACATCACCACGTTTTCCGGAGTGGTGCTGACGGCCAGGGAACTCTGCGCCCTGGCTCGCAGCAAGGGAATTATTTCCGCCGTGGATGGAGCGCACGTTCCGGGAATGATGCGGCTGAACCTGCACGAATTGGGCTGCGACCTGTATTCATCAAGCCCGCACAAATGGCTGCAGGCGCCCAAGGGCTCGGGATTTCTCTACGTCCGCGACGAAATGATCGACCGCGTGTGGAACACGATCGCAACCGAGGGTTGGGACGACGTGAAGCTCCGAGCCGAACGATTCCAGCGCATCGGCAGTTCCAACGTCCCCGCCCTATGGGGACTGCGCGCCTCGATTCAACTGGCCAACGACATAGGCATGGACCGAATCGAACGCCGTCACCGCCAGCTCTGCGACTACATTTTAAACGCCATGGTCAAACGCGACGCGCAGTCGTGGACATCTCCGGATCCCTCGATGCGCTGCGCGATTGCAACGGTGAATGTGCCGCCAGTCGTTCGTATGGACCTCGAAAACTGGCTATGGAAAGAAAAGAAAATTCGCATCCGCGGAGGCGAAGCACACAAACTGCGGCTCTCCACTCCTTATTACTTGTCGCGGCAGGATATTGACCGGTTTCTGGATGGGTTCGACGAGTACAAGTCACACCAACCGCTGAAGGCGAGGATAACGGTCCCGAAACGGAACTAACGCCACACGAAAGTCCGCTTTATTAGGAATATCTCACCATTCCGATCTCCTCTTAGGATTACTCTGGCGTTGGGTACGTGCCCAAACAGAATTCGTAGCTCCCAAGACGCTAGCGAGTTTCCTATGGAAGAGGTTCGCGGCACCTTTGCTTTAGAGAGTTTCACGTTGACGCAGATGCTTGAGCTCGGCTCCAGCCTGCGAGAAATAGGCAAGGGCGCGAAGAGCATGAAAGAGGCGGCGGATCGGATTGTCCGCCATCTCTACGAGAGTCTGATTTCAGAAGAAACCGGACAAAGTGCGTGTGTGCTTGTTCGTTTCTTCAAGACTCACGCATTCGGCCAGCTTGACGAAGATCTTCGTCAGTTTGCCCGTGCCCGGCTAGCGGGTGCGGCCGAGACGCCTGGCATGAAGTGCCTGGTGCTTTTGGCGACCGCTGGCAACCAGCAAGAGTGGAACTCGACAACCCGGTCGAAGGGGCACAAGGCGATCCCCTTGCCCAACGAAGAGGCCATTAAGAGTTCTCCTATGATCTCGCACTTCTCTCCGAGATGGGGCTCAGCGCGGGGGCACTCGTGAGGGCAGATTCATCGCTGATGCTTGACACGAAGGAAACCAACTTCAATGTCTTCCACGTACCCGAGGCTCTGGGGAATCCCTGCGTTCCAGCACAGGATTTCGTAAGGGCCTTCGGGGTGACATCCGCATTGGGTTTTGGCGGGCTACTGCCATCCCGAGACGTGTTCGCCGTCATCCTTTTCTCAAAGGCTCCCATTCCGCGGGCAACCGCCGAGCTTTTCAAGAGCCTCGGGCTGATGATAAGGCTGGCCATCGGTCTGTTCGACCCTGACAGAGTCTTTGCACCTTTGCCCGACAGGATGGCGGAAGGACGAGCGCCCTACGGCGTCAAGCGGAATGCTGAGGAGCCGAGGCGTCGTTCCAGCGGATAGCCGGGTGCCCCACTCATCGCGCTCTTTGCGATGAGTGGGATGCCGCGCGCGTCCCCACTCCTGCAACTTGACCTTTGACTTTTTCATCACAAACCACCAGTGAGCACCATCACAGACATCCAACCCACCATGCGGGATAATAGAAAACTGATTGGGGCAGTGAAGAGGTGTACCCGTCGTGCAGACGGCCCTCGAAGCTGCCCCAAAACCATTTTTCAGAGCAGTTTGAGGAGCTAAGTCCTTATTCCGGAATATTTTAGAGTTATGTCCTTTGTTTTGAATATTTTGCGGGAAATTTTTTTTTTGGGGGGGGGGGGGGGGGGGGGGGG
>JBEKAF010000039.1:0-34994 GCA_050018355.1 Terriglobales bacterium | reverse complement strand
CAAAAATAAAGACTTACCCGCAAAATATTCCGGAATAAGGACTTAGCGGCGAAATGCTTTGTCCGACAATCGGCCTCTGGAGGGCATTGACAACTCCTGAGACGGACACGCTTCTGCCTTGGGCGATCATATTTCTTTCCATTTTCAGGTATGGCGGGTGGAGCGTCTGTGATGGTGCACACTGGCTGGATGTGATGAAAAATCGGTGGTGGATAAGCGATCCGGCGCAATGCAGCCCGCGGCTCGAAAATCGCGAAGGGATGCAGCGTCAGCGGGCCCGCCCAAGCAAAGCTTGGACGGGGCAACCCTTTGGGCTTTGAAAATGACTTGCGGTAGGGTGGGCCACCCGCCGTGAAACGCAAAGACCATGGTGCGATCAGTCAGCCGCCCACCCTTCGCGAGAAGCCGCGAAGGATGGGGCACCCACTGTGCGGTTTTCCGTCGGAAGGCCGGGCCGCCCGCCTAGACAAGGTGCAGGTTTGAGAGCTAGGGCGACGGGGCCTTCTGCCAGTGGCTCGCGGGCTTGTGAAGGCTTACGACTCCGGCCAAGACGTGTTCCTTCGCCTTTCCGCCGTCGAACATCTCGCGCATATAGTTCAGGTAGGTGCAGTACGTCCCCAAGTGCTTGGCATAGACGTCGAGCGAAGGACGGGCCGAGGGCTCTCGGGCGATGGCGATGCAGGTCATGAACGCGGGGAAAGACGCGTGGGCTCCGGCATGGAGCATGTCAATCGGCTTGAAGGTTCCTGAGTTCGCACCCGGCTGGCTGACCTGCAGCAGCCCTCTACCGCCGAGAATAAGTTCGTTCACTTTCTCGTAACGTTGGGACAAGCTGTTGGGCCTCTCGCCCGACAGAATGTGATGAAGCTCCCTTCCGTCCGCGATGAAGAGCGCGTACAGAACCGTGACGTAAATCTCCTCCGGCTGGCGCAGGCGGGTGTACCAGGCGAGCACCTTATTCTCGGCCAAGTCCCTGCAGATTGAGTCTCTCAGCTCGGACATAGCTGCGAGGGCCCACCGCGTCATTCTTTCGGGCGGCCCGAACTCAAGTATCAGGGCCTTCACCGCCGGGTCGTCGGCATGGGGCGCTTGAGTCCTGCAGCTAGGTACGGGGCAGTGCGGATTTACCTTCTTTGTGGATTTCATGTGACATTGTGGGGAGACCAGACTGAGGGTGTCAAGACTTACCCTGCGCCGGGTGCCCCACCCAAGCGGAGCTTGGACGAGGAGCCGTGTGTGACTACTTGCCGCCTGCTAGTTTCTTGATCTTCGCAACGAAATCCGATCGCACCTTTGTCTCAGCGCGCAAATGCGTGAATGTGAACTCGAAAACGCTTTTTGTCTCATCGGCAACCCTGATGCATTCCTCTTCGCTTAGGTCATGGACGCCTCGGCTAACCAGGTCGTACAGAACTCCAAGCGGATTTGCACCGTCAATCATCAAGGATTCGGGCAGCACTGTTGCTGCAAGCTTCAGCTTTTGATCGTACGTGGCCCGTTCGTTCTTGACCGCTTTTATCTTCTTAACGATTTCGGGGCCTATGTTATGAGATGCGGCCAGTTGGGCAACTACCTCGATGAGTTCATCCGTCTTGTCTTCGACCACACGTCGAATGTAGGTTATTGCGCCCAGCCCGTAGCCCTGGTTCCGGTTTATTAGGCCTTTTTTGTAGAGACTCGTCGCCCCTTCGCCCAGATTCTTCGCGAGCATCTTCGGTATCTCGATGGACAGCGGCGGATGCTGCCCTATCTTTTGCACTTGCACGACTATCGTTCTTTGCTCGGTCCCAGATGGGCCCATGACATTCCTCGTGCCGGTCTGCGAATCGCGGTAAGCAACCACGATATTGTTTCGTTGACACAGCGTGCATTGATACTGGACTAGCCACAACCACACTTCGTTGTCATATTTCCTATGGTTCAGCGCCCATGTAGTCTCTTTTAGACACTTAGGCCATCCACAATGAAAGCTTATCCGAGTGGGAGGTTGGAATTCAGGAAAATCAAATGGAGTATACAGTGGCCAGCGGGTAATGAAATCCTCTGGCGTGACCGTCTTTGCTTCGTCGATCGATTTTTCAGTCCCGACTACCTTTTCCTCTTCGGCCATTCGCCCAAATTCTAACATTGGCAGCGAATCGCATGCCGGTGCTGGGCGGGTGGGCCACTTTAACGGGGAAGTATAACGCGGGTTCGTCTTTCAACATCGACCGAACTAACTGGGGGTGCGCCACTTCTCGCGCTTTTCGAGAAGTGGCCTGCCGAGCCGCAGACCGCGTTCCGCTCCGCCTTACGCCGCATCGGATTTCGGTAGTGGTAGGTCCTCAACTCCAAACATCGACGATTTCGGAAACAGCCGCCTGAAACTTGAGACGGCGGCGACATACACGTCACGGTTGAAACCAATCGCGTGCTCGGTTGTCCGGTACAACTCGTCTGTCAGGTCTTCGAGCTGACGACCCAGCACCTTTCCAGCAATACCTCTGATGTCGTCCAGTGTTCCTTCAGATATTCCAGTGGCGGCGCTAGCTGCCTGCAACCTGGCCTGAAACGCAAGATGAAGCTGGTTTCGCTGTTCAACTAGCGCTACAACGCAACTGTATTGCGCCTCGGCAACTCCAAGTTTATTCAGCAGCTCTGCCTCTTTGCTGCTAAGGAGAAAAGAGAGGGCAGGCAGATCAACGCGTTGATATGGCGGAGCAACCAAGATTGGGTGAAGGCAATAAGCGCGAATCGGATTATCGCGTTGCGGCATGAGCTGTTGGGCGTGGAGGGTTCTGAGAAACGTCCGGTGCAGGATGAGAACAAAGAGGGCAGCCTTGAATTGCTCGATCTGCGCATGTTGCCGCTCATGTCGCCGCCGCAACGCCTCCAAACCGAACGCCGCAGCGGCACCAATCAACGTAGCAAATGCTTGGATCGCGAACCCTACCAAGAAGCACCTCTGTGCGTGTAGGCGTGGGGGCCTTCAACGCGGAAGTATAACGCGGGTTTGTACTTTAACGCCGGCCGAACTGGGGGTGCGGCTCGGCCGGGTGCCCCACTCAACACGCACTTTGCGATGAGTGGGCTTTGCGCATAGAGTGAACAGTCAGCCGCCACCGTCGCGCGGCCCTTGCCCACACATTCGCAAGAGACGCGAATGTGTGGGGCACCCGGCGGAGCCTATGGTCATCAAGGTCTGCATTATTTTTGTGTCGGAGATCCTCTTTTTCTCGGCCCTGCTCTTTGGCGCTGCGGGAACCGTCCGCTGGCCGGCCGCGTGGGCCTATCTCATTCTGTTTATCACCGGAGCTTTCTGGCTCACGCTTTGGCTGGCGCGGCGGGATCCCGCGCTTCTGGCCGAGCGCCTCAAATCGCCAGTACAAAAAGGCCAGCCGTTCTGGGACAAATTCTTTATCCTGTTCATGATGATTGCCTGGTGCGCCTGGCTGGTCCTGATGGGCCTGGATGCTGTCCGCTTCCGCTGGTCGGTCATGCCGGTCTGGCTGCAATGCGTGGGTGCGGCCTTGATCGTCTTGTCATTCTGGATGTTCGGCCGCGTTTTTCGGGAGAACCCTTTTCTCACGGCGGTCGTGCGCATCCAAACCGAGCGCGGACACCGAGTGGTTTCCACCGGTCCCTACACCATGGTCCGCCATCCGCTCTACGCCGCGATGCTGATCTACCTGCCGGCGAATGCGTTACTGCTTGGCTCCTGGGCCGGCTTGGCGGCTTCGGTGGTTTTTTTAGGCGGCTTCGTTTTTCGGACGGCGATGGAAGACCGCGAACTCCAACGCGGACTTCCCGGCTACACGGAGTACGCCGCCCGCGTTCGCTACCGGCTGATACCGTTTATCTGGTGAGTGGGCGGGTGGGCCGCTTTAACGGGGAAGTATAACGCGGGTTAGTCTTTCAACAGTGACCGAAATAACCAGGGGTGCGCCACTTCTCGCGCTTTTCGAGAAAGCTTGCCCTGTTTTGCCGAAGCCCCGAGCGAACCGGGGCCCCCAGCGCGCCCGCTCTTGGCGCGATGGGGTGGGGGAGCCGAGGGGGATAGCCGAAGGGTGGCCTGCCGAACCGCCGACACCGTCCGACTCCGCTTTACGCGGCCGGAGGTCGGATCTTCATCGTAAAGTTATTACTACTTTTCCTCGAGCGTGTCCTTCTTCCAGATACCGGATAGCTTCAGGCACTTCACTCAACCTGTAACGCTTGTCGATGACCGGTGTTACCTTTCCGGCCTTCATGAGCTCGCGCAGGATGGCCAGGTCTCCGTCTTTGCTCAGTCTCGCCAGGAAGAATGCGACCAGCTTCTGGCTCACGAACCGTGACAACACAAGCGCTGTGATCGAACGAGCCAGAGGACCGATCATCCACCGACCGCCCTCTCCTCCGACCGGGATGTATATCCCCTTAGGATTTAGGACCCGCCTGCACGCTAACAACGAATGGTTCCCAACGCAGTCGAAAAGTAGGTCGTAGCGTTGCCCACTTTTGGTGAAATCCTCCTGGGTGTAATCAATGACCCGATCTGCGCCGATGGATCGGACCATGTCCACATTCCTCGTACTGCATACGCCGGTCACATCTGCGCCGAACGACTTGGCGATCTGCACCGCGAACGTACCCACGCCTCCCGCCGCACCGTTAATCAAGACCTTCTGCCCCGGCTGAATCTGTCCCTTGTCGCCCAAGCCCCCGAGCCGAAGACCCTGCACTGCGGTGAGTGCCGCGATAGGTACAGAAGCCGCCTGCTCAAACGTCACGTTATCCGGCTTCATGGCCAATGCCGACTCGGAAGTACACGCATACTCGGCAAAGGCCCCACGGCACGCGCCGAACACTTCGTCACCTGGTTTGAACTGGGTTACGTTCCTGCCCACCGCTTCGACCTGGCCGGCCACATCAACGCCTAGTCGTGTGACCTTTGGTTTGCGCAGCCCGGCCAGTATGCGAACGAAGTACGGCGTGCCTCTCATGAAGTGCCAGTCAAGGGGATTGACGGAAGCCGCGCGAACTTTTATCAAGACTTCATTGTCCCCAGCGGTCGGATTTTCAATCTCTTCACATTTGAGAACGTCGGGTGAACCGTAGTTGTAGTAGACAACCGCTTTCATGTGGATATCCTTGGCGGGTGGGCCACTTTAACGGGGAAGTATAACGCGGGTCCATCTTTGAACAATGACCGAAATAACCAGGGGTGCGCCACTTCTCGCGCTTTTCGAGAAGTGGCCTGCCGAACCGCCGACACCGTTCGACTCCGCTTTACGCGGCCGGGGTTCTACTGATGGACTGGCCGGGGAGGCTGACTCTCCATCACAACGCGCAGAATGCGGTTAATGCGCGTCTGGTAGCCCTTGCCATGTCCCTTGAGCCAATCGAGCACGTCCGCATCCAGACGAATCGTCAATTGCCTTTTCGCCGGGGGCCAAGCCGTCGTTGCTTTCTTGAGAAATGTCTTGTCAAGCCGCGGAATGTCCGAATAGTCGATATCGGCATCCCGCATGCGGTCAATTCGTGCCAAGTCGCTTTTGATAGATTTTTTGTTCACGTCGATTCCCCTTCCTCATGGAGATGATGCGCGTTCCCTCATCGCGCGGTGCATGGGCTATGACGACCAGACGCCCAGCCAGCAAGCCCAACGTGATGAGCCGTTCTTCTCCGTAGCCGAATCGTTCATCTTCGAACGTGACGCAAGGCCCGGAAAACACCTGTTCGGCATCCTCGAAGCTGAGGCCATGCTTGGCGAAGTTCTTCCGGTTCTTGGCGTCGTCCCATTCGCACTTCATTCCCGTTCCACCACTGTAACGCTTTTTGTAGTTACACACAAGGCGGGTTCGTCTTCTAACATTGACCGAACTAACTGGGGGTGCGCCACTTCTCGCGCCTTTCGAGAAAGCTTGCCCTGCTTTGCCGAAGCCCCGAGCGAAGCCGAGGGGGATAGCCGAAGGGTGGCCTGCCGAACCGCCGACACCGTTCGACTCCGCTTTACGCGGCCGGAAGCTGGCCCACTATCGCCTCAGATCGACTTCACCGGAATCGCCATCACATCCTCCACCAGCCAGACTTCCTTCTGCACAAACGGCTCGGCATAAGTGACGCCGCCGAGCACACCGTAGTAGCGGGCCATGGATTCAATCCGCGCTCGAATCTCTTTCTGCGCGGGAAAGATTCCGCTGCCCGCCTGCTGGTCGGTGAACTGAGATTTGTACGCCATCAGCGCTGCGAAGCGCGTTTCAAATTGGTCGGTGATGTCCACAACAAACGTAGGCCGCACGTCGCGGTACAGGCTGGCGTAAATAATTTTGAAAGGACGATGAGGCAAAGCCGAATCGGCCTCTTGCTCGCTGAGAGCTGACAGCTGAGAGCTGACAGCTAAATCCAGCTTCGCCAGTCCCGCCAGAAAGCTGGCTTCATATCCGAGCACCGAGGCGGTGTAGTGGTCAGGATGACGCCCCTCCCAGTAGGGAAGGATCAGCACCCGCGGACGCTGTTCGCGGATTACGCGGGCGACCTTCAAGCGATTCTCCCAGGTATTTTCGACGCGCCCGTCGGGAATATCGAGGGCGTGGCGCCAGGAAACTTTCAGGATGCGTGCTGCGTCGGCAGCTTCGCGCGCGCGGTCTTCAATGTTGCCGCGCGTCCCCATTTCACCTTGCGTGAGATCGAGGATGCCGGTGCGGTATCCGCGCTCGGCCATCTTGAGCAGAGTTCCGGCGCAGGTTTGTTCTACGTCGTCGCGGTGCGCGGCTAGGGCAAGAATGTCGAGTGGCATAAATGCGTCGTTAGTCGTTAGTCGTTCGCGCGGTGTGGCCTATTGCGGCGTCTGTGCTGTCCCGCAGACTCCAGAGGGCCAAGTGCTAAAAGCTAAGAGCTAAGAGCTAAATGCCAACGACTAACGACCATCGACTAACGACTGTTCTTAAGCTGCTGGTTTGGTCGTGCGCCGATTTGCCAGCGCGAAGGCTAGGCCGAACATGAATAGCGCAAACAGCAGCAGCGTCAAAATCGATGCGGTCAGCGGGAAATCCCTGGGGGCTTCGGGATACATCAGCGCGCGCAACGCCTCGACGCCGTAGGTCAGCGGATTGGCGTACATGAGCCAGCGAATCCATCCCGATGCGCCGGAAAGAGGGAAGAGCGCTCCCGAAAGCAGCCACAGCGGAATCAGAAATAAATTGATGATGGCGTGAAAGGCTTGCGTCGAATCCATGGGCCAGGCGATGGCAAAGCCGAGCGCGGTCAGGGCGAACGACACGAGGAACACGGTGAGGACGATGAGCCCGAACGAGGCGAGCGTCATGTGCACGCCGACGAGCGGCGCGAAGACCAGAAAAACCAATCCCTGAGCAGCGGCGAGCGTGGTGCCGCCCAAAACTTTTCCCAGAACAATGGCCGCGCGCGGCACGGGCGCTACCAGCACCGAAAGCAGGAAACCTTCATTTCGGTCTTCGATCACCGACATCATGGTGAAAATCGCGGTGAAAAGCACGATCATCACCAGTGTGCCGGGATAGAAATAATTGAGATAGTGCTGCTGCCCGGCGGCCTGTCCGGAACGAAACGAGGTTCCGAAACCGGATCCGATGACGATCCAGAATAAAAGCGGAGAAGCGATGACGCCGACCACGCGCGCGCGCTGACGATAGAAGCGTACGATTTCGCGCCACCAGAGCGTGAAGGCAGGCAGCAAGACTCCGGCAGATGCGGGAGCGGTTGCGGGGAAGGTTGCGGTTTGCGTTGACATTCTTTTTAGTTTAGCAGCGTTGGGGGCTCAGTTTTTCTTGGTTTTCTTCTTGCCGGTTTGTGGGACTGGCTCGGCATCTTCGCTCCAGAAGCGATGGCCGGTGCGATGGATGAAGACGTCTTCGAGCGTGGGCTTGCTTACGCTTAGCGACTGGATTTCTCCGGGAAAGGCTTCGACTACGTCGGGGACGAAGCGATGTCCATTTTCAATTTCGAGGCGGACCTGGTTGTCCATCACGGTGGCATCGACGTGAAACTTGTTGCGAATGCGGTCGGCCAGCGTCTGCGGGTCGCGCGCTTCCAGCAGAATTACGTCGCCGCCGATCTCGCGGGTTAGGGCCTCGGGCGTGCCTAACGCTACCAGGTTGCCTTCGTTCAGGATGGCCAGACGGTCGCAGCGTTCGGCTTCTTCCATCAGGTGGGTGGTGACGATGACGGAGACGCGCTCCTGATCGCGGAGGATCTGGAGATACTGCCAAAGGTCGCGCCGGGCGCCGGGATCGAGGCCGGTGGTGGGCTCGTCGAGGAGCAGAACCTCGGGATGGTGGAGCAGGCCTTTGGCGAGCTCGATGCGGCGCTGCATTCCTCCGGAAAAAGTTTCTACGCGATCGGCGGAGCGGTCGAGCAATCCGACGCGGGCGAGGATCTCGTTGATGCGCGTTTTGAGCTCGGGGCCGCGCAGGCCGTAGAGGTGTCCCTGATGCCAGAGGTTTTCGTAGGCGGTGAGCTTGGGGTCGACGCTCTGGGCCTGGAAGACGACACCGATGTGGCGGCGCAGCGCCCCGGGCTGGCGAACGGCGTTGAAGCCGGCGATGGTGGCGCTGCCGGAAGTGGGCACCATGAGCGTGGAAAGAATGCGGAAGAGAGTGGTCTTGCCGCTGCCGTTCGGCCCGAGGAGGCCGAAGAGTTCGGCGGGGCGAACGTCGAAAGAAACGCCGTTGAGCGCGGTGCGGTCCTGGTAGCGATGGACAAGGTCGTGAACGGCAATAATGGGCTGGCCGGCAGGTTCGGCAGGCTGTGCGGGGGGAGCGACGTCGGTGGCAGTCGAGTTCGGGGCCACAAGGTATTCTACGCCGGGAACGGGGCGATTATCATCCGGGGGAGATGCCCAGCCCCTTAAAGTGGCGTCTGATTTTCCGTAGAGACGCGGCTTGCCGCGTCTCTACAGACGGAAGAACTTACGGCATCGCTAAAGCGATGCCCTGATACGAAACACTATGCGGCGACGGGCTTCTGATCCGGGCCGGGGACGCGCTCTTCGAAAGCGACGGGGACGTGGCGCCAGACCTGGATGGCTAGAATGACGGTGGTGGCGAGAAGCAAGGCTCCGACGGCGACGTGGACGACGGTTGAGATGACCATGGGCAGTTCGGGTTGCGCGGCGTCTCTTCCCCACATGACGCGGGTGATGAAGGCTAGAAAGCCGAGGCAGAGTTGCGCGACCATCAGGCCGAGCATGGCGATTGCCGGACGGCGGACGGCGTCCACCTGCGAGTAAACGGAGATGGCGCGAACGGCGGTCCAGGAGAGGACGATAGCCACGACGGCTGCGTTGATGACGTGCGGCCACCAGCTCAAGCCATGGTGGCGGAACATGGCACCGAGGATCAGTTGCACATAAAGCACAAAAATCGAGAGCAGGGTCAGAGTGAAAAGAGCGGGGCGGCGCTGGTCGAGTTCGGTGCGCGGTTGCTCTTCGACCCAGCGGCGGCCGGTGAAGACGGCGATGGAGACGGCGATGCAGAAGAAGGTCTGCGCCACGGCGGCGTGGGCGCTGGAGATGGGTGCGGGCAGAAAGAATAAGACAGTCACTCCGCCGAGGATGCCTTGGGTGATCACGGTCGCGAGCGCCGCCAGGCCCAGAAAGCGCAGCCAGCGGCGCTTTTCTGCTACCCAGGTCCAGACAGCGAGGATGATAGTGAGCAGTCCTACGAATTCTGCCACCATGCGATGCCCATGTTCGTACTTAATGCCGCCAACCATGAACGGCATTTTGTAGAAGGAGCCGAAGGAGGTCGGCCAGTCGGGGACGGATAACCCGGCGTCATTGCTGGTGACGAGCGCTCCGGCGACGATCAGGACGAGGGTGGCGCAGGCGGTGAAGACGGCGAAGCGGTGCAGTCCGCGATGGTACGGAACTTCGATGCTCTTCAGGATAGCCCCCTATGAAAAACGAGCGATGCAGCGTTGCCCGGTATGTTTCCCGAAACGCATCAGTTTAACAGACGACCGGGTGCGCGGGAGCGGTTGGCGACGAAATTTGCTCGGTATGGCGAGACGCGGCTAGCGTGCTGTCCCGGAAATTCATTGAATAAGTCCGGCGCCGTTTTGGGGAGCATTAGCCGTTCATCTCAGGGGCGCGCATTTTAGCGGCCTTCGGCGCGCGGCTGAACAGGCTGCGGAAGAGGTCGATATTCGATGCCCAGCCCCTAAAGGGGCGTTCGATTTCGAAGAACTTACGGCATCGCTTCCTGAGGGCATGCCCTTCCCAAAACCTACCCAGATCCATTTATGGGACCAGTTCAGTACAGCGGCGGCTGGCCTGGCGGGCGGGTCTTCCAGCGGCGGTGCACCCAGAGCCACTGGTCGGGATAGCGGCGGATGAAGTCTTCGATGACGCGAGTGAATTTTGCCGTATTGGCGACGATGTCGGCTTGGTCATCGCCAGTGCGAATCAACTCGACGGCGGGATCGAAGTGCAGGATATATTTGCGCAGTTTCGAATCCCACACAGTAAAGCCGGGGACGACGGCGGCGTCGGTGCGCAGGGCAATGCGGGCGAGGCCGCTGGCGGTGCAGGCAGGGATGCCGAAGAAATCGACGAATACACCCTGCGGCGGGGTCATGTTGGTGTCCATGAGGATGCCGACGGTTTCGCCGGCGCCCATGGCGGAGAGCAGGCCGCGCACGAAATCGTCTTTGTCGACGGTGCGGTTGCCGTGCATGGTGCGGTAGCGATGGAGGAGGGCGTCGACGTAGGGATTGTCGAGGGCGCGCATGACGATCGACAGCGGATGGCCCTGCAGAGAGTGAGCGAAAGCGGAGAGTTCCCAGGCTCCGAGGTGGGCGGTGAGAAACAGAACGCCTTTGCCGCGAGCGTACGCGCGCTCGAAGTTTTCAAAGCCGTCATAGACGACGATGCGGGAGACATTTTCGCGGGTGTAGCGGGGGAAGAGGCAGACTTCGGCGAGCTGGCGTCCGAGAGAAACGAACACACCACGCAGAATGCGGCGCCGCTGACGGCGGGGCATCTCGGGGAAAGCAAGTGCGAGGTTCCGCATGCCGACACGGCGCAAGCGTCCGTGAAGCAAGTACACTATCAACCCGAACGCGATCCCTTTGGCCCGCGCCAAGGGGCGAGGGAGCAGGCCGACGCTCTTAACCCACAGCCAGACGATTGCGTATTCGAGACGTTGGCGCACTGTGCGCGAGTTTAGGGGGTCGAGGCATGGCCGCGCAAGGCAGTTCCCAGTTCTCGGTTCTCGGTCTTCGTTTCAGTCCCTGAGAACTGAGAACTGACTACTTTGCTGCCGACTGCGCCCACTTGGCCAGGGTGCTCAGAAACGGATAGGCCGACTTGGGAGCTTCGATGTCTCCCTTGAGGGTTGTCTGGAAGGGCACCATGCGACCGTAGAATTCGCGGGTGCTGCCCTTGTCCTGCTTGATGACCGCGCCGCTGAGTTCGAGTCCGGCGAAGAGGCCGCGGGAGCGCGAGTAGGTCAGAACCTCCGCCCGCATCTTCCAATCGGTATCGGCGGAGGCATGGCGTCCGACGGGGCCGGCGGCCGCGCTGGCATCGGCGCCGAGCTTGAACTTGCTGGAGAGCAGGTTATCCATGCCGCCCTTGTTCATGATCAGCATGACGAGATCGGTTGCCTGGCCGCCGATCTGCAAGCCGAAACTGCCGCCGCCGATGGTGAAGAAAGCGGGCGCGCTCCAGCCTTTTGGAGTGCGGCAACTGGCGACGCCTTTGCCATAACGGCCGCCGAAGACGAATCCTCCGTTGAGCAGCGACGGAACCACGGCCACACATTCGGCCGAACCGAGTACTTCTTCAGGGATACGCTGGTCGGGGGCGGCCTGGATTTCGTCGAGTACCGTGCCGGCGGCCTCGACACGCCCGGAAGCCTTGGTGTTGGCCTCCGCAACCTTGGTGTCTTCGTCAGCGGAAAGAATCGGTGTCAGAAAACAAAACAGCAGCAGCAGAACGAGAAAATTTCGCATCATGCCTCACTTGGGAGATAGGAGTATGGATTCTGTTGTCTCTGATTCTATTCGATGCGGGGCGCGGAAGGGAGGATACTCGGGGAGTGATCAGGGTGAGTCAGGTTGTAAGGCAAAAAAATGCGGGGTTGAAATCGGCGACCCTAATCTCCGTTTCCAACCCCGTCTCCCAGGTTCTGTGGTAGGTGAGGCGAGTATGCGGCAGGTGGAGGAACCGGACAAGATTACGAGGGTCACTGTACCTTAGTAACGAGCGCGCCAGCGGCAGTGTCGATCGCAAAGGGGCAAGAAAACAAAGCCACAGCGGGCACAGGGGACCACAGAGGAAGGCGGAGCATCTGTGCGAGACAAACGCGGCATCACAACGAGTGCGGGTGCTTGAGAGTTGGATTCTCGCTTGGACGCGGGCCGATGGGAATCGGCCGGAAAGCCGGCGGTTACGCCGGCGCTACGGTTAAGAAACTACTTCGCCGTCACCAGCGAGTGCGTGATGGCATGAACGGAGAGGGCGATGCGGTTCTGCACGCCGACTTTGCGCATCAATTTCGCGACGTGAGCCTTCACGGTGCGCTCTTCGATGCCGAGGGCCGAGCCGATCTCTTTGTTGGAGCGGCCGGCAACCAGCATCTCGAGAACTTCTTTCTCGCGGTCGGTAAAAGTAATCCGGCCGGCGGGGAAGATTCGGCCCGGAGATGCGCTGACGCGTTCGATGAAAGTCGAGAGAACGCGGCGTGGAGCCCACACCGAACCCTGATTAACGACGCGGAGAGCCTGGATAAACTCGGCCGGCGAGGCGGCCTCGTCCACGTAGCCCTTGGCGCCGGCCGCGATGGCTTTGAGGACACTTTCATCGTCCATGCCGGAGCCGGTCACGATGATGCGCAGGTCGGGCCGAACGGCTTTCATGCTGGCCATGATGTCGTACAGGTTCTGGCCACCGCGATTGCCCAGCAGAACCAGATCGATGGCCTGCAACTGGCCGAGGTCAGTCAGCGAGGCGGAGACCAACTCCAGATCAGGTTCGGTATCAAAGAGGGCCCGGAATCCCACAAATCGCAGCGGATCGCTCTCCACTACGGCGACACGTATCAGCGGCTTTCTAGCGACGGCAGCTTTCATTAAGGTTTCCCTGTTAGGATTGCATCCTGTTCAAGCTTGCCTGAACCAGCAAAGAATTGGAACGATTGGCTGTCAAGACAAATTACGGGGGTAACCCCCAAAATCAGGCATCGTGAGGAGGGTCTGGCGGTGAGCAGAAGGCGAATACAGCGGTATTGTGCAGGGATTCTGGCGATGGGCATGATGGGAGCGGGGCTAATGCTGGCGCAGGCTCCGGCGCCACCTTCATCGCAATATCAGCCGAAGTTTCCGGGCGATCCGGCGCGGTCGGAATCGGAAGCGCAGGCGCTCGGCTACATGCGGACGGTGCTCCGGGCGGAGCACGCTTACAAGAAACGGCATAGCAAGTACGCGGATTCGCTGGAGGCGCTGGCGGGGACCGCATCCTTCACCAAGCGCATGGCGCACACCACCGACCGCGGGGATTACACGGCCAGCTTCCGTACCCGCCACGACGGTTTCGTGCTCACCATGACGCCCAAGCAGCTTGACAGCGAACACCGCTCGCTCTATGCGGAAGAAGATGGCGCAATTCATGCGGACGATCAGAAGCCCGCGGATCTGGATTCGCCGAAAGTGCAGTGATTTGGTAGCGATGCCGCATCGGTAAGGTGCGTAGGGACAGCCGCCCTCGGCTGTCCGGGGCGGAGCCCCGTCCCCACACGAGCGGGCTACAGCAACGCTGAGTCCGCTCTAGATTTGTTGAGGTCGCCTGTGGCGGCTCGGGTTCTGTTTGCTATCCTGATGCGTGATTAAAATCCATCGACGCGCGTGGGGGCTGGCGCTGGTGTCAGCGGCCCTGCAGGTTGCGATCTTTCCGCTGCCGGGGATGTATGGGCTGGCCTGGGTCGCGGTGGCGCCCCTGCTTGTCGCGATCTTGCGGGCGCGCGCTCCGGAGACTCTGCAACTGGATGGTCAGGCGCGTTTGCTCCCCGCCACGCCGTGGCAGGGGTTCGTACTGGGCTATGTATGCGGAATTCTCTGGTTAGCCGGGACCTGCTACTGGATCTTCGATACCATGCACCGCTATGGCGGGCTGCCGATTCCGGCCGCCGTGCTGGCGCTGATCTTGTTCTGCATGTATGTCGGTCTTTATCACGGGATGTTCGGGCTGCTGCTGGCCTTGGTCGCCGGATCGAAGATCGTCGGATCCAAGATCGTCGAATCAAAGGCCGCTGCATCGGGAGCGTCGATCCGGCGCGCGCTGGTGGCAGCTCCGTTTCTTTGGGTCGCAGTCGAGCTCGCCCGGACGCGGATTACCGGGTTTCCATGGGAGCTTCTGGGATACGCGCAGACAGGGAATTTTGCGCTCACGCGGATTGCTACACTCGTCGGCGTCTACGGCCTATCGTTTGAAATTGTGCTCGTGAACAGCGTGTTCGCGGCTGCGTTCCTGGCTGCGAAGGAGCAGCGGAAGCGGCTGCTGGTGGCGGCGTGTGTGGCGACGGTGATCCTGCAGACGGGACAATTGCTGGCGCCTCCCCCGTTCGCGACGGATCACACCGCGCTTTTGGTGCAGCCGAATATTCCGATTCAGGAAGGGGCGATGTGGACGAAGGAATATTTTCAGGGCACGCTGCGGGACTTGACCGCGACGAGTTTGCATCCCGCCGGAGAACATCCGGCCGGTGAACCCGCCGGAGAAAAAGCAGGGCGGCGTTACGACTTGATTGTGTGGCCGGAGTCGCCTTCGCCGTTTTACACGAACGATCCTATGTTTCGAGATGCCGTGAGCGAGATGGCGAGCCAGTCGGGAAGTTGGGTGGTGGCGGGCTCAATTGGAATCACGCCCGCGATGCACAGCGGCGGAGAAAGCTCGCAGATTTTCAATTCCGCTGCACTGGTCAGCCCGCAGGGCGAGTGGGTTGGACGCTACGACAAAGTGCATCTCGTGCCTTTCGGTGAATATTTGCCGTTTCCGCAACTGTTTGCGTTTGCCGGAGGGCTGACGAAAGAAGTGGGAGAGTTTCAGCGAGGTGCGTCGCGAACGCCACTGAATGCTGGAGGCGAGCGGCTCGGAATGTTTATCTGCTATGAATCGATCTTTCCCGACGAAGTGCGGCAGGGACCGCTGCGGGGCGCGCAGGTTTTGTTGAATATCTCGAATGACGGCTGGTACGGCGACAGCGGCGCTTGGAAGCAGCACCTGCAGCAGACACAGATGCGGGCGATCGAGAATGGGCGGTGGCTGCTGGCCGGGACGAATACGGGGATGACGGCATCGATCGATCCGTACGGAAGGATCGTGGCGGCAACCGAGCGCAAGATCCGCACCGCGCTGGCGGCGCCTTACGCGCTGAGTTCGGGCACCACGTTTTACACCCGGCATGGCGACTGGTTCGCATATCTGTGTGCGATAATTTCAGCAGGCGCGCTGATTGCGCGTTTTCTGTTTCTTAATCGCGAGCGATAAGCATATTTGGATAAACAATGTTGGATGAACTGGAACAGCAATACACTTCTTTAAAGACCAAGGTTCACGACCTCCGGGAGTATCTTTGACGCCGGTAATCTGCGCCAGCAGTTTGCCGAAATAGAAAAACAGGCGTCGGATCCCAATCTGTGGTCGAATCCTGAAAAATCTCAGCAAGTGATGCGCGAACGGAAGCGCCTGGAAAGCATGTTATCGCTGGAAGGCGACTTGGCGCGCCGGACCGACGACATCGCCACCTATTTCGATCTGGCAGGCGAAGGTGAGAACGTCGCCGCCGACCTGCAGCGCGACTTGGAATCTCTGCGCGAACTGGTGGATCGAGTCGAAACCGAAACCCTGCTTTCGGGCCAGAACGACGGCCTGAATGCGATCATGACCATTCACCCCGGGGCGGGCGGAACCGAGTCGCAGGACTGGGCGGAGATGCTGCTGCGGATGTATCTGCGCTGGGCCGAGCGGCAGGGATTCAAAACCGAGATGTACGACTACCAGCCCGGAGAAGAAGCCGGAATCAAGTCCGCGACATTTTCGGTGATTGGCCAGTATGCGTTTGGTTATTTGACCAGCGAGATTGGCGTGCACCGGCTCGTGCGGATTTCGCCCTTCGATCAGGCGAAGCGGCGGCATACTTCGTTTGCCAGTGTGTACGTTTCACCCGAGATTGACGACAGCATTGAGGTCAACATCAAGCCGGATGACATTCGGATTGACACTTACCGCTCGAGCGGCAAGGGTGGACAGCACGTGAATACGACCGATTCGGCGGTGCGGATCACGCACATCCCGACGGGCCTCGTGGCCAATTGCCAGAATGAGCGCTCGCAGCATAAGAATAAGGAGAAGGCAATGAGCATGCTGCGTTCGAAAATTTACGAATTCGAACTGGAGAAAAAGCGCGAGGTCACGAAAAAAATTGAGGATTCGAAACTGGATATTGATTTCGGTTCTCAGATCCGCTCGTATGTGCTGCAACCTTACCGCATGATCAAGGATCACCGCACGAAACTGGAGATCGGCGATGTGGATCGTGTGCTGGATGGCGATCTGCGGCCGTTGATGCAAGCGTATCTGCGGATGCGAAGAGGAGAGAAAAAATAGAGGCGCGAAAAAATTATGAGCCAAGATTCGCTGCAGCCTTCGCGTCTTCGACCGCCGCATCTTGGCCCGCGCCTGCAGCGCGCCTTCCGCTATGCCGCTGAGAAACACGCCGGACAGACGCGAAAGCAGTCGGCGGTGCCTTATCTCTCGCATCTGATGGCGGTTGCGTCGCTGGTGCTGGAAGCCGGCGGTGACGAAGATCTGGCGATTGCGGGGCTGCTGCACGATGTGGTCGAAGATTGCGGCGGCATGCCGAGACTGCGCGAAGTCCGCAAGCAGTTTGGCCCACGGGTGGCGAAGATCGTGGAGGGTTGTACGGATTCATTCGGCGAGCCCAAGCCAGAGTGGGTGGAACGGAAGAAAGACTATCTCCGCGAAGTGAAGCACGTCGGCGTCGAGACGCGCCTGGTTTCGGCGTCCGACAAGCTGCATAACGTCCGAACGATTCTGGCGGATTACCGGCAGCATGGGGAAGCCATCTGGACGCGGTTCTCGGGAAAAAAGGAAGGCACGCTCTGGTACTATCGCGCCTTGAGCGACGAATATCAGCGGCGGAGCCCGAACCGCATTACGGCCGAACTGGAGATTGCAGTCGCGGAATTGGAGCGCGCGGTGAGCAAGAAACCGCGGTCAGCGAAGAAGTTCGCGAAGAAGAAAGCCGCAGCCAATTCTGGGAGATGAATGATGGCTCGAATGCTTGATCTGATCCGCAATTCGCAGGTTCCGTCGAATCTCATGCAATCGGCGGCGCGCGGAGCCCTCTCGGTGCCGCCTGACGAGACGATTGAAATCCTGGTCTATCTGGCGCTCCATCACAAGTTGTTTAGTGAGCGGGCGCGTCTGACGCTGGCTGGTTGGGATGAAAAAGCCAGCCTGGCCGCGGCTGCGGATCCCAAGACCAGCGCCGAGGTGCTGGGATATTTCGTTTCTCTGGAGAATCTGAGGACTTGTCTGCTGCCGGCACTGGCGGAGAATCCGTCGGTAGGCGAAGAGGCGCTTGACGTGCTTGCCGTATCGGGGTCGCGCTCGGTGGTAGAAGCTCTGTTGACGAGCACGCGAGTCATGAACTCTCCGCGGCTGTTGCAGGCGATGCAGTCGAATGCCAACCTGCGTCCGAATGAGCTCTCCGAGATTGGAAAGAAGCTGGCTGCTTTTGAAACGAGCCCGTTGGCAGAGGCGGCCGGAACCGACGCGGACGCGCCGGACGAAGTTATCGAGGGTACAGTCACAAAGTATCTGGAAGAGAACGCGGCGGAGCTGGCAGCCGAAAAAGACAAACCCTTCCAGCCCATAGGAATGGCGCACGAAGATGTGAGCGGCGAGGCGGCGCGTGAAGTTGGGGCACAAGCTGCCGCTGCCGCTGCGAGTGCAAATGCTGACGCGGCCAAAAGCACAGCGGAGAAATCGGCGACGGTCGCAGCGGGAAAGTCAGCGGCAGCCGCCGCAGCTGCTGTCCATGCCAAGAAGCATCCACCTCTCGGTCATGAAGAAAGGCGCGACAGCACGCTGCAGAAGATTGCCAAGCTCGACATCAAGGGCCGGATCACATTGGCGATGCGCGGCAGCAAGGAGGAGCGGTCGATCCTGGTTCGCGACGGCACCAAACTAGTAGCGCTGGCGGTGCTGGAGTCGCCCAAAGTTTCGGACGGCGAGGTGGAGGGTTTTGCGCAGCAGAAGAATGTGCTGGAGGCGGTGCTGCGCGCGATTCCGATGAAACGGCGGTTTGCGAAAAATTACAGCATCATGCGGAACCTGGTCTACAACCCGCGCACGCCGCTCGATCTCTCGCTGGGATTGATGAAGAACCTGCTGATTCATGATCTGAAGAATCTGTCGGGCAACAAAGAGGTTTCGGACACGATTCGCAAGCTGGCGCTGCGGATGTTTAAGCAGAAGTTGGAAAAAAAGGGCTGAAGGGAACGGTCGCTAGTCGCTGTTCGCTTTTCGCTGATCGCTGTTCGTTCGTCTCTAGCAGGCTGCAACAAAACTTGGGTTTCGTATCAGGGCGTCGCTTTAGCGATGCCGTAGGTTCTTCGAAATCAGACGCCCCTTCAGGGGCTGGGCATCCGAAATGAAGCAATCCGATCCTATTCACGAGCTGTTATCGCGGGCGAAGGCGATTGTCGTGGTTGGATTGTCGGAGAGCCCGATGCGGCCGAGTCACGGCGTTTCTGCGTACATGCAGGCAGCCGGATACAAGATTATTCTCGTGAATCCGCAGATCGCGGAGGCGCTCGGGGAAAAGTCGTATCCGTCGCTGCTCGAAGTGCCGCTCAAAGTGCCGGACAAGATCGATCTGGTGGATGTGTTCCGGCGGCCCGAGTACGTGGATGAAATCGTGGAGCAGGCGATCCAGTTGAAGATTCCGGCGATTTGGCTGCAGGAAGACGTGATCAACGAACGCGCGGCGGAGAAGGCGCGAAAAGCCGGAATTTTTGTAGTGATGAACCGCTGCATTCTGAAAGAGCACCGCGCGAGATTCGGGTAGCGAATCGCAACGCGCATCAGGTTTTCTTGAGCCGTTTGATTTCTTCCAGGCGTTCGCGAATTCGCTTCTCGACTCCTTCGTTGGTTGGGCGATAGTACACGCGGTCGCGCAGGCTGTCGGGCAGGCACTGCATGTCGGCAACCTTGTCCTTAGTGTCGTGCGCGTATTTATAGTCCTTGCCGTAGCCGAGGCCTTTCATCAGGCTGGTGGGGGCGTTGCGCAGGTGCAGAGGGACGGGTTCGGCGGCGGTTTGCTCCACGTCTTGCTGAACCGCGCCGTACGCGGTGTAGAGCGCGTTCGATTTGGGCGCGATCGAGAGATAGACGACCGCTTGCGCGAGGGCGAGGTTGCCTTCGGGCATGCCGATGAAATCGACGGCGTCACGCGCGGCCATACACAACGCGAGCGCGTTCGGTTCGGCGAGGCCGATGTCTTCGACCGCCATGCGGACGACGCGGCGGGCGATGTAAAGCGGATCTTCTCCCGCTTCGAGCATGCGAGCCAGCCAGTAGAGGGCAGCGTCGGGATCGCTGTTGCGAACCGATTTGTGCAGCGCGGAGATGATGTTGTAATGCTCTTCGCCGCTTTTGTCGTAGAGCAGAACCCGCTTCTGCAGGGCTTCCTGAATGGTTTGTTCGGAAAGGGCATTCACTCCCGCCTGTTGCGCGAGCGAGGCGGCAACTTCGATTACGTTGTAAGCGCTGCGGGCGTCGCCGCTCGAGTACGCGGCAATTTTGCGGAGAGTTTCGTCGGAGGCTTCGAGATGCAACTGGCCGAGACCGCGTTCGGTATCGTTGAGTGCGCGGCGCAGAAGAACGACGACCTGGTCCTCGCTCAACGGGTTCAGCACATAGACGCGGCAGCGCGACAACAGCGCGGAGTTGATTTCGAAGGACGGATTTTCGGTGGTGGCGCCGATCAGGCGAATGCTGCCTTTCTCGACGTGCGGGAGGAAGGCATCCTGCTGAGCTTTGTTGAAGCGGTGAATTTCGTCGACGAAGACGATGGTGCGCGTGCCGTACTGGCGGGCGCGGTCGGCATCGCTCATGACCTGTTTGATTTCCTTGATGCCGGCGAGAACGGCGGAAAACTCGATGAAGTCGGCCTTGGTGATGCCGGCAATGATCTTGGCGAGCGTGGTCTTGCCGGTGCCCGGAGGTCCCCAGAAGATCATCGAGGTGGGGTCATCGCGCTCGATCTGCACGCGCAGCGGTTTGCCGGGCCCGACCAGGTGTTCCTGCCCGACGAATTCATCGAGCGTTCGCGGGCGCATGCGGTCGGCCATCGGGCGCGCGCCCTGCGCGGCGGGATCGTCGTTCGGGATGGGCGAGAACAGGTTCATGAGGAAGACCCGAGACGGTTCCGCGCCCATTCGTACAGCACGATGCTGGCGGCGATTCCGGCGTTGAGCGATTCGACTTGCGCAGCTTGCGGGATCGCGAGGGTTTGGTCCATCTGGCGCGTGAGTTCACGGGACAGACCGGCGCCTTCGTTGCCGATGAAGATCGCGAGCGGCAGAGTCCATGAGATCTGGGGCAGCGGGGTTCCCTGGTGCGAGGAAGTTGCGAGCAGACGAACGCCGCGGGCGCGCAGAAGCGGAATCAGTTCAGCAGAAGAGATCTGCAGAAAAGGCAAGCGAAAGATCGAACCCGCCGAACCGCGCAGAACTTTCGAGTTGTAAGGACTCACGGTTCCTTCGGTCAGAAAAATTCCGGCGGCGCCAAAGGCTTCGGCGGAGCGAAGGATCGTGCCCAGGTTACCGGGGTCCTGCAGGCCAGCGGCCACAACGAACGGGCCGTCGCTGGAGCGGTCGAGCAGTTGCACGGCAGAGAAAGCCCGCAGCTTGAGCAGGGCCGCCACGCCCTGGGGCGCGTCGCTCGGCACGATCGAGTTGAAGAGTGCATTCGGCAAGACGAGCGTTTCGGTGCGGGCGTTGATCTGGGGCAGAAGTTTCTCGGCGAGAGGGCGGGCCGATTCGCTGAAGAATACGCTGTCCAGATGCTGGCCGCTGCGCAATGCTTCTTCGAGCAGCTTGACGCCTTCGATGGCACACTCACCCTGGGCAGTCAGTTCGGCGCGGCGGAATGCGAGCCGCAATTCTTTCAGCCTCTGGTTGTGGCGGCCGGCGACGGGGCGCAAACGGTCCGCTTGATTGCGCGTTCGCGCGGCCTTCGCGTCTTGCTTCATAGATTGGTTCCAAGATCAGGATAATACGAGTATCCGGTCGGGCTTCGGCCGAAGCTCGTGGTATGGTACATTTCATTGTTTACGCCGACAATCAGGAAGGAACCAGAGTGCGCGCGGAAATCCTGAAAATTCATGCCGTAACGCCCGAAGCTTCGCTGATCAAGTATGCCGCCGAGCAAATTCAGGCCGGGCAGGTGCTGGGCATGCCGACCGACACGTTCTATGGTCTGGCGGCGGACCCGTTTAACCTGCGCGCGGTGGAGCGAGTCTATGAGATCAAATCGCGTTTACGGCACAAGCCGCTCTCGCTGCTGATCGAGAACGTGGACCAGGCGGAAGAATTCGCGCGTCCCTTGCCGGATGATTTCCATCTTCTGGCGCGGCGTTTCTGGCCGGGGCCGCTGACCATGATTGTGCCGGCAGCGTCCCATCTGCCGCTGAAGGTAACCGCGAATACGGGGAACGTGGCACTGCGCGTACCGGCGGCCGAAATCCCGCTGGCGGTGGTGCGGGCTGCCAAAATTCCCATCACGGCGACCTCCGCCAACCTGAGCGGCGCTGCGGAATGCACCACCGCGGAGCAGGTGCAAGAGCAGTTGCAGGGCCGCATCTCGCTGATCGTGGACGGTGGGAAGTCTCCGCGGACAATTTCATCGACGATCGTGCACTTCAAAGAAGACGGTACCTGGCAGATTCTGCGCGAAGGCGCGATTCCCACCAAGGATATTGTCGAAGCCTTATCTTAAGATGACAGTCGTGAGATCGCAGCACTGAGATGGCCGAAGACACCAATCCATCTAACCAAAGAAAATCTTTCTGGATGCGTCCCTGGCCGCTGTTGTTGCTGGCGGTGGTGGGAGCGCTGGTGTTATTTTTCGGCGTGACCGGGTCGCGCATCGTGCGCGCCGCCGCCGAAGTACCCGCGAAAAAGGCGGATGTGATCGCTATTTTCGGAGCTGCCGAGTACGTCGGTCATCCTTCGCCGGTGTACCGGGCGCGGCTGGATCACGGTTACGAATTGTTTCAGAAGGGAATGGCGCCGGTGGTGATCACGACCGGCGGATCGGGGCAGGACCCGGATTTCAGCGAGGGCGGTGTTGGCCGAGACTATCTTCTGCGGCGCGGCGTCCCGGAGCAGGCTCTGATCGCGGAGACGCAAGGCTCCGATACGGCGCAGTCGGCGGCGCGCGTGGCCAACATCATGCGCGCCAACGGCATGCGCAGCTGTATTGCGGTGAGCGATGCGTATCATGTATTTCGCATTCGCGCCTTGCTTGAGCACGAAGGCGTGCAAGTGGAACTGGCGCCAAGGCCAGAGTCGCGTCCGCACCCTCTGTGGGAGCGGTTTTCAGCGGTGATGCGCGAGGCAGCGAGTTACTTGGCGTGGAAGGCCGGCTTGCCGTAGGGAAGATCCCAATCACTGACCACTGACCACTGACCACTGACCACTGTTCCTACCATCCCATCTTCTCTCGCAAGCTCGTGACATGCGCCACGTGATGGCGTCCGTGCCAGGAGTAGAGTGCGAGAGTTTTTTCGAGCGACATCGGGCCCATTTCAGGATGGCGGAAGGTACGTTCCCATTCCGCGTCGGTGAACTCGCGGAGCATCAGCATCCAGCGCTGGTGCAGGGAATCGAGCAACGCCAGCGACACTTCGATCGGGGCGTGCTTGGCCTCGGGCAACTCGGCCCAGAGATTTTCCATGTATGGCTTGATGGTGGGCTCGTCTTCGGTGAGGGCCAGCTTGAAACGAATGTAAGAGTTCATGTGGCTGTCGGCGACGTGATGGGCCACCTGGCGAGGCGTCCAGCCGCCATCACGGTAAGGAGTATCCAGTTGCTGGTCCGAAAGTCCGCGGAGGGCGGCACGCAATCGGGCGGGCGTCTGCTCGATGTCGGTCAAGTATTGCTGCTTCTGTTCTGCCGTAAGCGGGCTGGTGTAGGAAAACTTTCCAATTGGATAGCGCGGGTCAGACATGAAGTTTCCTCCGGATGGGTAGATGATTTCGAAGTGAAATGTGGTGCAGAAAAAAGAGACGACCGACTAGCGACCAGCGGTCAATGATCAGCGACCAACGACTAACAACCAACGACTATCTGACCATGGCGAGGATGCGGACCGGGGCCTCTCCAGGTTTTTTGTTTTTTGCCGGGGCGACGATGATGAGCGAACCGGTCGCAGGCAGCGAGGTAAAGCGCGCGGTTCCTTCCACCACATAACTTCCGTGGAGGGCGAGCTGCTGCGCCAGCGTTCGGTCGGAGGTCAAGTTTACGGGCGTCTCGACGGCAAAGCCGATGGTGTAGCGAGCGTCCATGAGGAACTCAGCCGCGTCGCGGGCGATGGGAAACGGCGTTGTGGACAGAGCATCGGAGGCGCCGGCGCGGCGGATGGCGACGACGGCTCCTTGCGGAATCATGCCGTGCTGCGATTCCCACGCGGCGATATCGTCGAGAGAAATCTGCGGGTTGCCCTCAAGCGCTGCGTTCAAATCCATCACTACCAGCGGAGCCACGAGCCGCTCAGGCGGAATCTGCCCGGCTGCCCAAGTCCCGGGAATGAGCGCAGCGGGAGCAATGATGCGGGTTCTGGATTCTGGGGCCGTGGCGTGCGTCGCCGTTGCACTCTGTCCATCGGTCAGGTCCACCACGTGCGAATAGCGATCCTGCTGCGTGGATCCTGGGCGCCGGTCGGCGAACAGCAGAATGGCGAGCACGAGCGCGTAAGCGATGATGAAACTGCGAATCCGCATTCAATTCCTTAGCCGTAAGTATCTAAGACGCAAGTCCTGCCGGTATTGTTGCCCGTAGGGGGTGCCAAGTTCAATCCACGGTTGGACATGACCCACCGGTTGGCTTGATATGGCTTGACGTGATTGCCCCGATTCCACTGGAACTACCAGCATTCGAGTAGAAAACTTTCGTTTACGGTTCAATATTTCGGGCGAGACGGGCCGCAGGTTACAATAGAGTTAACATTTCCAGTAGCTTTCCGGGCCCATCGCAATCGCCGATTTCGATTCAGGCTGGGGCGCCCGCGCTTGCTGGCAAGAACTGAGGATTGCAAGAACTGAGGATTGATGTTCGGCCGCGAAGAAAAAGTTTCCGCCCTCCGGCTCACCGTCGTGCAGTACGTCGTACTGTTCATTTTCCTGCTTCTGGCATATGGGTTGTGGCGGTTGCAGGTGATGCAAAGCGGCAAGTACGCGCAACTGGCGGAGCAGAACCGCGTTCGCAATGTGCCGATTCTGGCGCCGCGCGGCAAAATCCTGGATCGCGAAGGCCGGATCATTGTCGATAACTACCCCTCGTTTTCCGCGCTGCTGCTGCGCGATTCTGCGCGAGATCTGAACGCGGACGCGGATGCCATCGCCAAGGGGCTGCACTTGAACCCCGACGAAGTGCGGCAGCGCATCCGGCGCTTTTCGTCGATGCCGCAGTACCAGCCGATTTTTTTGAAGGAAGACATCACACCGGACGAGTTGGCGTTCATCGAGTCGCACAAGAACGAGCTTCCCGAGCTTGAAACCATCATGGCGCACCGGCGGCTGTATCCGCGCAACGGCTTTATGGCGCACCTGATCGGCTACGTCGGCGAAGTGACCGAAGACATGCTCAACCAGCCGCAGTTCGAGCTCTACAACCCCGGCGACGTGGTCGGCGTGAGCGGAGTCGAGAAGCAATACAACAGCATCCTGATGGGCAAAAACGGATTCCGGCGGGCGATTGTGAATAGCCATGGGCGCGAGGTCGGGCGCCTGGACGAAACGCCGGCGGAGCCGGGCAAGCAGCTCAAGCTTACGGTCGACCTCGATTTGCAAATCGCGGCGGAAGAGGCAATCGAAGGAAAGAACGGCGCCATCGTGGCGATGGATCCACACACCGGAGAAATTCTGGCGATGGTGAGCCGTCCGACTTTCGATCCCAACGATTTCGCGGTGAAGATTTCGCGGGACGAGTGGAGCAAGCTGGTCGACGATCCCGACAAGCCACTGCTGAACAAAGCGATTCAGGCCCAGCTTGCGCCGGGCTCGACGTTCAAGGTCATCATGGCGACCGCCGGATGGCAGGAAGGCATCGCCCAGACCCTCCACGTGCACTGCAACGGGGGCGCCACGTTCTATGGCCGGCGCTTCGCATGCTGGGTGAAAAGCGGCCACGGCGAGGTTGAGATCACGAAAGCGATCTACCAGTCGTGCGATGTTTTCTTTTACACGCTGGCGGAAAAGCTCGGCATCGATCGCATCGCAAAATACGCGACCGCATTTGGATTGGGGCAGAAGACTGGTATCGACCTGCCCAACGAAGCGAGTGGCGTGATGCCCTCGGAAGAATGGAAGATCCGCAATTTCAAGCAGAAGTGGTTCGCCGGAGAAACGATTTCGGTTGGCATCGGCCAGGGCGCGGTGGCGATCACTCCGGTGCAACTGATGCGCGCAGTTAGCGCCATCTCGTCGGATGGCCGCATGGTGGTCCCGCACGTGATCAATCCCACGAACCTGCCGCCGGGGTTTGTTGAGACCACGCACTATACGGAAGTGAAAAATATTCCGATTGACCCGACGGGATGGAACACCATCACCGATGCGTTGGGCCGGGTTCTGCTGCCGGAAGGCACGGCTCCCTCGGCGCACATTCCGGGAATGGACATCGCCGGCAAGACCGGCAGCTCTCAGACTATCAGCAATGCGGGTAAGGCGAGGCTAGGCGCGGGCGGGAAAAAATTCAAGGACAATGGATGGTTTGTGGGCGTGGAGCCGAGAAGAAACCCGGAAATCATCGTTTGCACGTTGCTCGAAGAAGGGGAGCACGGTTATCTCGCCGCCAGGGTGACGACGCAAGTGATCAAAGCTTACGTCGATAAGCAACGGCGCCAGCCCACCAAGATGGCGGCAGGCTCAGGCAAGGTGGAAGTCGGCGGCTTGTGGACCGATCCCGGCGGCACTAACGAAGACGGTAAGAACAGGAGTGAAGACCGTTTGCAGGGCGGCCGCTTTCTCGCCGAAGTTGCGCGCAAGAAAGCTCCGCTGGCCGTTGCCGCGCCCGGCATGCACTGACCGACAGACGATAGCCTCTCATGGTACGTTAAATCTGAAAATGAAGACCACTGCCCACCTGGCTCTGGACACCGCATCCGTGCGCGGAGTTACTTACGCCGACGCGCGTGTGGTGTCGATCCGCAACCGCTCGCTGACCACCAAGAACGGACGAGTGGGTCACGCCTCGGAGTCCGAGTCGCTCGGCATCGGCGTGCGCGTGATTGCGGAAGGCGCGTGGGGGTTTGCCGCGTCCGCGGATTTGAGCCGCGCCGCGGTGGAAGCGGCGGCCGCGCGGGCGGTTGAAATTGCGAAGGCCTCGGCGCGTGTGAAACGGGAGGATGTTCGACTGGCTTCCGAACCTGCGGCGGTGGCGGAGTGGACGACACCCTACAACGTCGATCCATTCACCACGTCGGTGGAACAGAATCTCGATCTGTTGCTGAAGGTTGACGCGGAGATGCGCGCCGTCGACGGCGTCACGCTCGCCGAAACCGGAATGAACTTTCAGCGCGAAGAGTCGTGGTTTCTTTCGTCCGAGGGCTCTAGCATCCATCAGACAAAATATTCGACCGGCGCAGGCTATACGGCGTATGCGTTTGCCGGTTGCGAGATTCAGAAGCGATCCTATCCGAACTCGTTCGGCGGGCACTGGCAGAACCGCGGCTACGAACTGATCGAAGAAATGAAATTGCTGGAGAATGCCCGGCGCGTGGCGGAAGAAGCCGTCGCGTTGCACCAGGCCGAGCAGTGCCCAGAAGGCACGGCCACAATCATTCTGGATGGATCGCAACTGGGTTTGCAGATTCACGAATCCATCGGGCATCCGATTGAACTGGATCGTGTGCTCGGCATGGAAGCGAATTTTGCCGGCACCTCATTTCTCACTCTCGAGAAACTGGGAAAGCTGCGCTACGGCAGCGAACTGGTCAACGTCGTGGCCGATGCGCGGCAGGAACACGGACCGGGCCTGGGAACTTTCGCCTATGACGACGAAGGTGTGGCCGCGCAGTCGACGCCCATTATCACGCAAGGACGCTTCACTGGATATCTCAGTTCGCGCGAAACGGCCCACACCATCGGCGCGGCACGATCCGGTGGAACGCTGCGCGCCGAAGGTTGGAATCGGCTGCCCATGATTCGCATGACCAACGTCAGCATTCTGCCCGGAGAGAAGCCGCTGAGCGTGGAGCAGCTCATTGCCGCGACCGACCAGGGCATCTACATGGAGACCAACAAGTCCTGGTCGATTGACGACAAGCGCTACAACTTTCAGTTCGGATGCGAGATCGCGTGGGAGATCAAGAACGGTAAGCGGGTGCGCATGCTGAAAAATCCTTCTTATTCCGGGATCACCACGGAGTTTTGGAATTCGATGGACGCGATTTGCTCGCGGGAGGAGTGGACGCTGTGGGGAACTCCAAACTGCGGCAAGGGCCAGCCGCAGCAGGTCGTGGGCACCGGACATGGCGCAAGCCCGGCCCGGTTCCGAAACATTCGCGTCGGTTCGGCATACCAGGGAAGTTGACGAAAGCTTGAAATGGTTGTCACCACGGAGGCACAGAGAAAATTTGTAATGTGGCAATCGGGTAATTTCGCAATTTAAAAACTCCAGATCAAGGGGCATGGCACCGGTTTCAAATTACCAAATTACAAATTACAAATTACCCAATTACCAATTTTCCCTGTGTCTCTGTGACTTCGTGGTGAATTGTCATCAATGCTGACCAAAGACAAAGCCGCCGGCATCTTCGACCGGATTCGCCGCTTCTCGTCCGCTGACGAGGTCGAAGCCCTCTTCACCGGCTCCCGCTTCGCCCTGACCCGTTTCGCCAACAACACCATTCATCAGAATGTGGAGGAAGAGAACTCCATCGTTTCGATCCGCACGAATTTTGCAGGCCGTACCGCGCGCGCCACTACCAATCAGTTTGACGACGAGAGTTTGCAGCGGGCAGTGGCTGCTTCGGAGCATCTCGCAAGAGTGCAGGCGCCGGATCCGGACTTGCTGCCGATGCCTACGGCAGAAGAGGCAAATTCCGGGGACAAGTCCGGGGAAAAAACTGTCCGCGCGACACGTTTTTTTGACGAGACCGCAGCCATCACTCCCGCCGATCGCGCGGAGGTGGTGAAGAGCATCGTGTCCGTTGCCGCGAAACACAAGCTGACGACAGCGGGCATCTACTCGAACTCGGAATCACGGGAAGGAATCTTCAATTCGCGCGGCTTGGTGAATTGGCATCACCAGACGCTGGCGGAGATTTCGATCACCATGCTGGCCGAGGATTCTTCCGGCTGGCAGAAATTGAATTCGCCCGATGTGAGTAACCTCGATCCTGTGCGTTTGGCGGACACGGCTGCGCACAAGGCAGTCGAGTCAGCCCACCCGCGCGAGATTGCGCCGGGCAAGTACGCGGTAATTCTCGAACCGGCCGCCGTCCTCGACATCGTTGGCTTCATGTTCTGGGACTACAGCGGCGTGGCGATTCTGGACCAACGCTCGTTTCTAAACGACCGGATCGGCACGAAACTTTTCGGAGAGAACATCAATATCTGCGATGACGCCGCGCATCCTCTGCAGGCGGGTTCGCCGTTCGATGGCGAGGGCATGCCACGCCAGCGCGTGCAATTGGTCGAGAATGGCGTGGTGAAGCGCGTAGTGTATGCGCGCGCCACGGCACGGAAGATGAAGAATTCAGACTATGCCGGCAAGGTCGGTCCCATCGAACCCACCGGCCACGGATTTCCCTTGCCCAACGAAATGGGCGAGATGCCGCTGAACATTGTTTTCGATGTACCAGAAAAAGTTTTCGGCGCGCCAGAAAAGCCGCGAAGCGTCGAAGAGCCGCAAAGCGTAGAGGAAATGATCGCCTCAACCGAGTGCGGCGTGCTCGTCACGCGCCTGTGGTACATCCGTGAAGTGGATCCGTACGAGAAGATCGTGACTGGCATGACCCGCGACGGAACGTTCCTGGTTGAGAACGGCAAGATCCAGTGTGGTCTGCGCAATTTCCGCTTTAACCAAAACCTGATCTCGATGCTGTCGAATGTCGAGGCGATGAGCGCCCCAGTTCGCGCCAGCGGAGAGGAATCGTTCGACATGGTTGTGCCGGCGATGAAGGTGAAAGAATTTAACTTCACCGAAGCGACAAAGTTCTGACTCAGCATTCAGCATTCAGCACTCAGCATTCAGTTCCCCTTTTTTTGGTGCTGCCTTTGGAGATCACCATGAAGAATTTTCGGGGATTTGATGGTTTGGCAAAAAGCGCATGCACTTACCCTGGCCAGCTATCGAGCTACTGCGGAGTTCCCTAAACAAGAGATCTATGGCCTCACCAGCCAGATCCGCCGATGCCCAGCTTCGATTGCGGCGAATATTGCCGAGGGATGCGGGAAGCGTGGCAATGCCGAGTTCCAGCGTTTCCTGCATATCGCCGCCGGATCGGCCAGCGAACTCGAGTACCATTTCCTGTTCGCCAAGGATTTGGGGTTTCTTTCCGACGAAGAATACAACAAGCTCGATCAGTCCACCATTGAGGTCAAGAGAATGCTGGCCGGTTTCATTAAGAAGGTGGAGACTGATCGCAGGGGGACCTGACTGAATGCTGAGTGCTGAATGCTGAGTGCTCAACTACGCCTCTAAGTCCCTGTACCAGTGGCACTTCGCCGCCTTTGTTCCATGACTTCCGTAACTTTGCAATGCCGATGCTGGGGTGTAATCTCGCCCTGAAATGTGCACAGGCTCACTCGGAGTGGTGCACGGTACGAACCGGAAGGAAGGTCGTCGCAAACGTGTCTGAAGCCGCCAAGGGAACCGTTGCTGAAGTCAGCAAGAATCGAAGAGGTTATACGGACGTGCAAGGCGCGCCGCGCTTTCCCATCAAACTGCCGGTGGCATTGAAGTCGGCAGTCAACCAGTCTGGAGTCACGGGCCAGTCTGCGGTCATTGGAAGGACGGTCGAGACCGAGAACATTTCCGCCAATGGCGTTCTGTTCCGCATGGATGCCGATGTGCCCGTAGGTTCGGCTGTCGATTTTACGATTTCTCTTCCCGCCGATGTCGTGGGCGCAGAAGCCGACGTGCAGGTGGATTGTCGCGGACGAGTGGTGCGCAGTTTCGCAGATGGTGGCCGGCGTGGAGTCGGCGTGGTGATTGACGAGTACCGTTTTGAGCGCAGGTAGTTTGGGCGGTTCTGCCGTGAAAGAACGGCCGCGCCTGGTAGGGCGCGAAAAGAGGACGGATGGGCAGCACTTCGGTCAGCGTTGAGCCGGGCGAAGGTATTCAACCTGAGGACGGCAAAGGCACGATCCGCGTGATTGTGGCGGATAGCCAGGCCATTTTCCGCGCCGGGCTGCGCAAGATCTTTGCGCTTGAGGACGACATCCGGGTTGTCGGCCAGGCCGAGAGCCTCGATCAGGCCGTTGCCGCCATTCAAAAATTTTCCGCCGACATTGTGATCTTTGAGGCGGCCCTGGCCCCGAATCCAGCGGACGCTGTTTCCGATCTTCTTCGACAAAGTACGAGCTGCCGTTTGGTGGTCGTGCTGCAGGAGCCCGACGAGGAGATGACGCTCGACTTTTTCCGGCGCGGCGCCCATGGCGTCGTTTCGCGCGAAATTGAGCCGGAAATGCTGGTGGAATGCCTGCGCAAAGTCGCCCAGGGTGAACCCTGGCTCGAAAGACGCGCCGTCGCGTGGGTGATGCAGGCCTATCGCACGCAAGGTTTGCGTCCGGTGGGGTCGCGTCCCAAAGTGTCGCTCACGCCCAAAGAGTCGCTCATCGTTTCCTGCGTCACGCAGGGGATGAAGAACAAAGAGATTGCGCTGCGGGTTGGCACCACCGAGCAGGTAGTCAAGAATTATCTCCGCAAAGTCTACGACAAACTGGGAGTGGCTGATCGTCTGGAACTCGCGCTCTACTGCCTGAATCATCGCGTGCTGGAAGGCGTCGCTCAGGCAAAGCCCGCCCAACCTGCCCAACCAACCAACGGCCACGCTCCGGCGGCGCCAGAAACGCCCAGCGCCGCGGCCGCTGCTTCGGGATCACGCTCCTGATTCTTTTCTTCTAGTACAATTCCTTGTCGCATACTGATTGCCGGCCAAATTGTTGCAGTCCGGAGAGTGTCCAGTGCGCGCAAGTCCAGTTCTCAGTTAGAACTGTTGAGCTTTTCACTGAGAACCGGGACCTGGGAATTGAGAACCGATCTCCATCACTGATTCTTCATCCGAAAAGAGACAAAAGAGAGGCAAACTATGAAAGGCGACGCAAAAGTCATTGCCATTCTGAACGAAATGCTGAAAGCCGAGCTCACCGCCATCAACCAGTATTTCCTTCACGCCGAGATGTGCGAGAACTGGGGCTATGAACGGATGGCCAAGCACACCCGCAAGGAATCCATCGAAGAAATGCAGCATGCCGAAAAGCTGATGGAACGTATCCTGCTGCTCGATGGCACTCCCAACATGACCGACTATTTCAAGATCAATATCGGGCAAACCCTGAAGCAGCAACTGGAGAACGATCTGCAGCTCGAATACACGGCCGTGAAACGCCTGAACGACGGGATCAAGGCCAGCGTGGCGGTCGGCGACAACGGTTCGCGCGAACTGATGGAGAAGATCCTGCTCGACGAAGAACACCACATCGACTGGCTGGAAGGGCAACTGCACGCGATTAAGGAGATGACCTACGAGAATTACCTGGCCCAGCAGCTGCACAAGCCCGAGAAAAGCTAACAACAGCAGGGCTAACAGCAGCAGCCAGTCCTCTCAGTTGTCATCCCGACCCTGAGCGAAGTCGAAGGGGAGGGATCTGCAGTTCGCGGCAGTTCGTAGCACTGTTAGAATCAAAACAATCACTTCACACGGCGCCGGAGAGATGGCCGAGTGGCTGAAGGCGCACGCTTGGAAAGCGTGTTTACTCGAAAGGGTAACGTGGGTTCGAATCCCACTCTCTCCGCCAGTTTTTCAACTACTTAGCGAGGATGCGATCACTGACGCGATCAGTTAACGCCATCCCTGCCACTTTCGAATTAGCCTGAGCCATCTCGTCAGTCACCACGTCGCCGTATGTGTTCATCGTTGTTCTGATGTCCGCGTGACGCATGAGCCTTTGCTGTACGGCTATCGACGTGCCAGCAGCGTCAAGCCACGAGCGGTAAGAGTGACGCATGGTGTGCGTCCCCAGCTTGCCGACTCCTGCGTCTGCTGCCGCATTCTGGAAGATGTGCCAAACCCACGGATAAGACCACGGCAACCGTCCCACCTGGGCAGGGCTGGCGAAAATCCAGTCCGTGGCAGCAGAGAACTGCGTGCTACGTCGCCACATCGCCAGTACGGCGAGCAGTGTGCTGTCAGCACTGATCTGCCGTCTTGACTCTGTGGTTTTCACATCACCTACTACCTGCATGACAATGCCGCGCTCGACTGTCAGCCTGCCATTGAGCCAATCAACATCGGCCCAGCGCAAGGCTAGGCATTCGCTGATTCTAAGGCCAAGGCACACAGAGACAACCGCGATTGTGCGGAAAGGCTCGCTCAAATGCTGCACGAATCCTTGGAACTCTTCCACGGTTAGACTACGCGGTCGCTGTGCTCTCGTCGTCGCCGCGTTCACGCTGACAAGTTCAAGAGGATTCCGCTGGGTTGGGATGTCTCCCCGCCACATGCAGTATTCCCACAGCTTACGCAGCAAGCCTCGAATGTGGACCTTGCTCTTAGGTGCAAGGTTCAGCGAACGCAGCCACAGCTCGACAGGGCGGGCTTGGAGATCAGTCACCGGACATACGCCCCACTTCGGCAAAATGTGGCCGCTGATCCAACACTCGTAGCTTCGCCGCGTGCTAAATCGCTGTGGCATTTTTTCCGCTCTGTACTGCTCAACAAGTGTGCTCACGGTTGGTACCGTGGTGTTCCTCGCTGGTACTGGTGCGGAACGCAACTTCTCGGCTGCATCCCACGCCGAAGATTTTGTTGGATACTGCTGTTTGGTGCCGATCAGCTTGGAGCGTCGTTTCCCGTTTTCACTCGTCAGGAAATTCCAAGTCTTTCGGCGCTTGTCGAAAACTACCGATCCTTTTTGATGCCGTGCCCGTTTCATTTTCCTTCTCCTTTCGTCACGAGCACGGACGGCGGTTGGATCATAGCACGCTCGCATCTTTAGCAAGGAGGGTCGTGTCTAAATCGGCTCTTCGAAATCGCCACACTCGCCTCTTAATCCCAGACAGCACGTACCCACGAATCTTTTTCTGACGCACCCAGAGGAGCAGCGTCCGGGTTTTGACCTTCAAATGGGCGGCGGCTTCCTCAGCAGTCAGCCATTCAGCGTCTGTCGTATACCGCCTGTCAAGTCCGGTACTATGCATTTCCTGCGTCACCGCGCACCTCTGCTGATCGACATGTGCAACCGAGTGCACGAACTCTCCTTCCCCGCTCTTGACCCCTTACGCGACCTCGACCGAATTGCTTTTTCTTCTTTTCCTTCGCACCAACTCCAAATGTCCGCATTCTCGACTGCAATAGTTCTTTTCGCGCTTCGATGTGACCGGGAACGGCTGCCGACAGTCATCTCGGCCGCATAGCTTAAATTTCGTTTTTCTGAGGAGGTCAACGGTGACCGTTAGGCGAATTGCGACCTCGCACATGTCGGTCAAGAATCTGAAATATGGGTATTTCTGAGTGCGCCGTCCGATAGGTGGAAAACACATCGCACCTGCAAACCAACCCTCGGCTGACGACGTAAGGGCGTCGCGTACCGCTTGCTGTAAACTGATGATTTCGCGCAACTCGACAAATTCCGCAAAGCTCCAACGACCCCACTTTTGCAAGAATGTTTTCACGTCCTCGTAATTCGGCTTCAGACGCAAGAACTCGTCCCGCATGTCCCAAGCGATGGCTGGCTGAGTGTGCTTTCTAAATTCCGTTTCATCCCCGTGCGCTTTGCCTGAGGGAAGGAGAAGCGTGAGTTCCCAATCCGATAGAGCACGTTCAACGTCTCGGTCTGAATATGCTTCAAGCCACAAATTGTCCCAACGACCCTCTGGCAGGTTCTTACGCGGATACTTGATGGAATAGGTCAACTCGGAAGTCGTAACTTCGGCCATGAGCGCGGAGCCATCTTGTGTCGCATCGGTACGCTTGGCCCAACCAGTGATTCGGGCACTCGCCAACGACCATTGGACGTTTGCCGTTCGGAACTCAAAATCGAAAGGTATCTGGATTATCGTAACGACCACCTTTACGTGATGCAATATGTGCCCTTTAACTCATCACACTCAGCATGAGATGCTTGCACATTACCGGTACATGCTCATGTGTACCACTCAGAACATGCTGATACAAGGTCACATTTGGCATCACGATTCTTCTCTTAGGAGGTTGCTTTTGGACAATCTGCTTTCAGTCGAAGAGGCGGCGCAACGCTTGGGCAAAATCAGTGTTTGGACTGTTCGCGCTTGGCTCAGTCAAGGAAAATTGCGGCGCACAAAAGTTGGCGGTCGCACGATGATTCGTGAATCTGAATTGGAAAGGGTTATTGAGGACGGCGGCAAATCCCCCACACCGAAGCTGGGGAATCCGGTGGAAGGTGAACGCGATTCCGCTCTGGAGCCGAACACGATTCCGTTGTGATTCCGAACAGCATTCCGGTCTGAAGGTGAACGCCCATTCCGGCGGGAAGGCGAAC